>CAIJPD010000050.1 GCA_903822495.1 uncultured Chloroflexota bacterium | reverse complement strand
GCTCGTCGGCCGCGCGACCCCGGGTCGCGCGGCGCCGGGTCGCCCGGCCGGCGCCGGGACAACGGCCGGCCCGCGGCTGGTGCCGCCTGGGGTCCCGCCGGCTCGGCGGTCCACGGCCCCGGCAGGCTCGTGAGGAGGGTTCCCACCGAGTCCGCCCCGGCCGGCCGGCCCATCAGGAAGCCCTGGCCCATCGTGCAGCCCAGGTCGCGGAGCCGGGCCAGCTGCTCGGGGCTCTCGATGCCCTCCGCGATGGTCTCGAGGCCGAGGTCGCGGGCCAGCCGGAGCAGCGTCCGAACCAGCGCGTGGCCCTGCTCGCTCCGGGTCGTCGCGGTCACGAACGACCGGTCGACCTTCAGGACGTCGATCGGGAACGTCGCGAGGTAGCTCATCGCCGAGTACCCCGTCCCAAAGTCGTCGACGGCGATCCGCAGGCCCAGCGCCTTCAGCTCGAGGAGGACGCGCGAGGCCGCCTCGGCGTCCATGAACACGCTTTCGGTGATCTCGATGAGGAGGTTCCGCGGCTCGATCCCCGCGACCTCAAGCGCCGCCGCGACGTCGGCGACGAAGCCCGGCACGAGCAGCTGGATCGGCGACACGTTGACCGCCACATGCGAGAACGGGGAGGCGCCGGCGTCGAGCCAGAGCCGCATCTGGCGGGTCGCCTCCTCCAGCGCCCAGCGCCCGATGGTGACGATCAGGCCGGTCTGCTCGGCCCGCGGGATGAACTGGAGCGGGCCCATGAGGCCCCGCGCCGGGTGGTCCCACCGGAGGAGCGCCTCGACGCCGACGAGCGCCCGCGTCTTCAGGTTCCAGATGGGCTGGTAGTGCAGCAGCAGCTCGCCGCGCGAGACGGCCCGCGCCAGGTCGAACTGGACGGCCATCTGCTCGCTCTGGCGCTCCCCCAGCTCGGCGTCGAAGCGCACGACGCGGTCCTTGTCGCCCGCCTTGGCGGCCGAGAGCGCGATGTCGGCGGCGCGCACCAACCCCGAGGCATTGGCGCCGATGGTCGCGGGGGCCACGCCGATGCTCAGCCGGATCGGGATGCTCGTCCCGGCGACCACGAGCGGCTCGTCGAAGGCATCGATGATGCGGGCGGCCGCGGCATCGGCGTCGGCCGGGTCGGCCAGGTCTCCGAGCAGGACGGCGAACTGGTCGCTGCCCAGTCGGGCCGCGAGGTCCGAGGGCTGGATGGCGCCCAGCAGGCGGTTGCCGGCAGCCGCCAGCAGGCGGTCGCCGGCTTCGTAGCCAAGGGCGTCGTTGATCGACTTGAAGTCGTCGAGGTTGCACAGCAGGACGGCCAGCCGCTCCGGCGGCTGCGCCTGCAGCGATCGCTGGAGGTGCGCATGGAAGGCCGCGTTGTTCGGGAGGAGGGTCAGTCCGTCGACCTGGGCCTGGCGCTTGATGTCCATTTCCAGCTCGTCGCGAATCCGGAGGACCCGCTCCACCTGGCCGAGCGCGATCGACATCCGGGCGATGATGAGGATGGCCAGCATCGCCGCGCCCAGCGCGATCTCGGCGTCCATCGACGGCCCGCCTCCCCGTCCGCCCGAATTCGCCGGACTGCCGCCGGCCGATTCCGCCAGGTCGTGGACCACCAATGCGATCGAGGGGACCAGGAGCGCCGATGCGAGGAGCGCCAGGCGGGTCCCGGCCAGCCTGCGGCGAACCGCCCGCTGTCGGAGCGTCCGTGGCTCCTGGGCCGATGGGTGGGCCGCTGCCGCGACGAGGATCGGCAGGACCAGGCATGCACCAAGCTCGGTGACGCCGCCGGGCGGGTATCCCCACGCGGTGAGCGGCAGGACCAGGGCCAGATCGGTGAACGCGCTGGCCCCGGCCGCAACCATGAGCAGCCGCTGGTAGGGGCGCAGGCCGCGGTGGGACCAGGCGATCTCCGCGGCCAGCACCAGCACGCCGACGTCGATGCTGGGGTACGCGAAGGCGGTGGCTGCCTCGAGCCAGCTGTCGATCATGCCGCGTTCCAGCTGGGTCTCCACCAAGAGGATCCAGCCTCCCAGCCCGACGGCGGTCGCGATCGCCAGCGCCTCCAGCGTCCGGGCGATCGCCTGCTCCGGCTCATTCCGATTCAGGAGGCGCAGGACTCCGATCATCGCCAGCCCGAAGGCCAGGGCCCGGATCGGCGAGCCTGCGAGCCTGCGAGGCTCGGTGAACCCCAGGCCGGCCGCCAGCACCAGCGCCACCAGGAGCGTGATGGCACCCGCCACCAGGAGCCACGCCCCGGGATCCGCCGGCGCCCGGCCGCGCACGATGACGACGAGGCACGCGAGCGCGACGACCTCGCAGGCGGCCAGCAGCAACCCGCCGGTCACGGGCGTCGGCAGGAGGAATGACAGGACGATCAGGGCCCCCAGGCCCACGGCGATACCGCGCCACGCGATGTCGGGAAGCGTGGCGACCCGGTGGGCCAGAGCGGCTGATCGGGCCACGTCACCTCGACCGGGTTCCTGCCGGGCTCCTGCCGGCGGCAGGAGGCAGGGATGGGCGTCCGTCGTGCCGACGGCCGTTACCGGTGGGATCGGCCGTGACCGCGTGGTCCTTGAGGGGTGACGGCCGACCTGGCGATGGGCCGTGCCGGAGGAGGCGCGGACGGGTCCGCCGGCGATCGGGCGGCCCGACTCGCGACCGGCCGCGTCGGCCCTAGATCAGGCCGTGATGACGGGCGTGGAAGACCACGGCGACGCGGCTGTGGGCGCCCAGCTTCTGCTCGATGCGCAGGACGTGGTTGCGCGCGGTCAGCCGGCTGATGGTCAGCTCCTCGGCAATCTGCAGGGTGCTCCGACCGACGGCCAGCAGGTGGAGCACCTCCAGTTCGCGCGGTGTCAGGGGGCTGATCGGGGCCGGGACCGCCTCGTGCGCGGCGGCGGTTGCCGGATGGTGGGCCTCGGGGTGCCGCCTCGCGCGGCGAGGGGCGCCGGCCGTGGCCCGGACCAGGTGGACCACGATGGGCCGCGCCGCACGCGCCGGGCCATCCGTCGCGCCGGCCCCCGCGCCGGCCCCCGCGTCGCTGTCCGGGGCGGGGGCGCCGCTCCCGTCCGGCATGACAAACGAGGAGGCGCGCAAGGTGATCTGGCGGCCGTCGACATGACGGGCGTGGATGTCGGGATGCGCGACGGCTCGGCCGCGGCGCGCCTCGAGGATGGGTCGGCAGCCCGGCCGGCAATCGGCGTGATTCTCGGGCGAGCCCAGGACCTCGAAGCAGAGCCGGCCCACCGCCTCCCCGGCCGTGCGCCCGAACAGCTGCTCGGCGGCCGCCGACCAGGTCACGATGCGCTGCCCATCGTCCACCGCGAAGACCGCCTCGGCCGTCTGGATGGCGTCGAGGCGGACCGCCAGCGCGTCCGCCTGGCGCGCGGGAGCCGTGGCGCGGCTCATGCGGGGGTGCCCACGGCGAGAGTTTGGCGCGCCCGACAGGATTCGAACCTGCGACCTTCGGCTCCGGAGGCCGACGCTCTATCCACTGAGCTACAGGCGCGTGCCCGCGATGGGGTCGCAATGATACCCCGGCGCGCGAGGGACGCAGGCATCATCGGGCGGGTGGACCGGCGGGACGCAGCGAGGAGCCTGGTTCCGGGCGCTAGGAGGCGACCCGTGGCGCCGCCGCGGGCACGGTGCCCAGGTCGGCGTCGGCCCGGAGCGGGCAGGGCATGGTGCTGCGATCGACGAACAGGGTCACCTGGCGCGGGCCCGGGTGGCGCGATTGAGTGAGGCGGGTGAGACGCGTGCGCATGAGGCCACCTGCAAGCTCGACGATGCCGGGACTGGCTCGTCTCCCGAGGCTAGCCACGCGCGCGCCGTGCCTCAAAGGGCCATTCGGCCCAATCAATCGACCCTGGGGGCGTCGCGGAGCCGACCGGCGGGCCTCACAACTGCCCTTGCGGTCTATACCCCCCGGGGGTATCATTCGGCCCCGTCCAGGCCCCACTGGACCCCGGCCGGGGCGCTCCACCCGTCCCGCCGCACACCCGCTTGGAGGAACCATCGTGGTCGACATGCATCTCCAGATCGACGTCCGCCCGGACAACTCGATCTTTGCCAGCTACACCTGTCCGTGTGGCTGCAACCCGGGCGTCGCGCTGAAGGCGGGCACGGACGTCGCCACGGAGGGCTGCTGCTGCGGCAACGAGTTCGCCGTGGGCCATGGCGCGCGTCACGCGATCGAGTCCAGGGGGTTCGCGGCCAAGCCGGGCTTCGCGCTCCAGGTGGTGCCGGTCCAGGCGCCCTGGGGCGAGCAGATCGACGCCGTCTGGGCGGTCGGCCAGTCGGAGCATCCCGCGGAGGGTGGCCACGATCACGGGCACGAGGAGGGCGGGCTGGCGGCCGGCCGCGCCATCGACCCGGTCTGCGGCATGACGGTGGATGTCGTGGCTGCCACCGGCAAGGGCCTGACCTTCAACCACGCCGGGTCCGACTACTACTTCTGCGGCAAGGGCTGCAAGCTCGACTTCGAGGAGGAGCCCGGACGCTACCTCGATCCCACCTACGTCCCCTCGATGTAGGGTCAGGACCCGCGGTCCTGACCTCGCGGGGACGCCGGGCCGTCTTGCGGCCCAAGGCGTCCCCGCCCGCAACACCCTCGCACCCAACGAAAGCCGTCGCCCGATGACCCAGACCGTCAACCCCGCCCCCACGCAGTCCGTGGAGATCGCCATCTCCGCGCCCCGCTCCCTGACGCTCGACGTCGAGGGGATGTCGTGCGCCTCGTGCGTCAACCGCATCGAGCGCTACCTGCGCAAGCTCGACGGGGTGGAGACGGCCAACGTCAACCTCGCCACCGAGCGGGCGACCGTGGTCATCGGGCCGGAGTTGACCCTCGAGCAGGTCATCAAGGCCATCGAGGCGGCCGGCTATGACGCCAGGCCCATCGCGGACGGCGCCCCGGCGCCCGGCTCGGCCCAGGCGGCCGCGGTGGCCGCCAACGCCGCCGCGTCGAGCGGATCGGCTGCTGCCTCGGTCGACGCCCGCCCCGCGGCGGCGCCCGTCGACGCGGCCGCGAACGCGGGGGCCGGCACGTACCAGCAGCGCCATCAGGCCGAGCTCCGACGGCTCCTGCTGGAGTCGCTGATCTTCACGATCCCGCTGCTGCTGGGTCTCGCCCAGATGACGGTCGCGCCGTTCCTCCCGTCGTGGATCAGCAACCCGTGGCTCCAGCTCGTGCTGGCCACGCCGGTGCAGTTCCACGCCGGCGCCATCTTCTACAGGGGCGCATGGAAGGTGGGCAAGCACGGCGGCACGGACATGAACACGCTCATCGCGGTGGGGACGTCCGCGGCCTACTTCTACAGCGCCGCCGCGCTCCTGCTGCCGGACTTCTTCATGTCCGCCATGGTCAACGGCGTCATGCCCATGTACTTCGACACGTCGGCCACCATCATCACGCTGATCCTGCTGGGCCGGTTCCTCGAGTCGCGCGCCCGCAGCCACACCTCCGACGCGATCAGGGCCCTCGTCGGGCTCCAGCCGCGCACCGCGCGGGTCGTCCGCGACGGCGTGGAGGCGGACCTCCCCATCGAGCAGGTCCTGGTGGGCGATGGCGTCCTGGTCCGGCCCGGCGAGCGGATCGCCGTCGATGGCCTGGTGCAGTCGGGCACCTCGCCGGTCGACGAGAGCATGATCTCCGGCGAGCCCATCCCGGTCACCAAGCGGGTCGGCGACGAGGTGGTGGCCGGCACGCTCAACACCTCCGGCAGCTTCACGTTTCGCGCCACGCGCATCGGCCGGGACACCGTCCTGGCGCAGATCGTCCGGCTGGTCCAGGAGGCGCAGGGGAGCAAGGCGCCCATCCAGCGCCTGGCCGACCAGGTCACCGGGATCTTCGTCCCCGTGGTGCTTGGGATTGCCGCCCTGACGTTCCTCGCCTGGTTCCTGCTGGGTCCGCAGCCCACCTTCACGCACGCGCTGGTGAACATGGTGGCGGTCCTGATCATCGCCTGCCCGTGTGCGCTGGGCCTGGCCACCCCCACCTCGATCATGGTGGGCACCGGCAAGGGGGCCGAGAACGGGATCCTGTTCCGCAACGCCGAGGCGCTGGAGCGGCTGGGCAAGGTGGGCGTGGTGATCCTGGACAAGACCGGCACGCTGACCGAGGGCCGGCCGCGGGTCACGGATGTGGTGCTGGCCGGCACGGCGGGTGTCGCGGAGGAGCAGCTGCTCCGCCTGGTGGCGGCCGCGGAGCGCGGCTCGGAGCATCCGCTGGGCGAGGCGATCGTCCGGCACGTGCGTGACGATCGCGGCCTCGCCATCCCGGACGCCTCCTCGTTCGACGCCGAATCGGGCGCCGGCATCCGCGCCGTGGTGCATGGTCGGACGGTGCTGGTGGGTCGCCAGGGCTTCCTCGAGGAGAACGGCGTCGTCACCGCGGAGCTGGATGCGGCCGCGGCGCCCATCGCCGCCCAGGGCCGGACGCCGGTCCTGGTCGCCGTGAATGGGCAGGCCGCGGGGGTCATCGGCATCGCGGACACCCTGAAGGCGTCCTCGCCCGCCGCGGTCGCGGAGCTCCGCCGGCTGGGCCTGCGGGTCCTGATGCTGACCGGCGACAACGAGATCACCGCCGCCGCGATCGGCCGGGAGGCGGGCGTGGACCAGGTGCTCGCGGACGTGCGCCCCGACGAGAAGGCGGCCCAGGTCCGCCGCCAGCAGCTGGGCGGCAAGGTCGTGGCCATGGTGGGCGACGGCATCAACGACGCCCCGGCGCTGGCCCAGGCGGACGTGGGACTGGCCATCGGGACGGGCACGGACGTGGCCATCGAATCCGGCTCGGTCACGCTGGTGAGCGGCGACCTGCGGGCCATCGTGACCGCGATCTCGCTCTCCCGGGCGACGATGGGGAACATCCGCCAGAACCTGTTCTGGGCGTTTGCCTACAACGTGGCGCTCATCCCGCTGGCCGCCGGCGTGTTCTACCCGTTCCTGGGCTGGCAGCTGGATCCCATCTTTGCCGCCGCCGCGATGGCCGCGTCCAGCGTGACCGTGGTCTCTAACGCCCTCCGCCTCCGGGGGTTCCGCCCACCGCGCCTCGCGCTCCAGGGCTGAAACCCGGCGCACAATAAATCAGAGCGGCTCCCGAAGGAGCCGCTCTGATGCTGTCCCGGTGAAGGTATCCGCCGAAGCGGACGCTTCTGCCACGCGCCAAGGGCATCTATCACGTCGGCTGCACCGACTACCCTGACCCTACCTACCCATGACCTTGCCGCTGGGGCAGCGCTGCATTGCAGCAGCGAGACGAACTCTACTCGGTCCGGTGCCCCTTGCCAAGGGTTTTGACGCGCCGAACGATGAAAATTCCTTAATCTTCCAGAATCGTCACATTCGTGATGGCGACGGGCTGGTTGGGGAGGTCCCGGCCGTTGCGCGGCGCGGAGACGATCCGGTCCACCACGTCCATTCCCTTGGTCACCGTGCCGAACAGGTTGTACTGCTTGGGCAGGCTGCCCATCAGGTCCTTCACGCAGATGAAGAACTGGGAGCCGTTGGTGTTGGCACCCGAATTCGCCATGGCCAGCGAGCCGCGCGTGTAGTCGCCCTTGACCGGCTCGTCTTCCCACTTGTAGCCGGGACCGCCGGTCCCGACCCGCCCGGTGTTGAGCGCGGACTTCTTGCCGAACTCGCCGTCGCCGCCCTGGATCACGAAGCCCGGGATCACGCGGTGGAAGATGACGTCGTCGTAGAAGCCCTTCTTCGCGAGGGCGATGAAGTTGGCCGCCGACTTGGGGGCGCTCTCGTCGTAGAGCTCGATCTCGATGTCGCCGATGTCGGTGCCGATGGTGGCGCGGGTCATGGGGTCTCCTTCGAATGGGCTGCGGGAGGGGCGGTCTGCCCTCAGGGCTTGCTGACGATGACGGTGTCCATGGCCACCGGGTCCATGGCGGTGTTGCCGGAACCGGTGTTGGGCATCTTCGCGATCGCGTCGACGACATCCATCCCGGACGTCACGCTCCCGAAGATGGAATAGGTGTTGGTCTGGGCCAGCGAGTTCTTGTCGTCGAGGACGACGAAGAACTGCGAGCCCTGCGAGTTTGGCACCGGCGTCCGGGCCATGGCCACGGTCCCTCGCTTGTAGGCGGTCGTGACCGGCTCATCCTTGATCGTATATCCGGGCTCCTTGCCCGCCCCCGTCCCGGCTCGATCGCCACCCTGGATGACGAAGCCGGGCACGATCCGATGGAAGACGACGCCGTTGTAGAAGCCGCACTCGGCCAGGGCGACGAAGTTGCCGGCGGCCAGGGGCGACAGGTCAGCCTTGACCTGGACCGCGATGGCACCCAGCCTGGTGGTCAGCGTGACCGTGCGGGTCTCGCCGGCCGGCAGGGCGGCGGGGGCGGCGCTCGGGCAGCCCGCGGGCTTGGCGCCGACGTTGGTGGTCGCGGTGGGACCGACGCTGGGCCTTGGGGTGGCCGTCGCGCCGGCGGCCCCGGCGCCGATCGGCGGGATGGGTCCGGCCGAGCCGCCCGACCCACCGATCACGTTCATGACAACCACCGCCACCGCCAGGACGACGAACAAGCCGATGACCCCAAGGATCCCCTTGGTGAGCATCCGTCGGCGCTCGGCCTCGGGCGAGCGGCCGCGGCCCGACCGCCGCGGGGTTTCCGAGCCGCGGCGCTGGGGGCGCCCGGCGTGGTGATCGGCGGGACGGCCGGGCTTGTCTGGGCGGCGAGAGGTCACGCGGCAGCCTCCGTGGCGGCGGGGTAGTCGATCGCCCCCGAGAGGAGCGCTTCGCCGAGGATGATGCCCGTCACGCCGGCATCGCGCACGCGGCGGATGCCATCGAGGTCGCGCACGCCGCCGGCGACCAGGAGATCAGCGTCCAGCGTCCGGGTGAGCAGCGCCAATTGCTCAAGCTCCGCGCCGGCCCCCGAGTGCGACAGGACGAACCGGTTGACCCCGCAGGCCTGCAGCTCGTCGAGCACGCCCCGCAGGGTGGGGACGCCCCGCTTCCACGGGAACGCGGCGAAGCGCTCCGGCCGCGGGTCGATCCCAACCGCCAGCCAGTCGCCGGCCACCGCGACGCACTCGCGCACCAGCCCCGGGTCCTCGACGGTGCTCATGCCCAGGACGATGCGTGTCGCGCCGGCGGCGAAGGCCAGGCGGATGGCGTCGGGGCTCTCCAGCCCACCGGCCACCTGGATGGGCGTCGCGACCCGCGCGGCGATGCTGCCGATGGCCTCGAGATTGCCCGGGGCGCCCCTCCGGGCGCCATCGAAGTCGACCAGGTGGATCACCGGGGCACCCAGGCGCACGAAGTGCTCGGCGATCCGCTCGGGCCGGTCGGTCGGCACGCCGTCACCCGTGGCGGCACCCGGCCAGAACACGACTCGCGACCGGCCCCGCTCCAGGTCGATCGCGGGCAGGACCTGCACCTACGCCGCGCCCGGGCCGCGCCCGTCGCCGTGGCCGGACACCCGATGGGTGGAGCGGCCCTCGCCCGCGAGGATCCGCCGCTGGAAGCTGATGGGCAGGGAGCCGGCACGCAGCAGCGAATCATGGAAGTCGCGCAACCGGAACGCCGGGCCCAGGCGTCGCCGCTCGTCCTCGCGGAGCTGCAGGAGCATCACCTTGCCCAGCAGGTACGAGAGCTGGTAGGTGGGTGTGTACGTGTAGCGCGTGACCTCGGCGCGGGCGACGCCCAGCTCAAAGCGCGTCATCTCGCGCATGAACTGCGTGCCGTCCTCCACGGAGAACTGGCCGCGCTGCATCTGGATGTCCAGGATGATCCGGCAGGCGCGCCAGATGGCGTCCGTCGCGAGGCCCACCTGGAAGGCGGGCCCGTCGTCGAAGCCCTCCTCCCGCATCATCTGCTCGCTGTACATGCCCCAGCCCTCCACGAACTCCGTGGCGTCCAGCTGGAGGCGCGAGAGCGACGGGTGGAGCCGGGCCATCGACAACTGCAGGTGGTGGCCCGGATAGGCCTCGTGGATGCTGGTGTTGCTGATGGCGCTCCAGTTGTGCTCGCGCATCGCTCCCGGATCGTCGTCCACGGAGGGGGTGACCACGTAGATTCCCGCGGGGTTTGGGTCGAACTTGGGTGGCACGAAGTAGGCGGCCAGCGGGAGTGACTGGCGGAGGTGCCTCGGCGTCTCGATGACCTCGATCCGCTCGCCATCCGGGATGCTGGCCAGGCCGCGCTCCACGATGTGGGCGCGCGCCCGGTACATCGCGCTGCGGTAGCCCTCGAGCGCCTCGGCGAACGTCGCCGGGTGGTCGCGCTTGACGCGGTCGACCACCGCGTCCTCGAGGGCGGCCGGGTCGATCTGTCTCGCCGCCGCCCGGCGCGCCGATTGCTGTTGCGCCAGCTGGTCGAAGCCGATCCGGAGGATCTCGTCGGCCGTCAGCCCATCCAGGGCCCGGACGCGGATCAGGTCGTCGAGCTTGTCGGAGCCCAGGGCCCAGTCGTCCGTGCCGCTGTCGAGCGTGATCCGGAGCCACCCGACGTACTCCTCGATGGCCCGCGCCGCCACCAGGATCGCCCGGTCCAGGCGTCGCTGCTCGATCGGACCCAGCACGCCGTGGCCTGCGGCGCCGATCTCGGCGAGGAAGTCGCGCAGGTACTCGGCCTCCTCGATCTCGAGTCCCTGCCAGAGTCGCACCTGGGGCGCCGCCGCCCGCGTCCGATGCTCGGCCAGGAAGGCGGGGACGCTCTCCAGACGGCCCGCGATGGACGACAGGCGGTCCGCGAACGGCGCGAAGTCGCGGGCCATGAGCATGAACAGCGCGTCGCCGAGCGAATCGAGGGCGAACGAGCGACGCTCCCACGTTCGCACCACCTCGGCGTGGAACAGCGATTCCCGGAGGTGATGGAGCTCCAGCTCGCGCTCGAAGCGGACCTCAGGCGAGAGCGCCTCGACGTCCAGGGCCTCGATGGTGACCATGTGCCGGCGATCCCGGGCGATCTCCTCGAGCACCGCGTCGCGGCTGCCGTCGCCCAGCTGGTCGTCCCAGCGGTGGATGCCGTGGCTGGTCGCGGCGGTGGGGTTGTCCCGCAGCACGCGCCGGAAGCGGTCCTCGACGAGGCCGTAGAAGTGGCCGTCCAGGGGGCCGGGCTGCGGTGCCGGTTCCGGCCGGGTGAGCTCGAAGTCCGTCAATCCCGGCTCCGTGTGCTGGTCGGGGAGGTGGCCGTCGGCGCGTCGACGTCGTGGATGGCCGGCGCCGCACGCAGGGCGGCCGCGACCGCGGCGATGACGCGGTCGATGTCCGCGGCCGTGATGCCGTAGTGGGTCACGGCGCGGATGGTGCCGTGCGGGTAGGCGTTCAGCAGGATGCCCCGTGCCTTGAGGTCATCGAGGACCGCGGCGCGATCCCGCTGGATGCCGAAGATCACGAAGTTGGTCCGGACGCGGGCAGGGTCCAGGGGACCGGCTGCCGGCTGGGCGATGCCACCGGGCGAGACGACCCCCGGGAGCGCGGCCAGACCCTCCGCGAGCCGGCGCGCGTTGGCGTGGTCGTCTGCGAGTCGGGTGATCATCCCCGCGTCCCCGTCGCGCAGCGCGACCAGCCCTGCGGCCGCGACGATGCCCACCTGGCGCATGCCGCCGCCGACCAGCTTCCGGGCGCGGCGTGCCCGCCAGACGAAGTCCCTGGAGCCGGCAACGATCGAGCCGACCGGGCAGGCCAGGCCCTTGGACAGGCAGCACATGACCGAATCCGCGGGGCCCGCGAGATCGCCCGGCGTGACGCCCAGCGCGATCGCCGCGTTCCAGAGGCGGGCACCGTCAACATGGAGCGGCACGCCGCGGTCGTGCGCGATCCGCGCCACCTGGCGGGTGTACTCGGCGGTCAGCGGCTGGCCCATGGAGTGGCCGTTGGTGTTTTCCAGCGCGACGAGGCCCGTGATGGGCTCGTGGACGTCGAGCGGGTCGCGGAACGCGCCAACGATCTCGTCGAGGTCCAGCGTGCCATCCGGGCGCTCGCGCAGGGCGCGGATGCTGGTCCCCACGACGACGGCGTGGCCGGCCGCCTCGTCGTCGATCAGGTGGCTCTCCGAGCCCGCGATGGTCTCCTGGCCGCGCCCCAGGTGGGCCAGCTGGGCGACGAGGTTGCCCATGGCACCGGAGGCCACGAAGAGCGCGGCCTCCTTGCCGAGCAGCTCGGCGGCGCGCTCCTGGAGCGCGTTGACCGTGGGGTCGTCACCGAAGACGTCATCGCCCACCTCCGCCTCGGCCATGGCTCGCCGCATCTCGGGGGTGGGCCGGGTGACCGTGTCGGAGCGCAGGTCGATCAGGTCCATCGGTCGCGCAGTATAGGCCCGTTCCCCCGTGGCCACCCCAGCGTGGATCTTCGCCGGGCACGGACGGCCCGCAGGTGCTATCCTCCGCCAGCCGCAACTGGACCCGTGGTGTAGCGGCCAAACATGCCAGCCTGTCACGCTGGAGATCGCCGGTTCGAATCCGGTCGGGTCCGCCATCCGCCTACACCTACGCCCCGTTCGCCCGCCCGAACGGGGCGTTCTCTATGCCTGGCGACGCCCGGGCGGTACGATCGACGGCATGATCCCTCCCCTCCGGTCGATCTCGCCGCGCCTGGGCGCGCTCATCGGCGCCCTGGCGCTCGTGCTGGTGGCGGTCGCGGCCGGCCTGCTGGGGTTGGGGCCACTCGCCGACCTGGCCGCAGCGGGGGCGGCCCCCGTCTCCCCCGGGATCGCCGTCTTGTCGGCCTCTCCGTCGGCCTCTCCCGTCCGTGTGCCCACGCCCAGCCCCTCGCCGGTCCCATCACCCACCCCCACCCCGTCGCCGACGCCGATCCCGCCGGTCGCCGTGGTGCCCGTCACCGGCTTCCGGAGCTCGGCCACCGGGACGGATGCCGCCGAGGTGACCGCCGTGCTCGCGGGAACCAGCAAGCGCTTCGCGGCCCTGGAGGTGGTCACGGCGGACGTGCCGGCGATCATGGCCGCGCTCGGCGTCGCCGCTCCGGCTGATCCTGCCCGCCTGATCTCCGCTGCCGACGCCGGGGCCCTGCGTGCCGACCTGGCCGCGCACCCGGACCGCCTGGGCGTGCTGCGCGCGTCCCAGGTGGATCCCTCGGTGCGGGCGCTGGGCTGGGAGGGCGTGCGGCTGTTCGGCGTGGGGAGGGTGGCGGCGCTCGCACAGTGGCCACTCCAGGCGCGGATCGTGGCCGTCGCCGGGGGGGCGGCCGAGGCGCCCGCGTACGACCCGGCCTCGGCATGGACCCTGTTCGCCGGCGGTGACGTCTTCCTGGACCGCGGCGTCTACCTGACCCTGAGCGTCAACAAGAAGGGAGCGGACTTCGCCTACGACGGCGGCTCGGTCTCCATCACCGGCCATACCTGCTGCAGCCAGTTCGGCTGGGCGCAGCCCGTGACACAACGCGCCGGGGACGATGGCGCGGTCCGGGCGCTCATCTCGGGGGCGGACCTGGCCATCGCCAACTTCGAGAACCCCGCGCCGGTCAAGTTCACCTGGCACCAGGACGGCACCGTGTTCAGCGGCGACCCGGCCCTGATCTCCGGGTTGAAGAACGCGGGCCTGGACTGGGTGGGCCTCGCCAACAACCACATGGGCGACGCCGGGGCGCAGGGAATCCGGGAGACGCTGGCCGCACTGGATGGGCTGGGGATCGCCCACGGCGGCGCGGGCACGGGGTACGACGCGGCCCACGCGCCGTCCCTGCTCACGGCCCGCGGCGTCAAGGTCGCGATCCTGGCGTACGACACGATCGCGCCGTACTACTGGGCCAAGACCGCGACGGCGGTCGGCTCGGCCCAGATGACCGTGGCCGCGCTGACGGCGGGCGTCGCGGCGGCGCGGGCGGCCGGGGCGCAGGTGGTCATCGTCTTCCCGCACTGGGGTACCGAGTACACCACCACCCGCAGCGCCGACCAGGTCACGCTGGGCCACGCCGCGATCGACGCGGGGGCCGACATGGTCATCGGCAACCACCCGCACTGGGCGGGCGCGGTGGAGCTCTACAAGGGCAAGCCCATCTGGCACGCGCTGGGCAACTTCGTGTTCGACCAGATCTGGTCGGAGCCCACCCTGGAAGGCATCACGCTGGAGCTGACGTTCAACGGCGCCAGCCTGGTCCAGGCCGTGATGCGCCCCCACCTGATCCTGGAGCGGACCCAGCCCAACTTCATGGACCCGGCCGGCTCGGGCAAGGTGGTGATGGACCAGGTCTTCAACGCCTCGAAGGGGCTGCTTCCCTGGTAGTGGCGCACGCGCCTTCGGCGCCCCGGCCGGCGGACGGTTGGCCTCGCGGCCGATTCGTGGAAGCGGCGGACCAGTAGGCCCGCCGCTGGCTACTTGATCCCGGCGAAGACGTCCGTCTCGGGGAGCCTCGTGGTCACCCGTGACTCGCGCAGCACGTAGGCCTCGCGGGCCCATGCCTCGCGCCAGCCCTCCAGGCCCAGCGACATGAACGGCCCGTCGTCGCTGATCTGCGTGACGTGCCTGCGGATCGCCTCCCACTTGCGGTCCAGGACGTCGGCGATGTCCACCCACGTCGTGATCGCCAGGTCGGGGACGACCATCCTGGAGAGGCGGGCTTCGAACTCCGCCCGCTGCTCCTCGGGCAGGTCCGCCGGAGCCTCCCAGGGGGACCGCTCGCCACGGGCCGCCAGCCGCTCCGCCATCCCCTGCCGGACCGAGTCGGGGATGGCCTGCTCGTACAGCTTCAGCGGCGTCCAGGGCTCCAGCCCGGCCTCGAGCTGCTCGGGGTACCAATCCGGATCCCCCGCACGGTCGAACGCCCGAACGGCCACGTCGTGGGTCCGGATGTGGTCCGGGTGGCCGTAGCCGCCGAAGTCGTTGTAGGTGGTCATCACGTCGGGGCGGTACGTCCGAACCAGCCAGACCAGGCGTCCGGCGGCCTCGTCGAGGTTTGCTCGCCAGAAGCAGCGCGGATCGTCGTTGCCCGGCGTGCCCACCATCCCGGAGTCCCGGAACCCGAGGTTCTCCCACTCCGTGACGCCCAGGACGGCCATCGCCGCGGCCAGCTCGCCTGACCGGATCTCGCCCAGCCGGCGGTGGTTCTCGGGGGTGGCCATCGCCGGAACGACGATCTCCCCGAGCGCGCCGTCCGTGCACGTGACCAGCACCACGCGGTCGCCCTCGAGCACCTGCCGGGCCATCAGGCCGCCGGTGCCGATGGTCTCGTCGTCGGGGTGAGCGTGCACCGTCATGAGGGTGCGGGGCTGCCGGGGCTTGGTTGTCATGTGGGAGATCCTACCCCGCGGCCTCGATCAGGTCGAACAGCAATCTTGCCCGGCGCGGCCGCGCGGCCCGGCAACCCCCCAGCCGTGGCAGTCCCGGTGTGGCCCGGGGCGGCCCGTGAACCCGCAGACACCACGCCAATCCCCGTAAGTCGTGCCAACCCACCCGGATCGCAGCGGACCTTCCGGCGGCAGCCCGGTACTTCGAGTCCCTGACGTTCGGCGCCAGCCCGGGGGAACCTGCACGCATGATCCAATCGTCGACCCGGCTCCCGGCCCTTCGCCCGGAGGAGTCCGCGCCGCCAGTCGTCATCGAGAGCGCCCTCGTCCCATGGGTCGACCTGTGCCCTGCCTACGAGACGGTGGTCTACACCATCGACCGCCGCCAGCGCGGCCTGATCGAGGTGTACGAGGGCTGGCGGATGAGCGACGTCCTCAACGACGATCCGCGCGTGCTCCTGTCGCGCGTCGCCGTGATGCCCCACGCCGGCGGGCTGCCCGGCCGGGCCCAGGAGGTCTCGCTTCCAAGGGATTCCGTCTACCTCGCGCACCTGGGTGGGCCGCGCGGCGACCGCGAGATGGTCCGGACCACGGTCAGGACGCCGATCGGCCTCAAGGCCGGGCCATACCTGGTCCGCGGCTACCACCACACGCTGCCCGGCGCCCAGTCGATGAGCGTCTGGCCCCGCGAGCGGGAGATGGTGCCGCTGACGGACGCCTGGATCGAGTACCCGATGCGCACGCGCCGTGTCCGCGTGTCCGTCGATGCCGTCGCCGTCAACCGCCTGCTGGTGGACTGGGTGACCCTGGCGCCATACGACGTCTTCCATCCAGCCCGCTGACGCTCCGGCCGGCCCGCCGGCGACTGCTTCGCGTCCAGGGCGCCCCCGCTGCAGCCCCCGCTATAGCTCCCGGCCTCGAAACGCCCAGGCTGCGGCGATCGCCGCCGCCAAGGTGATCCCGGCCGAGACCGCCAGCGAGCCCACCAGCTCGGGTGCCGGACGACCCAGCGCCAGCGCGCCGCCCAGCGCGGCCAGGCCGCCCGGCAGGTAGGGCGCCAAGGTGGGGATCGCCGATGCGACCGTCAGCAGGATGAGCCCACCGACGCCGATGGCCGCCCCGCCCGCCGCCGAGTGTGACAGCGTGCTGCCCAGGAACGTGATGGCCGCGTACGCCATCAGCGAGAGCCAGACGCAGCCCACCAGCGCGGCCCAGCCGCCCACGCCGAGTGGCTCGAAGAGGGCCGCCGTGTAGGTGGCGGCCCCCGACACCGCCAGCAGGGTGCCGACGCCCAGGGTGACCCCGATGGACGCCAGCTTGGCGGCGAGGAACGCCGCCCGTGTCGCCGGCTTGACCAGCAGGAACGCCGCGGTGCCGCGCTCAACCTCACCGGCCACCGCGCCCATCGACAGCAGGACGGCCGCCAGGGCTCCGAACTGCCCGGCGTTCTTGAGGAGCTGCCCCACCGAATCGACCACCGTGGGAACCGGGATGGTCAGCCCGCCCAGCTGGTCGCCGCCCACGGCCCGGATGATCTCCGGCGTGAACCTGGCGAGCAGCGGCGACAGGAAGCCGGAGAGCAGGAGCACGCCCGCCACGACCGGCAGGCGGAGCGTCCGCCAGGACTCCAGGAGCTCCTTGCGCAGGAGGATGCCGAAGCCGGTCATCGGGTGGCCGCCACGATCCGCAGGAAGACCGTCTCCAGGTCCGGGCGCTGGCGTTCGAACGCCGCCAGCACGACGCCGCCAGCCACAACCGCCGGCAGGAGTTCGTGGCCCGCCGCGGCGACGTCCGAGACGCTCACCTGCAGCCCGCCCGCGCCCTCGACGACACCCGTGACCCAAGGTGCGCCCCTGAGCCCGGCGGCCAGCGCCGCGACGGCCGCCGCCTGGCCCGGCTCCGGGTCAAGGCGATAGACGGGCGCCGCGTAGCGCTCCAGGAGCTCCGAGAGCGGCGCCTCGGCGACGAGTCGCCCGGCGCTCAGGATCCCGACCCGGTCGCAGACGCGCTCGATGTCGTTGAGGACATGCGTCGAGAAGACCACGGTGGTCTCCCCGCGCAGCGTCTCGACCAGCGCCAGGACGTCACGTCGCCCCTCCGGATCCAGCGAGCTGACCGGCTCGTCGAGGAGCAGCACCGGCGGACGACCGATCAGCGCCTGGGCGATCCCGAGGCGCTGTCGCATCCCGCCCGAGTACCCGCCGATCCGCCGCCGCGCGGCCCCCGCCAGGGCGACCCGCTCCAGCAGCTCGTGGACGCGGACCCGGAGCGCCATCCCGGCCAGCCCGTGGAGTCGGCCCGCCAGCTCCAGCAGCTCCTGGCCCGTCATCCACCCGTAGTAGCGCGGGTCCTGGTCCAGCACGCCGATCCGTCGGTGGAGGGCGGCCGGATCGGCGCCCACTTCGACGCCCGCCACGTCCGCGCGTCCCGCGCTGGCCCGCGTGAGGCCCGCGAGGAGCCGGAGCGTGGTGGTCTTGCCCGCCCCGTTGGGGCCCAGCAGCCCGAAGACGGAGCCCGCCGGGATGGCCAGGTCCAGGCCGTCGAGCGCGAGGACGTCGCGGTAGCGCTTGGTGAGGCCCAGGGCCCGGATGGCGACCGCCGCATCCACGGTCAATCCTCGATCCGGCCGGCCGCAAGGTAGAGGAGCGGGCCAAGCAGCTCGCCGAAGATGATGACCATCGCCCAGACGCCCTTGTTGCCGCCGCGGACCCGGCGCTCGGGCCGGAGCAGGTCGCGGAGGGCCAGCGCCATCAGCAGGAGCTGGATCACGATCAGCGGGACCAGGAGCGGGAGGATCTCGTTGACGGTCATGGCTGCCCTCCTGCGCTGCCGCCCGGGGCCGTCCTCTCGCAACCGATCAGCGGTGCGGGAACGCGCCGCGCCGGTGCGGTGTGGGCTGGTCGGGTGGCGTTGGGACCTTTGCGCCGATGCACCACGACTTCTGGCGGAGGGAGCGGCTGCCCGCCCGACGTCATGGTTGCGCTTGTGACCAGCATCTTCGCACAGCACGACCTCCTCTCCGCGCAACGGGCCCGGCCCATCGGGATCCTCGGCGACGTGGATGTCATCGCCTACACCGCTGACTGCCGCTTCATCGGACGCCTGCCCGCCGGAGCGTTCCCGCGCGGTCTCGACCGCGTCTCCGACTTGCGAGAGCTCTCGATCACGGGCGCTTCCGCCTGGCTGCTCGGCGCCGACCGGCCGACCGGGCGCGATGTGGTGACCATCCCCTGCGCCGACCTGCTCGCCTTCGAGCTGGTGGACCGGGCCAGCGAGCCCCCGCCGTTCCGCCGCCCACGCTTCCAGCGGGCGCTCACCCTCGGCCTGGGGCCGTACACCGCGCAGGGCACGACCCGCGTCCGGCCCGGCGGCGACCCCGTGGCCGCCTTCGAGCGATCCGCGGGCCTGGTGGTCCTGCGCGACGCCTGGATCGAGTACCCGGTGGCCAACGCCCGGCGGCGCCGCCTGGCCAACCAGCTCGTGGTCAACCGGGATCGCGCGCAGGCCCTCGGGCTGGCGACTGACCTGGATGTGGGCGCCCATGACTACCAGGGCCGCCTGGTGGCGCTCCTGCGCGACGTCCAGCGACGTGTCCAGCCCTGACGGCTCGATAGTACGTTTGGCTGTCTGGTCCGGCGTGCTCGGGTGCAGAATAGTGACCACATGATCCGGACCCTCCTCCGACCCTTCGACCGGCATGCTGCCAGCACGAGGCCCCGGGTCGACTTCACCGCCTATGCCGCCGACTGCCGGGTCGCCGGACACGTGCTGCTGACCGAGTCGCGCCTGAGCGACATGCTCAACCGGCGCGGCCGGCTCGTCGTCACGGATGCGGTCGTGACCAGTTACGTCGGGACGCCAGACCTGCACCTGACCGACCTGTCGCTCTACCGTGACGACCTGTTCGCGGTGCTGTTGACGGGACCTCGTGGTGACCAGCAGAAGCGGCGCGCGACGGAGGCCATGGCGCTCGGCATCAAGCTGGGTCCCTACCTGGTCCGCGGCCACATCCACGTCACGCCGGGTGCCGACCCGGTGGCCGCCTTCAAGCATGGCCACGAGATGATCGCCCTCACCGACGGCTGGATCCTGCGCGCCGACGGCGCCGACGGGACGGGGGCACAGAAGGTGCGGGTCTCCGCGCTCCTCGTCAACCGGCTCCTGGCCGAGTGGGTCACGCCGGCCACCGTGGAAGACACCGAGGATGCCGACGATCGGGGCGACGAGGGCCGGAGCGAGGCCTGGGGCGAGTCGGCCGTCTAGCGTCCAGCGCCCCCGCACCCGCCTCCTGTCGCTCGGGCGCTCGTTGGCCGTGCGATCCCGTGCAGCCCCGCACGCGTCTTCCGGTGATCGCCCGGCCCGCTGCTAGACTCGCCGACACTCGGGGATGGCGATCCGCCGCCCCTTCGTCGACTGACCGACCGCACGCCTGACCTGCCGGAGGGATCGCAGCCATGACCGACGACCGCGAGCGCTGGGCGCTGATCCTGGGCGCCTCCTCCGGGATGGGTGAGGCCACGGGCCTGGCGCTGGCAAAGGCCGGCTACAAGATCGCGGGCATCCACCTCGACTTCCGGGCCGCCCTCACCCACGTCGAGGAGGTCAAGGCGAACATCGTCGCCGTCGGCAGCGAGGCCCTGTTCATCAACATGAACGCGGCGGATGACGAGAAGCGCGCCGCCGCGCTGGACGCGCTCGAGGCCCGCTTCGTCGAGGCACGTGCCGCCGGCCGCCACCCCTATGTCCGCGTCGTCATGCACTCGCTGGCCTTTGGCTCGCTGGTCCCCTTCCTCGCGGAGGACCCCAAGGGCGCGGTTGACCGCAAGAAGATGGAGATGACCCAGGACGTCATGGCCAACAGCCTCGTCTACTGGGTCCAGGACCTCTATCGCCGCGGCTTCCTGGAGAGTGGCTCCCACATCTGGGCGATGACGTCCGAGGGGTCCACGCGGGTGGTGCCGTCGTACGGCGTCGTCTCCTCGGCCAAGGCGGCGCTGGAGTCGCACATCCGCCAGCTGGCGATGGAGCTGGCCCGGACCGGCAAGGGGATCACCGCGAACTGCATCCGGGCCGGCGTGACGGACACCCCTGCCCTGCGGAAGATCCCGGAGGCCGCGCGCATGATCGAGATCACGATGGCGCGCAACCCGACCGGCCGGATGACCACGCCGCAGGACGTCGGCAGCGCGATCGTCGCCCTGTCGGCCGAGGGCACCGGCTTCATCAACGGGGACATCATCTCGGTCGACGGCGGGGAGTTCATCACCGGCTCCTGACCGGCGCCAGGGCGATGATGCCGGCGTTGCCCGGCTGCGGGCGTTGCCCGGCTGACCCGGCGCTGATTGCCTAGCCGGGTTCGGCCGCCAGCCAGATCGTGAGCGGGCGGGCGGCGGGCGTCATCTCCAGCCGTCCGTCGGGCGTGGCCCACCAGGCGGCGAGCCCCTCGTGGCGCGCCGTGTCCGCGATGCCGCGAGCGCCCTCCAGAAACAGCGCCTTGCTCCAGATCTCGGCCCATGCCGGGTCGCGGCCCGCGACCGTGACGGCGCCCAGCCCCTCGCCGCCCGGCTCACCGGTTCGCGGATCGATCAGGTGGTGCACGGCCCGGCCGCCCGGAGCGGTCCAGCGCCGAAGGCGGGTAGATGACGTGGCGACCGACCAGCCGCCCGGCAGGGCGACAACGGCGAGGCCGTCGCGGCGGTCGCCGGGATCCTCGATATCGATGAGCCACGGGCCGTCCGGTCCCTGACCGCGGGTGGCGATGTCCTGGCCGGCATCGATCAGGAAGCCGCCGCCAGCCGCGAGGAGCGGCTCCAGGTTCGTGGCAGCGATTCGGTTGGCGGCCCAGCGGAGCGTGAGCCCCTTCCCGATCCCGCCCAGGTCCACCGGGACGTCCACCCGGATCACTCCCCGTCCCGTCCGGTGCAGCACGCGACCATCGGCCCGGCGGACCGCCGCGTTCACCGGCCTGTGGGCGTCGCCGGCATCATGGAGTGGGGCGCCCGCGTAGCCGATCCGCTCAAGCGCGACGAGGACGCGAGGGTCGAACCGCCCGCCGGTTCGGCGATGGGCGCGATCCGAGGCGGTCAGCGCCCGGACGAGGAGCCGGCTGGCCTCGACTTCCTGGCCGGTCCTGCGGTTGATGGCCGTGAGGTCGCTGCTGCCTCGGAAGCGGGACAGGGCCTGCTCCGCGGCCTCGAACGTCGCGAGTACCGTGGCCCACGCCGCCGCCGCGTTGGCGGCGTGATCGACGTCTCGAGCGGCCCCCGCGGCCCCCGCGGCCCCCGTGGCTCCTGTGGCGCCCCTGGGCGCGCTGGCGATCAGGCGGAGGGGCGACGCCATGGCCTCGCCCGCAAACCGCCACTCCCCCGGCGGGAGTGGGGCTACCAGACCCGGATCGGCGGCACGGGTCTCGCTCACGGCGTCAGACCTGGCAGTTCCAGACACCGTTGTCCTCCAGCTGCGGCTGGACACAGGGCGATGGCATGGGTGGGATGGGCTTGTTGGACGGCCAGCTGGCCGGAACGCCCGGCGGGTACGTGGCGACGGGCACCGGGGTCGGGACGGCGGTTGGCGCAGGCGTGATGCCCGGGACGATGGCCCCGGCAGCGCCGCCGCCGGGCGTTCCGTTGCCCGCCGCAACGGGGGCGCGCGTCGGCAGGACGACGCCCGTGTTGGCGAGCGCCTGCTGGAGGAGCGACAGGCGGGTACGCGCTGCCGCGAGCGCCGTGCGCAGCGACTGGGCCGAGGTGGTGTCGCCGCCCAGGCGCGCACCAACTTCGTCCATCCCGGCCGCGAGGCCGGCAGAGGCGGCGATGATGGAGTCCAGCTGGGCCTGCAGGTCGTCGGCGCGGGCCTGCTCGGCGGCGAGCTCGCCCTCCAGCTGGGCGACACCCGGCCCCGGCTCCGGGAACCTGGCCACGCTGGCGGTCCACGATGAGGCCAGGTCGATCGTCAGCGCCGCGCCACCCAGCACCGCCACCACGAAGAGGAACGTGATGAGACGCCGCATCAGCGCGGCCCGGTCCGCCCGCGCGTCGGGTCGGGCCGGTGCCATGCCGTACGCGGCCGGGCTTCCGCCGGCCCGCGCCGACGGCTCGGCCGCCGGGCTCCCGCCGCTGAGGCCGGCGCGGACGCCTGCCGTCATGGCTTTCCGGACGCGCCGGTGGTCGCGATCGGGACCGGCTTTGGGGCGGGTGTGACGAGCGGCGCCGCCGCGACCGATGTGCTCTGGCGGACGGGCGCGCTGGTGGCCGCCGGCCGCGCGGTCGGGATGCTGTCAGGGAGCACGCCTGCTTCCGCCTGCAGGCTGTCGATCCGTCCGGTCAGGTCGGCGATCCGCGCCTCGTACGCCGCGATCGACGCGACCAGCGAGGTGTAGGCCTCGCTGGCCTCGCCGTAGCGGGCCCGGGCCACGTCGAGGCTGCCGGACAGGCGGTCGTGGCCGTCGGCGAGCTGACCCAGCGCGCTCACGATCGGCGCCTTCTCGGCCGCGACCGCCGATTCCGAGGCCGCCTGGAGGGCCGTCGTCCCCGCCAGGAAGACGGAGTAGGTCCCGGCGGAGAGCCCGAGGAGGACCGCGACGTGGGCCGGGATCCGCGGGAACGACCGGCGTCTCGGGGGGGACGCGCGGCGCCCGGTGTCCTCGTTGGCCTCAGTCATCGTCATCGTCGTGGTGCCGGGGCGTGGGTGTGGCGACCGGCCGGCTGGCAGTGCTGGTCGGGGCCTTGGTGGCCGTGCGCACGGGCGCGGGGGTCGGCGTCGGATCGGGCTCGGGGGTCGGTTGTGCCGCGAGCGCGTCCTTGGCCTGGGTGAGCTCCAGGCGGAGGGACTCGGTGGCGGCCTGGTCGGACACGGCCATGGCGTTGGCCATCTGGATCATCTGGGCCAGGCTGTCGGAGCCGCCCGCGAGCCGGTCGATCTGGGTCCGGATCGACGCGGCCTTGGTCTCGGCGGCCTCGATGCGCGCCTGGAGCTCGAAGATCCCGGCGGGCGGCTCCACCTTGGTGGCCGAGGCGAGCGCCCATTCCGCGGCGGTCCCGATGGCGAGGCCACCGGCCACCAGGCTCAGGGTGGCGCCCGTCGTGATCACGGCCCGCCGGACGATGAGGTTGAGATGCATGCGGCCCTCCTACAGGGTGGTGGAGAAGGTTGGGCGGGCCTGCCGGGCGACCCAATATCGATAGGAGACGGCGGCCACGACGAACAGCCCGGAGGCGCCGTACAGGCCGACCATGGCCACCGAGTCGGTGCCCGCGAGGACGCCGTGGAGCCATGCGATGGGGAAGATGACGTGGCTGATTCGATGAATCCGGAGCCACAGGCCGGCGGGGAGGAGCTTGGTGTAGCGGGCCGTCAGGCCGGTGAAGAGCAGCGCCCACAGGGCGAGGGTCCCAAGCGCCACGGCCGGGGTCCGGTATGGGGAGGCACCCGGGATCAGCGCCCCGAGCAGTCCCACATCGGCCCATTCGTCCAGGACCGTGGTGATGATGTGCGCACCAAGGAAGGCCAGGACGAAGACCCACGCATTCTCGTGCCACGGGAAGAGCAGCTTTGAGAGCTTCCAGGTGGACTTGTTGGTGGGGTGGCTCAGGATCAGCCCGAGAGAGATCTGGATGGAGAGCATCACCAGGGTCGTGAAGCCGGCGGCCCGGGTTGCGAGCCAGATCTGGACCGCCGCCTGGCGCGCGGAGACGGGTGGCGCCACCTCCTGGGTGGCCGCGAGGATCACGATCCCGGCGACGGCGAGCACCGCAAGGAACGTCCCGGCGCGCAGGCGCATCGGCGGTCCGGCCTTGGCGGCGGGCCTGGCCGGTGGGGCCAGGCGTCGTGCATCAGCGGTCATGGGGCTCCCGGTGCGGCTTGTCTGCCCAGTACGAGTCTCAGGACGCCGAAAAGGTTTCGGCGGCATCGATCGGATCTTGGGCAGCGCGGGCCTCGCGGGCGAGGGGGCCGATGGTCCCGGCGCGCCCGCTCATGGGGTCAGCCGGAAGCGTGACCGATGGCTGGTGCGGGGTGTCGACAGGAGGTCGAGGCGTCCCCGCTCCTCGATCAGGGAGCCGCTGCCTCCCGTCGTCGGCGGCCAAGGAGGCCCGTTCGCGGACCCAGCCCCAGCGCCAGCCCGAAGGCGCCCGTCTCCACCAGCACGATCGTGGCGCCGCTGGCGACATTGAGCCAGTAGCTGGCGTACAGCCCCAGGATGGACCCGCCCACGCCGATGGCGACGGCGAGCAGCATCAGCCGGTTGAAGTGGATCGACAGCAGCTGGGCCGTGGCCGCGGGAGTGATCAGCATGGCCACCACCAGGATGATCCCCACGGCCTGCAGGCTGACCACGATGGTCAGGGCGACCAGCACGAGGAAGAGGTACTCGAGGAGCCCGACCGGGAGACCGGACGCCGCCGCGGCGAGCGGGTCGAACGTGGCGTACAGGAGCTCCTTCCAGAGCACCAGCACGACCGCCAGGATCACCACCCCGAGGGCCACCAGGCTGATCAGGTCACCCGTGGAGATGGCCAGGATGTTGCCGAACAGGAAGCTGAACAGGTCGGCCACGAACCCCTTGATCGCGCTGTACCAGAACAGGCCCAGGGCGAACATGCCGACGAAGATCACGCCGATGGCCGTGTCCGCCCGGATCCTCGTCCGGCGAATCACCAGGCCGATTCCCAGCGCCGTTCCCACCGCAGCCACCCCGGCGCCCAGCAGGAAGGGCACCTTGAAGACGAACGCGGCCACCAGGCCCGGGAACGCGGCATGGCTGACTGCCTCGCCGATGAACGCCAGGCCCTTGAGGACCACGTACGTGCCCACCACGGCGCACACGGTCCCCACGAGGACGGCAGCCGCCAGCGCCCGGACAAAGAAGGCGTGGGTGAGCGGGTCGGTCAGGAGCTCCACGGATCAGCCCTCCCCGTCGGTGGTGGCGGCGTCGGGCGATCCGTCTCCGGTGGTCGGCCGCGGCCCCCGGTGACGGTGCGGCGGCGTCGGGCGGGAATCCTCGCGGAAGTGTGCCTCGCGGCCGGGCGGCTCGTCGTGGTGATGCGCATCGTCCAGGATCGCGGTCTGGCCGCCCAGGACCAGCACGTGTCCTCCGTAGGTCCGCAGCAGCACGTCCGGGTCCAGGATCAGCGAGGCCGGCCCAAAGGCCACGACGGTCCGGTTGATGGCCGCCACCTGGGCGAAGCGCTCCGCAGCCGTGGGCAGGTCGTGGGTGGTGGCGATCACGGTCTTGCCGCGCTTCGCCTCGCCCTGGAGGATGTCCATCAGCTCCTGCTGGGTGGTGATGTCCACGCCCGTGACCGGCTCGTCCAGGAGGAACAGGTCTGGCTCGGACGCCAGCGCCCGGGCCAGGAAGACGCGCCGCCGCTGCCCGCCGGAGAGTGCCCCGATCTGCGTCCCGGCGTGGGTCGCCATCGACACCTTCTCCAGCGCCGCCGCGACGGCCCGGTGGTCGTCGCGGCCGGGGCGCCGCAGCACCCCGAGGGCCGGGTAGCGGCCCATCATGACGACGTCCTCGACCGTGACGGGGAACTGCCAGTCCACGGTCTCGGCCTGGGGGACGTACGCCACCCGGCGCGCCGCGACGCCCGGCCGGTGGCCAAGCACCTCGACACGCCCGGACCACGGCTTGAGCAGCCCGGCGATCAGCTTGAGGAGCGTGCTCTTCCCCGCGCCGTTGGGGCCCACCACCGCGAGGAGCGACCCTGCCTCGATCGCCAGGTTGACGCCGGTGAGCGCCAGGCGGTCGCCGTAGCCGGCGGTGACGTCGGACAGCCAGACATCGGCATGGGCCCGGGCGTGTCCCGCATCGATGCCGGCCGCGTTGCCGATGGGCGGCCGGTGGCCGCCGTGCACGTGAGATCGGGCGTCGTGCGCGTCCGTCACCGGTCCACCTCCGTCACTGGAGTGCCGCCACGATCCGGTCCACGTCCCATCGAATCAGGCCCTCGAAGCTGTCGGCCGGGGCATCCCCCAGCGTGTCGTCGTACAGGTTGGATTCCACGACCACCCCGGCCTCGGCGGCGATCGCCCCGGCCAGCTTGTCGCTGAACTGCGCCTCGGAGAAGATCGCCCTGGCCCCCGACGCCTTGATGGCGGCCAGCAGGGCGGTGATCTCCCCGGCTGACGGGTCCTGGCCCGGCGACGAGATCACGGACCCGATGACCTCCAGGCCGTAGGCATTGGCGAAATAGGGGAATGCGTCGTGGAGCACGATGACCTTGCGGTTGGCTGCGGGGACGGCCGCGAGCCGCGCCCTGGTCCAGGCATCAAGCTCGGCGAGCCGCGCGTCGTAGGCCGCGGCCTGGGCGTCGATGACCGCGGCCCGGGTCGGGAGCGCCGACTTCAGGGCGCTCGCGATGGCGGCCACGTACAGGCGCGCATACGCGACGTTCAGCCAGGCGTGCGGGTTGGGCTGGCCCTCGTCGGCGATGAGGGCGGTACGGGCAAGCCCCTCGCCCAGCTGGATCACGGGGCCCCTGGAGCCGACAGTGGCGACGAGATCCGTCAGCGGCTCGTCCAGGCCCAGGCCGTTGGCGACGATCAGGGACGCCTCCGAGATCGCGATCAGCGTGGATGGCCGGGGATCGAAGGTGTGGATCTCGCCGCCCTTGGGCACGAGGCTGGTGACCCTGACGAGCGACCCGCCGACGCGTGCGACCAGGTCGGCGAGGACCGTGGTGGTGGCCACGACGCGGATGGCGCCCGGCTCGGGTGACGGAAGGTCCGGGGCGAGTGCCGACGCTTCGGTGGCGACGCAGCCGGCGAGCGCGATCGAGAGGGCGGCCAGGCTCGCCGAGAGGCGCACGCCCGCCCGTCGCGGCGATCGCGCCGTCATCCCGCGCTCCGCTCGCCCGCCTGGCAGGCGGGGCACAGCCCGAAGAGCTCCAGGCGGTGGCTGTCGATCCGGAAGCCGGTTCGACGGGCGACGGCACGGACCACGGCGGCCAGCTCGGCGTCGTCGAAGTCCACGACCGAGCCGCAGCGCGAGCAGACCGCGTGGTGGTGGTGACTCGGCGCGCACTCCACGTAGGCATGCGAGCCGTCCGGGAGATCGATCCGCTCCAGCGCGCCGCCCCCCAGGAGCAGCTCCAGCGTCCGGAAGATGGTGGCGCGCCCCAGAGGCAGCCCGCGGCCCTGGGCGTCCGCCGCGAGGTCCGCCGCCGTGAAGTGGCCGGTGCGGCCGGCGATCAGCTCGGCGACCAGGCGGCGTGGGCGGGTCTGCCTGGGGCCGGCGCGGTCGACGGTGGGCAGGGTCGACGTCTCTGTCACGCGGTGATGATACCGAGTCTCATGTAGCCCGGTCAAGGCCCCGTCGCGTCGTCAGCGTTCGAGCAGTGGCTCCACCGCAGGGGTCCAGGTCACCCGGAGGTCCGTGCCGATCGCGAGGGCGCCGTAGCCCAGGCGATCGTGCACCCACTCGAGCCCGGCCAGCCCCATCGGGAAGGCCGCGGTCGCGTAGGCATCCGCCCAGGTCAGGCTTGGCCCCACGACCGTGAGGCTGAGCAGCTCGCCCGGCGCGTTGCCACCCCGCGGGTCTCGCAGGTGGCCCGGCCGCTGGTATTGGCCCGAGGTGGCGACCGCGCGGTCGCGGACCAGGAGGACGGCGGCGATCGAGCCGGGCTCCAGCGGGTGCTGGATGCCGACCCGCCAGGGCGTCGGCGCGCCAATCGCCCGGTCGCGCGGGCCCGCGCCGGGCTCCGGTCCGCCCGCGGCCAGCACGTCGCCCCCGGCGTTGATGGCGTAGTCACGCAGGCCGGCCGCCTCGAGCACCGCCGTGCCCTCCTCGATGGCCCAGCCCTTCACGATCCCCGAGGGATCGAGGCTGCCATCCGGCCGGTGGCCGCGGGCGTCGAACGTGCCGCCGCTGATCCGGCGCAGGTCCTCGCAGGCCCCCAGGATCCAGCGCAGGTCCGGGCTTGCGTCCTCCTCGGCCAGCTCACCCCTCGAGATGCGCGACACCTCGCTGTCCGGGCGGTATGGGCTGAAGCGCCGGTCGATGTCCGTCAGCACGGCGAAGAAGGCGTCGAGGATGGGCGCGAGGGCCAGGTCCGGGATCCGGTCCCGGACATCGACGCCGACGGTGGTCCCCATCACCGTCTCCACGCGCGGCAGGCGGTCGCGGACACCGGGTGACAGGTTCGCGCCGGTCACCAGGGCTGTGCCGGGCGACGCGGCCAGACCCCGTCGCGCTGGTTGGTCCGCCGCCTCGCCCATGGCCTGCGGCTGTCGGTCAGCCGTGGGCCGCGTCGAGCGCGGCCTGGAGCGAGGCCTGGTAGGCGCGGCTGGTGTACGTGGCCCCGGACACGATCTGGATGCTGGCGCTCTTGGCGGTGAGGGCCTCGTTGCGGAGCACGGGGCTGCTCCATGTCGAGATGGAGCCCGACCGACCGCCCGTCGGGAGCCGCACCGCGGCGATGTCCGCGATCGCGCCGTTGACCACGGTGACCTGGACCTGGACGGGGCCGTAGCGGGTCTGGACCAGGGTGCCGGTGAACACCTGTCCGCCGGCCACGACCGGCGCCTGGGTGGGCTGCGTGGTGGGGGGCTGCGTCGCCCGCGGGGTGGTCCCGCCGCCCGCCGCCGTCGGCGTGGGTCCGGCGGTCGCCGTCGCGCGCGCGGTCCGGGGTGGGGCGGTTGGCGCGGCCTGTTCGGTCGGATCGGGTGTGCCGCCGGACCGTGCCGTCACCGCGAGGGCGATCTCGTCGGGGCTCTTGAACCCGACCAGCAGGGCCGCGGCGAGGACCAGGCTGGAGATCACCAGCCAGAACCGGGCGTGGAGGGACGGCTCAGGCATGACCGGTCACCGGGCGGTCGGCGGTCATCAGTATTCGAACCGTTCCACGTGGACCTGGCTCCGCGGCACGCGCAGCTGATGGAGCGTCTGCTCCACCCGGTCCATCATCGGGCCCGGGCCGCAGATGTACACGTCCTGCTCGCAGATATCGGGCACTATCCGCCACAGGTTGTCCGGCGCGAGCGGGTCCTCCGGCATCGCCGCCGACCCCCGCCGTCCAACGAGGTACTCGACCCGGGCGCCCCGGGTGGCGGCCAGCGCATCGATCTCCTGGCGCAGCACGAGGTGCTTGGCCTGGCGCGCGCGATAGAGGAGGGTCAGCTCGCCCGGACGCGCCGAGAGCGCCTCCAGGAGCGCGCGCAAGGGCGCGATGCCGATCCCGCCGGCGATCAACGTCACCTTGCGCCGCGTCCGCCGGGCGCCCGTGAGGATGCCGTATGGGCCTTCGGCCCAGACACGGGTGCCGGGGCGGAGCCGCTGCATGGACCTGGTGTCGTCGCCGAGCGCCTTGACCGTGATCCGCAGCCAGCGGCCATTGGGCGCCGCGGAGAGCGAGAACGGGTGGCCGCTCCACCAGCGAGGGCCGGCCATGAAGCGCCAGACGAACCACTGGCCCGCCCGCGTCGGGAGCTTGTCCAGGTGCTCGCCGGTGATGTAGATCGACGCGACCCCGTTCCCCTCGTTGACGACATCGGCGACACGCAGTCGGTGGCGGAGGTTCAGCCAGATTGGCTGGCCCAGGCGGAACGCCGCGACGAGCACCGCCGTCGCGACGTACAGGGCGATCCAGTAGGCGCTGGCCAGCGGGTCGTGCATGAAGTCCGCGCCCACGCTCAGCTGGTGGAGGAAGCCCAGGGCGATCGCGGCATAGGCCAGCAGGTGGAGCAGGAACCACGCCTCGTACGACAGGCGGGAGCGCGCCGCGCGGACCGAGCTGATTCCCACCGCCAGGAAGACCGCGAACCCCAGCACGGAGAGGGCCACCCAGTCGAAGGTGGTGAGGATCATCCAGGTCTCGCCCAGGAACGAGGCGTGGTCCCCGATCGAGTAGCCGAGGATCGTGAGGATCCCGTGGGCCACGATCAGCCAGACCGTGGCGAAGCCCAGCCAGCGGTGGGCCCAGGCCAGGCGGTCCAGGCCAAAGACCTGGTCCAGCCACGGGCTCCGGGACATGAGCACCAGCTGGACCAGGGACAGGTAGGCGGCGAACAGGCCGGTCAGCTGGCCGATCGCGGTAAAGGCGGCCCCGGGAGCCGCCAGGCCATCGAGCCCGCCGTGCCGCACCCACATCGCGACGATGATCGCGCCGTTGGCCAGGAGCACCCACATGATGTCGAAGCCGATGACCGGCCAGACGCGCGGCAGCGGCACCCGGAGCGAAGCGCCGGGTGCGGCGACGGCTGCGGCGGGGCGGCCTCGTGATTGCATTCGCGGAGCGTCCGCCCGCTCCCTGAAACGTTCCTTAAACCGTGGTGCCCTGCAGGCCGACCGTCCCGCTGCAACGGGCGATTCGGCTCCCACCGGCTTCGGCCGTTCGTGCGATCCTCTGGGACCGGGGCCGGCACCTCCTTGCCGGCGACTACGATGAGGTTCACCGTGCCGTCCCAGCCGCCCGTCAAGCCGTCCTCCCCGCCCCCGACCCGCCGCGAGCGGCGGGAGTTGGAGCGCGCGCAGACACCGCGGGTCCGGGCCCGGGCCGCGGCCCAGAAGCCCCCGGTCTGGCGCTCGCCCCTCGCCCTCGTGAGCGTCGCGGCGATCGTGGCGATCGGCATCCTGATCGTCCTCCTCCAGAAGCCGTCCGCCTCCACGGCCAACCTGCAGGCGCCGCCCGCCAATGCGATCAGCGTGGCCGCGGCGTCCCTGGTCGATGGCGAGCAGGTGGGCAAGGTGGACGCGCTGGTCAAGATCGAGATCTGGGCGGACTTCCAGTGCCCCATCTGCGGCACGCTGGTGCGGGACTACTTCCCCCGGCTGACGACGGACTTTGTCCTGACCGGCCAGGCCAGGATCGTCTCGCATGACATCGCGATCCTCGGCGCCACGGCCGACAACGAGTCCGTCGGCGCAGCCGTCGCCGCCCGGTGTGCCGGGCCGCAGGGCAAGTACTGGGCCTTCCACGACTGGCTGTACTACAACCAGGATGGCGAGAACAAGGGCGCATTCAGCACGGATCACCTCAAGCAGATCGCCGATGGCGTCGGCGTGGATCGGGCCAAGTGGGATGCCTGCATCGCCGAGACGGCCCAGACGCAGGCGATCCGGGCGAGCACCGCCGATTCCGCTTCGCTGGGGGTCAGCTCCACACCGTCCTTCCGGATCGCCGGGGGCCAGATCTCGTCCGGCCTGCCGCGTGCGTATGCAGACCTGGCCGCCATGGTCCGCAAGGTCCTGCCCAGCGCCTCCCCGGCCAAGGTGACCTCGGCTCCCAGCGTGGCCGCCAGCCCCGCTGCCTCCGTCGCCGCCAGCCCCGCCGCCAGCAAGTGATCTGACCGATGCTGCTCCGGCGCGCCCCGGTCCGTCCCATCCTGGGGATGCACCCCGGCACCATCCTCGCGTTCCTCGATGCCATTGGCCTGGCCATCGCCTCATACCTCGCCTCGGTCGAGCTGGCCGGCGAGCTGCCGTACTGCGGCGCGCTCCACGGCTGCGAGCAGGTGGCGCTGAGCGAGTACAGCCGGATCGGCGGGATCCCGGTGGCGGTCTTCGGGGTGATCCTCTCGCTGCTGCTGCTGACGCTCGCGCTCGTCTGGCGGCGCACCAACTTCTACGGCCTGCTCCTCGCCCACTACGGGCTCTCGCTGGCGGGCGTGATCTTTGAGGCGTACTTCCTGTACACGCAGGTCGTCGTCATCAAGGCGGTGTGCATCTGGTGCGCGTCATACGGACTGTCGCTGGTCGCACGCTTCGTCATCGCCCTCATCGTGTGGGTCCGTCAACCCCCGCCTGAGTCGGCCGAAACCGACGGGCCGGCCGCGGGCGAGACCGGCGTTGCCGACGACGCGGAGGCCGATGGGGCCTGATCCGCGCCCCGGGCCGATGCCCGGCAGGGGGGCGAACCTCGCCTTTCGGCCGCCGCCGGCCGACCGGTCATTCGAGCGCCGCATCGTCGTCGTCGGAATCCTCGTGGCCGCCCTCTATCTCATCGCCGCGCTGGCCAGCGCGGCGCTCCCTCCGGCCGACCGCAGGGGCATCTGGCTGCCGCTCCACCTGGCGCTTGCTGGCGGCGCCTCCACCGCGATTGCCGCCGTGATGCCGTTCTTCGTCGCGGCGTTCGCCGCCGTGCCGCCTGCCGACGGCCGCCTCCGCTCCGCCGCCGTCGCCCTGGTGAGCGGGGGCGCCCTGATGGTGGTCGCCGGGATCACGGGCGACCTGTCGATCCTCGCGGCGGCCGGGGGTGTCGCGTACGTCACCGGCATCGCGCTGACGGGCCTCGCCGTGCTTCGCCCGGTCGGCGGCTCGCTGGGGCCCAGCCGAGGGCTCGTGACGCGGGCCTACGTCCTGGCGCTCGTGAATGTCGGGATCGGGGTCTCGCTCGCGACGCTGCTCCTGGCCGGCTGGGCGCCGGTCGCCGGGGCGTGGCTGACCACCAAGCCGGCCCACGCGTGGCTCAACCTCGGGGGTTTCGTGTCGCTGGTCCTCGCGACCACGCTGCTCCACTTCTTCCCGACCGTGGTGGGTGCGCGGATCTCGGCGAAGCGGTCGGCCCGCGGGGTCGTCATGGGGATTGGTGCCGGCGCGCCGCTCGCGGCGCTTGGCACGCTCCTCGGGGTGGGCTGGCTCGCGGCCATCGGCGCCCTGTCGGTGCTGGCCGGGGCGATCTCACTGGCCGCGATGGCGCGCCACACGTGGCAGACGCGCGGCGGCTGGACGACGGACCTGGCGTGGCACCGGTTTGCGCAGGGCGGCCTGGTGAGCGGCATCGCGTGGTTCATCGTCGGGACGGCGATCGCGGCCTGGCGGATGGTGGACGCCGCGTTCTCCGCCCTGGGCCCTGCGGCTCTCCAGCCAGTGTCTGCCCAGCCAGCGGCCGCATGGTCAACGCCCTGGTTGGTGGCGCCGCTCGTCGCAGGCTGGCTGGGGATCACCTTCCTCGCCTCGGCCACGCACCTCCTGCCCGCCGTGGGCCCGGGCTCGCCGATCGCGCACGCCCGCCAGCGCCGGATCCTTGGCCGCGCCGCCGCGGCCCGGTTGCTCGCGCTCGACGCGGGCTGCCTGCTCCTCGCGGTCGGGCTGCCGCTGGGGCTTGACGAGCCGGCACGTCTGGGCGCGACCCTGCTGGCCATGGGTGCCCTGGGCACGACCGTCCTGCTGGTGGCGGCGGTGGCCGCCGGGGCGCGCGGCGCGGCGACTGTCGCCGGCGGGCAGCCGGCCCGTCGCTGACCCGCCCGCACCACTGGTCAACGTCGGCGCTCCACCGCGCTCAGCGCGCCATTCGGCCGGAGCCGGGCCCGCAACAGCGAACGCCCGGCCGGGGCCGGGCGTTCGCTGGCGTCAAAGGCGCGGGGTCGTGGGCGGCTCGGCGCCTCGCCGGCCGCTCACGCCGGGTCACTTCAGGGGATCACCGTCGCCGGCCTTGAGCAGGCCCAGCGCGCCCCGCCCGACGAAGTTGAAGGCGTGGGTGACGATCGGGTAGAGACCATCCTCCGGCATGTTGAGCTCGACGTACGCGCCCTGGGCCGGGGACAGGTCAACCGCCTGGGAGCCGTAGTTGCCCGCGTTGCCCTTGAGCAGTTGGACGCCTTCCTTCATCACCGTGTTGAAGATCGTCCCGACGATGTGGAACGAGCTGTCGGTGTTTGGGCCGGCGTTCAGGACGAAGATCCGGACGGAGCCGCCCGTCTTGGTCTGCAGCGGGTTGTCCTTGTACTGGTTGGCGACGCCGTTGAAGACCACGTAGTCGGGCGCCGGCGCGGCTGCGGATGCGGCACTCAGCGAGACGGGCTGGCCCTGCGGCCCCAGGTACCACTCGCTCTGGACGAGGGCGTACTCGTTGTCCACCGGCTTGAGCCCTTCCTTGGGCTCCACGATGACCATGCCGTACATGCCGTTGGCGATGTGATGGAGCGCCGGGGCCGTGCCGCAGTGGTACATCCACACGCCGGCGTAGTCAGCCTTCCACTCGTACAGCTTCTCCTTGCCCGGGTCGATCGACGTCATCTCGTCGTTCCAGGCGACCTGGCTGGCGTGGAAATCCACGGAGTGGGCGAGCTGGTTGGTGGCCGGGTTCTTGAGATGGATTCGGATGGTGTCGCCCACCCTGACCCGGATCACCGGGCCGGGGACGGTCCCGCCGAAGGTCCAGACCGCGACGACGAACCCGGGAGCGACCGTCATCAGCTTCTCCTGGATGATCAGGTCGATGTCATGCGTGGTGCCGGGCAGGAGGGCCGGGGCCTTGGCGTCGTACGGCGTGTAGGCCGGGGCCTTGGGATCCGGTTGGGTGGCGGTCACCGGGGCCGGTCCGCCGTGATCGTTGGCGCCCGTGCTGGCCGCCGTGCTGCCCTTCACGGTGATCGCGCCCTTCATGCCGGCATCCGCGTGGCCCGGGACGGAGCACAGGAAGGTCAATCCACCGGCCGGGATGTTGACCTTGACGCTGATCGCCTTGCCCGCCGGCGCGACGCCCTTGGTGCCGTCGGCAAACGTGATGTCGTGCTGCAGGGCGCCCGTGTTGTTGAGCGTCACCGTGTAGATGCCAGCCGCCGCGACCTCGAGGTCCTTCGGCGTGAACCCAAGGTCGACAGACTCGATCTTGAGCTCGCCCAGGGCGGGGCCAGTGACCGCGGCAGGCGCGGCAGGCGCGGCCGGCGCGGCGCTCGCGGCAGGCGCAGCCCCCGCGGCCCCGGCTGGGGCGAAGGTCCACGCGGGGGGCTTCTGCGCAACGCAGGCGGAGGTGACGAGCGCGACGGTCGCGGCACATGCGACGAGTCGGGCGAGACGGCGCGACATGGCAGATGCTCCCTTCCCAGAACCTGAAACTGTATTGACGCCGTACGAATATGCCGGGACTGCGAATTGTAGGGCAGGAGCCGAATGGCCCACGAATCGCATGACAAATGGACCGGGGCTCTGCCGCGTGGCGGGGCAAGGGGTGATCGCGCCGCGTGGCGGGGCAAGGGGTGGGCCGATGGGTGCCCGGGGCACCCCGAGAGTTGCCGCCCAGGTGGGCGGGCCGTCAGCTCCGGACGAGGTCGCCCGCGTCGCCCGTCGGAAGCGGCGACGTGTCGAGGAGCCCGCCCCGCTTCGCCAGCTCCGACAGCGGGCTGCCGCGCAGCGTGTCCTGGAGGACGGCGGTGGCCGCGGCGAAGGAGTCATGGACGGCGCACCGGCCGTCCATGCCGCACGGGCCGCCGCGCAGCACGCAGCGGGCGGGTTCGCCGTCGCCCTCGACGGCCTCCACGATCTGGAGCAGGTTGATCTCGGTCGCGGGGTTTGCGAGCCGGTAGCCACCGGTTCGCCCGGGATGCCCGATCACCAGGCCGGCCCGTGACAGGTCGGTCAGCACGTGGGGGAGGAACCGGACGGGGATGCTCATGCGCTCGGCGATCCGCGGGGCGCTGAGCCAGCCGTCGCCATTGTGGGAAGCCAGGGCGAGCATCGCGCGCACCGCGTAATCACCTCGGAGCGACAGTACGACTCGCATCAGACCCCCATTCTGGCGGATAGCGCGACAAGACGCCGAGGATGGCCAACGGCCCCGCACCACCGGCCTCGAGGTGCTCCCCGGCCCGCCGTTGCGATCCCCGTCTACCGTCCGGTGGGTTCGCCGTAGCCCGTCAGCTCGACGTAGGCCTGGCCGGTCAGCGCTCGACCGTCCCGGGTGGCCCGCACGACCTGCGATCCCTCCCAGTACACGACGCCGGTCGTGGCGCGCGTGTCCAGCTCCTGGTCCGCCACCGACGGCCGCAGCTCGATGGCCAGGCCCTCACCGGGGAGCGCGACGACCCAGCCAGCCGGATAGGCGAGCCCGGTGCGCGGGCTCTGCCATGTCCCGAGCGGCGTAACCGTGAACGCGGACCGATCCAGCCGGCGGACGGTCCCACCCGCCTCGACGAGCGTCCCGTAGACCAGGGGGTAGCCGCCGGCGCTGTCGCGGACCAGCGAGAGGGTGATGTCCGTGCCGTCGTCGAGGTTGACGGCGTACCAGTCCCAGCCGCCGCCCACGGCGATGAAGTCGCCCCACTGGTGATCGAACCAGGCCAGGCCCTGGACCTCCAGCGTCCGGGCCCCGACCCGAACCGTCCCGGCGGCCGTCATCCGGGTCCGCGAGTAGTAGTACGAGCCGCCCGCGGGGCCGAAGTCCACGTAGCCGTCGTTGTCGTGCAGGGCGGGTCCCTTCGTCGGCGCCAGCTGGAGGGCGAGGCCGAACCCACCCGCCGCGGCGCTATCGGCGGAGAGCCGGTCCTGGCCGCTCAGCCCGCCCATGACCCAGGGCGTCATCGGCGCGGTCGAGGCACCCGAGGCCCCGGGCGTCGCGGGGGCGAGGCCGGGCATGAGGCCCGCCAGCGGGTTCAGCCCCGTGATCGCCAGCGCGTACCCATCGCCGGCGCGCGCCGCCTGGTCCACCTGCGGCCCGATCTCGCCCCGCTGGTCGTACAGGAACCGCCCGCCGGTCTCGTCGGTGAGGGCGAGGTGCGAGGCCCACGTCACGGGGAACTGCCCCCGCTCGGCGCGGAAGATCACCAGCTCGAAGCCCCAGGTCCCGCCGCTCGAATCGCGCAGGTGACCCGTGTAGTACCACCACTCGGTCAGCCGGTCGTGGGGTCGGTCGTCGCGCGGCAGCACGACCGTGATGGGATCCGGGGCGCGGCTGGGACCGATGGAGGCGGCCGGCACAGGCGGCCGGGCGGCCGTGGGATTGGCGAGGATCGGCGCCCCGCCGCCGGAGCAGGCGGCGACCAACAGCAGCGCGAGCGCGGGCCCGACGAGGGTTCGGAGCGCGTGCGTTCGAAGCGCGACGGTTCGCGTCGTCGTCCGGCGGTCGCTCATTCGGCCGGGGCCTCGATGCTGGCCTCGGGGGCCGGGGCAAACCGCTCGACGAACCGCTCCAGCCGGCGCGGGATCCACCAGTTCCAGTCGCCCAGGAGCCGCATGGTCGCCGGGACCAGGAGCGCACGCACCACGGTCGCGTCGAGCGCCACCGCGATGGCCATCCCCAGGCCCAGCGCCTTGATCAGCACGATATCCGCGAAGGCGAAGGAGCCGGCCACGACCACCACGATGAGCGCGGCCGAGGTCACGATGCGGCCGCTCCGCTCCAGGCCGCGGGCCACGGCCTCGCGGTTGTCGCCGGTCTTCTCCCAGATCTCCTTCATCCGCGACAGGATGAAGACCTCGTAGTCCATGGACAGCCCAAAGAGGACGCAGAAGAGGATCACCGGCTGGGTGGTCTCCACGAAACCAACCGGCCGGAAGCCCAGGAGCGCCGAGAGGTTGCCGTCCTGGAAGATCCAGACCAGCGCCCCGAAGGACACCACGATCGACAGGCTGTTCATCACCAGCGCCTTGAGCGGCAGGATCACCGAGCGGAGGAGCAGGAAGAGCACCAGGTAGGTCGTGATCAGGATGAATGCGCCGGTGCGCGGGAAGTCCGCGGCGATCCGGTCCACCACGTCCACCACGTCGGCTGCCCCGCCGCCGACGAGCACCGTCACCCCGGGCGGGGGTGCCAGCGGCCCGCTGGTGCCGCGCAGGTCGGCGACCAGGGCTCGCGCCTCGGGACGATTGGAGCCGAACCCGGTGGTGATCGTGAAAGCAGTGATCGCGCCCTTCGTGGTCGCCGCCAGCTCCTCCTGGACAAAGCGGTCCGGGGGACCGGCCGGGTTGGCGTACAGCAGCTGGTAGGCCGCCAGCGCGATCCGCGGGTCCACGTCCACGTAGCCATCGACCCTCTCGATCCGCGGGTCGGCGGCCAGGCGGCGCGAGTATTCGTACAGCGCGGCCACGTTGTCCGGCGACGTGGCCGGGCCCTGGGTACGGATCGCCAGCGAGATGGGCGCGAACGGGCCCTCCCCGAAGGCGCTCACCAGCTGGTCGTAGGCGACGCGCGATGGGACGTGCTCCGGCAGGATCGTGGAATCGGGCGCGTTGAAGCGGACATGGAGGAAGGGGGAGCCCAGGAGCAGCAGCACGGCGAGCACGGGCACCAGGACCGCCAGCGGCCGGGCCATGACCACGCGGGCGAGGCGCGACCATGGGCCGTCGGCGTCGGGCAGGACGGTGATCCGCCGCACCCGGAAGCGGTCGAGGTGGGCCCCCACCAGCACCAGGAGCGCGGGGAGGAGCGTGAGGGCCGCGGCCATCGCCACCGCGACCACGATGGCGCCGGCGATCCCCACCGAGCGGAGGATCATGAACTCGAAGAGCACCAGGCCCAGCAGGCCCAGCAGCACGGTCAGCCCGGAGAAGAAGACCGCCCGACCGGCCGATGCGACGGTGGCCTCGACCGCCCGTGCCACCCGGTCCGGACCGGTCCGGAGCGCCACCTCCTCGCGGAATCGGCTGGTCACCAGCAGCGAGTAGTCCACCCCCAGGCCCAGCCCCAGGAGCGTGGCGAGGTTGAGCACGAAGATGCTCATCGGGGTCAGCGTGGCGACCTGGGCGATGGTGGCGAGGGCGATGACCACGGCCGCCCCGCCCACCACCAGCGGCAGGGCACCCGCCACGACGGACCCGAAGACCAGCAGCAGCGCCAGCGCGGCCAGCGGCAGCGAGATCAGCTCGCTCCGGCGGAGGTCCTCCTCCGAGACCAGCTGGACGTCCTCGTAGAAGGCCGGGCCACCCGCCAGGCCGATCTCCATCCCGGGCTGCGGCTGGATCGCAGCCTTGACGAAGGGCAGGGCCGCCGGCGAGTCATCGGGCGGGAGGTCCAGCAGCACGACGTCGTAGGCGGTGGTCCCGTCGGCCGAGACCTGGCTGGGTGCCTGGAGGTGGCTCCGGATCCCGGTCACGTGGGTGGCGGTGGCCACCCCCGCCGTGGCGCGGGCCGCCGCCACCTCGAACGCCACCGTCCCGGCCCGGAGCGTGGTGGCGTGATAGACGATGACCACCGCGGACGTGGGCGCGCCCAGCTCCTGCTCCAGGAGTTGCCGTGCCCGGGCCGCCGGCAGGTCGTCCAGGGTGAAGCCGCCGGATCGGAGAGCCGTGGTGATGCGCGGGGCGAGGGGCGCGGCGATCAGGAGGAGGAGGGCCCACGCGACCAGGAACCAGCGGTGACGGCGAACCACGAGCCGGCCGAGGCGGTCGAAGGCGCCGCCGCCCGGCGCGGAGCGCAGGGTCCCGGCGGGGCCCATCGCGGGTGGGGTCATTGCCACCATCGTACTTGCGCGGGCCGAATCGCTCCGGCGGCGCCTTGGGACGGATCATCATCTGCTAGCATCTGACGCCGACGCCCAAGCCAACTTTCGAGGGCCCAAGGTGCAACTGTTCACGGTCATCTTCGAGCGTCCGGTCGAGTTCGGCATCTCGACGCTCGTCGTCGCGGTCATGATCCTCGTGATGCTCAAGGCCGCCATGTCTGCGGAGCATCGCGCGGGCTGGGTCAGCCGGATCACCGGCCCCAATGGCAAGTGGTTCTTCGGGCTGCTCTTCGTGGCCTGGGCCCTGGTCTTCGGGATCGGGCTGCAGTTGGTCCCCCACGAGGGTGCCAACTCGCCGTACGGCGGGCTGGGGCTGATCGCCATGTTCTCGGGCTTCTTCATCATGATGGGCTTCCTCTGGGCGGTCATCGGGGAGTAGCCCCGCCTCCCAGTCGCGGGCTACGCGGCCCGCCTCGCCCTCCCCAACGGCCCCGGCCTCGTCACCGGGGCCTTCGTGATTCCAGGGGCCGGATCACACCCGTGTTGGGCTATCCTCCGCGGATGCGTGCCAGGCTCTACTACGGCTGGATCATGGTCGCGGTCACCGCGACGGTGGCTCTCGTCACCGCGGGCACGCGCGCCGCCCCCGGGGCGTTCCTGCTCTCGATGCAGGCCGACACCGGCTACTCCAAGACGGAGCTGTCCATCGCCGCCGGCGTCGGTCTCCTCCTGTATGGCCTGGCCGGCCCGCTCGCCGGCGCCCTCATGAACCGCCTGGGGGTGAAACGGGTCGCCGCGATCAGCGTGTTGACCACGGCCGCGGCCCTTGTCCTCACCAGCCTGTCGCACGAGATCTGGCAGTTCGCGATCTTCTTTGGCCTGGTGACCGGCCTGAGCACCGGCCTGGTCGCCAGCTCCTTCGGCGCCATGGTGGCCAGCCGCTGGTTCGTCAAGCACCGCGGCATGGTGACCGGCGTCTTCGGCGCCAGCTCCAGCGTGGGCCAGCTGATCTTCATCCCGATTCTGGCCATCCTGGCGACCACCGTGGGCTGGCGGAATGGCGCCGTCCTGATGGCAGCCGTCACCGCGGTCCTGATCGTGCCGGTCCTGATCTTCATGCGCGACGACCCGGGGTCCATGGGCCTGGCGCCCCTGGGTGCCGCTCCGGGGACGCCCATCGTCACGGCCAAGCCCAAGGCGGATCCCGGGATCATGCGGCGGGCCGTCGGGTCGCGCGACTTCTGGCTGCTGGCCGGCACATTCTTCACGTGCGGCGCCACCTCGTCCGGGCTGGTGGGCCAGCACTTCATCGCCTTCTCGCACGACCACGGGTTCGACACCAGCGTTGGCGCCGGCGCCCTGGGGCTCATCGGGGCCTTCAACTTCGTCGGGGTCCTGGGCTCCGGCTGGCTGACGGACCGATACGACCCGCGCAAGCTGCTGGCCACGTACTACATCCTGCGCGGCGTCAGCCTGATCCTGATCTCGTTCTTCCTGGACAGCACGCTCAACATCACGGTCTTCGCGATCTTCTTCGGCCTGGACTACTTCGCCACGGTTCCGCCCACGGTGGCGCTCACGGCGGACCGCTTCGGGCGCCAGAACGTGGGCGTGGTGTATGGCTGGATCTTCGCCTCGCACATGCTCGGTGGCGCCATGGCCGCGATCTTCGCGGGCGCGATCCGTGATGCGCTGGGCGAATACGTGGTGGCGTTCGTGGTCGCCGGATCGCTCGCCGTGATGGGCGGGCTGCTGGCGCTCCAGATCCGGCGGGACACGCCGGCGCAGCGGGCGGCAGCGGCGGCGGCGGCCTAGTTCCGGCGGTCTCCGAACGTGATCATCGCCCGGCGAACCTGGTCGACATCGCCCGCCAGCGGGGCCAACTCCAGGTAGGCGCCCAACAGCGCCACCGCGTCGGTGAAGCGGCCCATCCGGCCAAGCAGCAGGCCCCGGTCGCGCGAGTGCTCGATATCGGTGGGCTCCAGGACCTCGAGCAGCTCGATGGCCGCGAGTCCGGCCGGCCAGTCGCGGGCGGCAAGCCGTGCGACGCGCAAGTTGCGCAGCACGCGGGTGAGGATGGCGCGCCGGGCCGCGGGGCGGAGCATCGCCTCGGTCAGGGCCAGCCGCGAGCCCAGGGAGCGGCGGATCAGGATCTGGCAGTCGTCGCGGGTGAGCCGCCGGCCGCGGTCGGCCGGGTCCAGGAGGAGCCCTTCCGGACCGCCGACGATGAAGTGACCGGGCAGGCCCACGCCGTGGAGCGGCAGGCCGACGCGCCAGGCGACCTCCAACTGGACGATCGCCAGGCTGATCGGCAGGCCAACGCGCCGGTCGACGACGACATCGAGGAGGGAGTGCTCCGCCTCCGCACCACGGCCGCGCGCGGCGGCACGGAAGCCGGCCGCCCGGAAGAGGACCAGGTTGACGCGCTCCACCAGGCCATCGATCGACGCGTCCGTGCCCGTGCCCGTGCCGACCAGGTGCGCGAGGCGGTCAAGCTCCGCGAGCGATGGCCCGGGCTCCACGTGGGGACGTCCGGCGGCCGCGATCAGGAGGGCGCCGCGGGCGAGGTCGATATCGCGGTCGGGGCGGGTCACCAACTCGGCGAATGAGGCGCGGTTGGCGGCGCGGACGCTGTCGAGGTTCATGGGGGCGGGATTCTACGCCCACCGGCCCAACGGCCGACCGGCCTGCCGGTTCGCCGGCCCGCCGGCCCACCGGCCCGGATCGGCGGGCCCGGATCGGCCCCGTGCTACGCTCCGGGACCCAACCCCAATTCTGTGCCATGGAGATGTGCCAGCCGTGAGCCACGGACCCATCGCGCAGGGCCAGCTCCGGCTCCGCGCCGCGCCGGGCGGTCTCCCTGACGACGCCATGTCGCCCCCGGTGGTCGCCGAATCTGCTGACCCGTTCAGCTCGCTGCGGGTGCTCCACCTCTTCGCTCGCATCCCGCGCGGACAGGCCGTTCGCCTTGCGGCCATCGTCGACCGTCTCAACGCCACCCACCTGGACTGGCTCTTCACGCTCCCCGTCGTCACGGACGTGGCGCTCCAGCTCCACGCCAACTGGATGACGGACTACCGGAGCTCGTCCGGGGTGGTGGTGGAGGACGGGGAGCAGGGTCCCACCATCACGCTGGAGGACTCGCCCCGGGTCGATCCCTGGATCGTGCGCCAGGCGCAGCGCGAGGCCGCCGCGTGCCGGGAGCGGCTGCTGGCCTTCAGCCGCCAGGATCGTGTCTCGGGCGACGGCTGAGGCAGGCTCGCGGATCACGTTGGGCCCGGGACCACACTCGCCCGGGACCACACTTGTGGGTGCCACCCCGCCGCTCGGCCGCGCCACCCAGCCCGCCGCGCCACCGAGCCCGCGCCACTCGGCGCCGCGGCCGAACGCGCCGCTCGGCCTATGATCGCGGCGTGACCAGCGACGCCGAGGAGGCCCGCACCATTTCGCGCCCCAACCTCGCGGCCGCACGCTCCCCCCTCCCGCCTGGCGTTCGGCTGGAGCTCCTCCCCGCGCTCGGCGACCTGGCGCCGGTGGAGGTGGCGGCCCAGTTGCGCGACCTGCCCGGCGTCACGCTCCTGGAGAGCGCCCGCGCCGGCCGTAACGCGCGCTGGTCCTACCTGGTCGCGGATCCCGTGGCCGAGCTCAACGCCCCCACCGACGGTCTCGACCCGTTCGCCGACGCCCGGCGCCTGGTCGCCCGCCTCGCCCCGCCGTCGCTCGCCGGGGTGCCGTTCGCCGGTGGCCTGGTGGGCTACGTCGGCTACGACGTGGGTCGGCGGCTGGAGCGGCTCCCGTCCATCGCCGCGCCGGACCAGGACCTGCCCGAGCTCCACCTCGCGCTCCACGACTGGGCGGTGGCATGGGATCACCGCACGGGGCGGGCGTGGCTGGCGGGCCGGGTGCTGGACGGCGACGAGGCGCGCCTGGGCCACCGGATGGCCCAGGTCCGGGACCGGCTCCATGGGTTGGGCGGCGGCGGAGCGGCGGTCGCCCGCACGCCCGCGGGCGACCGCCCCGGGACCGGGCTCCTCGCCGCTGTCAGCCATCACGACACCCCGTCGGCGGTCCGCGGGGGCGTCGCGGCGCCCGCGCTCCGGTTCGTCTCCGGGCTCAGCAAGGTCGCGTACGTCGCGGCGGTGGAATCGCTCCGGGCCGCCATCGCCGAGGGCCAGCTCTACCAGGCCAACCTGGCGCGTCGCCTGGCCACCCCGTTCGACGGCGACCCGTGGTCGCTCTATCGCCGGCTGCGTGGCGGAGACCCGGCCAGGTTCGGGGCCTTCGTGGACCTGGGCCGTGTGCCGGGCGCCGGCCGTCGCGGGCTGATCTCCGCGTCGCCGGAAGAGTTCGTCGCCGTGACGGCGAGTGGCCTCGTGACCGCGGACCCCATCAAGGGCACCCGCTCGCGCGGCCTGGACGCGGACGAGGAGCGCAACCTGGCCCGCGATCTCCTGGGGAGCGCCAAGGACCACGCCGAGAACGTGATGATCGTCGACGTCCTGCGCAACGACCTGGGGCGCGTCTGCCGGCCCGGATCGGTGCGGGTGCCGCGGCTGACTCGCCTGGAGCGCGCGGGTGCCGTCCAGCACCTCGTCTCCACCATTACCGGCCGACTCCGACCGGGCCTGGGCCCCTTCGACCTGCTGGCCGCCGCGTTCCCCGGTGGCAGCATCACGGGGGCACCCAAGATCCGGGCCATGGAGCTGATCGAGCGGCTGGAGCCCGTCCGCCGCGGTCCGTACACGGGGGCGCTGGGCTGGATCGGGCCGGACGGGGCCATGGAGACCAGCATCCTGATCCGGACGTTCGTCGCCGACGGCCGCCGGCTGACGCTCCACGTGGGCGGCGGGATCACGTGGCGCAGCGACCCGCTGGTGGAGTGGGAGGAGACGCGGACCAAGGCGCGCGGGCCCCTCCAGGCGATCGGCGCGTTCGAGGTGCTGGCCTAGCGGTCGACCCGGCCAGTCCGGGGCCGGTCGGCGGCCACGGCGGGGTAGGCTTGGAGCGGTCTGGTCCGCCACAGGGAGCCTCGATCGATGGAGTTGGACCGCGTCGCCCCGGAGCTCAGGGGAAGGCTGCGGATGGCGAGTGCCGGCGGGCTCGATCGCCCCTGGCGCCGCCGGCTGATCCGCACCCTGCTCGCCGTGCTACCCGGTTCCAGGGTGCAGGGGGTGTCGATCCGTCGCCTGCCGGGCGGTGATCGCGGTGTGCGCCTCTATCGGCCGGCCGTCGTCCGCGCCAACGGCGCGCTCCTGTGGATCCACGGCGGCGGCCTGGTCATCGGCCGGGCGGTGCAGAACGACCGGCTGTGCGGTGAGATGGCGCGCGAGCTCGGGATCGTCGTGGTGTCGGCCGAGTACCGCAAGGCGCCCGAGGACCCATTCCCGGCCGCGCTCGATGACTGCCACGCGGCGTGGGCGTGGCTCCAGCGAGAGGCCGCCGGGCTTGGGGTCGAGGCCTCGAGGGTCGTCATCGGCGGCGAGAGCGCGGGCGGTGGCCTGGCGGCGGCCCTGGTCCAGCGGCTCCACGACGAGGGCGGGGGGCAGCCGGCGGCCCAGCTCCTCTTCTGCCCGATGCTCGATGACCGCACCGCCGCACGTCGAGACCTGGACCCAATCGACCACTTCGTCTGGAACAACCGCCTCAATCGCTTCGGCTGGGCCGCGTACCTGGAGCTCGAGCCGGGCTCGCCCGTCGTGCCGCCCTACGCGGTCCCGGCTCGCCGCGATGACCTCGCCGGGCTGCCACCGGCCTGGATCGGCGTCGGTGACATCGAGCTCTTCCACGGCGAGGGCCTGGCCTATGCCGAGCGGCTCCGCGCCGCGGGCGTCGCCGTGGAACTCGACGTGGTGCCCGGCGCCCCGCACGGCTTCGAGGTGTGGGCACCCGACACCGGCATCGCCCGACAGCACACGGCCCGCGCCCGCGCCTGGCTCGTCCGGGTCCTCGACGCGGCTGCGCCCGCATAATCCGGTGATGGACCCCACCAGCGTCTGGATCGATGGTCGGCTCGTGCCGGCCGGTGCGCCCCACCTGTCCGTGACGGACCGCGGATTCCAGCTGGGCGACGCCGTCTTCGAGACGCTGCGCGCCCGGGCCGGCCGCTCTATCGAGCTGGACCGCCACGTGACGCGGCTCCGCCACTCCCTGGAGCTGCTGGAGATCAACGCGGGCCCGGACCTGGAGGCGCGCCTGGCCGCCGGGATCCGCCAGCTCCTCGACGCCGAGGGGCTGGGCAAGCCTGCGGGCGACGCGGCGGTCCGGATCACGATCAGCCGGGGTGCCACGCCCGGTCGCGGCACCCTCCCGCCGCCGGGCACCCGCCCCACCGTCGTGATCCAGGCCTGGCCCATGCAGCCGCCCCCGGCCGCCCAGTTGGCGGAGGGGCTGAACGTGGTCATCTCCAGCGTCCGGCGCGACCCCGAGAACCCGATGTCGGCGGTCAAGTCCACCAGCCGCGCCGATTCGGTGTACGCCCGGCTGGAGGCGACGCGCGCCGACGCCGACGACGCCATCTTCCTGACGACCGACGGCTACCTGTCCGAGGGCACGGCCGCGAACCTCTTCCTCCTGGTCGATGGTCGGCTGATCACCCCGTCGCTGGCGTGCGGGATCCTGGAGGGGACCACCCGCGCCTGGCTGCTGGGCTGGGGAGAGCTGGTCGGCCTGCGCCCGGACCAGGGCCTCTTCACGACGCGCCACCTGGCCGAGGCGGACGAGGCGTTCATGTGCAGCAGCGTGGCCGGGGTGATCCCCGTGACCCGCTTCGAGGGTCGATCGATCGGGGCCGGCCGACCGGGGCCGTGGACGCGACGCGCCCGGGCCGACCGGGAAGCCTGCTTCGACGCGCCGCCGGCGCCGGCATCGGACGCGCCCGGGGCGCCCGGTGTGGACCCCGGGGCGGCATCCGCGTGAACCGCGACGATCTGGTCAGCCACACCCGCCAGTTGATCGACGAGGGTGAGCGCCTCATGGCCGCCCCGGCGATGGGCAGCCTCCAGCTCTGGCTCCAGCTCTCCGACGACCTGCTCCGGTCGGCCTGGGGGAACATGGACCGGTTCCACATGGCGTGGCTGTCCGTGGGGCGCCCCAGGTCCGTGATCCGCGGCCGCCCGCTCACGGCCCAGGAGGAGGCGGCCTACGTTCGCGAGGTGGTGACCGCCAAGAACGCCGTGCTGCTGGGCAGCCTGGATTCGGCGCAGCGCGGGCTGCCGTTCGTGGGCGAGACGGGCGGGGTGGGCCCGGGCGGCGGTTCGGCCGCGGCGGCCAGGGAGGCCGGGGAGGCCGCGCCGGGATCGGCCGGCCGCGCCGAAAGGCCGTCGCTGTCGGCGGTCAGCAACGACCTGGCGGAGGCCCGCCGACTGGCCGAGGCGCACCGCGACCTGCACCCTGGCCCGCGTGCCCCGCGCCCGGAGAAGATGCAGCGATGACGGACGGCCCCGGGGCCCGCGGCGGACCAACTGACCGAGCGGCGGCCCGCCCCACCACCCCCGCCATGGGCGGTACCCGCGAGGTGCCCGTCCCGGATGCGATCGCGCGCGACTACCTCCTCCTCGCGCTCCGGCTGGACCAGCACATCCCCGGGTTCGTGGACGGCTACTTTGGCCCCGCCGACCTCAAGGCCAGCGTGGACATGGAGCAGCTCCGCTCCGGCGCCCGCCTGCGCGACGACGCCACCGCCCTGCTGGCCCGCCTGGATGCCGAGGTGCCCGACCCCGCCCGCCGCCGCTGGCTGGCCGTGCAGGCGCGGGCACTCCAGGCGCATGCCGCTTCCCTCGCCGGCGACGCACTCGCGTACGCCGACCACGTCGCCGCCTGCTTCGACTGGCGCCCCGAGCGGCTGCCGGACAGCCTGTTCGACGCGGCCGCCGCGGAGCTCGATGCCCGCATCCCCGGGGCAGGCTCCCTGGATGAGCGGCTCCGCGCCTGGGATGCCGCGCTGACCGTCCCGGCCGAACGCCTCCCGCTGATCGTCGACTGGCTGGTGGGCCGGTTCCGGGCGAGCGCAACGACGACCTTCGGGGTGCCGCCCGGCGAGGACCTCCGGGTCAGCCTGGTCACCGACAAGCCCTGGTCCGGCTACAACTGGTACGACGGCGGCATGCGCTCGCGGGTGGAGCTGAACGTTGACCTGCCCATCCGGGCGCCCGACCTCCTGCGCACCGTCTCGCACGAGACGTTCCCCGGGCACCACCTGGAGCACGCCTGGAAGGAGGCTGGCCTGGTGATGGCCCAGCGCCGACTGGAGCACAGCGTGCTGCTGATCAACACCCCCGAATGCCTGGTCAGCGAGGGCCTGGCCAACCTGGGCTACCGGTTCGTGATCCCGCCGGCGGCCGAAGCCGGACTGCTGGCGGAGCTCTTCGATCGGGCCGGCCTGGCCCTCGCCGCGGACCCGGCCCACGCGCGAGAGGTGGCGGAGACCCTCGCCGCGATCCGGCCGGCGCGCCACCTGCTCCGCGCGATCGGCGGCAACGCGGCGCTGCTGCGGCACGAGGACGGCCTGGATCGGGCCGCGGTGGTGGACTACCTGGTGGCCGTGGGCCGTGACACGCCCGAGCGTGCCGCACAGCGCATGGACTTCGTGGAGCACGCGCTCTGGAGGACGTACGTCTTCGTCTACTACGAAGGCGAGGAGTTGCTCCGCCGCTGGCTGGAGGCGGTGCCCGCAGGCGAGCAGGCCGCCCGCTTCAATCGGCTGCTCCGCGAGGCGCCCACGCCCTCGGGCATCGCGGCCGAGCTCATGACCGGCGAGTCAACGGACGACGCGCCGACCGGCGGCGAGCGCTCGACCCCCTAGTCCTCGGCGGCCAGCTCCCGCACGAAGATCGCCCGGTCTTCGCGGCCCCATTCCTGGTCGGGGTAGGCGGGGACGCCGTACAGCCGCCGGGTGCCCGGCAGGTCCTCCGGCACAAAGCCCGCCGCACGCAGGAAGGCGATGGCCACCGGGTCGCCCGGCCAGGCCGGCTCGACCAGTCGCGCGGCGCCGTGCTCCAGTGCATCCGCGGCCGCGCCCTCGTGCAGCCGCCGTCCAACGCCATGGCGGCGCAGGCCGGGGGCGACGGCGACCGAGACGATGACGAAGTCCGCCGGGTGGCCCGGGCTCACGAAGCCCACGAGGTAGCCGGCCAGCGCGCCGTCCAGCGCGTGGGCGATCCACGACGTACCCGCGAAGTGCTCAAACCAGAGCCGCGACAGGATCCCGGGGACCTGGTGGCGGCCCCACCAGTCGTCGAGCGCCATCGTGATCCCCGCGTAGTCAGCCGGGGTGGGGCGGCGGAGCGGGAGGTTCAGCGGCGGGCGTGACGGCACGGTGGCTCTCCGGTGCGGCTCAGCGGTGGGACTCAGCGGCTCCCCGGTGCTGCTCAGCGGCTGCCCAGCCACGCGGCCACCGCGGCGATCGCGATCATCACGGGGACGAGCAGCCCAAGCGTCTGGCCAAGGTAGTCCAGCGGGCCCAGGACGCCGCCCTGCGGCAGCGACAACAGCCACGAGCCCAGGACGCCCACGAGGACGACGGCCACCGCCAACCCGATCGCAGCGGCGGTCCGGCTGGCCGGGGCGCCCGGCGCGCTCGACCCCGGGCCGTCGCCGGCGCGCAGCGCCTGGCCCACGAGGTACGCCGCCACCCCGGACACGGCGACCAGCCCTGCGGTGATGGCCAGGAGACCGCCAAGGAGCGCGATCGCGGCGGCGGCGATGACCGCGATCAGCGCCGCGCCTCCGCTGCCTGCCAGGCCCCGGCGCCTGGCCGTGGTCGCGCGACGGACCCGATCGTCGTTGGCGCGGCCGGGGCGGAAACCCGATGCGCCGCTGGTCGGGCCGGACGTGGGGCTGGAGGTGGGGTTGCTCATGCGCAGATCGTACCCGCGCACCCAGCGAGGGGCCGAGCGGCAGGGGGCTTGGGGCCTCCCGGACGCGTGGCAACCCACCGGGCGGGGCGGTAGACTCCACGTCAATGAGTCATCCCAGCCTTGGTCTGCCCCCGCGCAACATGAGTGCCGGCGATCCCGCCGCCGCTGCCGCCCTGCATGCGACGCGTGCCCGCCTCGCCGAGCGCGCCTTCGAGGCCGCCGTGGCCGCGGATCCGTCCCTCACGCAGCGTCACGACCAGCCCGCGCTGCAGCGCCTCCTCGATGACACGGCCACGTTGATCGAGACCGTCTCGCGCTCCGTTGCGTCGGCAGACCCGGGCGTGACCCGTGCCTGGGCGGAGATGGCGGTCCCGGTCTACCGCCGCCATCGCGTCTCCATGGACGACCTGGTGACCATCGCCACCGCCGTCGGGACCGTCCTCGACGCGACGCTCGCGCCGGACGCCGCCGCCCACGCCGGCGCGGCCATCGCCGATGCCATCGACGTCTATCACTGGCACCGCCGTCTGGGCGGCGATGCCCGCAAGCGGAACCGCATCCTCCATGCCATCTACAAGGGCGCCTGACATGACCATCAAGTGGGTCAAGTCGGATCCGCTCGTCATGAACGGGGAGCCGTTCTGCTACGGCTCACGGATCACCGTCCGCCAGCTCCTCCAGGAGCGGGAGAGCGGCGCCGGCCTGACCGTGCTGATCAAGAACCACCCCGAGCTCAAGACCATGGGCATCGCCGCCGCGTATGCGTACGCCGCCGCGGACCGCGCCCGCTATGCCGAGTTCTTCGATGCGGACGGCTCGCTCGCCGGCCCGGGGTACACGGAGGCGGAGGCCGCGGGCCTGCCCGAGCAGTACCGCCTGCCAGGGGTGGTCGTCAAGCCCTGATCCTGGCGCCCGCCCGCGGGCGGATGGTCGTCATCGGGCCCATGGGTCGCGTTCGGCCATCGGGCTGTTCATTCGAATTCGCCAGCGCCGACCTCGGCCGCCCCCGCCCCCATCGCCCGGCCCGCCCCCATCGCCCGGCCCACCCGCCCGAACGCGGCTTTGGCGCCGCGCCTCGCCGGCCCGCCCGGCCCCGTGACGGCTCGGCGCCAGGGCCCGGCGCCAACCATGGCCCTGCCGTCGCCTGATCGCGCCCGCCGGTCAGCCCTGCCGCCAGCGGTCAGGTGGCCCTTCGGTGGTACCCTCTCGACTTGTCCACCCGGACGCTCCGGAGATTGCACCCCACCATGACTGACACCGCCGACCCACGGGAGACTGGCGTCTCCACCTCCGCCGCCGCACCCGGCGCCGCGGCGTTCTTCGATGCGGAGCGCCGCGCCATGGAGCTGGCCGTCCTCGACGCCCTGCGCACCGTGGTGGATCCCGAGATCGGGATGAACGTCGTCGAGCTCGCGCTGATCAAGCAGGTCATCCTGGGCAAGGATGAATCCGAGATCAAGATGATCCTGACCACGCCGTTCTGCCCGTACGCCGGGTCGATGATCCAGCAGGTCAAGGAGGCGGCCGAATCCGTCACGGAGCATCCCGTGAAGGTCACGCTGCTGGCCGAGCGTTGGGACCCGCGCGAAGCCGGCCTGATGTGGTGATGACCGCGTGACGCCCACCGGGCCAGAGTCGCGGCCCGCCCTGGGGATCGCCTCGGTCGTGGCCACGGGCCGCGGCGACGACGGCACGACCGGCCTCCTGTACGGGGGCGCGCGCATCCGCAAGGACGACCTCCGAACCGAGGCGTACGGCACGATCGACGAGGCCGTGGCCGCCCTGGGGCTGGCCCGCGCCAACCTGGCGGGCCTGCCGGATCTGGCGGCGGTGATCCTGCGGTTCCAGCGCGAGCTCTTCGTCGCGGGTGCCGAGCTGGCGACCAACCCGGACGCGTGGGACCGCCTGGCCGACGACGTGACACGCGTCTCAGCCGCCATGGTCGGGGGCGTGGAGACGGTCCTCGTGGACCTCGAGGCGCGGATCGTCATGCCACGCGAGTTCGTGGTGCCGGGCGAGACTCTGGCTTCGTCGGCGCTGGAGATTGCCCGCACCGTGCTCCGGCGCGCTGAGCGGCGGGCGGTTGAGCTGGACGCGGTGGGGCTGGTGCCTGGACCCCATCTGGTACGGTATCTGAACCGGCTCGCCGATCTGCTCTGGGTGCTCGCGAGGGCGGCGGAACAGGCGGAGGCCAGGACGGCAACACCATCCCGGGCCGATCGGTCCGCACGGACCGGCCGGACAACAGCGAAGTAGTGAGATGAACAACCAGTACCCGCCTCAGCAGCTTCCGTCCCAGGTCGGTATGCGTCCGCCGGCGGCTCTCGCGGCGGCGTTCCTGACCCAGGCCTTCATCTGGATGTTCAGCGGCCTGCTCCTCACGGCCGGTGTCGCGGCCGCGGTGCAGGGGAGCAAGGGGCTCCTTGCCTTCGCCGCAGACGGGTTCCTCCTGATCGTGATCGCCCAGTTCATCCTGGTCATGGTCATCAGCTCCGCGATCAGCCGGATCGGCGCCACCGTGGCACTGGGCCTGTTCTTCGTCTATGCGGCCAGCATTGGGCTGACGGTCGGGGTCATCGTGCAGCTGTACACCGGCGCCTCGGTGGTCTCGGCGTTCCTCTCCGCGTCGGCGATGTTCGGTGGAGCCGCCCTCTACGGCGCGGTGACCAAGCGCTCGCTGGCCGGCATCGGCGGCTACCTGACGATGGGCATCTTCGGCCTTGTGATCGCGTCGCTGGTCAATATGTTCCTGGGCAGCGGCCCCATCGGGTTCGTGATCTCCGCCATCGGCGTGGTCATCTTCACGGCCCTGACGGCGTACGACGTGCAGCGCATCTCCGCCGGAGACCTGGCCGCGCGGCTGGGGTCGATGGAGAAGGCGGCGGTCGTCGGCGCGCTGCAGCTCTACCTCGACTTCATCAACCTGTTCCTGTTCATGCTCCGCCTGATGGGGTCCCGCCGCTAGGCGGAACGCGCTGCCCCGGAGCTGAACCGGGCCCTGCGCTGAACGTGCCCCTGCGCTGATCGACGCGCACCCGGGGCGGCCCCGGATCCCGCGCCGGCCCCCTGGTGCCGGTCCCCCTTGCTGCCCCGCACCCGCCGGCCTGGTCAGGAAGCCGCCGATTCTCCAGAACGTTCACCCAGTGAGCACGATGGTGGGCCTGTCTGTCGGGTTCGCCGGCGGACGGCCGATTCACGCACGGACCCGGGATGGGCAGGCAGGCGGTCTTCCGGAACGCGCACTCCCTGGACGTTACGGAGCAACTCCTGCGATACGGCTCATGGGGTGGACGTACCGGAATACCGTCGTCGCGTACGGCGCCCTGCCTCGCCACCCGGCTCCGCTTGCGCCCCGCCGCTCGCCCGCACCGCCGCGCCCCCCGCCGCCCAGCGCCGCTCCCCACCGCACGGTTGCGCGATCGCCGCCGGGAGGGCTACACTCAATCCCGATCATAATGGTCGGAATTGCCACGAGGACACTCCCCTGAGCCAGCGCACCAGCTTCCACGGCAGCGGCGCCATCGCCTTCTCAACGAAGGGCGAGTACGGCGTGCGGCTGATGGTCCAGCTGGGACGCCGGATGGGTGCCGGGCCGGCGTCGCTGGCCGAGATCGCCGCGGCAGAAGACCTGCCTCGAGCGTACCTCGAGCAGCTCGTGATGAGCCTCCGCGACGCGGGCCTCGTGATCAGCACCCGCGGCGCACACGGCGGCTACGAGCTGAGCCGTCCGCCCGACGAGATCCGAATGAGCGACGTCCTGCACGCCCTCGAGGGGCCCATCGCCCCGATGATCTGCGCCACAGACGACCCGGAGCACGCAGGCGTGTGCGGCCGGAGCTCAGCCTGCACTGTCAACGTGATGTGGCTTCGTGTCCGCGATGCCATCTCCGGCGCCCTCGATGCCATGACGCTGGCCGATCTCGTCCCGTCGCGCCTGGTCCACGTCGAGGCCGCCTCCACGCCGCAGCAGCGCGAAGCGCGCACGCTGCGCCACCCATCCGCCAGCCAGGGAGCCGTGACCGTCTCGTGAGCAGCGACAAGACCCTCGTCATCCGCGGCCTTCGGGTCGCCCCGTCCGCCAAGCCCGACCGCGAGATCCTCAAGGGCATCGACCTCGAGGTGAGCCCGGGCGAAGTCCACGCCATCATGGGCCCCAACGGCTCGGGCAAGACCACCCTCGCCTACGCTCTCATGGGCCACCCGGCCTACGTGATCACCGGCGGCAGCGTGACCTGGAAGGGCCACGATGTCCTGGCGATGTCCGCCGACAAGCGGTCGCGCCTGGGCATGTTCCTCGCCTTCCAGTACCCCACGTCCATCCCCGGCCTGTCGGTTGCCAGCTTCATCCGCAGTGCCCTCAACGCCCGGCTCCAGGGCATCGACAGGAACCCCGACGTGGATCCCACGGATCCCCTGAAGGGCGGCATCTCCATGCGCGACTTCCGGGCGAAGATGCGCCAGAAGATGGCGATGCTCAAGATGGACGAGGGCTTTGCATCCCGGTACGTCAACGACGGCTTCTCCGGCGGCGAGAAGAAGCGCCTCGAGATGCTCCAGATGGCGGTCCTGGAGCCGGAGATGGCCATCCTCGACGAGACGGACTCGGGCCTCGACATCGACGCTCTCCGGATCGTCGCCGAGGGCGTCAACGCGATGCTCAACCCCAACCTGGGCGTGCTCGTCATCACCCACTACCAGCGCCTGCTCGACTACATCGTCCCGAGCGTGGTTCACGTGCTGGCGGCCGGCCGCATCATCAAGAGCGGCGGACGCGAGCTGGCCCTGGAGCTGGAGAAGGACGGCTACGGCCCCATCCTCGAGGCCGCCGGGCTGTCGGCCGCGCTGATTGACGACGCCGCGCTGGACGCGGATCCCGCCGAGGCCGTCCGCTAGGCCCCGGCCCAGCGCGGACACGGACCCGGCCGAAGCAGGCGAAGGCAGACCAGACGACATGACGATGACCTCCGAACCCGGCACCGACGCCCCTGGCAGCGCGGCCGATCCACGCATCCGCGACGGGCGGCTGGTGGCCGAGGTCATCCGGGCCGACTTCCCCATCCTGGGGACGACGGCGCACGGGGTGCCGCTCGTCTACCTGGATTCGGCGGCCACCAGCCAGAAGCCGCTCGCCGTCATCGAGGCGCTCGACGGCTACTACCGCGGCTACAACGCCAACGTCCACCGCGGGATCTACGACATCAGCGAGCGCGCCACCTCGGCGTACGAGGGCGCGCGGGCGCGGATCGCCGCGTTCATCAATGCCCCCGAGTCGCGCGAGCTGATCAACGTCAGGAACGCCACGGAGGCGATCAACCTGGTGGCCTGGTCGTGGGGCCGGGCCAACATCGGCGAGGGCGACGTCATCGTCCTCACGGAGCTGGAGCACCACGCCAACCTGGTCCCGTGGCAGCTCCTGGCCGCCGAGAAGGGCGCGCGCCTGGAGTTCATCCCCATCACCGACGAGGGCTACCTCCGCCAGGAGGTCTACGCCGAGCTCCTCAAGCTCAAGCCGAAGCTCGTCGCCTTCACCCACGTCTCCAACACCCTCGGCACCATCAACCCCGTCGCCGAGATGACCGCCCAGGCCCACGCGGCGGGCGCGCTGGTGCTGGTCGACGGCGCGCAGGCCGTGCCGCATCTGCCCGTGGACGTCCAGGCGCTGGGCGTCGACTTCTACGTCTTCTCGGGCCACAAGATGCTTGGCCCCACCGGCTCCGGTGGCCTGTGGGCCCGCCGCGAACTGCTGGAAGCCATGCCTCCGTTCATGGCCGGCGGCGACATGATCCGCACCGTCACGCTCCGAGCAAGCACCTGGAACGAGCTCCCGTGGAAGTTCGAGGCCGGGACCCCGGACATCTCCGCCACCATTGGCCTGGGCGCGGCGGTGGACTACCTGACAGGGCTGGGGATGGCCCGCGTCCGGGCACACGAGCAGGAGCTGGTGGCCTACGCCCTGGAGGCCATCGCGGAGAAGGTCCCCGGCATCAGCCTGTACGGGCCCCGGGACGCCGCGCGGCGCGGCGGTGTGGTGCCGTTCAACCTGCCGGAGGCTCACCCCCACGACGTGGCGCAGCTGCTCGACCGGGTCGGCGTCTGCGTGCGAGCCGGGCACCACTGTACGATGCCGCTCCACGAGCGGCTGAACCTGCCCGCCACCGCGCGGGCCAGCTTCTCCGTCTACTCAACCCGCCAGGATGTCGATGCGCTGGTGGATGGCCTTCGGGACGTCCAGCGGATCTTCCGCTCCTGACGACACGCTACAGTCGGGCACCCAATGGACGATCTCTACCGCGACTACATCCTGGAGCACTACCGGCGGCCCCACAACTTTGGGCCGTTGGAGGATGCGTCCGTCACGCGCGAGGGCGCCAATCCGCTGTGCGGCGACCGGATCACACTCCAGCTGGGCGTCGTGGATGGCGTCGTGCAGACGGTGGGCTTCACCGGTCGCGGCTGTGCCATCAGCCAGGCATCGGCCAGCCTGCTCACCGACGAGATCAAGGGCAAGCCCCTGGCGGATGTGCAGTCGTTTGGGGCCGACGACCTGCTGGAGCTCCTGGGCATCCAGATCAGCCCCGCGCGCCTCAAGTGCGCGATGCTCTCGCACGACACGCTCCGCGGCGCGCTCTCGCAGCTGGCCGAGTCCGGCCCCGAGGCCGGTCGTGACCAGGCCGGGGCCGGGATCTGATGTCCGTCGTGGTCGTGGCCCGGCTCGTCGCGGGCCGCTGCAGGTGTCTGGCGCCGGCCTGATCGCCGGCCACACCCACGGGGCCCGCCGCCGTTCGACCGGCATTGCCGGCCAGGGCCCCGGACCCGCCCTCCCTCGAGCCGCTCTCTCTTGCATCCCCTTCGCCAGCCGAAGCCACCACCGGAGTCTCGTCCCGCCATGCCGAAGTCTTATTCCGACCTCCTCCGCGAGGCTCGCGCCAAGGTCCGCGAGGTGACCGCCGCCGACGTGGACGCGCTGCGAGCCCGCGGCGGCCTGACCGTCGTGGATGTCCGCGAGGACTCCGAGCGGGAGCAGGGCTACATGCCCGGCTCGGTCCACATCAGCAAGAGCTACATCGAGGGGCAGATCGAGGCCGCCATCCCGGACCGGAATCAGCCCGTGGTCCTGTACTGCGCCGGCGGCGTCCGCTCGCTGTTTGCGGCAGCGACGCTCCAGGAGCTGGGCTACGCCGACGTCGCCAGCATGGCCGGCGGGTTCCAGGCCTGGAAGTCCGGTGGCTACTCGTGGGTCGCACCGGTCAACCTGACCGCGGAGCAGAAGCAGCGCTACAGCCGCCACCTCCTCATCCCCGAGGTCGGCACGGACGGCCAGAAGAAGCTGCTCGACAGCAAGGTGCTGCTCATCGGCGCCGGCGGCCTGGGCAGCCCGGCCGCCCTCTACCTCGCCGCGGCGGGCGTGGGCACCATCGGCCTGGTGGACTTCGACATCGTCGACGTCTCCAACCTCCAGCGCCAGATCATCCACACCACCGACCGGGTGGGCGAGAAGAAGGTCGAATCGGCCCGCAAGGCCATCAACGCCCTGAACCCCGACGTCAAGGTGATCGCCCACGACGAGATGCTCCTCCCGGACAACGTCGAGCGGCTGATCGCGGGCTACGACGTGGTCCTGGACGGGACGGACACGTTCGAGACCCGCTACCTCCTCAACGACGCCGCGGTGGCCGCCAACATCCCGGTGGTCCACGCCAGCGTCTTCCGGTTCGAGGGCCAGCTCACGGTCTTCAAGCCGTACGAGGGGCCGTGCTACCGGTGCCTCTACCCCAGCCCACCCCCGCCCGAGCTGGCCCCCGGCTGCTCCGTCGCCGGCGTCCTGGGCGTGGTGCCCGGGATCATGGGCCTGCTCCAGTCGCTGGAGGTCCTCAAGCTCCTGATCGGGATGGGCGACACCCTCGCGGGGCGCCTGCTCCTGTTTGATGCCCTCGATACCACCTTCACCGAGCTGCGCCTGAAGCGAGATCAGTCGTGCCCGGTCTGCTCCGATGCCGCGCAGGTCGCCCGCGCCGCCGGCAAGCCCCTGCCGGTCCCCAACTTCGGGTCCGACGCCTTTGTCCTGGGCGGCCCCCTTGGAGGAGCTTCGTGAGCACGGTCTGGATCCCGCAGGTCCTGCGCGCCTCGGTGGGCGGCGCCAAGACGATCGACGTCCCCGGAACCACGGTGGGCGCGCTGATCAGCGCACTTGTCGCGCAGCACCCCACCCTGCACAGCCAGCTGCTCACGGACGAGGGCGAGCTCAACCGGTTCGTCAACGTCTACGTCAACGGCCAGGACGTGCGCTACCTGGGTGGCCTGGAGACGGCCGTCGAGGACCGCGACGAGGTTCGCCTGCTGCCGGCGATGGCGGGCGGGGCGGCCTGAGGTCGGGCCGGGCATGAACACGCTCCGGGCGGTCCCCCCGGACGAGGACGGCGGGTTCGATCGGGAGCTGGAGCCGCGCGGCGTCCAGCGCCACGCCGGCCCATACGCCGACATCCTGGACGCCATCGGCCACACGCCGCTGGTGGAGATCCCACGCATGTCGCCCAACCCGCGCGTGCGCATCTTCGCCAAGCTGGAGATGGCCAACCCCACCGGGTCGGTCAAGGATCGCGTGGCCAAGTACCTGGTGGAGGACCTGGAGCGCCGCGGGGCGCTTGGGCCCGAGTCCATCGTCCTGGAGCCCACCTCCGGCAACACCGGCATCGCCCTCGCGATGATCGGCCGGCGCAAGGGCTACCGGGTGGCGCTGGTCATGCCGGACAACGTGACGGCGGAGCGGCGCCAGATGGCGGCGCTCTTCGGGGCCGAGGTGATCGATTCGCCGGGCCACCTGGGGAGCAACGGCGCCATCGCGCTGGCGAAGGTCCTGGTGGCGCGCGACCCCCGGTTCGTGATGCCGTACCAGTACGGCAACCCGGCCAACGCGCTGGCCCACTACGAGACCACGGGGCCCGAGATCCTGGCCGACTGCCCCGACGTGGACGTGTTCGTCGCCGGGATGGGGACGTCCGGCACGCTGATGGGCGTCTCGCGCTTCCTCCACGAGCACCGCGCGGGGGTGCGGGTGGTGGCTGCCGAGCCGCTCCCCGGCGAGCAGGTGCAGGGGCTGCGCTCGCTCGACGAGGGCTTCGTGCCGGAGATCTTTGACCCCGCGCTGATCGACGCCAAGTACCTGGTCTCCAACCGGGACGCGGTGGCGGCGCTGCGCGACCTGGTGTTCAAGGAGGGGATCTTCGGCGGCCCGTCGTGCGGGGCGGTGCTGGTCGCGGCCGCGCGCGAGGCGGCGCACATGGAGAGCGGCACGATCGTGGCGCTGCTGCCCGACGGCGGGTGGAAGTACCTGTCCGCGGGCACGTTCTCGCGCGAGTTGGACGAGATGGAATCGGACCTCGAGGGCGGGGTCAACTGGTGGTGAGCGACCATCCCGGGCCGGCGGCGGCCGACCATCCCGGGCCGGCGTCCGTCTCGTTGCCGCGCGTCATCCGCGAGGGCATCGTGGCGCAGGCCAAGGCCGAGCTGCCCAACGAGGCGTGCGGGCTGATCATCGGCACCGGCTGGGCCACGGAGGGCGGCGCCCCGCTCCGCTACGCGCCGTGCCGGAATCGGGCGGCGTCACCCTACCGATACGAGGTCCACCCCGACGACCTGCTCCGCCTGACGATCGAGGCGGACGACGCCGACCACGTGTTCTGGGGGATCGTCCACTCGCACACGCACACGCCGGCGCGCCCGTCACCCACGGACATCGGCCTGGCCTTCTACCCCGACGCGCTCTACCTGCTGGTCTCCCTCTCGCCGGACGAGGCGGACCCTGCCACGGGCGCGGAGTCGCTGCGGGCCTGGCGGATCCTGGGCGGGGTGGTGTCCGAGGTGGCGCTGGCCATCGAGGGCTGAGTCCGGGACCCCGGCCCGGGGGCGGCGAGCCGGGGGACGGCGGCGCTGGCCGAGGCCCCGCAACTGCACCCGACAGACACTTGTTCATGATCGTTCGCTGGCGGACAGGTATCCGGGGGCGCACCGGGTGCAGCCCGGCCAGACTGCCGGTGGCTGGGTCCTCCTGGGCCCAGTCGAGACCACGTCAGCCAGCAGCAACATGATCAACTTCCCCGTGGGCGATGACCGGGCCAATGGGCACTCGGTGGCATTGGGCGGGACCGGCACCCTGGCGGGCCTCGACGGTGCCGCCCCCGGCAGCACCGTCGAGCTCATCTTCGACGTCACCGGATACTTCGTGCCCTGACCCGGGCCAGGGGAACAGGGCTGCACGCCCGCGACTGGGCGCTGCCTCCGCCACAACCCGGGCCGTATGATGGCCGGGCCAGGTGCGCCGCGGGGATGGCAGCGCTGGCGGTGGGAGGGGACATGCAGGGACAGTGGCCGCGGGCGATCGCCGCGCTCGTGGTGTTCGCGGTCGCGACGGCCGCGGGTGTCGCCGTCTTCGGGCGGTTCGACACCGCGCCCGACTCCACCACCTTCGTCAACCAGGTCACCGCCGATTCGTTCGCCCTGATCCTGGCCATCGCCATGGTCGTGGGGGCGGTCGTCTTCTTCGGCCTGGAGCGCGCCCAGACGGGCCGGCTGGCCTCCATCGAGGGTCAGTTCACCACCCGCACGTTCGTGCTCATGCCGGTGGCCATCGCCATCAACATCGCCCTGGGCACCGCCCTCGCCTACGCGCTCAAGATCCCGATCTACATGGACTCCATCGGGACCATCCTGGTGGGCGTGCTGTGCGGGCCCATCGCCGGCGCCGTGACGGGGGCGCTGGGCAACATCCTCTGGGCCTACGTGATCCCCCCGCCCTTCCAGTACCCGCCTGGCGCTGCGTTCGCCATCGTCGCCGCGGTGATCGGCCTGATCGCGGGCCTGGCCGGCCGGCTGGGCGTCCTCAAGCCGCGTCCCAACCGCTCCCTCCGCGAGCTGGCCACGGGCGGCACGGCCGCCACGGCGCTGATCGCGGTCATGGCCTTCCTGGCGTTCCAGGGCTACGCGAAGATCATCGGGGCCGCCAACCTGACGCCCCAGGGCGACAACACCATCCTGGTGATCCTCAGCTGGCTCGCGCTGGCGCTGGTCATCGGGGCCATCCTGGGGCTGATCGCGCTGCTCGCCATTCGACGCGACCTGACGGCCGCGTACACCGTGGTCACGGGTGTCATCACCGGCCTCATCTGTGCGCTGATCTCGGCGCCCATCGCGGCGGGCGTCTTCGGCGGCGTCACGGCATCCGGCACGGACTTCCTGGTCGCCGCGTTCCGGCAGGCCGGTGCGGACCTCCAGGCCGCGACGCTGGGCCAGGGCCTGATCAGCGACCCCATCGACAAGGTGATCACGTTCTTCGTGGTCTACGTGATCGTGGGCTCCATGGCCCGACGGACCAAGGCGCGCTTCCCGCAGGGCGAGCGGCTCCTTGATGCCGAGTCGCTCGACAGGGCGGAGACGCTGGCCTGAGCCTCCCCGACCGGCCGAACCCAAACCCTGGACAGGCGCTCCGCGACATCGCGGGAGCGCCTCCGAACCCGGCCGATGCCGGCGCGCCCGCGCCCGAAACGCCCGCGCCCGCGCCCACCCTCTGGCACCGGCTGAACCCCCTGACCAAGCTCATCGCCGCGATCGCCACGGGGATCGCCGCCCTGATCGCCGGCGGCCTGGTGATCCCGCTGGCCCTCCTCGCCGGCGCCGTGCTCCTCCCCGCCGCCGCGTCCCGCGTCCTCCGCCGCCTCCAGCGCGCGGTGCTGGTCCTGACGCTCCCCCTCGCCGTCAGCGTCCTGCTGGTCAACCTGCTCTTCTTCCCCGCCGGCCAGGACGTGCTGTTCCGGCTGGGGCCGCTCACCGGCACGGCCGACGGCCTCCGCTACGGCGTCGAGGTGCTGGCCCGCCTCCTGGCCCTCTCCGGCGGGGTCACGCTCTTCTACCTGACCACGCGACCTGGTGACCTGACGCTGGACCTGGAGCGGCGCGGGGTCTCGCCTCGGGTGGCGTTCGTGGCCAACGCGAGCATCGGCACGGTGCCGGCGATCCTGGAGCGCGCCGAAGCGATCACGCAGGCGCAGCGCGCGCGCGGGCTGGACACCGAAGGCGGCCTCCTGGCGCGGGCGCGCGGGATCGTCCCGATCGTGGGGCCCGCGATCCTGGGCGCCATCGCCGACGTGGAGCGGCGGACGCTGGCGCTGGAGGCACGCGGCTTTGGGCGGCCGGGGCGGCGGACGCTGCTCCGGGAGCCGGCGGATTCGGGGGCGCAGCGCGTTGCGCGCTGGGCGATGGTGCTGGCGCTGCCCCTGCTCGCGGTCCTCCGTGCGACGGTGGGGCTGCCATGACGCGGGTGCCGGCATGACCCTGGTCGCCGAGGACCTGTCCTATCGCCACGCCGGGGCCCTCCGTCCCACGCTGCGTGGCATCAACCTCTCCCTCGCCGACGGCGAGGTGGTGGGCGTGGTGGGCGCCAACGAATCGGGCAAGAGCACGCTCTGCCTGGTGCTCTCCGGACTTGCGCCGCGCGTCGTCGGCGGCCAGCTGGCCGGCCGGCTGCTGATCGACGGGGAGGACGTGGCGGCTCTGCCACCGCATCGGCTGGCGGGGCGGGTGGGGATCGTCTTCGATGACCCCGGGACGCAGCTCTCCGGCGTGGCGGCCACCGTCTACGAGGAGGTGGCCTTCGGGCCGTCGAACCTGGCCGTGGGCCGGGCGGAGCTGATCGAGCGGACCGAATGGGCCCTGGACCTGCTGGACATCCGCGCGCTGGCCGGGCGCGACCCGGCGCGGCTCTCGGGCGGGCAGCAGCAGCTGGTGGCGATCGCGTCGATCCTGGCGATGCGCCCACGCCACCTGGTCCTGGACGAGCCCACCGCGCAGCTGGACCCGGCGGGCACGGCGCTGGTGGGGGCGGCGCTGCAACGCCTGGCCGCGTCGGGCGTCTCGGTCCTGCTCGTCGAGCACAAGACCGACCTCGTGGAGCGCCTCGCCTCGCGCGTGCTGGTGCTGGACGGCGGCCGGGTGGCGCTCGAAGGCCCCGCGGGCGACGTCCTCGCCGATCCGCGCCTCCCCGGCCTGGGCGTGGCGCCGCCGGCCCAGATCCGACTGCGCAATCGATTGGCGGACGCCGGGCTCGAATCGCCCGCGCTGCTGGAGGCGATCGCGGCCGCTGCGGCGGCTTCCACTTCGGCTTCGGCCCCGCAGGGCCCAGCTTCGGCGGCTTCGGCCGGAGGCCCCGCGTGACCGAGCTGCGCCTGGAGAGCGTCCGGTTCGACTACCCAGGCGGCGTCCGCGCGCTCGACGGCGTCGACCTGGTCATCCGCCCCGGCGAGCGCGTGGCGCTGGTGGGCCAGAACGGTTCCGGCAAGACCACGCTGGTCCGCCACCTGGACGGGCTGCTGCGGCCCACCGCCGGGCGCGTGCTCGTTGGCGGGGTGGACGCCGCCGGACTCACCGTGGCGCGGCTCGCGCGGACCGTGGGACTGGCATTTCAGGACCCGGACACGCAGGTGTTCGCGTCGTCGGTCTGGGCGGAGGTGTCGTTCGGGCCGCGCAACGTGGGGCTGCGCGGCGCGGCGCTGCGCGCGGCGGTGGACGGGGCGCTGGAGCAGGTGGGGCTGGCGGGCGAGGCGGCCACCAACCCGTTCGACCTGGGCGTCTCGCGCCGGAAGCTGCTGACGATCGCGTCGGTGCTGGCGATGGGGACGCAGGTCGTGATCCTGGACGAGCCAACCACGGGCCAGGACCTGCGCGGCGTGCTGCGGATCGAGTCGATCCTGGACGGGCTCACCGCGCAGGGCCGGACGGTGATCGCGATCACGCACGACCTCCGCTTCGCGGCCGAACGCTTCGACCGGATTGTCGTCCTCCGCACGGGCAGGGTCATCCTGGACGGGCCGCCCGAAGCGGTCTTCGCGGCGTCTGCGTGGCCCGCGCTCCGCTCCACCTGGCTGGAGCCGCCGCTCCCCGCGCTGGTGGGGGAGCGGCTGGGCCTGGGCTCCACGCCCACGGACGCGGCGCTGGTGGCGGCCGTGGGTTCGACCGGTGGCGCTCCTCTGTCAGGTTGAGCGGGACGTTGGCCGGGTGGCCGCGGCTGGTGACGATGCGTACCGCCCAGATGATCGGGCGGGCTCACTTCCGGTCATCACGGCGAGATTGAACGGTTAGGCGCTTCGAAGGCCGTACGTGTTCAAAGTCAAGCCCGGAATGAACGGTTGACCCGATCGGGGCCTAGGGACCGGTAGGTGGCGACCCATCCTCGTTGAGCATCTTCCTGCTGCCGAGCGGCGCGGAGAGGGCGACCGTGACCGGGGCGGTTTGGAGATCAAGCGTGCCGGGGAGGAATGTCCAGACACCCAGGCAGCCGATTTCGATTCGGACCTCGGACTGGGTCTCCACCACGCTGATCGGCCGGCACCACTCGTGTGGATGGCCCCACGTGATCACGGTGAGGGTGTGGTCATCCTGGGTCTCGTAGCTGCGGACCGGGCGCAGCGTCCCCGGCGAGCGCAGGTAGGCGACGATCAGCACGAGGATCACGAGGAGCGGCACGGCCCACGGCCAGAGGCGCCGGAGCCGCGGTTGCCGCACGGGATGCCTCGCTACCCGGCGTCCGGCGGGTAGAGTGCGAGCGCCAGCGCGCCGACCCGCGTGACCCAGCGGTCCAGGAATTCGGCCCCGTCCAGCTCCGTGGCCACCTCCACGTTCGGCGGCTTGCCCGTCAGCCCGCGGAAGTCGGCGACCGTCATCGCCCCCGCCGGGCCCGAGCCCGTCTCCACGTCCACGAAGACCGCTTGCGTCCGGGCGAGCGCGGGGTCCAGCGCGGCCGCGACCACCATCGGGTCGTGGATGTGGGCGCCGTAGAAGCCGTCCCACTTGGCGTGGAACTCGAAGTAGAACCGGAGGGCGTCGGCGACGAACCGGACCATGGGGTTGCCGGCCACAGGCACGGCGGGGAGGAACGGCTCGTTGCCGTCGGCGCGGGCGATGGAATCGTCGAGACGGCCGCCGGCCAGGCGGGCCAGGCGGGCCAGGCGGATCACGTGGTCGGGGCGGATGGGCGAGCGCTCCGTGACGTCCAGCCCCAGGACGACGGGCCGCGGGATGGTGGGATCGGCGGCGAGCGCGGTGGCCCACGCGCGATAGATCATCCAGGCGGCCTCGGGGTCCACCTGCATGTTCCACTCGGCGGCCGGGGTGGTGTTCCCCTGGACGCGGAACGCCCCGCCCATGACGTAGACGCGGCGAAGGAGGCGGGGCAGCCGGGGCTCCACCTGGAGCGCGGCGGCCAGGTTGGTGAGCGGCCCGAGGGTGACCAGGGTCAGCTCGCCGGGGCGGCGGCGCGCCTCCTCCGCGATGAGGTCCACGCCGGATCGGGCTGAAACGCGCGCGCGCGCCGCCGGGAGCACCGCGTAGCCGATCCCCCTGGGCCCGTGGGTGTCCTCCGCGGTCTTGAGCGGGCGGAGGAGCGGGGACTCGCGGCCCAGCGCCACCTCCACGTCGCCGCGGCCGGCCAGCTCCAGCACGGCCAGGGTGTTGGCGGCCACCTGCTCGCCCGGGACGTTGCCGGCGACGCACGTGACGGCGACCAGCTCCGCGTCCGGGGAGGCGGCGGCGTACAACAGGGCCATGGCGTCGTCGATCCCGGTGTCGACGTCGAGGATCAGGGGGAGGGGTTGGGTCACGGCCGCATCGTACGCGGCGCGGCTTGGGGTCGGGCGGGCTTCGGGGCGCTCGGCGCCTGCCAGTTCGCGCCAGCCTGCCAGTTCGCGCCGGTCGTCGTCGGAGCCCGTGCCGGCTCGCCCGGACCCGGCGCGCTGGTTTCGCCAAATTCCCAAGGGGATGGCGTTTGGTGCCGGATCGTCACCGAATTCCCACGCGGATGGCAGGTGGCAAGAACGCCGTACGGTCGCGTGCTCACGTGAGCGTGAGCCGCTCAGTCGCGGCCCTGCGGCCGATGCCCAATGACATGGGGATGGGAATCTGGGGAGATCCCACCGGGACGGGTCGCCGCGCCCCGCCGTCCAGCCCCGCCGTCCAGCCCCGGCGCGCCGCTCCGCGTCGGCTTCCCTACACTCACCCCGATGACGAACCAGCGCCACGTTCCTCGCCGGTGGGTCCGGCCCGATGCGATCGAGGAGGCCCTCCGCCCGTCGGGCAAGTCGAAGGCCGGCCCGGCCGACGGCTCGACGCCACGGTCGGCTTCGGGTGGCCCGGGCTCGATGCCAAGGTCGGCTTCGGGCGCCGCGGCGTCGGCTTCGTCCGCTTCGTCGGCTTCGAACGCATCTTCGACCGTCCCTGCCCCCATCCTGCCGCCCGCCACCATCGGCATTCTGGGCGGCGGCCAGCTGGGCCGGATGCTGGGCCTCGCGGCGCGCGAGCTTGGCTATGGCGTGGTGGTGCTGGACCCCGACGCCCACTGCCCCGCCGCCGCCATCGCCGACCGCGTGGAGGTGGGCGCCTACGACGACGTGACCGCCGCCACGCGCCTGGCCCGCTCCGCCGACGTCGTGACGTACGAGCTGGAGCACGTCGCGCTGGCGGTGGTGGACGCCGTGGCCGCGATCGGCCGCCCGGTCCGGCCAGGACGTCTCGCGCTCAAGGTCACGCAGGATCGGCTGGAGGAGCGCGAGTTCCTGGAGGGAATCGGCGTGCCGGTGGCGCCCCACCGGATCGTGACCGACCAGGCCAGCCTCGCGACGGCGGCCTACCAGCTGGACCTGCCGCTGCGGCTGAAGGCGGCCACCGGCGGGTACGACGGGCGGAGCCAGGTGCGCATCGCGGCCGTCGGGGAGCTGGGCAACGCCATCGACCTCCTGGGCCGCCCCGCCGGGGAGCGGCTGCTCCTGGAGAAGGAGCTCCCGTTCGAGTGCGAGCTGTCCGTGGTGGTCGCGCGTGCCGGCGACGGGACCGTGGAGGCATACCCGCCGGGCCGAAACCTGCACGACCGCGGGATCCTCGCGGAGAGTGTCGCACCGGCGCCCATCCGCGACGGCGTGGCGGCGCGTGCGCAGGACCTGGCGATCCGCATCGCCGAGGCGCTGGGCATGGTGGGCGTGATGACGGTCGAGCTGTTCCTGCTGGCGGATGGCTCCCTGGTGGTCAACGAGTTGGCGCCGCGGGTGCACAACAGCGGCCACTGGACGATCGAGGCCGCCGTCACGTCGCAGTTCGAGCAGCACATCCGCGCGATCTGTGGGCTGCCGTTGGGGAGCGGTCGGCTGCGTTCCGCGGCGGCGACGGTGAACCTGCTGGGCACGGGACGGCGCCGCGTGGCGCGGCTGGCGGGGATCCCGGCGGCGCTGGCCACGCCCGACGTCCACCTGCACGTCTACGATAAGCGCGAGGTCTTCGATCGCCGGAAGATGGGCCACGTGACTGCGTTGGGCCAGACGGTGGAGGAGGCGCTCTCGCGGGCACGGGCGGGCCGGGCCGCGCTCACCTGGACGGGGGACGACTGATGGCGGGGTCGAACGAGGGGGGCGCTGGGGCCTCGAAGCCGGGGCGCGCGGGGTCGAAGCCGGCGGGCACGCGGCCGGAGGCCGAACCGACGGTCCGGCCCATCGTCGGCGTCGTCGGTGGCAGCCGGTCGGACTTCCCGGTGCTGGAGAAGGCCATCGCCCTGCTGGATTCGTTCGGCGTGCCCTGCGAGCTGCGGGTCGTCTCCGCCCACCGCACGCCCGACCACCTGGCCCGTTACGCGGAGACGGCGCCCGGGCGCGGGATCAAGGTCATCGTGGCTGGTGCCGGCGGCGCCGCCCACCTGCCCGGGATGCTGGCCGCCAAGACGATCCTCCCCGTGATCGGCGTGCCCATCCCCACGCAACACCTTGGCGGGCTGGATTCGCTGCTCTCCATCGTCCAGATGCCGCGCGGGATCCCGGTGGCCACGGTGGCGATCGGGAACGCGGATAACGCCGCCCTGCTGGCGATCGCGATCCTCGCCCTGTCCGACGCAGCCCTCGCGGTGCGCCTCGCCGACTACCGGGCCGCGCTGACAGCCTCGGTCATGGCCGACGAATCCAACGCGGAGCCGCTCGACTAGGTCTTGCGGCCCATCCGGGCTCAGGCTGGGCCCATCGAGGCTCGGGCAGGGCCCATCCGGGCTCGGACAGCGCCCATCCGGGCTCGGACAGCGCCCATCCGGGCTCGGACAGCGCCCATCCGGGCTCGGACAGCGCCCCGCCCAACTCCGTTCTCACCAGATGAGCGACGGGATGTCATTGGACGAGACCTCGGCGATCCCGGCCTCGGAATCCTCACCAGATGACCACGTGCCGGTCCTCTGGCAAGGAATCGGGCTGCTCCGGGCCAGGTCACGCGGGTTCGCGGCCCGGATCGTCGCCCAATGGCCAAGGGTCGGGAATTCGGTGATTGCCTGGAGCCCGACGCCGACCCGGCCGAACGCAGGCCGAGCCGGACGCAGGCCGAGCCGGACGCAGACCCGGCCGAATGCAGGCCGAGCCGGACGCAGACCCGGCCCGGCCGCGACCCGGCTTGACGCGAGGCCGGACGCCGAGACGCTCGGCCTGTTCGCGCGCAAACGCAAAGCGGCGGGCGCCGCCCGAAGGCAACGCCCGCCGCGTGGAAAGAGAGGTTACGCGTCGCCGGGGGTTCGACCGCCGGCTGCCGTGTCGCTCGAAGCACCATCGTTCGCGGCCGGGTCGCCCACCGTGACCGTCAGGTCATCGGCACCGCGGACCAACTGGACCTCGTAGGCCCCGGGAGCGCCCGCGGCGATCGCCTCGAGGAGCGCGTCGGCGTCGGACACGGCGCGCCCCGCCACCGAGACGATCAGGTCGCCCTGCTGGATGCCGGCGAGGTCGGCCGGTGAGCCCTCCTCGACCCCGCGGACCAGCAGGCCCTCGCGATCGGGGAGACCCACCGAGCGGCGGAGCCGGCGCGCCACGTGGGACGGCGCGATGGCCACCCCCAGCCGCGGCCGCTCGGCCGATTCGCCGCGGCCCAGGGACTCCACCCGTGCCTTGAGCGCCGCGTCGGCGGGCCGGGCCAGGTAGAACCCCTCGCCGAGGCGGTTGGTGTTGATGGCGAGGAGGCGCCCCTCCGCGTCGAGCAGCGCCCCGCCGGATGAGCCCGGCGCCAGGGGAGCGGTGTGCTCCACGCTGCCGTCGATCCGGCGACCGCCGGGGCCGCGGAAGGCCCGGGCCACCGCGGAGATCGTGCCGAACGTGACGCGCGTGCCCCCGGACGGCGAGGCCGCCGCGCCGAAGATCACGCTGCCGGGCTGGAGTTGATCGGCCGCGCCCCAGGCGAGCGGTGTGGCGGACGCGGTGTCCGCCTTGATGACCGCGAGGTCACCGTCCACGTCGATGCCGACGACGCTCCCGACGACGCGCCGGCCGTCCGCGAAGCTGATCATGGCCTCGGGACCGCGGACGTTGTGGGCATTGGTGAGGACGAGGCCGGCGGCGATGACGACGCCGGAGCCGCGCTGGCGGCGGCCGATCCCCACGATGGCGGGGCCGGCGGCGGTGGTGGTCCGCGCGATGGCGGACTGGATCTCTTCGAGTGCTGACATGGGTTCGAGGCTCCTGGATGCAACGCGGCGGGTGCCGCGCGGTGGGTGGGCAGTTGACCGGGTGATGACCGGCGAACCGGTGCTGCTAGTAAGTAGCAATGTGCAAGTTACTACTCAGACACGGATCTTGCAAGCCCCGGCCCCACCTCCCCTACCATGAGCCCGTGCCGCATCCCCTCCAACCCAGCCAACTCCCCGCCGGACCCCTTGCCGCCGCCCTCGATCGGGTGGGGGATCGCTGGAGCCTCCTCCTCGTGGAGGCGTTGCTGGACGGGTCGCGCCGCTTCAACGACCTGCTGGAGGCGCTCCCCGGCCTGGCCCCCAACATCCTCACTGACCGCCTCCGCCGCCTGGAGCGCGAGGGGATCCTGGTGGCCCGGCCCTACTCGGAGCGTCCGCCGCGGATGGAGTACACGCTGACCGCCGACGCCCGGGACCTCGCCGGCGCCCTCCGGCTGCTCGCCGACTGGGGTGCCCGTCGGGCCGGGGACGGGACTGGTTCGGACGGCGCTGGCCCTGTCCACGAGCCGCTCCACCATGAGGCGTGCGGCACCCCGCTGGAGGCGCGCTGGTATTGCCCCACGTGCTCGGTCTCGGTCGCCGGGGACGAGGCGTCGGAGACCCGGCTCGTCTGACGGCGCCGCCCGGCTCGCCTGGGCGCGGTGGGCGGGCAAACCAGCCGAGCCCGCCGTGCCGGACGGTCCGCCGACCCCGCGTCTACACTGGCCCCGATGGACGACCCCCGATGGGAGCCGGGCATGCCGGTCCTGGACCGGCAGCTGGACCCGGTGCCGCACCTCCCTGCCAGCCTGCAGGGCCTGCCGCCCAGGTCCGTGCCCGAGACCGCGCCCACGCCGCTCCAGCAGCACTACGTGATGCTCTCGGTGCCGGTGCTCATCTGTGGCGCGCTCGCCATCACCGCGCTGGAGTTCGGGACGCCCGTTGGCTCCCCGCTGGTCAAGTTGTGCGCGCTGGTCGGCGCGCCGCTCCTGCTGGTGACGGGCACTGACGCCACGCTCCGAATCTGGCGATCGGCGTGGGCGTGGCTGCCGGTCAATCGCGCCCGCGCGCTGTTCCGGATCACGTGGGTCGCGGCCGCGCTCGTGGGCCTGGGCGTGCTGACCTGGGGCAGCCTCATGATCCTGTTCGCCTGATGGAGAAGCCGGCCGACCGCGATGCGCACGTGGGCCACGTCCACACGAGCCACGTCCACACGAGCCACGTCCACGCCCCGCATCCGGATCACGCCCCCCATTCGGACGTGCCCCCAGCCGATGACACCGGCGGGCCGGGCACCCGCGGTCCGGATGCGCGCGCCTCGGACATCGGATCGGGGCAGGGCACCCCTCCCTGGCTCTCGGCCAGCCTCAACCACTGCACCCGGTGCGGAGGCCGGCTCCGCCACGGGCCGGTGGTGGGCGAGGACCGCGACCGCCTGGCCTGCGAGGACTGCGGGCACATCTCATACGTCAACCCGCGCCTCGTGGTGACCACCATCCCCATCACGGACGACGGACGGGTGCTCCTCATCCGCCGGGGCATCGAACCGGGCAAGGGCAGCTGGGCCCAGCCTGGGGGCTTCCTGGAGGTGGACGAGACCGTCGCCGAGGGTGCCCGTCGCGAGATGCTCGAGGAGACGGGCCTGGAGGTCGAGGTCGGCGAGATCATCGGCCTGTACACGCGGCTGGAGGCGGCGGTGGTCGTGGTGGCCTTCGAGGCCCGGATCACCGGCGGCACGCCGACCATCACGCCCGAGGCGATGGAGATCGGCATCTTCGCGCCCGACGAGCTCCCGTGGCCCGGGATCGCGTTCACCACGACGATCTGGGCCCTGCGCGACTGGCTGGCGCGCCGCCACCCCGCCGTGCCCCTGGATGAGCCCGGGCTCTACCGCTGATGACGGGCCTGTATGCGCTCCGCGAGATCCGGGCCCTGCTCGGCCTGCGCGTCGCCAGCGGCCTGGTCAAGACCGGCCTGGCTACCGTCGTCGGCTACCAGGTCTACGAGCTGACCCACAACCCGCTGGCACTGGCGATGCTGGGGCTGGTCCAGGCGGTCCCGTCGGTCAGCCTCGCGCTGTATGGCGGCCACCTTGCCGACCGCCGCGACCGGCGCGCCATCACCCAGTACACCACCTTCGTGGTGATGCTCAGCGTGCTGGTCCTCGCCGTGCTCGCGTTCGCCGGCGGTGAGTACACGCTGCTCGGCATCCTGCTGGTGGTCTTCACGTACGGGCTGGCGCAGGGCCTGAACCGACCCTCCCAGGCCGCGCTGGAGCAGCAGGTGATCCCGCGCGAATTCGCCGCCAAGGGCGTCTCCGCCACGGCGGCCTTCTGGCAGGGCGGCTCCATCGCCGGCGGGCCCATCGCCGGCTTTGCCTACGCGCTGATCGGGCCCGGCAACACATACCTGGGGCTCGCCATCCTGATCGCCGTCCAGATGGCGTGCCTCACGCAGATCGCCAAGCGGGCCGTGGTCTTGCCGCCGTCCCCGGAGCGGGAGGGGATCAAGGCCAGCCTGGCCATCGGCATCCGCTACGTCTTCAGCCGCCAGCCGCTGGTGGGCTCCATGGCGCTCGACCTGTTCGCCGTGCTCTTCGGCGGCGTGGTCGCCATCCTCCCGATCTTCGCCAGCGACATCCTCAAGGTGGGCCCGGCCGGCCTGGGCCTGCTCAATACCGCCCCGTCCATCGGGGCGCTGCTCATCATGGCCATCGCCACCCGCCGCCCCCCCATGGAGAACGCGGGCCGGATCCTGCTGGCCTGCGTGTTCGGGTTTGGGATCTCGGTCCTGGTCTTCGCCCTCTCGGACAACTTCATCCTGTCGCTGGCGGCGCTGTTCATGACGGGCGTGACCGATGGGCTGAGCGTGGTCATCCGGACGGTGATCCTGCGGGTCATGTCCCCGGAGCACCTGCGCGGCCGCATCGCGGCGGTGAACTGGATCTTCATCGGGACGTCAAACGAGATCGGGGCGTTTGAATCCGGGCTCGCCGCCGGGCTGCTGGGCACCGTCCCGTCCGTCGTCCTGGGCGCCACGGTCACGCTGCTCGTGGCGGCCTGGGTCGCGGTCACCATGCCGGAGCTCCGTGGCGTGAACCTCCATACGGTGGGGGAGCCGGAGCCCGAGGCCGCGCCCGCCTAGCGATCCGATCCAGGCTGTCGTCTCGCGACGACCGGCCGAGCATGGACGGCCAGCAGGGCAGCCCCCGCGATCAGGCCGCCGACGATGAGCGCCGGGAGTCGTGAAGCGGGCAGGTGGGCGAGCCTCGCGACCCCGGCGTCCGTGATGGCCATGCCGTCGGGGATCGGGTACTGGTCCGAATGTACCCGGTCGACGTAGGCCACCGCCAGGAACGACGGCTGCTCGCCCTCTGACGACTCGCCCAGGGCCAGGGCAAGCCGATCGCCGGGACCCGCCTGGACCGTGCCCAGGCATTGGCCGCCCGGTGGCTCGAGTGGCGTGCGGAACGAAACGCCCACACCGAGCACGAGCGCGACGAGGGCGCGACGGGCGGCTTCGGCCGCGCGCGCCTGGCCCCCCCCATCGGCCCGCAAGCCCTAGACCGCCTCGTCCAGCGCCTCGCCGAACTGGCTCTCGTACAGGTCCGCATAGAAGCCCTTCGCCGAGAGCAGCTGCTCGTGTGTGCCCGTCTCGATGATCCGCCCGTGGTCCATGACCAGGATGGTGTCCGCGTCCCGGATGGTGGACAGGCGATGGGCGATGACGAACGACGTGCGGCCCTTCATCAGGCCCGCCATCGCCCGCTGGATCAGCACCTCGGTCCGTGTGTCCACCGAGGACGTGGCCTCGTCGAGGATCAGGATGGGCGGGTCCACCAGGAACGCCCGGGCAATGGTCAGCAGCTGCTTCTCGCCCGCCGAGACCGACGACGACTCGTCATCGAGCACCGTGTCATAGCCATCTGGCAGCGTCCGGACGAAGTGGTCGACGTGGGCGGCCTGGGCCGCCGCGGTCATCTGCTCCTCGGTGGCGCCGTCGCGGCCGTACACGATGTTGTCGCGGATGGTGCCCTTGAACAGCCACGCGTCCTGGAGGACCATCCCGAACGTCCGGCGCAGGTCGTCCCGGCGCATCTCGCGGATGTCGATCCCGTCGACCATGATCCGCCCGCCGTCCAGCTCGTAGAAGCGCATGAGCAGGTTGACCAGCGTGGTCTTGCCGGCCCCGGTGGGACCCACGATCGCCACCGTGCTGCCCGGCGTCACCACCAGGTTCAGGTCGTCGATGAGCGGCTTGTCCGGCTCGTAGCGGAACGAGACGTCGTCGAGGACGACGCGGCCCTGGATGTCGCCGACATGCGCAGGACTCTCGACATCGGGGATCTCCTGCTGCTCGTCGAGCAGCTGGAACACCCGCTCGGCCGAGGCCACGGCAGACTGGAGGACGTTGGCGATGCTCGCCGTCTGGACGATGGGCATCGTGAACTGGCGCGAGTACTGGATGAACGCCTGGACGTCGCCCAGCGACATCTGGCCGGACGCCACCCGCACGCCACCGATCACCGCGATGGCGATGTAGTTGAGGTTGGCGAGGAAATTGAGCGAAGGCTGGATGATCCCCGAGATGAACTGTGCGCGGTAGCTGGCCTGGAAGAGCTTCTCGTTGCGCGCGTCAAACTCGGCGATGGCCTCCGGCTGGCGGCCGAAGACCTTCACGATCGCGTGGCCGGTGTGCATCTCCTCGATGTGGCCGTTGAGCCGGCCCGTCTGCTCCCACTGGGCGGCAAACTGCTTCTGGGACCGGCGTGCGATCAGGATCGTGACGAACACGGAGAGCGGCACCGTCAGCAGCGAGATGACCGCGAGGATGGGGCTGATGGTGAACATCATCAGCAGCACGCCCACCACGGTCAGCAGCGACGTCATCAGCTGGGTGAGGCTCTGCTGGAGCGTCTGGGCGATGTTGTCGATGTCGTTGGTGATCCGGCTCAGCGTGTCGCCGCGCGACTGGCGGTCGAAGTACGAGAGCGGGAGCGTGCCCAGCTTGCGGTCCGCGGCGCCGCGCAGGCGGTAGACCGTCCGCTGCGACACCCCGCTCATCAGGTACGACTGCGCCCAGCCGAAGATGGCGCTGACCACGAAGACCACGAGCAGCGTGAGCAGCAGCCCGCCCAGCGCGCCGAAGTCCACGCCCCGACCGGGCACCAGGTTCATCGACTCGACCATGTCGGCCTGCTGATCCTTGCCAGTCAGCCGGAGCCCGGCCACCACCTGCGCCTTGGTCACGCCCTCGGGGATCTGCTTGCTCACCACCCCGTCGAACAGGATGTTGGTGGCGTTGCCCAGGATCCGCGGCCCCACGATCGCGAAGGTGACGCTCACGATCCCGAGGACCAGCACGAAGGCCACGAGGAGCGCTTCGGGCCCAAGCAGGCCCAGCAGGCGGCGGAACGAGCCCTTGAAGTCCTTGGCCTTGACCACCGGGGCCATCATCGCGAAGCCACCCGGGCCGCGGCTGCCAGGAGGCCCGCCCGGCCGGCCGCCCATGGCTGCGCCCGGTGGCGGCCCCGACTGGCGATGCCCGCCCATCCCCGGACCCATCATGCGACCTCCTCCGCGGCCAGCTGCGAGAAGACGATCTCGCGGTAGGTGGGGCACGAGTCCATGAGCTCGTGATGGGTGCCCAGGCCCACGATGGTGCCGTCCTCCATGACCACGATCTGGTCGGCGTGCATGATCGTGCCGACCCGCTGGGCCACGATGATCACGGTGGCGTCGCCCAGCTCCCGCTCCAGCGCGGCGCGCAGGCGGGCGTCCGTCTTGAAGTCGAGGGCGGAGAAGCTGTCGTCGAAGATGTAGATCTCGGGCCGCTTCACCAGGGCCCGGGCGATCGACAGGCGCTGGCGCTGCCCACCCGAGACGTTGGTGCCTCCCTGGCTGATCGTTGACTGCAGCCCGTCGGCCATCTCCTCCACGAAGTCCCGGCCCTGGGCGATGTCGAGGGCCTTCCAGATCTCGTCCGGCGTGGCCGCCTCGTCCCCGTAGCGGAGGTTGTCCGCGATGCTGCCGCTGAACAGGAACGCCCGCTGCGGGATCACCCCGATCCGGTGCCACAGGTCCTGGCGGGCCCACTGGCGCACGTCCACGCCGTCCACCAGCACGGTGCCGGCCGTGGCGTCGTAGAAGCGCGGGATCAGGTTGATGACCGTGGACTTGCCGCTGCCGGTGCTGCCGACGATCGCCGTGGTCTTGCCCGGCCGGGCCGAGAAGCTGATGCTCCGGAGGACCGGCTCCTGCGCGCCCGGGTAGCGGAACTCGACGTCGCGGAACTCCACCGTGCCGGCCCGCGCCGGTGCCGGAACCGGGTGCTCCGGGTCGTTGACCGAGGGCTTGGTCTCCAGCACCTCGCGGATGCGCCCGGCGGAGACGGCGGCCCGGGGGACCATGACGAACATGATCACGGCCATCATCAGGGCGAACAGGATCTGGATGATGTACTGCAGGAACGCCGTCAGGTTGCCGATCGGCATGGCGCCGCTGTCCACCCGCAGGCCGCCGAACCAGAGGACCGCCACCGTGGACACGTTCATGATCAGCGTGAGCGACGGGATCATGATGGCGAACAGCCGGTTGACCTTCAACGCGGTGCCGGTCAGGTCGGCGTTCACCTCGTCGAAGCGGGCCTCCTCGTGGTCGGTCCGCACGAAGGCGCGCACCACGCGGATGCCGGCCAGCGTCTCGCGGCTCACCAGGTTCAGGCGGTCGATCTTCTTCTGCATGGCCATGAACAGCGGGATGGCCTGGCGGGTGATCAGGCCGATGATCACGATCATCAGCGGCACGATCACGATCAGCAGCCCGGACAGCGGCACGTCCTGGCGGAGCGCCATGATCACGCCGCCCACCATGAGGATGGGCGCGGAGACCATCATTGACAGCGCCGTGACGACGACCATCTGGACCTGCTGGACGTCGTTGGTGTTGCGCGTGATCAGCGACGCCGTCCCGAACTTGTTGATCTCCACCTGGGAGAACGTCTGGACCGCGCGGAAGACGCCGCTCCGCATGTCGCGGCCCACGGCCATCGCGGTCAGCGCGCCGTAGTAGGTGGAGATGATCGCGGCCACGCCCAGCAGGAGCGTGACCAGGAGCATGAACCCGCCGGTCTGCAGGATGTAGTCCGTGTTCCCTTTCACCACGCCGTTGTTGATGATGTCGGCGTTCAGCTCGGGCAGGTACAGGTTGCCGATGGCCTGGAGCAGCAGCAGCGCCAGGACCAGCGCCAGCTGGCGGGTGTACGGGCGGAGGTAGGTTCGGAGCAGGGCGATCATGGGCAGGGGATCCACCAGTCGGGGAGGGTTGGCCGGGGTGGCGGCACGGGCCGGCCGGACGTTGAACCGATCATACGACGGGGCCCCGCGAACCGCCGTCGCGAGCATCGTGGACGGGTCGTGTGTGGATTCCGTGTGCGATCCGCAGCGGCCTGCAGCGGCCTGCGGCGGTCTGCGGCGGCCTGCCGATTGACACCCGATGCCTGGGTGTCCATACTTTGTACAAACACTAGACAAGCGCCCGACCAGTCCCGCGCGGCGCCCCGAACACTGCCACCACCGAGGCCCCCAGTGACCACCTACACCATCCGCACCAGCCAGCTGGTGCCCGCGCCCATCGAGCAGGTCTGGGCGTTCTTCTCCCGCCCCGAGAACCTGGGCCGGATCACCCCGTCGTCCATGGGCTTCGTGATGAAGGCCCCCGTCACCGACCTGGGCGACGGCTCGCTCATCGACTACACCATCCGCCCGCTGCTGGGGATCCCGGCCGGCTGGCGGAGCCGGATCGAGGGGTGGAACCCGCCCTTCGGCTTCCGGGACGTCCAGCTCAAGGGTCCGTACAAGCGCTGGGTCCACACCCACACGCTGACCGCTGTGGACGGCGGCACGCGCGTCGACGACGTGGTGGAGTACCAGCTGCCGCTGGGGCCGCTGGGCCGCCTCGCCCACGGCTGGCTGGTCCGCCCCGAGCTGGAGCGGATCTTCGCCTACCGGCGCTACGCGGTGGACGCGGTCTTCGAGCCGGTCACGGACGCGGCGAAGGCCGCGGCGAAGCCGGGCGTGGTCGCCGTCGCCGGCGGCACGGGCTTCGTGGGCGGGGCCATCGCGCGGGAGCTCCGCCGGCGAGGGCGGAGCGTGGTGGTCCTCTCGTCACGCGGCGAGGACGCCCGCGGCGAGCTCCCCGACGACATCGAGATCCGCCGGGTGAACGTCCGAACCGGCGAGGGCATCGATGTCGCCCTGGCCGGCGTGGAGGACCTGGTCATCTCGCTGGCCTTCCCCGGCTCGCCCATCGAGCAGCCGAAGAGGGGCAACACCTTCATGGAGGTGGACGCCGCCGGCACCGAGCGCCTGGCCGCCGTCGCCACGAAGGCCGGGGTCAAGCGCCTCGTGTACCTGTCCGGCGCCGGGGCGGCCAAGGACGCCAAGCGCCACTGGTTCCGCGCCAAGTGGCGTGCGGAGGAGGCGGTTCGCGCCAGCGGCTGCACCTGGACAGTGATCCGGCCCACCTGGATCTACGGCGCCGCCGACGTCGCGCTCAACCGGTTCCTGGGCTTCGGGCGCCTGCTCCCGTTCGTGCCCATGACCAGCATGGGTCGACAGGCGCTGGCCCCGGTCTTCGTTGACGACACGGCCCGCCTCGCCGCCGATTCGCTGGAGCAGGAGGCGGCTGCCGACCAGGTCTTCGAGCTTGGCGGCCCCGAGACCATGACCATGACGGAGATCATCCGGCGGACGCTGCGCGTGGCGGGGATGCGTCGCCCGGTCATGCCGGCGCCGGCGCCGCTGATCTGGATGATGGCGCATGTGATCGCGCTGCTGCCCAACCCGCCCATCACGCCGGATGCGGTGGTGTTCATCAACATGCCCGCCACGGTGGACCTGGCGCCGCTCCAGGCACGCATGCCTCGTCGGCTGACGCCGCTGGAAGAGGGGCTGGCGACCTACCTGGGCCCGACCGCAGGGCGGTAGCGGCACGCCGGAGGGCCGTCGAGCCCGCCTCGATCAGTAGAGGAGGTGGGTGCCCTCGGGGACCGCGATCTCGAACGTGCTGTCCGGCAGCACGACGTTGGTCTCGTACGCGACCACCGCGATCTCCCGCGTGACCGCCCCGTCCAGCCGCTCCACCAGCCGCGTGATCACGCCGTCGGCCCGGTCGAACGCGACCGAGATGCTGTAGTCCGGCCGGTCTCCGGCGAGCTGCGTGGTCCGCGGGTGATCGCACTCCACGACGATGGCCTCGCGGTCGGCGACCACGTCCGTGCCCACGACGCGGCAGCTGCCCGTGGCCAGCACGTTCTGGCAGTACCCGGCCGGGTGCATGAACGTGTTGGCGACGCTGGGCTCCGCCAGCACGGTGAACGGCTCGTAGACACGCGATGTCGCGGGGATCCCCGACTCGTTCAGCCCGCGGACGCGGTTGCGCACCGGGCGCTCCGTTGCCTTGCGGTGGGTAGCCGAGTAGGTGCGGATCATCTCGCCGTCCGACACCCAGATCTCGTAGTTGGCGGCGGTTCCCAGGGCCGGCTCGCTGGTCAGGGTGCGGGCGTGGCCGGGGTGGCGGATGGCCAGCTCCGTCAGCACGACGCGTTCGCCCAGGGCGCCGGCGCTGCGCTCCTCGATCCGCGCACGAAGCGTGTCGAAGCGGAGCTCCGCGTCGCGGGCGAAGGTGAACAGGTCCGCCAGCGAGGGCAGGCCGGCCGGCAGCGAGACCAGCTGCGGGCGCGGACGTGACCCGGCCGGGCCGGGCACGGCGGCTGGGGACGGATTGGCGGCGCTCGACCAGATGCGGGGAAGGCTCATAGCGGGCGAATTGTAGCGGAGGCGGCCTGCCCGGCGGCGACCCAGCCGCGCTTCGGCCGTCCGACGCCCGCGCCGGGCTTGCGCTTCGGCCGTGCCGGGTCCGCATCGTCGGTCGCACCCAGCGGGGTTCGGCTCGTAGACTGCTGGCATGCTCACCGCCTTCGTCAGCGCGAACGGCCTCCAGATCGGCTACGACGTGCACGGCGCCGGGCCGCCCATGGTGCTCCTGCACGGCGCAGGCTCGGCGGGGCGCGAGGACTACGCAGCCCAGGTGCCGCTCTTCGCGAAGGCGTTCCGGGTCCACCTGCCCGACGCGCGCGGGCACGCCACCAGTCGCTGGGACCCGGCAGACGGCGTGACAGCCGACGACCTCGTCGCCGACCTCCTGGGATTCGTGGACGCCCTCCACCTGCGCAGCTTCCACCTGGTCGGCTTCTCCCTGGGCGCCACCACCGCTCTCCGCTTCGCCGTCCGCTACCCGGAGCGGCTCCGGACGCTGGTCAGCATCGGGATCGCGCCGGACGCGGAGCCGCGCCGGAGCGTGGCGCGGCGGCTCCTCGACCCGGAGCGCATCGAGCGGGAGGACACCCGCTGGGCCGCCGAGCTTCATCGCCGACACGACGCAACCCAGGGGCCCGGGGCCTGGCAGCGCCTCCTGGCCGCCATCATCGACGACGTCGCGACCGCGCCGCTGCTGACGCCCGGCGACCTCCGCCGGATCGAGCTGCCCGCGATGGTCGTCGTGGGCGACCGTGACCCGTTCACGCCCGTCGGGCAGGCCTGGGAGCTGGCGCGGCAATTGCCGGACGCACGCCTCTTCGTCGCGCCCGGCTGCGGCCACGACGTGATGGTCCGGCGGCCGGCGCTGTTCAACGAGGCGATGGGCGCGTTCTATCGATCGACGGAGGCGAAGGCCACGGAGCGGGCGATCGCAGCGGGCTCCCTGGCGCACCCGTCCGCGGCGCGGCGCGGGACCGACGGCGAGTGGCTCGCCCATGCGGCCGACCACGGGCCGGCTCACGCCCACAACGCCGGGCCCAAGGCGCACCCCACGAAGGAGGCCGAGGCATGACGGACGCCGGCGAGACGGGTCGAGCCCCGGCGCCCGAGGCGGGCCAGGCCCCGGCGCCCGAGGCGCCCGAGGCGCCCGAGGCGCTCGTGCGCGTCGAGCTCCCGGCCCACGGTCCCGACGGGCCGCTGCCCGGCGTCGCACTGGTGGTGCTCAACCGGCCCCGTGTCCTCAACGCGCTCAGCTTCGCGATGGTCGAGGCGCTGGCCGACGCCGTGGAGGCGCTGGACGCGGATCCAGCGTGCCGGGCGATCGTGATCACGGGCGAGGGCGCGCGTGCCTTCGCGGCCGGCGCGGACGTGCGCGAGCTGTCGGAGCAGACCCCGGCCGGCCTGGCGGCGGACGTCGCGGCCGGGCGCGGCTTCCACCAGTGGGACCGGCTTGGCGGCGTCGCTGTGCCATTGATCGCCGCCATCCGCGGACTGGCCCTCGGCGGCGGCTGCGAGCTGGCGATGATGTGCGACCTGGTGATCGCCGGCGAGGGTGCCCAGCTGGGCCAGCCGGAGATTCGCCTCGGCATCATCCCGGGGGTGGGCGGGACGCAACGGCTGACGCGTGCCGTCGGCCAGGCCAGGGCGATGGACATGATCCTGACCGGGCGACCGATGCCGGCCCGCGAGGCAGAGGCGGCGGGCCTGGTGAGTCGCGTCGTGCCCGACGACGAGGTGGTCCCGGCCGCGCTCGCGCTCGCGGCCCAGGTCGCCGCGCTCTCGTCGGTCGCGATCGCGGCGGCGAAGCAGGCCGTCCGTGCGGCTGAGGAGCTGCCGCTGAGCGAGGGCCTGGCCCGCGAGCGACGCCTGTTCTTCGGCCTCTTCGGGACGGCGGATCAGCGCGAGGGGATGAGCGCCTTCCTCGAGAAGCGGCCCCCGGCCTGGCGCGGTCGCTGACAGGGCCGCACCGCGATCCCGATCGCCATGAATCGCGCCGGCCTCAGGGGACGCTGAAGCTCACCACGTTCGTGGCGGCGGCCACGATGTTGCCGGCCGGTGTGCTGCGGACCGCCTCCAGCTTGAAGTAGTACGTGCCGGCCGGGATGGCGCCGATCGTGACCGTCGCGTCCGTCATGGTGCTGCCCACCCACAGGTAGGGCGTGCCCTTCAGGTAGCTGGGGGCCGGGTCGGTCGCCGAGTAGACCAGCTTGTAATACGTGAAGCACGCGCCCGCGCCCGTGTAGGGCGTCCAGGTGAACGCGGTGGAGCCTGGGGCGCTCGTCGCGATGCCCAGCGTTCCGAGCGCAACCTGGGCCTTGGCCACGACGGACGCGGCCGGGCTCGCCGCGAGCGGTGATTCGGACGCGTCGTAGGCGGCGGTCCGGTACCAGTAGGTGTTCCCGGCGGTCAGGTTCGGATCCACGCCGGTGTTGGTGGTCGCCACGTTGGAGACGAGCCCCGACGGGGCGGTCACCGCACCGGTCGCGGGGTAGGCCAGCGGGATGGTCGATGACGCCGCGCGAAGCCCCGCGTAGTGGGCGAACGTGGCACCCGTCCACTGCGACCAGGTCGCGACCACGAACCGGCCCTCGCACGAGGTGAGCGACAGCGACAGGCTGCCGAGCGTCGGCACGGGCGTGGGTGTCGGCACTGGAGTGGGCGTGGGCACCGGCGTGGGGGTCGGACGGGGCTTGGGGCTGGGTGTCGGGGTGGGATCGGGGGCCAGGGTCGGGTCCGCGGGCGGGGGTGTGGGCACCGCCGCCGCGGACGGGGCCACAGATCCGGTCGGGAGGGCGGGGGCGGCGGTGGCTGGCCGGGCGGCGCTTGGCGTGGGTGAGCCGTTGAGCAGCGCGAGGCCCGCCATGACACCGAGCGGCAGGCCGGCCTCCAGGTCGCGGCGGGCGTTGGCGAGGAGCCAGGGATCCGCGAGGTCGATGGCGCCGACGGTCCGGAGCGACAGGTCTGCCGTCTCCCCGCCGAGGCGGATCTCGGCGACGCGACCCTCGGCGACGGTCGCCGACAGCCCCGCCCCATCCACGCGGACGTCGTGCTGGATGCTGACCTCGCGGACGATCTCGATGCCGGCACCGGCCGCATCCGGCGCGCGCGTCGCACTGACCCCCGTCGCGCTGGCCTCCGTCGCGGGCGTCGCGACAACCGGTGTCCGGTCAACCGGTGTCCGGTCAAGGTCGAACGCCGTGCCCCGCGCCGTCCACGTCACGGCACCCGTGCGGACGACATACGTGCCGCCCTGGGCCATGCCCACCCGGTGATATGCCCGCCCCGCCAGCTGCTCCAGCTCGATCCGGTCGGACGCGACCGCCACCACGCGGAGGACGGCGCCGCCCGCCAGCCGCGCCTGTCCGGCGGCCAGGTCCAGGAGCGCGTGCCCATCCGCCGCGACGCGGACCACGTCTCCCGCCAGCAGTTCGTTCCCGGCTCGCAGGGCGGTCTCCGCCCCGTCCCGCACCAGGGTGGCGCCCACGGCGTCGGCGGTGCGGGCCGGCGGCCGTCCGGGGAACACCGCGCTCGAGTCCAGCCCAACCACGGAGATGATCAGGGCGGCGGCAACCGCCAGCACGGCCCACCGGCGTGACGGCCGGATGCCGGACAGCTGGAGCGCCATCCGGGGAGCCAGCCGCACGCGGGCTCCCGGCACGGCATCCACGACGGCCCCGGTCCGTGGGTCGGGCGGCGCGGCTGGGGTCTGCCCGGCCACGGCCGGACGCTGATCAGTGGCCAGCCTGGCCTCGCGGCGCAGCAGCGAGCCGCCCGCGGCCCGTCGCGGGCCGGCGTCGGAAGCCGGCGGCCAAACGGGAGCAGACGCGCCATCGGCAGCCGTGCGGCCGGCGCCGGCAGCCGCGTGCCCCGCATCGGCTTCGTGCCCCGCATCGGCTTCGCGCCCCGCATCGGCTTCGCGCCCCGCATCGGCTTCGCGCGCCGGCCAGGAGGCCAGCAGCTGCGTGCGCAGGTCCGCGGCGAACCCGGGATCGGGTCGCGCCGATCCGGATGCACCCAGCCGGGAGCGTGCGCGGGCGCCCGCGGCCTCGAGGTCGGCCACGAGCGGCTCCAGCTCGCGGTCAAGCGGCTCGGCGTCGCCGCCCAGCGCGGCCTCGTCGGCCGGTGTCCCGGCGCGCGGGCGCCACCACGGGTCGCCGCCGCGGTCTGGCTGCGGGCGTGGCGCGGCGGGCCGGGCGGGTTCCTCAGGCCGCATCGATGGACTCCTCGGCCAGGACGGCCCGCAGCGCGCGGAGCGCGCGATGGAGCCGAACGGCGTAGGTCGCGCGAGAGCAGCCCAGGAGGCCACACAGCTCGTCGGTCTCCAGGCCGTCGAAGAAGCGCAGGACGATCAGGCGCCGATGCGTCTCCGGCAACCGCTGGATGGCCCGTCCCAGCTCATCGCGGTCGAGCGTCGCCGTGAAGGCGGCCGCGGCCGCGTCGTCGCCCAGGGCGTCGACCCCGCGCGGGTCGGCGTCGTCGATGTCCCCCCAGCCGTCACCGGCCCGCGTGCCCAGGGGCACGGTTCGCCGGGAGCGCCGGACGTGGTCCACGAGCGCGTTCGACGCCACCCGGTAGAGCCAGCCTCCAAACGACTCGTTGCGGAAGTTGCCGCTCCTGATCACCTCGAGCGCCCGCTGGAACGTGGTGGCGGTCACGTCCTCGGCCACCGAGCGATCTCCGGCCCGGCGGAGCAGGTAGCCGTGCAGGCGGGGCAGGTAGAAGTCGTACAGCTCTCCGAACGCGGACGCGTCCGTCCGGGAGCGCGCCACGAGGGCCTGCTCCCGGACGGTGTCCATGCGGGTCGCGGTCGTGTCATCGGACATTCGGAGCTCGATGGTGGGCGGGCCGAGCCGCGCCCACCATCGCCCGTCCGTACCTGTCCACGCCCCTACTCGTTCGGCCCGGTCAGGGGATCGTGACCGTGACGACGGCCGTCTGGCCCAGCAGGCAGTGCGATCCGTCGGGGTTGTCGCCCACGGCCTCGACCCGGTAATACCAGGTGCCCGAGCCGGGATGGTCAACGAACGCCGTCCCGTTGCCCGGCGTGATCGCCGCGATCAGCGTGCTGCCGGGGGTGGACCGGATGTACGAGGGGTCCGGGCTGTTTGAGCGAACCACCTTGTAGTAGGTCAGGCTGGCGCTGGTGCACGCCGTCCAGGAGAGCGTGACGCCCGGCCCGCCGACCACGGTGGCGGTCGTCGGCGCGGTGATCGTGATCGAGGCGACGACCGGCCCGGCCAGGATGAGGGTGCATGGCGTCGGCGCGGCCGGCGGCTCCGTGGGGGCCGGGCTGTCGATGGACCTGGTGGCGCTCGACCGGAGGATGGTCCAGCCACCGTTGGTGGACTTGACGCAGAAGACCCGGTAATAGAGACGGGTGCTGGCGGGGGCGCTCGCGTCCCCGGCGCTCAGGCTGCCACCGGGGCTGACGGCGGCCACCAGCGTGTCCCCGGCGCCGGTCGGCCACGAGACGCTCGAGTCGGTGGAGCGGACCACCTTGTAGTAGTCGAACGCGACGCCGTCGCACACCGACCATGCCAGGTACGGGTGGTTGGCCTTGATGCTCAGCGCGAGGCTCAGGGCAGGCACCGGCGTCGGTGCGGGCGTCGGCGTCGGCTCGGGTGTCGGCTCGGGCGTTGGCTCCGGGGTGGCCTCGGGCGTCGGCGCTGCGGTGGGCTCCGGGGTCGGGGTGGGCGCGGCGGTGGGCGCCGCCGTGGGCTGAACCACGTAGGCCACGCCGGTCGTGAAGCCGCCCATCCATCCGGTCTCGCTGTCGCCGCGGCTTCCGAGGCTGTCGCCATCGGCGGACGCGTCTCGCCCGGCCGCACTCTCGCCGCCACCGCCCGCGCCGGCGCCGACCGCGCCGGCTCCGGCCGCAGAGGCCGGATCGGCCGCGGCGCCGGGCCGCAGTGCCGCCCCGGCCACCAGCGCCGTCACCAGCACGCCCGCGAGGAACGCGACGGGCGTGGAGACGCGCAGGTTGGGGAGTTGTCGACCGCGCCGCACGGCGGCCCGGCCGACCGGCCGGGTCCAGTCGTCCAGCAGCTCGGCCCGTCCCGAGGTGCCCGCACCGGCGTCGCCGGTACCCTGATCCAGGTGCTGATCCATCGCACACTCCCGATCTGCCTGGGCGGCGACCGGCCGGATGGCCGATCAGATGAGTCCGTGCTGACAGAACGCGGGGAGGGCCGCGCGATTACCGGCCGGCGGCCAGCCGATGGTCCCGCCGGCCAGGGGACGGGGGTCCGGTTCCGCGACGCACCGCCCGGCCGCCGTGCATGCGGGTCCGGTCAGCCGCCCGGCGCCGTCTCGCGCCGCCTCGCGCTCGGACCGATACTGGCGTCACTGTTGCCGAAATTACGAGCCCGGCGTAGGATCTCAGTCGATTCGTCCCACGCCGTCCCCGCAGTGTGGCGGCCCGGCCTCCGAAGAGGATGCACCGAATGATCGAGCTCGAGTTCCAGGCCACCCCGGCCATCAACGTGTCGCTGACCGACGCCGCCGCGCACAAGCTCCAGGAGCTCACCGCGGCCGAGGCCAACCCCGCGATCGGCCTCCGCGTGTACGTGTACTCGGGCGGCTGCAGCGGCTATCGCTACGGCATGATGCTGGAGGACGCTCCCACCCCGGAGGACTGCGTCGTCGTCGAGAAGGGCGTCAAGGTCTACGTGGATGGCCAGAGCGTCAAGCTGCTGAGCGGCTCGCAGATCGACTACATCGACACCCTGATGGGCGCCGGCTTCACGGTCAACAACCCCAACGCGGTTGCGGCCTGCGGCTGCGGATCCAGCTTCCGCACCGAGGACGACGAGGGCAGCCCGCGCTCCTGCGCCCACTGACCCCCCGGGTGGCGGGACCTCCACCCCGCCGCCCGAGGTCTCACCCCGGGGTCACGCCCGGATCACGCTGAAGCCGCCGGTCCGCCGGCGGCTTCGTGATTCAGGCGGCCGCTTCGTCGTCCCGTGGCCGCTTCGAGGCTCGGGCCACCCGCCCTGCCTCAGCCTTCGGACGGCTCGTCCAGGCCGGGGTGCAGGTGGACCGGCTCCGTCCGCTTGGACCGCACCCGCAGGTTGAGGAACTCCACGAACACCGAGAACCCCATCGCGAAGTAGATGTAGCCCTTGGGGATGTGGACGTCGAGGCCGTCGGCGACCAGCGACATGCCGACGAGGAGCAGGAAGCTCAGGGCCAGCATCTTGATCGTGGGATGCTCCTCCACGAAGCGCCCGAGCGGCGCCGCCGCGAACAGCATGACCCCGATCGCGATGACGACCGCGGAGATCATGATCGACACGTCGTCGGCCATGCCGATGGCGGTGATGACGGAATCCAGCGAGAACACGGCGTCGAGCAGGACGATCTGGATGAGCGCCGCCTTGATGCTGGGAGCGCGCCGCGGGGCCTTGGAGCCCGTGGAGCCGCGGGAGACGGGCTCGCCCTCGTCCGCGTCGGACGGCTCGCCTTCCAGGCCCTCGTGGATCTCCGTCGTCGCCTTGGCGATCAGGAACAACCCGCCGAGGATCAGGATCAGGTCGCGGCCCGAGATCTCCACGTCGAGGATCGTGACGAGCGGCGCGGTCAGGGCGACCAGCGCCGAGAGGCCGAGGAGCAGCACGCTGCGCATCAGCAGCGCCAGGCCAAGGCCCACGGAGCGGACACGAGCCTGGTTCTCGTGCGGGATGCGGCTGGTGATGACCGACAGGAAGATGATGTTGTCGATGCCCAGGACGATCTCCAGGGCGGTCAGCGTCAGCAGGGCAATCCAGCCCTCGGGTTCAGACATCCAGTGCATGATCAAATTGTCGCACCCCGGAAGGATCTGACCCATGACGGCCGTCCGGCCCCGTGCCCGTCGCCGGCCCCGTGCCTGTCGTCAGTCCGGATCGGCCCATGAAATCCGGGCCGAACGGCCCCCCGCCCAAGGGCCGACGGTCTCTGACCGCGCAATCGCATACACCGGGATACTCTTCGTGCGACGCGGATTCCGACAGTCCGGCGTTGCCAGGGAAGGGAACCCATGGACCAGCATGCCGGGCCGCGCACCTTGCGCTACCTGAAGTGGATCGGGATCGTTGCCCCGGCCCTCTTCCTGTTGGCGCTTCAGGCCGTTCACGCGACGGTCCTGGTTTCGGCCTTCGGGGCCGATGCCGCCAATCTCCTCTCCTCCGGATTGGCCGTCGTTGCCGCCGTGGGCTTTGGCCTCGTGCTCTTCTTCAACATCGAGGCGACCCAGCGCGAGACCGTGCGCCAGAACCGCGACATGGCGGTGGTCACCGGGGTCTCCCTCGCCATCCAGGGCGAGCTGGACGTGGACCAGGTCATGCGGGCCGCGCTCCTTTCGATCGCACAGGAGACGCGGGCGGGCCACATCTCCATCCACGTGCCGGCCATCGAGCCGGGCCACCACGTTGACCGGCGCCAGGTCTACGACGACCCGCGTCGCGCCGCGCGGGACGGCCTGAGCACCCCCGAACGCGCCGTGGAGATCCCCCTCGGGACGGGCCCCAACCTGCTCGGTCACCTCAAGCTGACCGTGCCCGAGTCCCGCGCCGAGCGCCTGCCCTCCCCCGAGGCGCTCCACACGATCGGCAACCTGCTGGCCGGTGCCATCCAGATCGGCCAGCTCGTCGGCGACCTCCAGCGACGCAAGTACGAGGGCCACACGCTCTATCAGACGCTCCTCCAGATTGGCAGCCAGGCACCGCTCTCGGAGATCATCGCCACGATCGTGAACGGTGCCCGCGACCGCCTCGGCGCGGATGTGGGGCGGATGTGCCTGACGGAGGCGATCCTCAACGACTTCGCGGGGCAGCAGGACCTGGCGGCCGCGGTCGCGGATGGCGTGGCCTGCCAGTGCCCGCCGGTCGGCGACGGGCGCGGGCGCGAGCACAGCTGCGGCGTCGGGACCGCGGCGGACTTCGCGCACTCGCTGCAGGCAACCATCTGGAGCCCCGGCGAGGCCTACGGCGACCTGTGGATCGCATCTCACTCGGGCGAGCCGTTCAGCGAGCGGGACCGGGGCTACCTCATGACGATGGCCGGCCTCGCGGCGATCGCCATCACCGCCGCCCGCCTGCGCGAGCACGAGCGCCAGAGCGCCATCCTGGCGGAGCGCGACCGGATCGCGCGCGAGCTGCATGACTCCATGGCCCAGGTCCTGGGCAGCACGCACCTGCGCCTCCGCGCGCTCCTCTCCAAGCCGGACCTGGCGCCGCTGCCGCGGGTCTCCACGGAGCTGACCGACCTGGCCGACGTGGCGGAGGAGGCCTACCGCGACGTCCGGGAGGCCATCCTGGGCCTGCGCGAGGCCAGCCGGGACCGTGGCCTCATCGAGAGCCTGGCCGCCTACGTCGAGAAGTACAGCCACCAGTCCGGCGTCCGGACCATGCTCGACACGACGATCGAGGGTGATCTCTCGCTCCCCAGCGACAGCGAGATCCAGATCATCCGCGTCATCCAGGAGGCGCTGACCAACGTGCGCAAGCACGCGCGGGCCACCACGGCCCGCATCCGGATCACCAACGGCGAGCCCGCCGGCATGCTCACGATCGTCATCGAGGACGATGGCCGCGGGTTCGATCCCAGCCGGAGCATGATCCACCGCGATGGCGGGTTTGGCGTCCAGACCATGCGCGAACGGATCGAGCTGGTAGGTGGCACCCTGCGCGTCGATTCGGCGCCGGGCCGCGGCACGCGCGTCATCGCCATGGTTCCCCTGACGCCGGTCCCGGGTCTTCCGCGCATCGGCCGCGCATCGGCGCCAGAATGACGCGCACATGAGCGTCCCGGCGTCCCAGCCAATCAGGATCCTCCTGGTCGACGACCAGGCCCTCTTCCGGCGCGCGATCGCCTCGCTGATCGGCGACCAGCCGGACTTCGAGATCGTCGGCGAGGCGGAGAACGGCCTGCGGGCCGTGGAGATGGCACACCAGCTCCAGCCCGACCTGGTGTGCATGGACGTGGAGATGCCGGTCATGACCGGCGTGGAGGCCACCCGCCGGATCCGCGACGAGCTGCCAAACATGAAGGTCGTGATCCTGTCGGTCTCCGAGGCCGACGAGCACGTCTTCGACGCCATCAAGTTCGGGGCCCACGGCTACCTGCTCAAGGACCTCCGCCCGGAGCAGCTGTACGACCTGATCCGGGCGGTCATGCGCAACGAGACCGCCCTCTCGCCGGCCATCGCCGGCCGTCTCCTGCGCGAGTTCCGGGAGCACTCGGACCGCCGGCCGGTGGCCACTCCGGAGCCCAGCGGCCCGGAGCTCACCGCGCGCGAGGTCCAGATCCTGCAGCTGGTGGCCGAAGGTCTGAGCAACAAGGAGATCGGGACGCGCCTCTCCATCACGGAGGGGACCGTCAAGAACCACGTTCACAACGCCCTCGAGAAGCTCCAGCTGGAGAACCGGATCCAGGCCGCCGCGTACGTCGTCCGGCACGGCCTGGGTGCCCGCATCGGCATCGGCGGCAACTAGCCCGCCCGTCCCCGGGGGCCGCGGGGTCTACGCCGTCTGATCTCCGGCCTGTTCCCTTCGATACCCCCTCGGTGGATCGGGTACACCCACGCCTGTGCCGTCCAGCGGATGGTTTACCGCTTCCAGAGCGCCTAGCCTCGGCCCCAATCACCGACGGTCACGGTGGAGGCTCAGGTGCGAGACGGGCGTCAACAGGTGGTCATCCTCTACTCGCATCCCCTGCTGGGCGAGGGGCTTGGGCGACTGTTGGCTGCCGACCCCGGGTTGTTCGTGGAGATGGTCCACGTCGACGACCTGGACGGCGCCGAGCGGGCCCTGGTCAATGGCCCCGACGTGGTGATCCTCGAGCGGACGCCGCCCGTCCAGGCGCTCGACCTCATGCGCCTGGCCCCGTCGGCTCTCGTCATCGACGTGGGGCTGGATGCCGGGCCAACGTGGACGTGGCGCCGCGACGAGCTGCCCCCGCAGCCCGAGGAGCTGCTGCGCGTCATCCATGGCCGCGACAGGCATGACCGGAGCGAGGCCCTTGCCCCCGGGTCGCCGCTCGCCGCCGAATTGCCGCTTGGCGCCGAGCCGCCCGTGCCCGTGATTGGTTCCGGCGTTCCGGCCGGCCCGGTCACGGGCCCCGTCGGCGCCGTCACGGCCAAGCGGGTCGCCACGGCGCTGCGCAGTGTCGGGGCCTGACGAGGTCCTGGCCGGCCCGCTCTCGCGTCGCCGCTTCCTGCTGGGTGCCGTCACGCTGTCGGGTGCCGCCGCCCTGGAGCTGACCGGCTGCACGGGTCCTGCCGCGACGCCATCCCCGCCCCGCTGGGTCCGCGTGAACGTCACCGCGCTGACGATGAACCAGCCGGCTTGGGCGGACCTCCCGTTCGCCCAGGGCCCGGCCACCGCCGACCCATCCTCGGAGGCCGCCAGGCCAGCCCCATCGGCCAGCCCGCCCGGCGCATCGGCGCCACCCCCAGCGGGCTTCGGCGGCGCGTGGCTGGTGCTTGCCCCGGATGGGACCATCACCGCCTACGACCCGCGCTGCACCCACCAGAGCTGCCTGTACGACTGGGACAAGCCGCGCGGCCGGTTCCTGTGCCGCTGCCACTCGGCGGAGTTCGGGATGGACGGCGTGGTGCTGTCCGGGCCGGCGCCCAGGCCGCTGAACCGCATGAAGGTGCGCGAGTCCGGCCCGGGCGTCGTCGAGGTGGGCTGGCAGGACGTCCCGGGCTGACCCTGCGTCGCGGTGGTCCGGGCCCCGGGTGCTACCGTGCACCCGGAGATAGACCACCAACCGTGCGATCGGGCCCTCCCCTGTACCGGATATCTACCGCTCGACGGATGGGATCGCGGGGCCGCGTCAGCGAGATTAGGCACGTGGACTTGGGCCTGCCTCGTGCTCCGATCCCTTCCCGGTGCGGGGCTGGCCCGGTCCACCGCTCATCCGAACGAAGCGTGCAACGACCCTTCGGACCACTGGAATTCGCTTGCCAGGTAGCCAGATGAAGCTCCGCGTCCCGTCCGACCGGCTCCCGAGCGACCGCGACCTCACCCGCTGGATCAAGCGCCTCGCGCTGATCCTGGTGGTCGGCGTGATCGCCTTTACCGCGTTCTACGCGATTGACCGGTGGCGACCGGCTACCCCCCAGATCGTCGATCAGCGCCTCGCCACGCTGGAGCAGACCGTCCGGGAGAACCCCACGGACATTGCCAGTCGCGGCCAGCTGGCGGACACCTACGTCGCCAAGGGGCGCTTCCTGGACGCCATCGACCAGTACAACCAGATCATCGCGACCGGCAAGGCCGTCGAGCAGGCGACGCTGGGGCGCGCCAGCGCGTACATGGGCCTCAACGATCTCGACAAGGCCGGCGCGGACTTCAAGGCCGTGGTGGACACCGCCATCGGCGGCGAGATGGCCAACTCGGATCCCAAGCTGGCGACCGCCTACTTTGGCCTGGGCAACGTCGCGATGAAACAGTCGCGACCCGCCGACGCCATCGTCTGGCTGGAGAAGGCCCTGAGCATCACCCGGTCCGACGCGGATGCCATGTACCTGATCGGCCAGGCCTTCACCCAGACCGGCGAGTTCGAGAAGGCCGTCGCGACGCTCCGAGCGGCTTCCGCCTTCGTGCCGGTGGGCTGGGCCGAGCCCTATCTCGCCCTGGCCGACGCGTACGCCAAGTCCGGCAACGCCTCCGAGGCCGAGTGGGCCGGCGCCATGGCCGACCTGTCCAACGGGAAGTCGGCCCAGGCCGAGCAGCGCCTCAAGGCCATCCTCAAGTCACCCGCAGCTCTCGACGCCAACGTCGGCCTGGCGATCCTGTACGAGTTCAAGGGCGACACCACCAGCGCCGCAACCTACTACCGGGCCGCGCTCGCGATCGACCCGACCAACTCGTCCGCCCGGCTGGGCATGGGCCGGGTGGCGCCCGTGGTGCCGGCGGCAACCGGAGCGCCGGCCACGGCCGCGCCGGCAACAACGGCGCCCAGCGCCGGGAGCTCCAAGCCATGACCGCTTCCGTCAGCCCCAAGGCCCGGCAGGATCCTACCCCGGCGCAGGCGGAGGCCGACCAGCGTCGCCGCCGGCGCAAGCTGATCGCGCTCCTCGTCCTGGCCGCGGGGCTGCTGATTCTGATCCTCCTGTTCGGGTGGTACCTGCTCTTCCGCCAGCCCATCAACCCGTTGCCGGTCATCCCGGTGTCGCAGGTGCCCAAGTACTCCACCGCCATCTACGGCGTGAAGCGCCCGGTCGGCATCGCCGTCTCGGCCTCCGGCGACCGGATCTACGTCACGCAGACGGGGCAGCAAGTGGAGGGGATGATCTTCGATGGCTCCGGCAAGCCCGCCGGCACCCTCCCGTGGCCCGACACCAAGGAGCATCAGTCGTCATACTTGGCAGTAGACCCCAAGTCCGGCGATGTCTACGTGTCGGACCGCCCGGCCGGCGCGATCTACGTCTACAACCGCGATGGCACGTACCAGCGGCAGTTCCTGCTGACTCCGTCGCGCCCCGGCTGGCAGCCTATCGGCTTGGCGTTCGACGCCGACGGCCTGCTCTACGTCTCGGATTTCTCGGGCCCCACGCAGAAGGCCCTGGTCGTTGACCGTGACGGCAAGGTCCTGCGGGTCATGGCGGAGTCGGACAACCTCAACTTCCCGAACGGCATCGCCGTGGACTCGGCCGGGGTCACCTACGTCGCGGACAGCAACAACGGCCGGCTGCTCTACTTCGGCAAGGACGGCGCGCTCCTGGGCCAGATGGGCCGGGGCAGCGGGACGGCCACCCTGGGCGTGCCGCGCGGGATCACGGTGGACAACGCGGGCCGGGTCGTGACCGTGGACACCACCGGCGGCGTGGTCTCGGTCTTCGGCACGTACAGGACCGGGGTCAAGACGCTGAGCCCGCTGGGCAGCTTTGGCCAGCTGGGCTCCTCGGACGGGATGTTCGCCTTCCCCAACGGCATCGCGACCGACACGCGGGGTCGGATCTACATCGCCGATACCTTCAACGACCGCATCCAGGTCTGGACCTACTGACCTCGCGCCTGGTTCCGTTCGGGAACGCCCCCTGCCCTTGGGCCGGGGGCGTTTGGCTGTCCGGCAGCCCGCCGGGGCCAGGGCCTCGCCAGCGCACGCCGCCGGGAGACAGCTCGTCTCCGGCGCGGCACAACGGCGGGGTCCTGTACCGGATATCTACCGGACGGTGGATGGGAACTCGGCGTCTCCTGAGCAAGATTCAACACATGACCTTGTCCCCGTTGCGCGCGTCACCGTCTACACGGCGGGCGGCACAGCAGAAAGGCAACAGGAATGTGGAACCAGCGGACCGAGTGCAACAAGGAGGCGCCTGCGATCTACGCCCTGCCGCCGGCTCTAGCGGTCTTGATCCAACGCACTTCTGCTGATACGCAGAGAAAGGAGGTGGGGACAGTGAGGCGATTGCCGCTTCTGCTCGCGATGGGCGCGCTATGGCTGTTCCTTGCCGCGATTCCCGCCTTTGCCGATGGTGGCCCGCATGTCGCAGTGACGAACAGCGGCTCAACGGTCCTGACATCCGACACGTGTGCCGGTTGCCACAGGCTCCATACGGGCAAGGGCGAGTACATGATCGTCGCCGACACGGAGACCAACCTGTGTCTCACGTGCCACGGCCCCAATGCCGCCGGCGCCACGACCAACGTCGTGTCCGGTGTCCAGTACCAGCCGGCAGCCGCGTACAGCGCCGCGGGTTGGCAGCAGCGGTCCGGCCTGGGCGTTGACGCCAGCGGAACGCAGCTCGGTGCCCTTCGGGCCGGCGGCTTCCTCCAGGCGCGCCTCGACCAGCCCATCCGGCTGTCGAACGGCACCAGCCTGAAGGGGCAGGTCCCCGTCGGCGTCGCCGAGGCGACCACCTCAGCGCACATGCACCTGCCGACCTACTCCGGCGTCGATGACAGCAATGGCATCGCCTGGGGCAACGGCGCGAACGGCTCGGGCGTCGGGCCCACCGTTGAGCTCGAGTGCACCAGCTGCCACAACCCGCACGGGAATGGCAACTACCGCATCCTCAACCCGCTGCCCACGGCATCGGGCGCCACCCAGTCGGTCACCGACCCGGTCGCCCTGAACGCCACCGTGAACCTCGCCGCGGACACGATCATCACGACGGTCGGCCATCCCTTCCAGGTCGGCGACCTCGTGACCATCAGCGGCCTGACCATCACCGGCAGCCCCAGCAGCCCGTTCACCGTGGTTGCCGTGCCGGATGGGACCAAGTTCCAGATCGGGACGATCACGGTCGCCGGCGGCATCACCGTCTTCGACATCACGGCCAGCACGGCCACCTCCGTCTCGCGCTCCAGCGCCCCGGTCACCGACGCGCCCGTTGGCACGATCGACCCGGCCACCGGCTACCCCGAGCGGACCCGCAACTACACGGTCATCCAGGCCCAGGGCACCCAGGGCACGGCCGCCAGCTACCTGCTGTACGCCGACCAGGTCTCCAGCTATGGCGCGACCGCCGGTGACTACTTCCACCGGGCCGTTCCGTTCGCCACCAGCAGCGGCTCCGACGACGCCCCCAACGGCGTCCCGGCCACCGTGACCCTGGCGGGCGACGTGAATGCCGGCCAGGTCGGGTTCAACACCCAGATCACCGCCTGGTGCTCCGGCTGCCACACCCGCTACCTGTCGGTCCAGAACCCGAACCCGAACGGCCTCGACGCCGGCTCCTCCGCCGCCTCGGCGAAGGGCGTCTTCGCGGATGTCCTCTCGAGCGGCACCATCGTGACCTCGGCCTCCCACGGCTTCGTCATCGGCGACGTCGTGACGGTCTCGGGCGCGGCGGGCATCGCGGACGGCGACTACACCGTCCTGACGGTTCCCACGACGACGGCCTTCACGGTCGCCGGCCTCTCGGCCGACTCCGGCACGCGGTTCAGCATCAGCTCGTCTGACGCCACCGCCAACACGATCACCACGTCCGCCGCCCACGGCCTGTCCATTGGCGACTACGTCCTGATCGCGGACCACAACGGTCTCGCCGCTGGCGCGACCTTCAACGCCCTCTACTACGTCAAGACGGTCCCCAGCACGACGACGGTCACCCTCTCGTCGAAGCAGGGCGGCACCGCGCTCGACATCACGACCAACGGCGGCGCCTTCGGCACCGTGTCGGTCGTGGCCAGCCAGTACCGCGTCGCGTCCGTTGACGCCACCACCGAGACCTACACCACGAGCGCGGCGCACGGCCTGGTGGTCGGCGACCGTGTCGTGATCGGCGGTGTCGCGGCGGCCACCAGCACCAACGCGAACGGCGCCTTCTACGTCAAGTCGGTCGGGTCGACGACCACCTTCACGGTGTCCTCGACCAGCGGCGGCGCGACGTTCGATGTGACCGTCTCCGGCGCCCCGACTGCCAACACCGGCGCGGTGATGCCTTCCGTCATCCGGAAGAACATGCCGCAGACCGCGTCGTCCTGGTGGTTCCCGCGCACCGACGGCACCACGACCGCCGGCACACTCAACGTCGATCCCATCTACACGTACCAGCACCGGACCGTCCCGAACCGCGCGTGCACCACATGCCACGTGGCTCACGGCACCAACGCCGCGATGACCGGCGCCAACTCGTCCACCGTCGCCCTGCCGAACGCTCTCGTGTCGGCTTCCAGCCGGCTGCTCAAGATCGACAACCGCGGCACCTGCCAGGTTTGCCACGATCCCACGAGCACCTTCGGCAGCAACAACTACAACAGCTATCTCGCTGGCTCTCCGGTCACGATCACGACGATCGACTCCAGCGGCAACATCACGGCGACGAGCCACGGCTATTCGAAGGGCGACGTCCTGAAGATCGCCGGCAACTCGAAGCTCGCTGACGGCATCTACCTCGTCTTCAACGTCGTCGACGCGAACACCTTCCAGGTGTCCACGAGCGGCGCGCCGACGGCGACGGCCTCGACGGTCAGCGCCGGTGGCACCACCGGTGGCACGGCCACCCGCATCACGGAAGTCGTCTTCCCGTAACCCCAACCCCGTAGCTCAAGTCGGGGTGGCCACCACCGGTGGCCACCCCGCACCTCTTCCAGCCAGCTCCGACCAGGATCGCCCGGTCGCCTGACCCCCCAACCCGCTACCAGCAGGCGAGCCGCATCGTGGACCGTCCCTCCCGCTCGGATCTCGTGTCCCTCCGTCGAATGCTTCAGGCGCTGCTGATGGCGGCGGTCCTGGGCTTCGCGGCGGCCGGCACGGTGATCGCGGCGGACCCCACAGCTACCCCCGTGGCCACCCCGCCGCCCGTGGCAACCCCGCCGCCCGTGGCAACTCCCAGCCCGGCTCCCAGCACCTCGCCGGCGGCCATCCCCACGCCCATCCCCGCCCCGGATCCGACGCCGACCCCGGTCCCGTCGCCGACGCCCACCGCGTCGCCGACGCCCACCCCGGGCTCCACGCCGACCCCGGTGCCCACCCCGGATCCCTCCGCCACGCCGGACCCCAGCGCGGCGCCCGTGGCCAGCCCGACGCCCACCCCCACGCCCGAGCCAAGTCCCACCCCCGAGCCAAGTCCCACGCCGCGGCCCGGCGTCAAGTACGAGCTCACCGCTACGCAGCGTTCCGGGACGACCGTTGGGCCCGCGCTCCCCCTCTACAAGCTTGATGCGCCCAACGTGGGGCCGTACGCCGGCACCAGCCCGCACATCCCATCCAACAGCCTCACCGAGGACAGCTGCGCGGCGTGCCACGTGTCGCACTCGGGCAAGAGCGTGATGCTCAGCACGGTCGCCGGCACGCAGGCCGCCCTCTGCTACCGGTGCCACACGACGGGTGCCACCTTCAATGTTCTGGCCGCCTTCACTGGCAAGCCGGCCAACAACGCGGCCACGGCCTCGTACTACTCGCACCCCGTCGCGGAGTCCAGCGCCAGCCTGCATGTCCTGGACGAGAACGACGAATTCACCGGGCTGGCCAACCGCCACGCGGTGTGTGCCGACTGCCACCAGCCACATAACGCCACCAGCACCCGGCCCCAGCAGTCGACGACGGGCTGGACGGCCTCCGGCGATATCGCCGCGGCCTCGGGCGTCGGCGTCACCAACGGGGCCGCGGCCACCTCGCCCACCTACCAGCTCATCCGCCTGAGCGCCGACGCCCCCGGGCTCACCTACGAGTACCAGCTCTGCCTGAAGTGCCACTCGGGCAACACCACGCTGCCGGTGCGGAGCACCACGAACCCGTCGTACTGGGCGCTGGACAAGGGCCTCGAGATGAACCCGGCCAACACCGCCTTCCACCCGGTCGAGGCCCGCGGCAAGAACCTGTCGCGCCAGATGCAGGGGAGCCTGTCGGGCACCTCGCCCTTCAAGGCATGGGAGCTGACCGTGGACTCGCTGGTCCGCTGCACCCAGTGCCACGGCGATCCCACGACGGTCAACCAGACGGCCTCGGCCACCCCGCTCAAGCCCGCCGCCACCGCGTACGAGGCGCCCCACGCGAGCGCCAACCGCGGCATCCTCATCGCGCCGTATCGCGATCGCGTGCTGAAGTCGCAGGGTCAGGCCTACAGCGCCGTCGACTTCGCGCTGTGCTTCCTGTGCCACACCGAGGCCCCGTTCGCCAACACGAACGAGGACCCCAGCTCGACCTTTACCTCATTCTCGCTTCACGGCCGGCACATCCGCGACATCGGCGGCTCCGGCTCAAGTACGTCCATCGACGTTGCGGGCGCGGGCAGCGGCTACGCGATCTGCGCCGAGTGCCACTTCCGGATCCACTCCAACGCACTGGCCTTCAAGGCCGGCGACACGGCTCCGGTGGCGCGCTCCACCAACTACACCAGCCTCGTCAACTTCGCCCCCAACGTGACCGGCGCCGGGGGCACGGGCAGCCCCACGTGGAACGCTCCCAATGGGTCCGGCAACGGGTCGTGTGCCCTGCGCTGCCACGGCTACACCCACACGACCAGCTTCTCCGCCTACACGGTCGCCCCCGGAACGGGCTTCACGGCCAGCCCCACCTCCGGCTCCAAGGGCGTCTCCGGGCTCGTCGTGTCGTTCACGGACGCGACCCGCTACATCACGCCGGCGGCGGCCCTCTTCGCATGGACGTTTGGGGACGGCGGCACCGCGACGTCCCAGAACCCAACGCACACCTACACCGTGGCCGGGACCTACAGCGTCACCCTGACGGTCACCCGGACCTCGGGAGGTCTGAACATGTCGATGACCAGGACCGGCTACATCACGGTGACGCCATGACCCTCCGCCGACTCTCGCTGCTCGCCGCCTGCGCGGCCCTGTGGCTGTTCCTGCTGGCAGTCCCGGTCCTGGCGGATGGCGGCCCGCACAACGCCAACATCAACAGCGGCATCGGCTCGCTGACGGCGGATACGTGCGCCGGCTGCCACCGGCTTCACACCGGCAAGGGCCAGTACCTGATCGTCGCCCCGGATCCCAACGCGCTGTGCCTGACGTGCCACGACGGCAACGGGGCCACCACCGACGTCGTCCACGGGGTCCAGTACGTGCCGGCCACGTGGACCGCGACGCCCGCCACGGACCCGATCATGGGCGCCCTTCGTGGCGGCGGCATCAGCTATGCGCTGATCGACTCCATGGACCCGACTCGTCTCGTGACCAACACGCGCTTCCTCGCCAAGGTCCCGGTCCTCTCCCAGTCGCAGCCGGTGACATCCGTGCACCTGGGCGAGGGGACGGCCTGGGGCAACGGGCCCGAGGGAACCGCCGGCGCCGGGGCCGGTCCGGCCGACCTGGAGTGCATCTCGTGCCACAACCCCCACGGCAACGGCCAGTACCGGATGCTGAACACGCTGCCCGGGGCCGACTGGGCTGCCGATGGCGTTCCCGGGTGGACCTCGACCGGCGTGGCCGTCGAGGTGGCGGATACACCCAACCCCACCGACGCGACACGGAACTACACGGTCCTGCCGGGCAGCTTCGCGACCGACGTGGTGGGCACCTTCACCGCGGACCAGGGCGACTACTGGCGGAAGCGCTACCCGTGGTACACCAACTCGGGCGCCCAGGACCCGATCCAGTCCGGCTGGGACGGCCAGTCACCGACCAACGCGGTCGCCAACGGCGGCACGCCGCCGGCCAACTCCACGGGCCTGATGACCGCCTGGTGCCTCCGCTGCCATACCCGCTACATCGGCCTGTCGAACGAGGCGGGCGATCCGCCCCCCATCATCAACACCGGCGACCCCATCTTCGCGTACCGGCACTCGACGATGAACTACGGGTGCCTCCAGTGCCACGTGTCGCACGGCTCCAACGCCCTCATGACCGGTGCCAACGCGCTGGACCAGAAGGATCCAGGCGGGAGCCTGCCGGCCTGGACGCTGAACGCCGGCCCCGTCGGCAGCCCCGTGACGTCGGGCGATAGCCGCCTCCTCAAGGTCGGCGGCCGGGGTACCTGCCAGCTGTGTCACGACCCCACGGGGACCATCGGGAACAACGGCTACACCGGCCCAACACCGTCGCCCGGGGCGCCCTGATCCACTCGCCGGCCGGACCGGGCCGGGCCGCGACGCGCGGCCCGGCTTGAACGTGCCCCTGGCGGGCAGGGCATACGCGGTTGTCTATACCCCGGTATATGCCGGGCCGTGTGCCGTCTACCGTCTGCCGGGCTCCCTCTATCCGAAACGTGCCGCCCGGCAGATGGCTGCGCGCGCATGCGGAATCGACAATCGGCCTATCAACCGCAGCGTCCCACTCCGGCGCCCATGGCGCGCCGGACCCAGGAGAGCCAGATGCCCAGCACCAACGAAGCCATCGCGCGCCTGGAGAAGGAGCTCCTGGCCCGCCTGGGCCTGGGCACCGGGGCCAGCAACGGGCAGATCGAGAGCGCGCACGAGGAGATCGCGGCGTATCTCGACAAGGCTCCCGGCGTCCTGCGCGGCTGGGCCGCGCGCCAGGCCGGGGCCATCGACGAGGCGTACGCCCTCCTGAGCGGCGACCGGGCCGAGCTCGTGGCCGCGGCCGAGGCCGCCGCGGCGGAGGCGGCGCTCATCGCTCCCGTCATGCCCGCCCCTGCTCCCACTCCGGCCGTTCGGCCCGGCCCGGCCCACGCCGCCGCCGCGCCTGCTGCCGATGGGCTCGTGCTGCCGAGCGGCGGCCGCCACACCATGGACGCCCTGGACGACGCCGACGAGAAGTGGTACGACGAGAGTGAGCTGACGGCTCCGCCCCGCCGCACGCCGGCCGAGCGCCGGGCCGCGCAGGTGGCCGCCACCACCGGGGCCGCGCCCGCCACCGGCCTCAACCCCATGCTGAAGCGCGTGGGGCTGGCGGTTGCCGCGATCGTCGTGGTGGCCGTCGTCGGCGTCGGGGGCTACAACCTGGGCGCCCCCAAGGCCACCCCCGCTCCGTCCACCGATGCCGCGGCCGCGGCCTTCGAGACGGAGGTCACCGCCCTCATGCAGAAGCTGAGCGCCAGCCCCAACGACATCCCCACGCTGATGGGCCTGGCCAACGCCTACTACGCCATCCAGGACTACCCCACGTCCACGACCTGGATCAAGAAGGTCCTCGCGGTGGATGCCAAGAACATCGACGGCCTCCTGGCCCTGGGCGCCGTCAGCTTCAACCAGTCCGACTATCCCACGGCCGAGGCCAGCTGGACGCAGGTCCTGGGCATCGACCCGGCCAACCTCGAGGCCTACTACGACCTGGGCTTCCTGTACTACAGCGACAACCCGCCAAACATCGCCAAGGTCAAGGAGATGTGGGGCAAGCTCGTCGCCATCTCGCCTGACTCGCAGCTGGCCCAGACCGTGGCATCGCACCTCGCGAGCCTCGACGCGAGCCCCTCGCCGGCCTCCGCCAGCGCGGCCCCCAAGGCGAGCGCCTCCGCGGCAGCCAGCCCCGCCGCGGGTACGCCCGCCCCGTCGCCCAGCAAGTAAGGGCCCGGAGAACCGCGCGATGACCGGCATCGGGATCCTGGTGGCCTTCCTCGCGGGGATCGTCTCGTTCGCCTCCCCGTGCTGCCTGCCGCTGGTCCCCGCCTACGTCGGCTACATGGTCGGGACGGCGCCCGAGGGCGCTGCCCGGCGCCGGCTGATCGCGCTTCGCCAGTCGCTCGCGTTCGTCCTGGGCTTCTCGGTGGTCTTCGTCGCGCTGTGGGCCTCCGTCGGCCTCGTGGGCTACGTCCTGCGTGACTATGCCGGGCTGCTCCGACAGGTGGGCGGCGCGGTCATCGTGTTCATGGGCCTGCACGTCGCGGGCGTCATCAACGTCTCCGCCCTCTACCGCGAGGTTCACCTGCCGGTGGGCATGAACAGCGGCTCCGCGATGGGCTTTGGCCAGGCGGCGCCCGCGACGCCAAGCTACGGCCGGTCGGCGCTGCTGGGGGTCGTGTTCGCCGCCGGCTGGACCCCGTGTATCGGGCCCATCCTCGGCGGGATCATCGGCCTGGCCACGGTCAGCGCCAGCCTCCTCGAGGGCTCCGTACTTCTCGTGACCTACGCCGCCGGCCTGGCGGTCCCGTTCATCCTGGTCGCCGTCGGCGCGACCGCGGTGAGCGACCGGATGGGCTGGTTCCGCACCCACCACCAGCTGGTCTCCGTGGCCACCGGGCTGATGCTCGTGGTGGTGGGCTTCCTGATGATCACCAACACCTTCGTCCGCCTGGCTGGGATCATCCCCCAGTTCGGCCTCTAGGAGCGCACGGCATGAGCGAAGCGATCAGGCCCCCAGCCCGTCCCGGCAGCTCGGACCTGCTCGACGACTTCGAGGGCAACAACCTCAAGATCGGCGGCTTTGACGTCTTCGAGCGGCTCTGGCACCTGTTCATCTCGATGCGGACCGGCCTCGCGCTGATCTTCGCGATCGCGCTGTGCAGCTTCGTCGGCACCATGGTCGCCCAGGTCCCTGTGGGCATGGCCGAGGACAAGACGGCGTACGCGGTCTGGGTCGAGGGCCTCCGGCCCAAGTACGGCGGGTGGACGAACATCTTCGACGCCCTGGGCTTCTACGGCGTCTTCAGCTCCTGGTACTACCGCGGCCTGGTGGTCCTCCTCAGCACCAGCATCCTGGCCTGCTCGATCAACCGGGCGCCCAAGCTCTGGAAGCAGGCGACCAACCCCCGCATCGCCATGAGCCCCGGCTTCTACCAGCACGCCGCGCTCCGGGCCAGCCTCACGGTCCCCGCGACACTGGAGCAGGCCCAGGCCGCCGTGCAGGCGCAGTTCAAGCACGGCGGCTACCGGACCATCGTGGCGACCAGCGGGTCCGGCGTGGACATCTACGCCGACAAGTTCCGCTGGGGCCCGTTTGGCACCGTCTTCGCCCACCTGAGCATCATCGCGATCATCCTCGGCGCGATCGCCGGCAGCGCGGGCTTCCGCGACACCGCCTTTGTCGCCCCCGTGGGCACCAGGGTCGCGGTCGGCAACGGGACCAACCTGTCCATCCAGGCCACCTCCTTCAATGACGCCTACTACGAGAGCGGGCAGCCCGCCGACTACGTCAGCCACCTGGTCCTGTTTGATGGCAGCAACCAGGTCATGGAGGCGGATGTCAGGGTCAACCAGCCGATGCGCTACGGCGACGTCTCGTTCTACCAGTCGTTCTTCGGCGGCGCGGCGGCCGTCAAGGTCACGGATGCGTCCGGCGCGGTCCTGTACGACCAGGGCGTCCCGCTCCAGTTCCAGTCGCAGAGCGGCAGCGAGACCATCGGCCAGCTGTTCCTGCCGGATCGCGACCTGGCCATCTACGTCGTGACCCCCGCCTCCGGCCGGGTCGACTCCACCATCAAGACCGGCCAGCTCCAGTTCGAGGTCTACAAGGGCACCGCCCAGACCATGATCGGTTCGCAGGTCGTGGGCCCCGGCAAGCCCGTCCAGATCGGCGACCTCACCTACACCTTCGTCCGCGAGCAGCGCTACACCGGCCTGATCGTGGCGCGCGACCCCGGCGCCAACTTCGTGTGGCTGGGAGCGTTCCTCCTGGTCTTCGGGGTGGGCCTGGTCTTCTTCTTCCCGAACCGGCGCATCTGGGCGCGCGTGCGCCAGGGCGAGGACGGCACGGTCATCGAGGCCGGCGCCCTGACCCGCCACGACGTGATGTTTGAAGCCGCGTTCGCCAAGCTCGTCACCGACGTGAAGCTCGGCCTGGCCGGGCCCAGCGCCTCGTAGAAGGGAAGGGTCAACAGCATGTTCAAGATGTCGGAGTACGCGTTCATCGCCAGCGTCCTGGCGCTCAGCCTGGCGCTGGTGTGTTACGTGGTCGCGTTCGTCTCGGCGCGGACGGGCATGTCCCGCATGCAGCTTGCCGGCGCCGGCGGCCCGTCGATCAGCACGCCGCGCGCCGGCTGGGCCAGCGCCCTGGCCACATACGGGACGCTCATCGTCTGGCTCTCGTTCGTCTTCGTCAGCGCGTCACTGGTCTTCCGGACGATCGCCCTGGGCCACGGCCCATTCGCCAACATGTACGAGTTCTCGGTGGCGTTCTCCTGGGGCACCCTGGGCGCCTACCTGTACTTTGAGCGCAAGTACCACCTCCGGACCCTGGGCCTGATCGCCCTGCCGATCGCGCTGGCGATGCAGGGCTACGCGCTCTACCTCGCGGCCACCCTGCCCACCACCAGCGACCCGCTGGTCCCGGCGCTCCAGAACAACCTGCTCCTGTCGGTCCACGTCGCCGTGGCGATCGTGGCGTACGGTACGTTCTCGGTGGCGTTTGGGGCCGCGCTCCTGTACCTCATCCAGCCGGCCGAGGGCCGGCCCGGCCTGCCCAAGCCCGAGATCCTCGACGAGATCTCGTATCGCGCGGTCATCGTGGGCTACCCGTTCCTGACCCTCACCATCGTCCTGGGCGCGGTCTGGGCCGAGCAGGCGTGGGGCACGTACTGGGGCTGGGATCCCAAGGAGACCGCCTCGCTGGTCACCTGGCTGATCTACGGCGCCTACCTCCACGCCCGGGTGGTCCGCGGCTGGACCGGCCGGCGGGCGGCCGGGCTCCTGATGATCGGCTTCCTGGCGACCCTCTTCACCTACTTCGGCAACTACTTCTTTGGCGGCCTGCACAGCTACGCCGGCCTCAGCCAGTAGGACAGGCGACTCCGCCGGCCACCGGCCGGCGGAGATCGTGGGAGAACACCCGCATGAACGCGCCACGACGATGACCACGAAGGCCGGCAGCCGGTCCACCCGCCCCAGGGGGCGGCTCACCAACCTGGCAATCGTGGGGATCACGGCGGCCATCATCCTCGCGGTCGCGTACATGGCCAACCAGCCGGCCGCCGGCTCGTCCACGACGTTCACCAAGGTGAACGTCGGCGGGCTGAGTGGCGGCAGCGGGCCCACCGTGGGTCAGCTCGCGCCGGACTTCAAGACGACGACCGATCTGGGCAAGTCCGTGCAGCTGAGCTCGTTCATCGGCTCGCCCGTCTGGCTGACGTTCGGTGCCAGCTGGTGCCAGCCCTGTCGCTCCGAGAATCCCGACATCCAGGCGGCCTGGGACAAGTACAAGGACAGGGGTCTCGTCCTCGTCCAAGTCTTCTACACTGAGGAACAGGCCACCGTCACCCGGTACGCCGACACGGTGGGCATCACCTATACCAGGATCCCGGATCCCGACAGTCGCCTCGCGGGCGCCTACCGGATCATGGGCATCCCCACCCATTTCTTCATCGACAAGACCGGCGTCCTCCACCAGATCACGAGCTCGACGCTCGACCCAGCCGCGATCGACGCTGCGCTGAAGGAGATCATGGGATGACTTCGGCACCCGGCTCCGGCCCACAGGCGGGGCCCCCACAGGCGCAACCCACCAACGCCCCGCCCCAGTCGCCGGCACCGCCGGCGACGTCGGCGCGTCCAGCGGGCACCAGCGGCGGGCGCGGCGGGATCCTGCGCCGCATCGTCGCTCCAATCGCCAGGGTGGTCGGGGCGCCCGCGCGGCTCGTGCAGCGCCGCTTCCCCGGCATCACGTTCCGGAGCCGGCGCGGCAGGCTGGTCGCGGTCCTGCTGGTCGCGGGGTTCGGGTCGGCGATCACGGTGGGCGGCGTCATGGCTGTCCAGTGGACCGAGACCGCGGACTTCTGCGGTCGCTGCCACACCATGGGCCCGGAGCTGAAGGCCCATGCGATCTCGCCGCACCGGGAGCTGGCCTGCGCCGAGTGCCACGTGGAGCCCGGGGCACAGGGCTGGGTGAAGGCCAAGCTCAACGGCACCCGCCAGCTGATCCAGCTGATCACCGGGACCTTCCCGACGCCCATTCCGCCCCCCGGCCACGCCGACCTGCCGCCCACCAGCCAGACCTGCCGGCGCTGCCACGACGCGGACGCCCTGGTCGCCAACGGCGGGCTCGTCAAGCTGATCCTCAAGCAGAAGTTCGACACCGACGAGGCCAACTCGCGCAGCACCGTCGCCATGGTGCTCCGGCCGACCGGCTTCGGCGGCTCTGACAGCCTCGGCGTCCACTGGCACATCGACCTCGACGTCGAGTACTCCAGCACGGATCGCCGCGCCCAGAAGATCGAGCTGGTCACGGTGACGGACAAGTCCGGCACCACCACCCAGTTCGTGGCCAACCGGAACGTCACCAGGGCCGACCGGGTCCAGCTTGATATCGACCGGCTCCTCGCGGAGAACCCGCTGCAGCGGATGGACTGCATCGACTGCCACAACCGGATCGGGCATCGCGTCCCGTCGCTCAACGAGGCCGTGGACCAGGCGATGGCCGGGCGGCTCATCGATCCCAGCCTGCCGTACATCAAGAGCGAGGCGATCAAGACCCTGAGCGCCAGTTACAGCTCCATCGCCAGCGCCGAGGCGGCGATCGACGGGATCACCAGCTACTACCAGGCCAAGTACCCGCTGATCGTCTCGCAGAAGCCGTTCACCCTGAACAAGGCGATCGACGAGATCAAGGTCATCTACAACCTGGTCGCCACGCCGGAGATGAAGGTCAGCGCCTCCACCTACCCGGACAACCTGGGCCACAAGAACTCCCCCGGCTGCTTCCGGTGTCACGACGGCGCGCATTTCAAGGTTGAGAACGGCGTCCTGTCCAAGGAGTCCATCCCGTCATCGTGTGCGACGTGCCACACATTCCCGCAGGTCGGGGCGTCAGGCACCACGTCGTCGTTCCTGATCGGGGAGCGGCCCGACACCCACGCCGACCGGTTCTGGGTCTTCGATCACAAGACCCTCGCCGGCTCCGATGCGGGCAAGGCGACGTGCGCGGCCTGTCACACCCAGACCTACTGCGAGAACTGCCACAAGTCGCCGGCGATCAACGTCACCCACGACAACATGCTGTTCAACCACGCCAAGGTGATCGCCGCCCAGGGCACCACCACGTGCGGGCTGTGCCACCAGCCGCAGGGCTGCGAGAAGTGCCACCCGGCTGGCGTCCCGGGCTTCACGTCGTCGTCGATCCGGCTCTCCACGAGCACCTCGCCCCCCGCCTGAACGGGAGGGCAATCCGCGCAATTCGAAGAGCCGGGGGGCCAGGCGGCCCCCCGGCTCTCGTCTGTCTGGCCCTCGGGGCGGCCGATTTGGCTCCGCCGAAGGCCGAGGTCGGGTCCTTTGGAAGGTATGGCGCGGGCCACTATGCCCAAAACGTACCGACCGATGGATGGTCTCCAGTCGCCGTCCAAACCATCCTCCATTCAGATGAGGCCTGTGTCCCCGGCTTCTTGATGAATCACGTGCACGGTAGGGAGAGGCAGGATGGATCCGGTGACAGTCGGCTCGCCCGGGTCAGGATCGGACCCCCACGTCCAGGCGGAGATGGGGCGCCGGCGCTTTGTGCGCCTCCTGCTTGGCTTCTCACTGGTCTCGACCGTGTCGATGATCATCACGCCGATCGTCGGCTTCCTGATCCCCAAGAAGGTCGAGGGAGCCTCGGGCGGCGGCAAGGTCCTCGCGGCAAAGGTCGCTGACCTCCCTGCCGGCACTGGCAAGGTCGTCGCCATGGGCAGCAAGCCCGTGGTCGTGGTCAATGGCGAGGGCGGCGTCAAGGCCTTCTCGGCCGTCTGCACCCACCTCGGCTGCATCGTCGAGTTCGACGTGACGCTCAAGCAGATTGTCTGCCCGTGCCACGACGGCCATTTCAGCCCGGCGAGCGGCGCGGTTGTCTCCGGCCCGCCGCCCAAGGCGCTGGCAACGGTCAACGCGGTGGTCGAGGGCGACTCCATCTTCCTTGTGGCGGGCTGAACAATGGCTACCCAGACGACAGCGGCTCCCAACGGCGTGGTCCAGTGGTTCGAGGAGCGCGTGCGGGCCACGGCCCTGTTCAACGCCCTCCTCCACGTGCCCATCCCGGCCGAGGCCAAGACCTACTACCTGGGCGGGATCACCCTGTTCCTGTTCATGGTCCAGGTGGCGACCGGCACCCTCCTCTCGCTCTACTACAAGCCCACGCCGGAAGCGGCGTATGACAGCGTCAAGTACATCACCAGCATCGTCGAGTTTGGCTGGCTCATCCGGAGCATCCACCACTGGGCCGCCAATGGGATGATCATCTTCCTGCTCCTGCACGTGATCCGGATCTTCGTCCAGGGCGTGTACAAGTACCCGCGTGAGTTGATCTGGATCTTCGGCGCCCTCCTGTTTGCCGTCACCATCGGCTTCGGGTTCACGGGCTACCTCCTCCCCTGGGACCAGAAGGCGTTCTGGGCGACCACCGTCGGCACCGAGATCGCGGCGGCCGTGCCGTTCATCGGCGAATCGCTCCTCCAGCTCCTGCGCGGCGGCGCGGACGTCACCGACGCCACCCTGAGCCGGTTCTTCGGGATGCACGTCCTGGTGCTCCCGATCTCCCTGGCGCTCCTCCTCGCCGCCCACCTCACGGTGGTCCATCAGCTGGGCATCGCCAATCCCAAGCGCCCGTCGCTGCGGCCCGGCCAGCTCCCCACCCCCGGCATCGTCGAGCGCTGGAAGCCCTTCTTCCCGCACTACGTCCTCGACGAGGTGATCGCCTGGGCCATCCTGCTGGCTCTCCTCGTGGTCGCCGCCTCCGTCTACCCGGCCGGCCTGGAAGACAAGGCCGACGCGCTGGTCACGCCCCCGCACGTCAAGCCGGAGTGGTACTTCCTCGCGGTCTACCAGCTCCTCAAGGTGGTTCCCGCCATTGGGCCACTCACGGCCCGCGACGTGGGGATCCTGATCCCGATGTTGGCCATGGTGGTCCTCGTCATGCTGCCCTTCCTCGACAAGAACCCCGAGGTGGCCAAGCGCAAGCGACCGGTGGCCCTGATCATCGCCGCCATCGTGCTGATCGGGATGGGAATCCTGACCTGGTACGGCGGCCAGATCCCGGCCGTCGCCGTCGCTGCCAGCTAGGAGACGACGATGAAGCGTTCTCGCACTCGCGTCGCCTTCCTCGACCGAGCCTTCCGAATCGGCGTCCTTTCGGCCTGCGCCGCGGCCCTCGCGCTGGTGGTCGCCCAGGCCGTCCTCGCCGAGAGCCCCAGCCCTTCCGCCGGGGCGTCAGGGGCCGGGGCGTCAGGGGCCGCAAGCGGCAGCCCCGCCGCCAGCGGCACGGCCAGCAGCGGCCCAACCCTGAGCGGCAGCCCGAGCGCCACCGCCTTGGCGACCGCCACCGCCAAGCCGGGCGCGACCGCCCCCGCCAAGATCGACGGCAACACCTGCTATAGCTGCCACACCCAGATCGGCGGTGCTCAGCACACCATCGCCGACCAGTGGCAGGCCAGCGTTCACGGCCAGAACGGCATCGGCTGCGCCGACTGCCATGGCGGTGACCCGACGTCCGACAAGATCACCGTCGCCATGGATCCCACCAAGGGGTTCAAGGGCGTGCCCAGCCGGCAGCAGACCGTCGGCGTCTGCGGCACGTGCCACTCCAACGTCGAGCTGATGCGCCAGTACCAGATCCCCACGGACCAGTACGCCAAGTACAAGACCAGCGTCCACGGCCAGAAGCTGCTGCTGTCGAACGACACCAAGGTCGCGATCTGCACCGACTGCCACGGCGTCCATGACGTCAAGAAGGCGTCTGATCCCACGTCCAAGGTCTACCCGCTCAACGTGCCCGCCCTGTGCTCCTCGTGCCACTCCGACCCGAAGTACATGGACGGCTACAACATCCCGACGGACCAGCTGGAGATCTACAAGACCAGCGTCCACGGCCAGGCGCTCCTGGTGAACAAGGACATGCGCGCCCCCAACTGCGCCTCCTGCCACGGATCGCATGATGCCCAGCCGCCCACGTCGACCACGGTCGTCGAGGTCTGTGGCAAGTGCCATACCGCAACCCAGGCGCTCTACGACCAGAGCCGGCATGCCGAGCTGGTCAACGGACCCAAGTGCTGGACGTGCCACGGCACGCACGACGTGGTCAAGCCCAGCGAGGCCCGCTTCTTCCACCCGTCACCGCCGCAGATCGACTGCGGGACGTGCCACAACCTCGCAGACAAGACACTCAAGCTCAACGCCGACCGCTTCAAGAACGACGATGACCGCCGGTGTGACACCTGTCATCACGTCGACTCGCTCCTGTACTCCCAGGCCCAGGGCATCAAGAGCGCGCTGGACAAGGCCAGCTCGGCCTACGACCTGGCGCTCACCAGGATTGCTGCGGCCGCCGAGGCGGGGATGATCGTGGCCGACGCGGACGTGACGGTCACGCAGTCCAAGACGTCGCTCATCCAGGCACGAGCCGCCGTCCACACGACCAAGTTGACGGAGGTGGCCTCCAAGGCCGACGCCGCCGTCACCAAGGCCAAGGAGGCGCAGGACTTCGCCGACGCACGGCTCGCCGAGAGCCAGAACCGCCGCCAGGCGATGATCATCGTGCTCGCGCTGATCGCCGTCACGATCCTCGCGCTCATCCTCCTCCGACGGGGGCTCGACCACACGTACGAGCCCGGCTGATCGGCGGGCCGCCAGGCCCGCCGGACCACCGGCTTGAACTCCGCACGGATCAACATTCGACCGGCGCCTCCAGCGCCGGTCGAATGATTCCCGGGGTCAGCCGGGCCGGGAGCGCGCGGACCCGGGCGCCGCGCGCCGGGTCAGGGCATTGGCCACCGCGCGCCGGGTCGGCCGTGTCGGCGCCGGCGCGGCCTTGGCACGGGGGTCAGGGTCGGGCGCGGACCGCTGCTCGGCCGCCGATCGGCACGGCCATCGGCGCAGTCGCGTCCCCCGTGGCTGGCATGCCCGCCGGCGTCAGCTTCCCGAGCGACTCCGCGACCACCACGATGTCGTCATCGTGGCGGAGGACCAGGTCAACGGGTGGGTTGGCGATCGTGGCCTGATCCCGGACGATGGCGACCAGCGTGGCGCGGTGATCCGACCGCAGGCGCCGGCTCAGCTCGTCCACGGCCAGTCCCACATAGACCAGCGGCGGGACCACCCGGTAGAGCTCCGAGCCCGCGCCGCCCGACACGATGTCCGTCACCAGGTCGGTGAGCCCCGGGTAGAGGGCCGCCCGGGCCAGGAGCCGTGAGGCGAGGCGGGAGGGCACCAGGATCTCGTTGACCTTGGCCCGCTTGAAGTGCTCCACCAGATCGGGGTTGTTGACGGCCACGACCGTGCGGACATGGGGCGCGATGGACTCGACCGCCATGATCGTCAGGATGGAGCGCATGTCCGCGTCGTTTGAATCGTCGATCGGGAAGACGATTGCGGCCGACGCCTCCTCGATGCCCGCCCGAACCAGGTCCGCGACCGACGTCTGGTCGCCCTTCACGAAGTAGATGCCCTCGCCCGCGGGGTTGCGGTCGCTGCTGTGGATCACCACGGCGCGCTGCTTGTAGTCGTCCCCGCGGAGCTCGCTGATCAGCTCCCGCGCGGTCGCGTTCCAGCCGCAGATCACGATGTGGCCGCGGAAGCCGGCGGCGCCCATGCCTTGCCCCTCCTTCAACAGGTACTCGATCGCGACCGCGACCAGGCCGGCGGTGATCATGCCCACGAGTGCCGCGCCGAACAGCACCACGAGCCAGCTCACCACGAACCCGCCCAGAGTGGTGATGTAGGTGGAGTCGCCCTTCCCGAAGACCGCGTGAACCGCCCAGTTCACGGACGTGGCCATCGTCTCGAACGTGATCGGCCGGCCCTCGACCAGGTTGACGAGGAGGGCCAGGAGCAGGGTGATCCCGACCACCGCGACGCTGATCCGCAGCAGGTTCCGGCGGTCCATCGCCCCCGACACGCGCCGGGCGTGCCACGACAGCCGGCGCAGCAATGGCCGGTCGAAGAAGAAGCCGCTGAGTCGAGCCCGGATGCCGGGCGTGGAATCGGGTGGCATCGTTCACGGATCGTGCCACACGACGCCTCGATGCACCATCCCGAGAACGCGGTCACGGAGCGGGGCAGGTGCCCGGGCGCACCGGCCGCGTGCCAGGACGCACCGGGCGGGGGTGTCAGCATGCACCGGGGTGCCAGGACGCACCGTACCAAGGTACTGGCGGGCCGGGACTACCGGGCGGGTAGGCCGCAGTCCACCACGGCGAGATCCTCGGGCTCCACCGGACCGGGGGAATCGGCCGTGTGCCAGCGTGAATGGAGCGCACAAATGCTGACTCGAGTCGCCAGTCGCATCCGACTGCTCGCCATGAGTGTCGGGCCGGTGGCCGTCATCGCCCTGGTCCTCGCAGCCGGACGGCGCTGGCAGTAGTCAACCCCGGGAGCCTGCCTCCCGGGCCCAGTCGTCAGCCAGACCCGGATCATGGATCCGGGTCTCTCGCTGTCCGGGCCCGGACCGGGTAGCTGTCCCGCGTAGCCATCCCGCGTAGCCGTCCCGAGTAGCCATCCGACAGGGGAGCCGTGCCTCGCCCGAGGACTGGCCGTCCTAGCGGCCGCCGGCCATGTCCAGGCGGATGGCGACCGCGGCGGCCTCGACTCGGCCGGAGACCCCCAGCTTGGACAGGACCCGGCCAACGTGGACCCCCACGGTCTTCTGGCTGATGAAGAGCCGCTCGCCGATCTCCCGGTTGGTCCGGCCCTGGGCCATCAGCACCAGCACCTCGCGCTCGCGGCCCGACAGACCGAAGGCATCACCGCTCCGGCTGGGCGCCTGGCCCGTCAGCCCGCGTGCGGCACCAATCTGGTCGCTTGCCCCGGCCGGGCCGGCCACGGCCGATCCCACGTTTCCAGCCCCGGCCGTCCCGCCGCCGGACCCACCGGACCCACTCGGTCCGCCCGCGCCGCCGGCCTGGCGCTCCGGCGTGGCCTGGTCCCACGTCCGTGAGGCGCCCGCGCTGAGGGCCGCGAGCGCCTCGGCCGCCGCCGCCGGGACTGTGATCAGCGCCCGCCCGGCCAGCTCGGCCAGCTCGCGCAGGAGCGGCCGCGCCTCCAGCTCCAGCGCCGCGTTGAAGGCGTCGAGCAGCGGTCCCCGTGCCCGACTCCGGCCCACTCGCGCATCGCCTTCGGCGGCCAGCGCAGCCTCTGCCTCACGCCATCGCGCGAGGGCCGCCTGGTATGGATCGTCGATGGCTTCCCATACCTGGGCGATGGCGGCCCATCGGTCGGGATCATCCCGGCCGTCCAGCCGCGCCGCGTAGGCCAGGGCCACCTCGAGGAAGGCATCGGCTTCCCGGCGCGAGCCCGTGGTCACCGGTACCCCGGAACCGGCGACCAGGGCCGCGGCCTCACGCACGATCCGCCGGCCGCGCTCGCGCGCGCCCGCGATGCCGGGCAGGACGCGCTGCTCCCGGAACTCGGCCGCGCTCGATGCCTCTACATCCAGGGCGGTTGCCGCCATCTTTGCGGCGAGAGACCAGTCTTCCGTCTCGCGGACGCGCTCCCAGCCGCGTGCCGATGCCCGTCGCGCGTCCTCCAGGTCGCCGCGCCACATCGCGAACGACGCCGCGGCCTGGTAGACCGGGACGGCATGCTGCGAGTCGCGAACGGTCTCCAACTCCAGCAGGAGCTGCCCCAGCAGCCGGGCCGCCAGCTCGCCGCTGCTGGTCTCGATCTCCACCACGGCGAGGTAGACGCCGGCGTTGACGAAGCTGACGCCGAGCGGGCTCCACTCCAGCGCGGTCGCGCTGAGGGCCCTGGATTCGCGCCAGCGACCCAGGCGGAAGAGCGAATCGGCAGCGTTCCCGCGGAGGAAGTTGCCGTAGGCCGCTTCCTGGCCGTGGCGCCGGGCGATCGCGATCCCCTCCTCCGCCACCGCGACGGCCTCGGCGCGCCGACCGACCAGGTCGAGGACGGTCGTCAGGTTGGCGAACACGCGGAAGAGCGCGTCGAGATCGCCGGTCCGCTCCGCCAGCCGGCGTGCTTCCTGGAGCAGCCGGACCCCGGCCTCGGGGTCGCGGCCCCAGCCCAGCGAGACACCCAGGGTCGTCGTCGCATGGGCGGCGGCGGCCGCCGCCTCGGGCCCGACGGCGGCGGCCACCCCGAGGGCTTCGCGCGCAAACCGCTCGGCGTCGGAGAACGTCCCCTCCAGCATCCGCACCTGGGCGACCGCCGCCATGACCGTCGCCCGCTCCAGTCCAGGCCCGCGGGGGAGCAGCTCGAGCGCGCGCGAGAACTCGGCCAGCGCGCCGTCGTTGTCGCCCGCCGCTCGCCGGTAGTGGCCCAGCCGCTCGTGCAGCAGGCCCAGCTCGATCCGCCGCGCCGCCAGCGAGCTGGCGGGGAAGCCGGCGATGGCCGCCTCCGCGATCGCCACGGCCCGGCGGGGCTGGCCCCCCGAGAATGCGGCCCCGGCCGCCAGCACCAGCAGCCGCCGGATATCGGACGCCTGGGCGCCGCCACCGCGGGCCCGGCCATCGGGCGCAGGCGCCTCGCCAGTCAATTCGAGCGCGAGCTCCAGCGCGCCCAGCGCGTCGTCGGGCGCGTCGACGGCCAGCGCGGCCTCGGCCGCGGCGGTTGCGGCGGACGCCGTCTCGGCGTTGTGGTGGGCCACCAGCCAGTGTCGGGCCGCGGCCATCGGCTGATCGGCGAGGGTCCGGGCGATCGCCGCGTGCTGGCGTGCCCGTTGGGTTGGCAGCAGGTCATCGGTCACCGCGCGACCGATGAGCTCGTGCCGCACATCGACCGCTGTGTCGCCGAGCAGCTCCAGGAAGCCGTGCTCGACGGCCTCGCGCAGCCCGGCGGCGAGCTCCCCGTGGAGCGCCCCCTCCGGCGCTGCTGATGGCGAGTGGCAGAGGCTCCCGACCGGGTCCAGGGCCTGGCCGATCGCGGCGAGGCTGGCCAGGGGCAATGGCCGCCCCGCGGGGGCCACGAGGCGGACCACGCTGCGGCACGCGTCGCTGCGGAGGGCGAGCCGTGCCACCACCAGCTGGGAGAGGCCGCCGGCGAGCGAGGCGACGGACAGCTCGCGGTGGGCGGCCACCAGCTCCTCCGCCAGGAGGGGGTTCCCGTGCGAGCGGTCGGCCACGAGGACCAGCACCGAGGCCGAGGGTCGTTGTCCATCGATGCCTTCGATGAGATCGGCCAGGGAGCGGCGGTCCAGGGGCTCGAGTGGAAGGTGGTCGATGGGGCGGTGCGATTCCTCGATGGAGGCCAGGCTGGCCCAGAGCGGGTGGCTGCGCGTCATCTCGTCGGGTTGGTAGGTGCCGATGATGCACAGCCGCTGGTCGCGGGCGATCCGGGTGAGGAACGTCACGAGCGCGCGCGTACCGGCGTCGGCCCGGTGGAGGTCCTCGATCACCAGCGCGATCGGACGGTCGAGCGATGCGCGGCCGAGCACGCGCAGGATGCCCTCGAGGAGGCGGGCCTGGCGACGCTCCGGCGCGCTGATCGCCTCGCGCTCCCCGGTTCCACCCAGCGCCTGCAGCCGGCCGCGGATCTCCGGGAGGATGCGGCTGAGATCGCCGGAGCCCGCCCCCAGCACGTCCGCGAGGTGCGCGTCGGGCAGCGCCCCGATCAGGGTGCGCAGCGCCTGGACGGCAGGCGCGTAGGGCGCGTCGGCGCCGTCGGTGGAGGATCGGCCGCGGAGGACCAGGTACGGCGAGGCCGAGCCAGCGAGCCGGCGTTCGGCCTCCGTGATGAACCGGGACGCACCCAGGCCCGCCCCCGCCGCCAGCATCACCGTGGTGGCGCGCCCGGTCGCGGCTGCCTCCAGGGCGCCGGCGAGGCGGGCGAACGCGGCCTCCCGACCGACGAATCGCGCGCTGGTGAACCTGGCGACCATAGACCAGCATTCTACGGGCACGGCCTGCGTAGTCCCCGGGTCGACCCGCCCTCCCGCGGCCAGTCGGAGGCGCCCCGTCACCGCCCGTCGAACCGGCTAGGCTGCACCCGATGACCGAGACGCGGCGCCCGCCCCATCCCCGCAACAAGCTCAACGAGCTGCCGGGCGAGGAATGGCTGTACTTCACGAAGTCGGTGTGGGCGACCGCCTATCCGTCCGAGATGGGGCACGCCGCCCGGAAGGCGCATGGCGCCAACAAGCCGCCGCGCCTGATGGCGCGCCTGATCGAGTTCTTCAGCCGGACCGGAGAGGTGGTCCTCGATCCGTTCGCCGGTGTCGGCGGCACCCTCCTGGGTGCAGCGATCGCGCGCGGGCCGCGCCAGGCCATCGGGATCGAGCTGGACCCGCGCTGGGCCGCCGTCTACCGCCGGGTCGTTGCCGAGGCGCTCGCGGAGCGGGACGGCGCGGGGCCCCTGCTGGCCGATCTCGGCGCGCAGGATCCCGGCGGCCAGCGCGGCTTCGATCCCTCCGGTGCCCGCCTCCTCGAGGGCGACTGCCTGGCCGTCCTGCCCACCCTCGAAGCCGATTCCGTGGACTTCGTCGCCACCGATCCGCCGTACAACATCCAGCTGCCGTTGACCATGGCCGGAGGGCGGCTGGCCGAGGCGCACGCCAACCGGCGCACGGATTACGCGATGATCGGCGACCACCCGGCGGACATCGCCAACGCCCCCGACTACGCCGCCTATCTCGATCGGATGGAGGAGGTCCTGGCCCAGCTGCTCAGGGTGCTCCGTCCCGGTCGCTATGCCGTGCTCATCGTCCGGGACGCCTACCAGGACGGTCGCTACATCTTCACCGCGTCGGACCTGGCGGCGCGGGCCACGGGCGTTGGCTTCGTGGTCAAGGGCGACGTCATCTGGCACCAGGCGGGCGCAAGGCTCCGACCGTACGGCTACCCGAACGGCTTCGTGCCCAACATCGTGCACCAGCACATCCTCGTGCTGCGGCGCGAGCCGACGCGCGTCCGGGCCGCGAAGGCAGGGGGACGGTCGGCGGCCGACGGATGACCCCTCCTTCTCATTGGCGAGGCGCCGCGCCGCGCGGATGATGCCCGCATGCAGATCATCGCGTCCACCCGTCCCGCCCCCCGAAGCGTCCCGATGCTCCCCGTCCTCTCCGGGCTGGTGATCGGCACCGTGCTGGTCGGCGGTGCTGCGGCGGTCGCCTACGTCTCGCTGGCGACGCCGTTCCTGACCAGGGTCTCGGACGTCGGCCCGCTGACGAACAGCCGGATCCTCGTGGGCGTCCTGGCCTGGACGTTCTCGCTGACGGCGCCCGTGGGGTTTGGCCTGGTCGGCCTCACCCGGATCCTGACCTCGGTGGAGCGGATCCGTAACCGCGAGCGACCCACCCCGGCCGTCCGCGCGGCACGCGCGCTGGGCGATGACCTGCACGTCGCGGCGCGCGTGCGACTGCCTGACGGACGGCCAGTCGCGGAGCTGGTGATCGGCCCGTTCGGCGCGGCCGTTCTCACCGAGATGCCGCCGGCCAGGGTCATGCGGCGCCACGGCACCACCTGGGAGCAGCGGATGTCCGACGGCAAGTGGGCCCCGATCGACAACCCGCTCGAGCGTGCCGTCCGCGACACCGAGCGCGTTCGACGCTGGTTCGGCGCCGAGGACCGTGACTTCGTGGTCAAGATGCACGCGGCCGTCGTGGATGCCGGCCTCTCGGTCGAGCGGACCTCGGCATGTGCGGTGATCACCCCGCAGCAGATCCCGGCCTGGCTCGCCTCGCTCCCGGCCCAGCGCGGCATGACGACCGACCGGCGCGTGCACCTCGTGGAGCGCATCCGCGCCCTGATGTAGGCGGCGCTGCGGAAGCGCTCAAGCACCGCCGGGAGCACGGGCGATCGGCGGCCCGATGCCGCGGCGCCTGGCTGGTAGGGGAGCCTGGATTCGAACCAGGGACCGGCCGTGTATAAGACGGCAGCTCTTACCGCTGAGCTACTCCCCCGCCGGGCTTGGCCTGGCCGCCGCCAGCGTAGTCCATCGCCGTCGCCCGGTCACCATCGGGATCGGGACAGCCCCGATGACTACGTCTCCCGGTCGAGCCCGCCTGGGTCGAACGACGCCTCGTCGGGCAGTGGGTGGCCAGGCGGACGTTCGCCCACCGACCCCTCGCCCACCGACCCCGCGGCCAGGCCCTGCAGCGCCCGAAGGCGCTCGATCCTCGCGCCGATCGACGGATGGGTGGCCAGCAGCCCCGGCCGCCGGTCGCTGCCGGCCCGGATCGGGTTGCGGAACCAGAGGTGCTGGGTGCCGCGGTTGGCGACAGCCAGGTCCGCATGATCCTGGGCCACCGCCGCCAGCGCGCGCTCCAGCCCGCGCGGGTTCCGCGTGATCTCCACCGCCGTCGCGTCGGCCAGAAACTCACGCTCGCGGCTGACCGCGGCCTGCACCAGGAGCGAGAAGAACGGCGCGACGAGCCGGAGGAGGAGGGCCACCAGGGTCAGGAAGACGCCGAACGCGATCCCCGCCGCCACGGTCACGATGCCCTTCTCGTCGTCGCTCGACCAGAAGAACACGCCCTGCTTCCATCCCTCGCCGACGAGACGCAGGAACCCATCAGTGACGGTCGCGACCAGCCCGACCAGGATCGCCACGTACAGGGCGTAGCGGCTGTCGAGGTTCCGGATGTGGGCGAGCTCGTGGCTCACGACCCCCTGGAGCTCCTCGCGATCCATTCGCGCCAGCAGCCCGCTGGTCACCGCGATGGCGCCGTGCTGCGGGTCCCGCCCGGTCGAGAACGCATTCAGGCTGGGGCTTTCGATCACGTAGGCGGCGGGTGCCGGGATGCCCGCCGCGAGGCTGAGCTCTGCGACCACGTGACGCAGGACCTCGTCGCCGGGCCGGTCGGCTGGCCGGGCGCCGGCGGCCCGCAGGATCACGCCCGAGCCAAGCCGTTCCGCACCCAGGGCCGCGAGCAGCCCGATCCCGCCCGCGATCCCAGCCGCCCAGAGCGCCGGCGCGGGGCTGAGTGTGAGCGCGACCGTCAGGATCTCGCCGGTGGCGGCTACGACGCCGACCAGCGCCACCAGGAGCAGGAGGCTGTTCCGGCGGTTCCCGCTCGCCTGCTGGTCGAACGTGCCAGCGGCCGCGCGCCGACTGCCGACAGACGCCGCGACGAAGGGCACCACCGGGAGGACCACGATCCCGGTGACCGCCAGCCACTCCACCTGGCCCGCGTTCCCCGACCCGCCGATCACCTCGAAGACGGCGCCGATCAGGGCGACCAGCCCGACGACCACGACGGCGGACACGACGATGGCCGCCGCCAGGGCGATCACGACGCCGACTCGCCCGACGAGGCCGGGCAGTCGCCCGTCCGCCACCTCCGGCGTGGTGGCGGCAAGGCCCAGCAACGCCGCTCCCTGGATGAACCCGAGCCCGCCCAGCAGGACCGCCGTCTCTTGTGCCAGCTCACCGCGACGGAGGAGGGTCAGCGCCACGCCGGTGAGGATCAGGAGCCAGAGCAGCCCCACCGCGGCCAGGAGCCGGCGCGACAGGAGCGGTCTCGGTCGCACCGTCACGAACAGCCCGAGGGCCGCCTGCGCGCCTGCGACCACCGAGAGCGGGGCCCCCGCGGTCTCCCCGGCCGCCGTGACCCTGTCCCAGGCCTGCAGGGTGATCACCACCAACGCCGCCCCGGCGACAGCCAGCACGATCGGCGGGAGCCGGTCCCGCAGCCGAGCACCCGGGCGCGGCGCTTCGCTCATCGCTCCTCCTGCCAATGTCCAGCCGAGGCCCGCGTCGCCATGGCGGACCCCACTGGGCAACAAGGTACCAAGGTAAGGTGTTGACGCACGTACCTATGCCGATACTGTAGGTCCATGCCGGACCCCTTCAGCAGCCACGCGACCGAACCCTCGTCGCCCCCGTCCATCTCGGCGGAGACGACGACGGAGATCGACAGCGCCCCCGCTCCCACGCCTGGCGCTCGGCCCGTCCGGCCAGAACCCCCGGCCCGCGACCCGGTTGCCGTGGAGCTTGGCCGGCGCGGCGGGCTCAAGGGGGGCAAGGCGCGGGCCGCTCAGCTCTCCCCGGAGCAGCGCAAGGCGATCGCCATGAAGGCGGCCCAGGCGCGCTGGGGCATCAAGGTCCCGGTCGCCCAGGAGGTCATCGCTGCGGTCGCCGCGACCCCGGTGGTCATTGCGACCCCGGCCGACGCTCCGATGGGCGAGCTGGGGGTGGTCATCCCGACCCCGGCCGACGTGCTGTTGGAAGAATCGGAGGCCGCCCTCGCGACCCCGGCCGACGTCGCGTTGGACCAGCCCGTGATGGCGGCCGACGCCCCCCCGGCCCACGTGCTGCTGGAGGAATCGGAGGCCGCCCTCGCGACCCCGGCCGTCCCGCAACTGGCGGTCCTGCCCCTCACCGTCCGCGGCGCCTCGGCGTCGGCGGATTGGCCGAGCATCGACCTGCAGTCGGCGCGCGTCACCGAGTCGCTCGCCTGGCGGTTGGCGCCCGGCCCCGAAGACTCGGGTCAGGCCACCCAGGCCGCCCCGACCTGGACCGCGGCCGCCGCCCCGCAGCCCGCGGCTCCCGGCGCCCCAGACTCCCTGGGCGACCCGCCCGTCCGCGCCGTCAGCATGGAGCCTCAAGCATTCCAGTCCCCTCAAGCATCCGGCGGAACCGGGTCGGCGGCCGGGACTACCGGCGCTCAAGCATCCGCGATGCGCGACCCCCAGGCATCGGGGGCCCCTCAAGCATCGGCTGGCGCCCCCCGCCCGCCGGCCGCATCCCCGGCAGGTTACGACCGCCTCGATGGGCTGCCCGGCGTCGACAGTCCGTCGCAGCTCCGCCTCACCGACTGGCGCCGGCGCGTGTCTGACCTCTACTCGGAGGTTCGACGGCTGGCGCTGACCGATCCCGAGGCCAGCTGGGCGCTATGGTGCACGGCCCGCGAGGGGCTCTACCGGCGTCACCCCCTCTCGCCGGTGCCCGCCGACCGCCGCGCCGCCTTCAATGCGACGCATTTCGCCTACAACCGCGAGCTCCGCTTCGAGCTTCCCGTTCGCTCCGACTCCCAGGGCCGTGCCCAGGCGGTCGGCGCGCCCACCAACGCCATCGCCCTGCCCAACAGCGGCCCCGAGCCAATGACCTTCGAGCGGGTCGGTCGCGTCGACGTCCCCATCGGCGGCTCCACGCACAAGCTGTCGCTCTTCTGGATCCCCGGCTATGCCGGCGGGCTCTTCCTCCCGTTTCGGGACGGGACCAACGGGAGCGAAACCTACGGCGCGGGTCGCTACCTCCTGGACACGGCCAAGGGGGCTGACCTCGGGCCGGGACCGAGCTCGCCCGGCACGATCGTCGTGGACTTCAACTTCGCCTTCCAGCCCTCGTGTGCCTTCGATCCCCGCTGGGCCTGCCCGTTGGCCCCACCGGAGAACCGCCTGGACGTCCCCATCCGTGCCGGCGAGCGCATGAGCTGACGCTCCGCCCGTCGCCGGGCCGCGGAGCGGTCCCCGGCTCGTCGCCCGGGCGCAGGCGCTGTGCAATTGGGGATCGCGGCTCCTGGGGCCTCGTGGGGGCACTCAGGGCCCGATTGGACCGGCCCGGCTGGTCCTGGTGGGCCGGTCCGGCCCTCGGCTCGCAGGACGACAGGTGCGCGAGGGTGGCGACGGGTCGCACGGTAGTACCTTCGTACTGACGGCAGGACGTTCGTACTGGTGACTTCCAGAGCGGGATGGTCTTGGATGGTTGGGCTCGAGGACCAGTGCCCCTCCGTAGCGGTTGCGATCCCGGTTTCATGCTTGACCGGTCGAGTCGTAACTACGCGTGAAACGTCTCGCTGGCTGCCCCAGAGCCCAGTCAACCATGCCTCCGGGGTCCAGCGATCAGCACCCTCCGCACCATCCCGACAGCCATCGTTCCGCCCGATCCCCCGATCCGGCGGACCACCAACGCGCCTGCCCGCCAGGTGGCGAGAATCTGGTCGGATCCCGTCGCGCGCCTCTTCCTCGCCACCCTGGCCGTCCTGGTCCTGCTCCTGGGCGTCGTCCAGCTCCTGGCGAGCGGTTCCGGCGTCCCCGGCGCCGCCACGACGGCCGTTGCCGATCTCCCGGCCGAGGTCATGCCTGTCGCGCCAGCGCCGGCCCACGACGACCGGCCCGGTGTGCTGCCGGTGAATGTTCCGCTCGACTCGGCGACCGGCGAGCCGGCCGCGACGCCGACCGCTGCGCTGACGCCCCTGTCCCAGGGCGCCGTTGTCCCCGCCTCGGGTGTGACGGTCACGATCACCGGCCCCGAGTTCGTGGACGAGACCGGCGGCGACGCCCCGTTCAGGGTGGCGATCGCCAACAAGGGCACGAGCGGGATCTCGATCGCCTCGCTCCGGGCGGAGCCCTTCGGCTCGCTCGCCGGCACCACGGCGTGCCGAGCCGGAACGATCCTCGCCCCCGGCACGGCCTGCGGCTTCGATACCACGCTGCGGGTCCCACCGGGCGCCCCGGGCGCGGTCCTGACCGGCACCTTCATGGTCGGCGTGACCCCGTCCAACGGGTCGCCGAACGGCGCCGACCCTGCTCCTCAAGCATCCGTGACTGCGGCTCAAGCATCCGCCGTCGTCATGCTTCGGTACGCCGACGTCAAGCCAAGCATCGCCGTCACCGAGAGCGGACCATCGGGCCTGCCGGAGACCGGCGGCGACGGGCGGTACATCTTCGTCGTCCTCAACGACGGCCGTGTCCCGGTCACGTTCGACGCCTTGACGGTCGATCCGTTCGGCCCATTGCCAACCGGCACCTGCACTGCCGCCTCGACGCTGGCCCCAACCGCCAGCTGCACCATCGAGGCCCTGCTCCGCGTCCCGGCCGGGCGTGCCGGCACCACGTTCCGGAGCGTCTTCCGGGCCACGGTCCGTGATGCCCAAAGCAACACGGTCACGGGTGAGACGGACCAGAGCCTGACCTACGTCGACGTGTTGCCAGGCGTGGCGGCCTCCGTAACCGGCCCGTCCGGGGTCTCGGCCGCGGGCGGATCGGCGACGTTCACGGTGCGGATCACGAACAGCGGCGCGGTGGCCGCGATCATCGACAGCGTCGAGGCGAATGCCGCCGGATCGCTCGCCGGCAGTGGCGGGTGCACCCTCGGCGCGACGCTGGCGCCCGGTGCCGGATGCTCCGCCGAGATCGTGCTCAACGTGCCCGCCGGACCCGTCGGCGGCGCCTTCGCGGCCCGCTTTCAGGTCACGGTCCACGACGCCGACGGCAACGCGGCGTCGGGTGCCGCCAGCCAGTCCGTGCCCTATGTCCCGACCATCCCCATGCCACCCGTGACCACACCGGGCGGCACCACCATCGAACCCACGCCGGCCCCCCAGGTCGAGGTCCCGCCGGCCGCCCAGATCGATCATCCTGCCGATCAGGTCCCGCCGCCCACCGACACGGTCGAGGGCAAGCACGTGGTTGTGCTCTCCGCGACCCAGGTCGGGACCATGATCGCGGTGTTTCTCATCGGCTTCGGCCTCGCAGCCTGGTGGCTTCCTCGCCGGCGCGCCACGGCTCGCCCGGCAGCGGCCCCTGCGACCAGCCAGGCCCTCGCGGCCGATGCGTGCCAGCCGGGCCGGAAGCCGGGCGCCCCCCGGGCGATGTCCCCGGCATCGATGCCCTCCGCATCCACGTCGGGCATCCGTGGGATTGCCTCCGGCGCGTGCGCCGCTCCCGCCGACGCGCGGCTCATCGCGGCTGCTGGCCGGCGAACGACCCAACCCGAGACTGCGGTCGGGTGGCCGCCGGGCGTCGGTGCGGGACGCCGTGCCCCACATTGGCGGGTCGGCTGGGGCCGGGGATCGACCGCGATCCCGTTCACGCCCGGTCTCGCCGGTTGGTGGATGGCGACTCAGGCCACGCTCGCCGCGGCCTGACGGCTACCAGCGGTTGCGGCCGCCGGACGAGGCCCGCGGGCCAAAGGGAGCACTCGCCGCCTGGAGGAACCAGTCCTGGTCCCCGTCCATCGGGTCGCTCTCCTGCGTGAAGGTCAAGGCTTCGGCAGCGCTCGAATCGAATTCGTCGCGGCTGCACGCCAGCGGCAGGTCATCCGGGTCGAACGGGCGCTCGGGCCCGACCCCAGGACGTGCCGGCCGCGTATAGGCGGGTCCGCCGTAGAGGCGGGGCATCGAACCAAGGTACTCAGCTGACACCGGTCTCGTCGCGCTCCTTTGGGCGGCTCAGGACCTTCAGATGCCCCGATGTTACTGCCCGTGTTGGCGGCTGCAATCGGTACTTCCGGACCATGCCGTGTTGCGCGCCGACACCAAGCGCACACCCGACCGCACCCGACCAAACCAGGCTCGTGGCGCTACCCCAGCAGCGGGCGGAGAATCTGGGTCACGACGACCAGGACGAGATACGCGATCGGGACTGCCGCGAACAACCCCAGGGCGGCACTCCAGCCCGAGCGGGCCGCCCGGCTGCCGGATCCCGTCGGTTGGGGCACGACCAGCCAGGTCACCACGCTGCCGATGACCAGCACCAGCAGCACGTCCACGGTCAGGTACAGGACGCGGAGATCTCCCCCAGGGAGCTGAGCGCCCCGGTCGAGCGCGATGTCATAGGCGAGATAGCCCACGCCCAGCACGACGGCGATGATCAGGCTGCTCAGGACTGCCCGGACCACGGGTCGGGGCGCATGCCGGAACTGGCGCCAGCGAATCTCCACCTGCGACCTGCGCCGCGTCTCGCGCGGGGGTGTCATGGCAGCACCGTGAGCGTCCGTCTGGGCGGAATCGTCGCCGGCGTGTGGCTCGCGAGCAGCTCGATGGATTCGACGACGCGTGTCAGCTCCGCGGCGCTGGTCCATGCTCCGACGCTCAGTCGGATCGCGTCGAGCGAAGATGCTTGACCGGCGATCAGGAAGATCCGTGGGCCCAGCTCGTCCAGCGCGGCGCTCGCGGCCCAGCCCACGATGCGGAATGTGACGATCGCGGCCATCTGCCCGGACGGCGTCAGGACCGTCACGCCGGGGATGGTCCCCAGCGCTGCCGCAAGCCAGGTGGCCAACTCGGTGGTGCGTGCCCAGGCAAACGGCATGCCCACGTGCATCGAAAGCCAGCCGCAGCTGCGCGCGAAACCGACGACGCCGGCCCGATCCACCGCCGAGAGTGAGGGCAGCCAGGCAGCATCTTCCACGCCCGCCGAGAAGGCATCGCCGAAGGCTGGAGCGTCGATGTTGCGGATGCGGTCAAGCATCGAATGCCCGAACCAGGCGCCACCCAGCCCCGCGGGCCCCAGCAGCCAGCGTTCCGACGGGAATGCGACCATGTCCGCCCCGCACCCGGTCGGCTCCAGCGCCATGGCGCCCACGGTGCTGCTCGCATCGACGAGCACCAGGGCGCCCATGGCATGCGCCCGGTCCGCGATCTGCGGCACCGGCAGCCGGAGACCGGTGCCCGGCATGGCATCCGGAAGCACCACGGCCCTGGTCCCATCGGGGAACATCCGCATGCGCTCAAGCATCGCGGCCGTGTCTTCGGCCGATCCGACCCAGTCGCTGACGACCTCCACCCCCGCCGAGGCCAGGCTGTTGAGAGGCCAGCCGACCGTGTCCCCGGGCTCCGCCAGCACCACGGCCCGATCGCCGGGTCGCCAGTCGATTGCGCCCAGTCCCAGGGCCAGGCCGTGACTGGTGCCGCGTGTGAGCGCGACGGCGTCCAGGTCTGCCGCGAGGATCGCCGCGATGGAGGCGCGCGCCTCGCCGATGCGTTCGAGGGTGTCGGCCGGGTCATGGGGATGGGCGCGACCCATGGTCAGCTCCGCCGCGGCGATCGTCGACATCGCTCGCGCGGTCTCCGCGGGGAGGGGACCTGCCGCCGCCGTGTTCAGGTAGACGCCCGCGCCGAGCGCGGGGAGCGCCTCGCGGATCGCGGCGAGCCTGGCCGGGTCCGGGGGAAGAGGGGCGACCACCACCGTATGATACCGGCCATGGTGCAGACCGCCGCCGCTCTCGCCAGCCGAGCCGGATCGTGACGGGGTTCCCGTGACGGGGTTCCCCCGGCCCGAGTTGCTGGCCACCCCCGACTGGCTCGCCGAGCAGGCAGGCCGCCCGGATCTCCGGATCGTCGACGTGCGCTGGCGGCCGGACGGATCCGGCGCCCAGGTTCATGCCGTCGGCCACATCCCGGGCGCGGTCCACCTCGACTGGGTCACCGACCTCGCCGAGCGCGAAGGCGGCGGCATCGTGCAGCTGGCCGGTCCCGAGCATGTCGCCTCGACGCTGGGGCGGCTGGGGATCGGTGACGGGACCAGCGTCGTCCTGTACGACGACACGATGGGGCTCTACGCGAGTCGCGCGTGGTGGTCGCTGCGGGCGTATGGCTTCGATGCGGCCCGGGTGCTGGACGGCGGGTTCGCCGCATGGCAGGCCGCTGCCTTTCCACTGTCCAGTTCCACCGCGCTGCCCGAGCCCGCGACCTTCACGCCACGGGCCAATCCACGCATCCGGCTGAGTGCGAGCGACATCCGCGGGCTGATCGCCTCGCCCGACGCGATCATCCTGGATGCGCGCGCGCCCGCCGAGTACCGCGGGTTCCAGGGCAACACCAGGCAGCTTGGGCACATCCCGGGGGCCATCAACGTGCCGGTGGGGGCGATGGTTCGCGGCGGCAGCCAGGTTCTGCGCGGGCCTGCGGAGCTCCGCGAGCAGCTCACGCCGGCCGGGCTGCAGCGCGGCAGACGGATCGTCTGCTATGACGGCTCCGGGATCGCCGGGTCGCGGCTGGCCTTCGTGCTCAACCTGTTGGGCCACGACGATGTCGCGGTGTACGACGGCGGATGGGCCGACTGGGGCGAACGGCTGGACCTTCCCGTCGAGCGCTGACTAGCCGCCCCCAGGCCCCGCGACCGGATCGGCGTCCGCGACCGGATCGGCGTCCGCGTCCGGATCGGCGTCCGCACCGGCGGTGTCGCGCGCGGCGGCCGTGACCAGGTGCTCGGTCCCCGCCTGCAGGTCGCCATAGAGCCGGCGGACCACCCCCACCGTATCCGCCTGGTCGGCCTTCTTGTCGGGGCGCAGTCGCGCAATCCGGGGGAACCGCAGGGTGAAGCCCGACTTGTGGCGGTTGGAGCGGAGGATGGCGTCGAAGGCAACCTCCACCACCACCGTGGGCTCCACGAGGTGGTAGCGACCGTGCTTGCTGACCGTGTGGTCCTCGAACCAGCGCGTCATGTCCCCGAGCTCGGCATCGGTCAGGCCGGAGTAGGCCTTGCCGATCGTGAGCAGGCGGCCGGAGGCCTCGTCCCGGACGGCAAACGTGTAGTCCGACAGGACGCCGTGCCGCTTGCCGTGGCCCACCTCGACCCCGACCACCACGCAGTCGATGGTGGCCAATGCCTTCTTCATCTTCAGCCAGCCCAGGCCGCGGCGACCGGGTGTGTACGGGCTCAAGGGGTCCTTGATCATCAGGCCCTCGTTGCCACGAGCCCGGGCCGCGCCGAACGCCAACTCCAGCGCCGCACTCGAATCCGCGCTTGCCAGGTGGGAGAGCACGAACGTGCCACCTTCCTCAAGCATGGGTAGCTCAAGCATCGTCAGGCGTCGCCGACGCTCCTGGAGCGGCTCGGCCAGCAGCGCGTCCACGTGGCCACTCCCCGGTGCCGCCAGCCCCAGCACGTCGAATGCCACGTACACCACCGGCACCGTCGTGCGAACCGCCGCGGATGGCTCCTTGCGACCAAGCCGGCCCTGCAGGGCGACGAAGGGCAGGACCGTGCCGTCCCGATGGGCCAGCAGCTCCCCGTCCAGCACGCCATCCCAGGTGAGCACGCTGGCCGCCTCGATGATCTCCGGGTAGCCGCTGCTGATGTCATGCAACTCGCGGCTGAACAATCGAACCGTCTGCCCGCGCTTGTGCAGCTGGGCCCGGATCCCGTCGTACTTGTCCTCGATCCAGACCGTGGGACCCAGTCGGGAGAGGATCTCCGCGGCGTCCTCTGTCGGCGATGCCAGCATGGACTTGATCGGGTGGAAGATCGTCAGCTCCGCTTCGCCCAGCCGATCCTCGCGGGCGAGCAGGGCGAGCCGGCCGATGTCGCCGAGCAGCATGCCAGCCCACTTGACGCGATCCAGGTCCCGTCCAAATGCCTGGGCCAGTGCGGCGTCCACCAGGCCTTCGCGCAGTCCGATCCGGAGGTCCCCGGAGAGCACCTTCACGACGTACTTGGCGGTCAGCGGATCGCACCGCGCGAGCAGGCCGGCGAACACCTCCCCCTTGCGCGCCGGGCCGCTCGCCGCTTCGACGGCGGCGTACGTGGCGGCGACCTCCGGAAGGGTGGGTGCTTGAGCGGGATCCGGCGCATGGCCTGCTTGCGCCAGCACATCCATCACCGCGATACCGAGGTCGCTGGACCGGTCGTACGCCTCGCCCAGCGTCGACCGGCTGACACCGGCCAGGGTGGTGACCGTCGCGGCGATCGCGGCCCAGCCCAGCCCCGGCGCACGCTGGTCGGTCTCCGCGAACGGGCGGCCGGTCAGGAAGACGGCTGCGATCGGCAGCTCGTCCGATGACAGCGAAGTGATGTAGTCCCTGAGCAGGCCGGTCTTCTCGGACGTCCGTGATGTCGCCGCGATGCGCTCGGCCAACTCGCTCCAGCGGCGCATGGCGGGGATGGTATACCGTGCGACGCATGGGCTCCGAAGCGTGGTTCCCCGTTCGGCTGACCGGCGAGCGTGTGATCCTGCGCCGCCACGTTCCGGCGAACGTCGAGGCCTTCCGGCGCTGGTACGCAGATCCGCGAGTCGCGCGCCTGACGCGCTACCAGGACGGTCCCATGCGCCCCATCGAGATCGAGCGCTTCTTCCTCTCCCGCGTCGTGGGGCCGGACTCGCTGGCCATGGCCATCCACCTCAAGGCTGACGGGCGGCTCATCGGCACCTGCGCCTTCAGCCAGCTGGACGGCGACAACGGATCTGCCCTCTTCCACATCACGATCGGCGAGATCGACTGCTGGGGGCAGGGTCACGGGACCGAGGCGACGCAGCTGATGCTGGCCCATGCCTTCGAGACCCTCCACCTGCACCGCGTGGCGCTCTCGGTGTTCGAGTTCAACGAGCGAGCCATTCGCACGTACCTGCGCTGCGGCCTCCTGATCGAGGGCCGGGCGCGCGAGGCGATCTGGCGTGACGGCCGGCGCTGGGACGAGCTGACGATGAGCATCCTCGGGCACGAGTGGGCCGCCCGCCGCAGCGCCGCAGCTGAGCAGCCGGCCCAGGAGGCCCAGGCCGTGGCGCCGGGGCCGGCGCAAGGCACCCGGCCCGCGACCCGCGACATGGGCTGATCGTGGCCTCCCACGGTCCCGCCGCCGACGTGGCCCGGGCGCGCTTCCGCGAGCGACTGGAAGCGAAGGGCCACGCCGTTGACAACGCCCGCCAGGCGGCGGCGGGCCTGCACGCCGACATCGCCGCCGGTGTGCTTGAGCGCACACCCACCCTGGGCCTGTTCCTGGCCGATCTCGAGCGTGCGCTCGAGCAGGACGAGGGCCAGAAGCTGGGCGGCAAGAGCGCCGAGGCGGCCAGGTTCATCCTGCGCGCCATCTCACGCGAGCTGGACAACGCCTGAGGGGTCCGCTCGATCCGTCGTCTGGCCACCCGAGCGCCGACCTCCAGGAGGCGCCCACAGCAAGGAGATCCCACGGCCCATGCCGGACCACAACCCGCCGATCGGCGACTTCCTGCGCTACCCGCGTGGGCGTCTCCTAGCCGTCGTTGACGAGACGGCGGTCGCCGATGCCGCCGTCGCGGCCCTGGTCATGGCGGGGTTCGAGCCAGGCCGGATCGAGACCTACCGCGGAACGGCCGCGGCGACGGCCTTCGACGGGACCGGCGCCCAGCACGGGCTCCTCGGCCGGCTCCGCCGGATCGTGGAGTTCCTGATGATGGACCAGGCGCCCGACCTGGCCTGGTACGAGGCGGCCGCGCGAGATGGCCGAACGGTGATCTCCGTGCGGCCACGGGGCGCCGACGAGATGCATGCCGCGGTCGAGGTCATCCGCGGGCAGGGCGGTCACTTCATCAACCACTTCGGCCGCCTGACCACCGAGGAGTTCGACCGTTGGCACGGCCGGGAGCCCGGGCTGCCCGAGTACCTGATGCGATGAGCGCCGTCGCGACCGGCACGCCGACCCGCGCCGCCGCGGGGATCACCCTGGAGCACGTGACCAGGCGCTACGGCGCAGGACCGGGCGGCCGGATCGCGGTCGACGACCTCTCCCTCGAGATTCCTGCCGGCCAGGTCTGCGTCCTGGTGGGCCCGTCCGGGTGCGGCAAGACCACCACGCTCAAGATGATCAACCGGCTCATCGCGCCGACCTCGGGTCGCGTGCTGATCGACGGCGTGGACGCGGCCAGCCGCCACCTGGTGGACCTGCGGCGCTCGATCGGCTACGTGATCCAGCACGTGGGTCTCTTCCCGCACCTGACGGTTGCAGAGAACGTGGCCACGGTGCCGCGCCTCCTTGGCTGGTCGCCGGCCCGCCAGCGGGAGCGGACCGATGAGTTGCTCGCGCTGGTGGGCCTGGATCCGGCCGTGGACCGCGACCGCTATCCCGCCCGGCTCTCAGGCGGTGAGCGGCAGCGGGTCGGGGTGGCCCGTGCCCTCGCGGCCGATCCGCCCGTGCTGCTCATGGACGAGCCGTTTGGCGCCGTGGACCCCATCGTCCGGGCGCGGTTGCAGGACGAGTTCCTCCGCCTCCAGGAAGGCCTGGCCAGGACGATCGTCTTCGTCACCCACGACATCGACGAGGCGATCAAGGTGGGCGACTGCATCGCGGTGCTCGGGGTCGGCGGCCGCCTGGCCCAGTTTGGGAGCCCCGCCGAGATCCTCGCGGCGCCGGCGTCGGACTTCGTCGCCCGGTTCGTGGGGGCGGATCGCGGGCTGAAGCGGCTGTCGCTGCGCCTCGTGGGGGACCTGGACCTTCGCGCCGCGTCGGAGGTCAGGCCCCTCCCGCCGATGGCCCCGATGCTTGACCGGAGCACGTCGCTCAAGGATGCCCTGTCCATGCTGCTGGACGCCGGGGTGCAGGCCGGCGCCGTCGTCGATGACGCCGGGGCGGTCACCGGCCTCGTGACCATCGACATGATTGCGGCATCTCTCCGGCGGTCGGCCGAAGGAGCGCCGGATGCTGGCTGATCAGCCGTTGCTTGACCTCGGCTGGATTGGCGCCCATGCGGGGGACATCGCCCTGCGGACACTCCAGCACCTGGGCCTGGGCGCCATGGCGCTGGCCGTCGGGTTTGCCGTCGCCTTCGCGCTCGCGATGATGGCGGCGGGTCGCCCGCGACTCCTCGCGCCGTTGATCACGGGTGCCGGCGTGGTCTACACCATCCCCAGCCTGGCCCTGTTCGCGGCCCTGGTGCCGTTCACCGGCCTCTCGCTGCTGACGGCGGAGATCCCGCTGGTCCTGTACACGCAGCTCGTCCTGATCCGCGGCATCTCGGCCGGGTTCGCCGCCGCGCCGCCGGAGGTGCTGGAGGCCGCCGATGGCCTGGGCTACACCCGTCGGCAGCGCTTCCTGGCCGTGGAGCTGCCGATCGCCATCCCCCTGATTGTCGCCGCGGTCCGACTGGCCTCGGTCTCCACGATCGGGCTGGTCATGGTGGTGACGCTGATCGGCAACAACTTCGGCGGGCTGGGGCTGTACATCAAGGAGGGGATTGCCAGCTTCTTCCCGACCAAGGTGTACGTGGGCGCCGCGCTCTCGGTGTCACTCGCGCTGGCCTCCGACTTCGCGTTGGCCCGGCTGGAGCGCCGACTCGCCCCGTGGGCCGAGTCGCACCGGGACGTCCAGCCGGGCGCGTCCGCCGCGCTGGCCGGCCTCGACCCGATCGGGGCGTAGGCCCGCCATGGAGATCCTGACCGCGACGATCGCCTGGCTGACCACGGCGGCGCGCTGGCAGGGCCCCGACGGGATCCCGACACGCATGCTTGAGCACCTCGAGATCGCGATTCCATCGGTGCTTGCCGCGGCGCTGGTGGCGCTGCCGGTCGGGGCATGGATCGGCCACACGGGCCGCTACGCGGCTGTCGCGATCAACGTGGCCAACCTGGGCCGGGCCATCCCGTCCTACGCCGTCCTGGCGATCATCCTGCCCATCTCGCTCCGGTTCAGCCCCGACCTTGGCCTGTCCGTCATCCCCACGTTCACCGCCATGTGGCTGCTGGCGATTCCGCCGATCCTGATCGGCACGTTCGCGGGGATCCGTGCCGTCGACCGCGACCTTGTGGAGGCGGCCCGTGGCCTGGGTCTCACCGAGGTCCAGATTCTGAGCGAGGTGGAGCTGCCGCTCGCCCTGCCGGTGGTTGCCGGCGGACTCCGGACGGCGGCGGTCCAGGTGATCGCCACCGCGACGCTCGGCGCGGTCGTCGCCTACGGTGGCCTCGGGCGCTACATCATCGACGGCATCGCCCGCAACGAGGACGACCGGCTGATGGCCGGGGTGGTCCTGGTCGCGGGCATGGCGATCACCGCCGAGTTGGCCTTCGCGCTGCTCCAGCGGGCGCTGGTGCCCCGCGGCCTGCGCCGGGTTGCGGTCCATGCGGAGCCGACCTGACGGGGCGCATCACGGGGATGAATCGGACCCGCTGGTATAGTCGGCCGACTCCTGAGCGTCGCTGCACCCTGGCGGCCGGGAGCGGAAGGAGGACGACCCACGATGCGGCTTTCCCGCACGCTGGCTCTCGGGGCGTCGCTCATGGTGCTGTTGAGCGCCTGCGCGACGGGAGGGAGCAGCAAGCCCACCATCAAGGTCGGCTCAGACGGCTTCTATGAGGCCCAGGTCGTCGCCGAGATGTATGCCCAGGTCCTCGAGAAGGCCGGCTACAAGGTGGAGCGCAGCCTTGGCCTGGGTGCCCGCAAGGTCACCTCGCCGGCCATCGAGAGCGCCCAGATCGACCTGAAGCCCGAGTACCTCGGCTCGGGCCTCGGCTACTACGACAAGACGAAGACGACCGGCGATCCGGCGGCCAACGCCAAGGCGCTGGGCGACATCCTCAAGGGAAAGGGCGGCGGCATCTCCGTGCTCGCCTTCTCGCCCGGCCAGGACACGAACGCGTTCGTGGTTCGCAAGGAGACGGCGGACCTGTACAGGCTCGTGAAGATGAGCGACCTCGCCGCCGTCCAGGACAAGCTCACCTGGGGCCTCCCGCCCGAGTGCGAGACCAACCCCCTGTGTGCCGGTGCGCTCAAGGATGCCTACAAGATCACCTTCCCGCCCAAGGGCGTGAAGCTGCTCGGAGCCTGCGGCGCCGAGATCGCCGCCGCCCTCGAGGGCAAGGCGGTCGACATCGGCGAGCTGTGCTCGACACAGCCGGTGATCTCTGCGTCCACAGTGGGCCTGGTCGCCCTCCAGGACGACAAGGCCACCCAGCCGGCCGAGAACCTCGCGCCCATCGTCCGTGACGACTTCCTCGCCAAGCTGTCTGCCGAGGACAAGAAGGCCTTCACGGCACTCCTCGACGGCGTCAGCGCCAAGCTGACCACCGAAGCCCTCCTGAAGATCGGCGTCGCCCACGAGATCGACAAGAAGGACGTCGCCGAGATCGCGACCTCATTCCTCGAGGAGAACGGGCTTCTCAAGTAGGCCCGGACCCGGCAAACTGCGCCGGTGCGGCGGCCCTGCGTCCCGCCCGGCCGTCAAGCAAGCCTCACATCAGCCATCGAGCGACCCCCGGACCCCTCGGGGGTCGCTCGACCCACAACTGTCCCGTGTGCCGGCCCGCCGGGCGACGCGTACGATCGGCGGGCCGGCCGCCCATTCCTCCCGGAGTCCCAGTCATGCCGCTCTTCGGAAGCCGCCAGCCCGACCCTGACGCCGACCGCGTCCCGCCGGGCCAGTACAAGACCGACAAGTTCCCGGTGCTGCACTACGGCTCCGTCCCCAACACCAACATCGCGACCTGGGACTTCCGCGTCTTCGGCGAGGTCGATACGCCCTTCCGGCTGACGTGGGACGAGTTCAAGGCGCTCCCCCGCAAGACGGTCACCACCGACATCCACTGCGTGACGCGCTGGACCAAGCTGGACACGGTCTGGGAGGGCGTCCCCATCCAGGAGATCCTCGCCCGCGCGGGCGTGCGGCCCAGCGTCGCCCACGTGCTGGAGCACGCGGAGCAGGGCTACACCACGAACGTGCCGCTGTCCGTTCTCGACGACGACGACGTGCTCCTGGCCGACACGTTTGACGGCAAGCCGCTCGATCTGGAGCACGGCTGGCCGCTCCGCCTGGTGCTGCCCAAGCGCTACTTCTGGAAGAGCGCCAAGTGGATCCGCGGGCTGGAGTTCCTGGATCGGGACCAGCCCGGATTCTGGGAGCGCTACGGCTACAGCAACAACGCGGAGCCCTGGCAGGAAGAGCGCTACAGCGAGTAAGGCCACCTCATGGTCGTCTCGAGCAACTCGATGGGCCAGACGCCCGGCGATCCACCGCAGCCCGGCCTGGTCGGCTTCAGGTTTCGGCGCCCGGCCGTCGTCGAGAAGGCCGCACCGGATGGCGCCGCGCTCGTGGCCCACGAGGTTGTGGAGCCGCTCCGGGACGAGGCCTGACTCCTGGTTGCACTGGCCCTTCGGGGATCCGATCCGGACGGCGCGCCGTGGTGGAAGACCGCCGTCGTATACCAGGTCTACGTGCGCAGCTTCTCCGACGCAGACGGCGACGGTATCGGCGACATCGAGGGGCTCCGGGGACGCCTGGACTACCTGCAGCGCCTGGGCGTCGAGGCCGTCTGGCTGACGCCCGTCTGCCGCTCGCCCCAGGACGACAACGGCTACGACATCAGCGACTACCAGGACATCGACCCGCTGTTCGGCACGCTCGCCGGCTTCGATGCGCTGGTGGCCGACCTCCACGCGCGCGGCATGCGCCTGCTCCTTGACCTCGTGGTGAACCACACCTCGGACGAGCATCCGTGGTTCGCGGAATCCCGCTCAAGCATCGCCAGCCCCAGGCGCGGCTGGTACTGGTGGCGTCCGCCGCGTGCCGGGATGGCGGCCGGGTCGCCCGGTGCGCAGCCGAACAACTGGGGGTCCGTCTTCTCCGGCCCGGCCTGGGAACTGGATCCTGCGACCGGCGAGCACTACCTCCACCTCTTCTCGCGCAAGCAGCCCGATCTCAACTGGGAGACCTCCGGGGTGCGGGCCGCCATCCACGCGATGATGCGCTGGTGGCTGGACCGGGGCGTCGACGGCTTCCGGATGGACTGCATCAACATGATCTCGAAGGACCCCGCGCTCCCTGACGGACCCAGCGAGAGCGGGCGGCCTGGTGCGCTCGGTGACTTCGGCCCGCACGTGCTGGGCGGGCCCCGACTCCACGAGTTCCTCGCCGAGATGCGACGCGCGGTCCTCGGCGGACGGGACGACATCCTGGTCGTCGGCGAGACGCCGGGCGTCGGGGTCGGGGAGGCGCGCCTGCTGACCGATCCGGCCAGGCTCGAGCTCGACATGGTCTTCCAGTTCGAGCACGTCCAGCTGGATCAGGGCGCGACGAAGTGGGACGCCAGGCCCCTGCGGCTGATCGACCTGAAGGCCTCCCTGGCGCGCTGGCAGGACGGGCTCTCCGGGGTGGGCTGGAACAGCCTGTACTGGAGCAACCACGATCAGCCGCGGGCCGTGTCGCGATTCGGCGACGACGGGGAGCACCGCGTTGCGTCGGCCAAGGCGCTGGCCGCGATCCTCCACCTCCACCGCGGGACGCCGTTCGTCTACCAGGGCGAGGAGCTGGGAATGACCAATGCGCCGTTCCGGTCGACCGGTGACGTCCGGGACATCGAGGCACTCAACCACGTCGCGGCGGCCACCGCGGCCGGTCGTGATCCTGGTGCGGTACTCGCAGACCTCCGTCGGATGGGTCGCGACAACGCCCGGACGCCCATGCACTGGGATGCCTCACCCAACGCCGGCTTCACATCGGGTGAGCCGTGGATCAACGTCAACCCGAACCACACGGAGATCAACGCCCAGGCGGAGCTCGCCGACCCCGATTCGGTCTTCCACTGGTATCGCCGCCTGATCGAGCTGCGGCGGACCGAACGGGCGGTGGCGTTTGGTGACTTCCGCCTGCTGCTCGCGGACGACGAGCGGATCTGGGCCTTCACGCGAGGGCTGGACACGACCGAGCTGCTGGTTGTTGCGAATTGCCGTAGCCAGCCGACCCTGGCGGGTATCCCGGATGCCGCGGGATGGGCGTCTGCCGAGGTCGTTCTCGGCAACGGGGCCGGCGCACCCGATGCGGGCGGGCCTTGGGCAATGGGGCCTTGGGAGGCCAGGGTGCTGCGCCGGACGGTACCCTTCGCGCCATGAGTGACAACGCCTTGCGCGTCCTGATCGAGGCGGGTTCGAAGCGGACGTTCGCCTGCGCCCTGGACTGGACCGGCCTGGCCCGGTCCGGGAAGACCGAATCGGAGGCCGTCGAAGCCCTGGTTGCCGCCCTGCCGCGGTATGCCGCCGTGGTGGCGGAGGCGGGTATCGGGTTCGAGCCGGACGCGTCGGCGGGTGACGTCGAGATCGTGGAGCGAGTGCCGGGTACTGCGACGACCGACTTCGGCGCACCGGGCGTCGTCGGTGAGGCCGACCGCGCGCCGTCGAGCGCCGACGACGCCTCGCGCGATGCCGCGCTGCTTGCCGGGTGCTGGGCCGTGCTTGACCGGGCCGCTGCGGCGGCTCCCGCGGCGTTGCGCAAGGGGCCTCGCGGCGGGGGCCGCGAACGCGACAAGATCGTGAGCCACGTGGAGGACACGGAGCGGGCGTACGCCGGTGTCATGGGCATCCCCGGCGGGGGCACCCGACCGATGCTTGAGTTGCGTGCCGCCATGCTTGAGGAAATCGGCCGGGCGTCGGACGGGAGCCCGCTGGCTGGCAAGAAGTGGCCGCCCCGCTACGCCGCCCGGCGCGTCGCCTGGCACGCCCTGGACCATGCCTGGGAGATCGAGGACCGGAGCGCCCCGGCTTGATGCGGGACCGGATCCAGGTGGAGGTCAGAAGCCGGGACGCCTGGCGCGCCTGGCTGGAGGCGCACCATGCTGCGCAGCCCGGCGCATGGGTGGTCTACCGGCGGAAGGCCGCGATGGAGCCCGGCGACCCAACGTACGACGACCTCGTCGAGGAGGGTCTGTGCTTCGGCTGGGTGGACAGCCGGCCGGGCGCCGTGGACGACGCCCGGACGCGCCTCTACTTCGCGCCCCGCAAGGCGGGCAGCGGCTGGGCCACCACCAACAAGGCTCGGATCGAGGCGCTGGCTGAGGCCGGGCTCATGGCTCCGGCGGGCCAGGCCGTCGTGGATCGGGCAAAGGCCGACGGCTCGTGGACGCGCATCGATGGCAGCGAGGCGGCCGAGGAGCCTCCCGACCTGCACGCCGCCTTTGCGCGATATCCGGGATCGCAGGCGCGCTGGGACGCGTTCCCGCGTGGCGTCCGGCGCGCGATCCTCCAGTGGATCGAGCAGGCGCGCAGCTCCGAGACGCGGGCCGCGCGGATCGAGGAGACGGCCTCGCTTGCGGCCCGGAACGAGCGTGCCAACCAGTGGGTTCCCCCGGAGCCGCGTGGCTAGCGCTGCGCCCGGGATCGCCGGCAGGGTCCGCCGAACCCTCCGGTACCTGCGCGTCCGTCCCTTCGACGAGTCCACCGCGGAGGGCCGCTCGGCCGAGCGCTACCGGCGCGCCGCCTGGACCACGCTCGCCGTGGTGGTCGCCCGAGTGCTGGGCGTGGCTGTCTCGCTGATCTCCATCCCGCTGACCATCGGCTACCTGGGCGCCGAGCGCTACGGCCTGTGGGTCACCATCAGCTCGATCACCGCGCTCCTGACCTTCGCCGACCTGGGTCTCGGATACGGCGTGCTCAACGCCATCGCGGCCGCCAAGGGTCGCGACGACCGGGCCGCCGCGGCCGTCGCCGTGTCGAGCGCCTCGTACGTGCTTGCCGGAATCGCCCTGCTGATGCTGGCCGTGATCGCCGCGGCCTATGGAGCGGTCCCGTGGGCCGCGCTCTTCAACGTGTCCAGCCCCGTGGCGGTGGCGGAAGCCGGGCCCGCAGTCGCGGTGTTCGTCGCCTGCCTGGCGATCAACCTGCCGCTGGCCCTGGTGGTCCGGATCCAGTACGGGTTCCAGGAGGGATTCGCGACCAACGCCTGGGCCGCCGCCGGGAGCGTCATCACCCTCGGCGCGCTGGTCGTCGCCATCGCCGCGCAGGCCAGCCTGCCATGGCTGGTCCTTGCGCTCGTCGGCGGGCCCGCAGCGGCCACGCTCCTCAACGGGATCGTGCTCTTCGTCCGGACGCACCCGGAGCTGCGGCCCGCGCGGTCGCGTTTCCAGCGGAGCGTGGCCCGCGACCTGCTTCGGCTGGGCCTGCTGTTCTCGATCACGCAGCTCGCACTTGGCGTGGCATACAACTCCGACGTGTTCATCGCGGCCCGGATCCTGGGGCCGGAGGCGGCGGCCCAGTACCAGGTGATGCTCCGCCTCTTCTTCCTGGCGCCGCAGGCGATGAGCCTGATCCTCAACGCGCTCTGGCCGGCCTATGGCGAGGCGATGGCCCGCGGCGACGCGGCCTGGGTGCGGGCCACGCTGGTGCGCTCGACCGCCGTGGCCGGTGGGCTGGTGGCGGCTGGCTCGCTCGTGCTCCTGGTCCTCAACCGGCCCATCGTCCACGCCTGGGTGGGCCCGATCTTCGACCCGGACATCGCCATGGTCGCGGGGATGGCCGCCTGGTCGGTGGTGGTGACGGTCATGAACGGCGTCTCGATGCCGCTCAACGCCGCGTCCATGATCCGGTTCCAGGCCGTGGTCGCGGTCGTCATGGCGGTGGTGAGCGTGGCCGCCTCGCTCGCCATGGGGCTCGCCTTCGGGCTGGCCGGGATCATCTGGGGGACCGTGCTGGCCTACGTTGCGTGCAGCGCCGTGCCGTACCTGGTCAACCTCCGGCGTCTGCTGGCCCGCATCGAGTCGGGAGACGACACAACGTCCGCGTCCGGCGTCCCGGCGTCCGGCACCCCCGGCGGTCAGGACTAGCCCGGCGCCCTGGGGTCAGGTCGTGGAGCCGCCCTCGTCATCCACGATCTCCCAGCCCCGTTCAGCCGCGGCCGCGCGGAGCCCCGCGTCCGGGGAAACGGCCACTGCCCGCGCGGCGAGCCGGAGGAACGGGATGTCCTCGGCGGTATCACCGAACGCGGCCACGATCAACGCTCCCGCGGCGTGCGCCCGGAGGCCCGCCGCCTTCTGCTCGCCGCTGGCCACGGCGCTCCCAACCCGGCCGGTCGCAATGCCCTGGTGCAGCTCCAGGGGTGTCGCCAGCGCGAGGTCCGCTCCGATACGCCGCGCGAAGGCGTCGGCGACGGGCTGGTAGGTGGCGGTGGTCAGGACCAGCTGCGCGCCGGGATCGGCAAGGCGCGCCTCGGTCAACGCGCCGGCCACCCGGTCAAGCACGGCCGTCCGCCGGGCGGGCCACAGGTGATGCTCCACGACCCACTCGCCGGCCACCGCGAGATCGGCTTCGTCCAGTCCGCGGAGGAGACCCGCCAGGTCGCGAACCCACCGGGCCCGGAACGCCTCCTTCTGGTACAGGCCAAGGCGGTATGCGATCACCAGCGGGAGGCGGACCCAGGCGAACCGGCGGACCGCGCCGGACGGTCGGTGCACGCGCAGCCAGGCGAGGAGGCCGCGCCATGTCTCGGCGCGCGTGAGCGTGCCGTCCAGGTCCGTGGCGACGATCGAGCCGGGCATGCGTCGAGTATGACGCTCAGCCCAGCTCCGCGATCTCGGCCAGCTGGTCCGCCGCCGCGTCCTCTGGGGTCGCGGCCGCCGGTCGTGCCGAGACCATCACCAGCACGCTCGCCGCGATGACCAGCGCCATCCCACCCAGCTCCAGCACGCCAAGCGTCTCGCCCAGGATGAGGAGCCCGGCGATGGCCGCGACCGCCGGGTCCAGGCTGAGCAGGATGCCGAAGACCCGCGTGTCGATCCGGCGCAGCGCCAGCAGCTCCAGGGAGTAGGGCACCACCGACGAGAGGATCGCCACGGCCGCGCCGGCCAGTGCCTGCCCCGCGCTGATGGGCGTCCCCAGCGCGGCCACCGCCGCGAACGGCGTGATGAGGCCGGCGGCGATGACCATCGCCACCGCCAGCCCGTCCAGCTGGCGCCAGAGCCGGCCCACCGACCGCGTGGCCATGATGTATCCCGCCCAACACGCGCCGGCGATCGCCGCGAGGAGCAGGCCCAGCCCGTCGAGCGAAGCCCAGTCCGTGCCGACCACCCCGGAGACGGCCACCACGCCGAAGAGGGCGAGCGCGACCGCGCAGAAGTCGCGCGGCCGGCGCGAGATGACTGCCGCCAGGCCCAGCGGCCCCAGGAACTCGATTGTCACCACGACGCCGATGGGGAGCCGGGCGACGGCGCTGTAGAAGCTCAGGTTCATGACCGCCAGGCTGAGCCCCAGCAGCACGGCCGCGGCCCAGGCCTTGCTTGAGCGGTTGCGTAGCGACGGACGCGCCAGGAGCACGAGGACCAGCGCCGCCACGTCGAGCCGCATCGCCACCGTGACGAGCGCACCCAGCTGGCGAACGATCGCCGCCGCAACGGCCCCGCCGAACTGCACGGAGACGATCCCGGCCAGCACCAGCACCGGGGCTGGCACCCCGCCCAGCCACGCCCCCGCCCGCGATCTCGCGTCCCGCATCCCGCCATGATGGGGCGACCCGTGACCGTTTGTCGGCCCCGGCGGCGTGGGCGACAATGCGCGCATGCAAGTCGAGATCTGGTCCGACATCGTCTGCCCGTGGTGCTACATCGGCAAGCGCCGGTTTGAGCGGGCCCTCTCCCAGTTCGAGGGCGCCGCGGACGTGGAGGTGACCTGGCGGAGCTATCAGCTCAACCCGGCACAACCCAAGGGCGACCCGCAGCACCACGACGAGTACCTGGCCCGCAAGATGGGAACGAGCATCGCGCAGGTCCACCAGATGAACCAGCGCCTCGTCTCGCTGGCGGCGGCCGAAGGGCTGGACTACCACTTCGAGACGTACCGGGTCATCAACACGTTCGATGCCCACCGGGTCATGCACCTGGCGCGCCGCCACGGCCTGGGCTCCGAGGCACACGAGCGCCTGCTCCGCGCGCAGCTGGTCGAGGGCGAGCTGCTGGAAGACGTCGACACGCTGGCTCGCCTGATCGCCGAGATCGGTGTCCCGGAGGAGGAGACGCGCGCGGCGCTCGCCGGCAGCCTGTTCGCCGACGACGTCAACGCCGAGATCCGCGAGGCCGCCATGCTCGGCTGCACGGGCGTGCCGTTCTTCGTCTTCGACCGGCGATTCGGCGTCTCCGGCGCCCAGGGCTCGGACGTCTTTGCCCAGGTCCTGGCCAAGGCGCGCGAGGCCGAAGCCGACGCAGCCACCCAGGCGCGGGCCAGGGCATGAACTACCGCACCACCCTCATGCAGTCCGGCCCGAACAACACCGGCGTCCCCGTGCCCGACGAGGTGCTGGCCAGCTTCGGCCGCGGCCGGCGCGTCAAGGTGCGGGCGACCGTCAATGGCTACACCTACCGCACCTCCGCGGCGCCGTATGCGGGGCTGATCCTGATGCCGTTCAACGCGGAGCACCGGGAAGCCACCGGCCTGCGCGGCGGCGAGGAGATCGAGGTGGAGCTGGTCGCGGATGACGAGCCGCGGGCCGTGGAGGTGCCTGACGACCTGGCAGCCGCGCTGGCAGGGGAGCCGGAGGCACAGGCGTTCTTCGACGGCCTGTCGTACACCAACCGGCGTGCGTTCACGCTCTGGATCGAATCGGCCAGGAAGGCCGAGACGCGCACGGCGCGCGTCGAGAAGGCGGTCATCCAGCTCCGGGAGCGCCAGGCCCGCTGATGATGCCGGATTTGGAGCGCCCCATCCCCGTCCTCCGCCTGGCCACCGAGGCCGACGGGGAGACGATCGACGCCCTGATGAAGGCTTCGACCCGCGAGCTCTTCCCCGCGTTCTACGACGCCCGCCAGACCGCGTCGGCCGTCGTCCACATCGCCCACCTCGATCACCTCCTGGTCGCGGACCGGACGTACTTCGTCGTGGATGCCGGCGGCGAGGTGGTGGCGTGCGGCGGCTGGAGCCGACGCGACAAGCTCTTCAGCGGGGCAGCCGACCAGGAGGGCAAGGCCCGGCTCCTGGACCCGGCCACGGAGGCCGCCCGTGTCCGCGCGATGTTCGTCCGCTCGGACTGGACGCGGCGGGGGCTGGGCACCCGGATCCTGGATGCGTGCGAGGCGGCCGCCCGGGCCGAGGGCTTCACGAGCCTGTCGCTCATGGCGACGCTCCCCGGCTACCAGCTCTACGCCCGCTACGGCTACCACGAGGTGGAGCGGGTCCTCAACGCGATGCCCGACGGCATCGAGCTGGAGCTGGTGCGCATGGACAAGCCAATCACGCGCGCCTGACGTCGATCGCGCCACACGCGAACCGTCCGAACCGTCCCGTCAGCGCCCCCAAACGCCAGCACCCGGAGGACGCCGTGGATCCACGCAAGGCGCGCCGCATCGCGGCCATCGCGCTCGTCGCCGGCGTTGTCGGCGATCTCCTCTTCGACCGAACCGGCATGGGGATCAACGTCCCGCTGGGCGTCGCCGGCGGGCTGATCGCGGTCTGGCTCGTCGGGTCAGGACGGCCCATTGACCGGCTGGACTGGTGGATTCCGGTCGTGGCGATGCTCGCGGCGGTTGGGGTGGCGATCCGGGCCGATGCGCCCGTGGTCCTCGCGGACTCGGCGCTGGCGGCGGCCGGGCTGGTCGCCTGGGCGCTCGCCGTCTCGGTCGGAGGGCTGACGCGCCGGAGCGCGGCGGTGGTCATGGCCCTGGGGGCGGAGGCGGGGGTCATGATCGGGTTGGGCGCGGCCGTGGTGCTGGATCGTGCGGCCCGGCAGCCGTCCGATGCGTCGGGGGCGGCGTCCTGGCGGCGGGCGCTGCCCGTGGTCCGAGGGCTCCTGATCGCCGTGCCGGTGCTGGCCATCTTCGCCGGCCTGCTGGGCTCGGCGGACGCGGCCTTCGCCGGCATCATCGATGGGCTCCTCTCGCTCGGGATCAACGTGGACGAGCTGGTTCGCCGGGGCATCGTCGTCGCCATCGTGGCGTGGCCGACCGCGGGCGGGCTGGCGGTGGCGGCCGGCGCCTTCCCGTCGGTGTTCACGTCGCTGGTCCGGGCCCTGGTTCCACCGCCCGCCGAGGCGCCACAGGTCGTGCCTGCCGGCTGGGCCGCTCCGGCTCCCGTCCCAGTCCAGGTGCGACTGCCGGGTGCGGCCTCGACTGAGGCCCTGACCGTCCTCGTGGCCGTCGAGGTCCTGTTTGCCGCATTCGTGGTCGTGCAGGTGGCGTATCTCTTCGGCGGCTTCGCGACGATGACGCGGGCCGGGCTGACCTACAGCGAGTACGCCCGGGCCGGCTTCTTCCAACTTGTCGCGGTGGTCGCGGGTGCCGGCCTCCTGCTGCTCGCCGGGCACGCGCTGGCGGGGCGGGCGAAGGAGTTCCTGCCCGTGGCGGTGGGGCTGGTGGTGCTGACGGGCGTGATCCTCGCCTCGGCCGCGGTCCGGCTGGGGCTCTACCAGCAGGCCTACGGCTGGTCCGAGCTGCGCTTCTACGTGGCGGCCACGATCGGCTGGCTAGGGATCTGCCTGTTGATCGCCCTGGTTCTGGTCATTCGGCGCGAGGCCGGCTGGCTGCTCCACGGGGTTGCCGGGGCCGCGATCGCGGTGGCCCTCCTGGTCACGGCGCTTGGCCCGCAGTCGTTCATCGCCGGGCAGAACGTGGCCCGGGCCCTCGACCCGTCGCTGGTGCCGGCGGGTGGCAAGGCCGGCCTGGACATCGACTACGTCTCGACCCTGGGCGACGGCGCGGTCCCGGTACTTGTGGACGCCCTGCCGCTTCTCGCACCGGCCGACCGGGCGAGGCTCCTGCTATCGCTCCGTGAGCAGCGGTTCGCGCTCGAGGCGGACCAGTCTCCGGGGGCCTGGCCGGGCTGGAACCTGGACCGCGAGCGGGCGCGCGACGCGCTGCGGGGCCTGCCGGCGTCCTAGCTGGCGATTCGCCGCGAGCGGTCAAGCATCCCGGCGAACCGCGGGTCAGCGGCGACCCGGCGCACGGCGGGCCGGGCCAGGAGCTACGTCGCGGCCCCGTCGTCGAGCCGGCGGAGGTACGTGCCAACGGCCTCCAGGACTGCGCCGCGGATCCTGGGCGAGGCGGCGATCAGCTCGTGGAAGCGCTGGTGCTGCATGGTCAGGAGGAGGGTCTCCGTCTCCGCGATCGCGGACGCCGTGCGGGGACCGCCGTCGAGCAGCGCGATCTCCCCGAAGAATGCGCCGGGGCCCAGCATGTTGACGGTTCGTCCGCCGCGCTCCACGCGCACGCGACCGCTGGCGATGACGAAGAAGTACGTCTCGACGCGGCCCTCGTGCGTGATTGCCGTGCCGGGCAGGACCTGGATCTCCTCGACCACCTGGTCGATGGCAGCCAGGCCCTCGTCGTCGATGCCGGCGAAGAGCGGGACCTGGCGGAGCAGGTCGAGCCGGGAGTGCACGGGCGGGGTCCTCCGAAGCGGCGCCTGGTTCGCCCAGGCTCAGGGCAGAGGATAGGGCGAAGGCGGTCCGCGTTCTTCCGGGTCACCGCGCCCAGCGCGACGATGGCGGCCTGAGGGTAGGATGGCGGCCTCATGAGCGTCCCCGATTGATGAGCGTCCCCGATCGCGCCCCGACCGGCATTCCGGGCGACAGTCCCGGGGCGGCCAACGTCACGTCCGGCTCGGGCGGCCCGGCGGCCTCGATGGATCGACCGGATTCGACCGATCCCACGCGCATGCCCTCCATCTACCTGGGCCACGGCGCGCCGCCGCTCCTCGAGGACCCGCTCTGGATGGGCGAGCTGGGTGGCTGGGCCGCATCCATGCCGCGACCCAGCCAGATCCTGATCGTCAGCGCCCACTGGCAGACCGCTCCGATGGCGCTCTCGGCGACCCGTCCGGTCCCGCTGGTCTACGACTTCTACGGCTTCCCGCAGCACTACTACGAGATGACGTACGACGCCCCTGGCGCGCCCGACCTGGCCGCCTCCATCAAGGGGCTGATGCCGGCCACCGAGCCGGTGATGGAGCGCGAGCGCCGCGGCCTGGACCACGGGGCGTGGGTGCCGCTCAAGGCGATGTACCCGGATGCGGACATCCCGGTGCTCCAGATGTCGATGCCCGACCTGGATCCCGAGCATCTGTTCGAGGTGGGACGCCGGCTGGCCCCGCTCCGCGACGAGGGCGTGCTGATCGTGGGCAGCGGCTTCATGACGCACGGGCTGCCGTACGTCCACGAGTACATGATGGGCCGGCCGGGCGCGCCGCAGTGGTCGCGCGACTTCGACGCGTGGGTCACGGACGCGCTCAACCGGGGCGACCTGGACTCGCTCTTCGCGTTCCGCGAGAAGGCGCCGGGGATGCCGTACGCGCATCCCACCGTGGAGCATTTCGCGCCGCTCTTCGTGACGCTGGGCGCGGCGGCCAAGGCGGATGAGCGACCGGACTACCCGATCGAGGGCTTCTTCTACGGCCTGTCGAAGCGGAGCTTCCAGGCGCGCTGAGGCGGCGCAGCCCTGCCGATGGAGGCTAGGCGCCTGCCGCTACGGCCGCCGGCGGTGTGAGCAACTTCCGGACCGATTCCGAGCGGATCTCGCCGGCGAGCGTGATCACCACCGGGTTGGCGATGTCGTCCGACGGGTCCAGGTTCAGTGCGCCGTCCTTCACCAGGTGGAGGAGGAGGGACGACAGGTTGCGCGCGTAGAACGCGGATGACCCGATCGGCATGCTGGCCGGCAGGTTCTCCGGCGCCAGGACGGTCACGAGGTTGTCGGTGACGATGGTCTCGCCGGCCCTGGACGCCTCGCAGTTGCCGCCCAGCGCCGATGCGGCCATGTCCACGATCACGGAGCCGGGCCGCATCTTGGCGACCGCCTCCCTGGTGACCAGGACGGGCGGCTTGCGGCCGGGGACCTGGGCCGTGGTGATGACGATGTCCATGGCGCCGATGACCTCGTTCAGCTCCGCCTGCTGCGAGGCGCGCTCCTCACCGGTCAACTCGCGGGCATAGCCCCCAGAGCCGGTGGCGTCGATCTGCGTCTTGAGTGTCACGAACTGCGCGCCCAGCGACTGGGCCTGCTCGCGCGTCTCCGGCCGGACGTCGTAGGCCCGGACCACCGCACCCAGGCGCCGCGCCGTGCCGATGGCCTGCAGCCCGGCCACGCCGATGCCCAGGACCAGCACGTTCGCGGGCTTGGCCGTCCCCGCCGCCGTGGTCAGCAGGGGGAAGTAGCGGCCAAACGCGTTGGCCGCCTGGAGCACGGCCTTGTAGCCGCCGACATTGGCCTGCGACGACAGCGCGTCCATCGACTGCGCGCGCGAGAGCATCCGCGGGATGGCGTCCAGGCTGATCGCCGTCACGCCCTGGGCCGCGAGGGTTGCCATCAGCCCCGGATCCAGTAGCGGCTGGAGCAGGCCCATGACCGCCTGACCGGAGCGCAACCTGGCTGCCTCCTCCGGGCTGGGCTTCTGGACGCGGACGACCAGGTCCGACTCCGCGTAGAGCACTTCCGCCGACACGACCCGACCACCGGCATCGGCAAATGCGGAATCGGGGATGAGGGCGCCGAGCCCGGCGCCGGTCTCGACGAGGACCTCGAGGCCCGCGGCGATGAGCTTGCCGAGGGCGTCGGGCACCAGCGCGACGCGCCGCTCACCGTGGGCGGTCTCTCGGACGACTCCGATCTTCATCGACATGTCACCTGTCTGGGCGACGACCGGGGGCGGAGGTGCAGGCGCGGCGCCTCGCTCGCCCGGCCGCCGGCGGCCGCGGAACGCGGGTTTCGTAACGAGGGTGCAAGGATACCCGGCCGGGTCATGTGCTGTCGGGCCGGGTCGGGTCGCGCTGTCGGGCCGGTTCGCTCGAGCGGCCGTTCAGGCCGGCCAGGCCGACGCGACGGGATCCGGGAGCTTGAGCTCCAGGATCTCCGGCGGCCCGGACCGCACGGCCAGCAGGGTCTCGAGCAGCCGCGGCCCATCCTCGACGGGGACCATGCCGGCGAGGCGCAGGTACATGGGACGGTCGCCGTTGAGCCGGAGCGTGGGCACGCCGAAGATCTCGTATTCCGAGCGGGCGAGGCGGAAGTCGGCCTCGATCCTGGCCCGCGCCGCGGTGCTCTCGGCCCGATCCGCGATGGCGGCCCGCAGCCGTCCGTCCGCCACGCCGCTCATCCGGCCCGCCACTTCGACCACCTCGATGTCCGAGATGTCCTTCCCGAAGTCGAACTTGGCCATGTACAGCGAGAGGCGGAAGTCGCGCGCGACCTGGGCGGGTTCGTTCGCCTCCACGATCGCCATGGCCATGAACGGCAGCAGCGGCCGCTTCTCGGGGATGTCCTTCCAGTGGCGGTAGTCCAGCGGCTGATCCCAGAGTCGCCAATCCGTCCCGGTGGCATCACGGTTGACCTGCTCGATGGCGAACAGGTGGTGCCGCACGATCACCCTTTCCGGGCCAAGGTCGTCCAGCCACGCAACCACCCGGTAGGAGAACGGGCAGTGGAAGTCGACGAAGGCATCAACGACGATGGCTGCCGCGGCGGGAGCCTGGTCGCCGCCGGTGGCCATGGCGGCATGGGTGGCCAGAGTGGGCGCGTCGAGCGGGTCAGGCACGATCGGACGGTAGCACGGGCGCGCTGCGCGTCATCACCCCGGCCACGGGTCCCGGGCCAGCGCGTTGAGCGCGGCAACCGGATCGGCCGCCCGAACCCGGCGCTCCTCGCCGCCCGGGCCGATGGCCACGGCGACCCAGTCGTCGGAGCGCTCCTGCTCGTCGAGGCCGGTGGATGCGCACTGGAGGCTATCCAGCACCCAGCCCTCGGGCAGCCCTGCCTGGGACTCCACCCAGGCGCCGGCCAGGTCGAATTCGAGGTCCATCAGGCCGGGTGCAGCGCGGCGGAGGCAAGGATCGCCAGCGTCACGATGTAGACGTGGGGCAGGATGCTCCACAGGATGGACCCTGTCCGCCAGTTGACCCAGCCGTAGACCAGCCCGCCAAAGAGGGTGGACAACAGCTCGATCTCCGGCTTGTTGAGGTGGCTGAAGACGAACGGGAGCTGGGCTACCACCATGCCCAGCGGCCCCATCGCGCGCAGGAGCGTGAACATCAGGAATCCGCGGAAGATGAACTCGGAGGGAGCCAGGTCGATGGCCGCGGTCAGCGCGACGTCGGCCGGCCGCGCGGTGCTGGGGGCATAGAACGCGGCGAAGCCCGGATCTTGCGCCAGCAGCAGCACCACCGGCGTCATCAGCGCCATCCCCACCAGGGACATCCCCAGGCCCCAGCGCCAGTCGCCCACGCGCAGCCCGTACCGGCCCGCCCGGTCTCGGAACGCAAACAGGACCACCAGGAGGGGCACCAGCCCGAACAGGATCACCCGCTCCAGGGCCTGGTAGCGGATGGCACCGGCTTCCAGGTTGAGGTCCAGGATGGGCCGCGGGATCGCGGTCCGGGAGTAGTCGAAGAGCTCGACGAAGGTCGCGACGAAGATCGCGGTGGTGGCGCGCAGGGGCAGGTCCAGGCCCATGACGCGGACGGTTCGCGCGTCCTCCGGCGTGCCGGGGTAGGCGGGCGCGCCGACAAAGGCGGCCCGGAACCGGGCGAGGCGCCCACGCGGCCCAGCGGCCGGTTCGAATCCCCGGGTCGAATCGACGGTCACCATCTCAGTGCGTGTCGAAGACCTCCTGGTAGGCCTTGACCGCGCGGGCCGTGGCCTCCATCTCGGCGGGGGTGGGGTTGGCCGGGTCCTTCGCGACGGGCAGCGCTCCAAAGCGGAGCAGGCACGCCATCAGCAGCAGCCGTGCCTTGGTCGCCGTGAGGTTGGCCCCCGCAATCCCGAACGGGATCCGCGCGAAGACGTAGCCCTCGGCGTTGCCGCGGCTGACCTTGACCACCGGCATCCCCGAGAAGATCGCGAGCCGAATCGCCGCGTCCCGCGACGGGCCCACGTGCGCGTACGGGACCGACGCCTCCGCCACGAAGCCGGCCAGCGGGGCGTGCTCCAGGTTGTGCCCCATCCGGCTCATCAGCTCGATCTCCGCGGCGGCGTCCGTGGAGCCCTCGTCGTACCGGGCGTGCTTGAAGATGGTGACCTTGGGGATGGCGGATCCCAGGAGGTCGCCGTTCGCGTCCCGGACCGGGACCTGCATCTCCTCGGGGTTGCCGTCCGCGCCGCGCCGTGCGCCCCGGACTGACGTCGGGATCTGGTCCAGGCGGACGGCCGAGGTGTACGTGTGGCGGCGATTGGGCCGGTAGGTCAGGACGGCCGGGCCGGGCTTGCCCATGGTGCCCACCACGCCGCCGTGCCCGCCCGTGACGATGTAGCCGCCGGGTCGGTCGTCGCCCTTCTGGACCTCGCGGGCGCTGATGATCATCTCGTCGATGGTGGTGACCACGCCAACGCTGTCGCGGCCGGCCTCGTCCTTCCAGATCCCCGACACGATGTACTCGGCCGCGTCGACGACGTTCTTGTGGCCGCTCACGTCGATGTGGCCGGCGATCCCCACGATGGGCCGGTCCGTGGGGATCAGCAGGTTGAGCCAGTACGACGTCTCCTCGACGTGCGGGCTCCCCTCCAGCCAGATCCCGCCCGCGTAGGCGCCGGATGCCAGCGCCCGCGCCACCTGGTTGGTCAGGATCGCGAGGCGGCCGGGGCCCGGCTCGCGGCGATGAACCGCCGGCCGGTAGGGCCAGAAGTCGTCGCCCAGCGTCTCCGGCTCGATGTCCCCCTCGCCCACGTCGGTCCGCAGCTCGGCCGGCAGGCCCTTCCGGTAGCCACCCGATGGGGCGGCCCGGTAGAAGTCGTAGTCGGCCTTGCCGGCCAGCTGTCCGACGGCCCCGTCGTCGTCCATGTCGAACCGGTCGATCTCCTCGAACAGCCGGCTGGCGTCGGGGTAGAACGGGAAGCGGGTCTGCTCCACCGGGGCGCCGAGCCAGGCGGCGTCGCCGTCCCACGGGCTGCCGTCGGCCTGGCGGGCCACGTACGGGAGCGGGTAGAGGCCGTCCTCGGGGCGGAGCTCCATCTCGAAGACGGGCTTGTCCTCCGGCGAGGTGCGCTCCCGGTGGAAGCCCCCGTCCGGGGAGAGGTAGCCGTCGGGCGGGGCGTACAGCTCCGCCATGTCGGATTCCATGGGGTGCGCGGAGAACTGCTCCACGTAGACCTTGACGGGGGCGGCCAGGCGCTGCGGGCGCAGCGGCTCGTAGCGGATGGGGCGGCCGTCGCGGCCCACGACGCGCTCCAGCCCGTACTTCTCGGCGGCCTTGAGCCCTGTGACCAGCGGCATGCTGTTCAGGACGGTCGCCGTGGGGCCGGCGAAGACCGCGATCCTGGGCCTGGGCCCCGTGGGCTGGGCTGGCGTGCGACGAACCGGCATGGCGGCCTCCCTGCGCTGGCGTTCGGGCGATCGGGCTTCGATCATAGGGGCCGACCGAAGCCGGCGGGTGGTCCCGCCGGTCGGGCTAGAATTCGGCTCAGACCCCGTCCACCCCCGCGCCCAGGCGCCAATCAGCGGCAGGAACACCGATGGCCCGAACCACCTACCAGCACAACCGGATCACCGCCTTCGAGATCGACGGCCGGCCGGTCTCGATCTCGTCGGCCGAGCTGGCCCGGATCAGCACGCTCGACAGCGACGACGAGGTCATCAACCTCGAGTGGGAGGTGGCGGGCAAGAGCCAGGAGGAGATCCCGGACGGCGTCCACGCCTTCGCGATGACGATCAACGGCCAGCGCCACGTCCAGCGCGGGGTCTTCCGCGAGACGCACGCGGACGGCTGGTGGGTGTTCAAGATCATCGGGCTGGACACGCTCAAGCCCAACATCTGAGTCGCCGGTCAGGTTCGGTCGCTCAGTGGGTCAAGCCCCTCACCAGCCGCCGTCGGTAGTCCAGAAGTCAGGATCGCCGCAGCGGTAGTGCCCGGGGGTCAGGGCGAACTCCGTCCCGGGTCGGGCCGGGTCGTAGCAGACGTGCATCGTGGCGATTTCGGTAGCGTCCCACGTCCTCCCCTTGCCGAGGTTGGGACCACGCACGTCCTGGCCGCGGTATGTGACTCCGTCGACGCTGAACGAGAAGTCGCCGACGAACGCTCGTCCGTTCGAGAGGTGCCGAACCTGCTCCAGGACGGCGGGGGCGCTCGCTGAGCGCTGCGCCCGATCGCCCGAGATGGCCCAGAACGGCACCAGGCAGAGCAGCAACCCCATGAGGATGTAGGGGCGCTCGGATGCGAGGAAGGTCCACGCCCGCCGGCGAAGGGTCAGCGTCGGCCTGCCGTCGGGATCCTCCGCCCAGCGCGGCACCTTGGGAGCCTGGCGCGCGGCCTCGAGTGAGCCGCCATCTCGGAGCGACAGGCCATCGCGGAACACATCGACCTCGAAGCCCCGTCGTCGCAGCTTGCCGGCATAGGTCGCGAGCACCACGACCTGGGTCGCGTCGAACGAGAAGGCCAGCTCGTGGTGGGGATGCTGGACCGTCGGGACGGCCAGGTCGCCAACACGGTCCGTCCGCTTGCCCTCGAGCCGGGACACCCGGAGCGTGCTGCCGATCACCGGTGCCTTGACCACGACGTACCGGCTGGTCTTGGCGACCTTCGGCAGCTCCCACATCCCCAGGACCCCGCCATTGGCCACGCCTCACCAGCCCCCATCGGTCGTGATGATGTCGGGGTCGCCGCAGCGATAGCGGGCCGGCGTCAGCGCGAACTCCTCTCCCGGCCGGGCCGGGTCGTAGCAGACGTGCATGCCGATGGTCTCGCTGGTCGACCACGTGCGGTCGCCCTTGGTTGGGTACGGCTGGTCCACGTCCCGACCGCGATAGGTCACACCGTCTACCGCGAAGGAGAAGCGGCCGATCACGGCGCGCCCGTTCGACTGGACCCAGACCTGCTCGAGGACGGCCGGGGCACTCGCCGATCGCTTGGCGCGATCCGATGAGATGGAGGCGGGGACGACCACGACCAGGATGGCCGCCAGGACAATGATGACGTACTCGGACCGGACGAAGATCCGCAGGCGTCGCCGAAAGCCAAGCGTTGGTTGTGCCGGATCCCCGACCAGCGCGAGCGGGAGCGCTGGCATGGCCCGGGCCTGATCCAGCGCGCCGGCACCGCTGAGCGACACCGCGTCAACGAAGACGTCGGCGTCGAAGCCGAGTCGGCTCTGGTCGCCGCGGTAGGTCAGCCGAACCACGATCGGCGCACCGTTGAGCCTGAGCTCAAGCTCGCTGACGGGTCGCCGGATCGACGGGACGGCGACTTCGCCGAGCTGGCTGGGGTTGCGCCCTTCGTCCTCCCACACCGTCACCCCATCCCCGAGCACCGGCGGCTTCAGGCGGATGCGGACCGGCTTCTCGCCGATCGGGAGCCGCCACTTGAGGCGAGGCGACCGTGGCTTGGTGGTCATGCGGCCGCCCCTCAGGGGTTGACGCAGGCCTTGAGCATCGAGACCAGCGCCGCCGCGGAGTGCCCGGGCGACACGCGGATACGTGGCGCCACCAGGCGATTGGCCGGGTACTCCACGCAGTCGTCGACCGTGGTGGTGGCAAACGTGATCCCGGCGTCAGCGGCGGCCTTGACGGCCGTGCTGTTCACGGAGCCGTAGGGGTATGCCAGCGTCGTGGGCCTGACCCCCGTCAGGCGGGCGATCGTGTCGCTGGCGCCGCTGACCTGCGAGAAGGCATTCGCGTACGACTGGGCCGAGAGGTCCACGTGCTGGCGAGTGTGGTTGGCGACCTCCATGCCCGCAGCGTGGAGCGCCCGGACCATGTCGGACGACAGGAACGGGGCGATGTCGATCCGGTCCGTGATGATGTAAAAGGTGCCGACGAAGCCGTACCGCTGGAGGATGGGCATCGCGTTCTGCCAGCCGTCCGCATAGCCGTCATCGAAGGTGACCACGACGGTCCTGGGCGCCGGCTTGCTGCCCGCCGTCAAGGCGACCGACAGCTGGGCCGCCGTGATCGTGGTCCATCCCGCGTCCTTCAGAGCGTGCATGTGGGCGTCGAACAGGGTCGGCGAGACCACCAGCCCGGCCAGGGCGTCGGGCGGCACAGGTGCGGTGATGAGGTGGTACATCAGCACCGGCACGTGCCAGGCGCCGGGCGGAATCGGCGCGCCGGGTTTGGGCGTCGGGGCCGGGGTGGGCGTGGGCGATGGCACCGGCGTGGGGGGTGGATCGGGCGGGTCCGTGGCCAGCCACGCGATGTTCGCGGTGTTGAGCTGGCTGGCCGGCATGACCCATGGGCCGCCCGCGGCCAATGCGAGCGTCGCGTCGCCGTCCGCGAGGTCGTCCCCCTGGGTGCGATCAGCGGTTGCCGGCGTCGTGGGACCGGGGCGCTGGGCGTCGGCGGGGGCCGGCGACGGCGTGGTGGCGGTGCAGGCCGCGACGAGGACGAGGACCAGGGCCAGGACACCGGCCCGCCGGGCATGCCAGCCGGCGCATCGTCGAGCGCGCGCTCCCATTCGATCGCGCCGGGGGAGACCACCGCCCGATCCCTCGATCACCGCATCCGCCCCTGCAGCCTGCCGGGACACCATCCCTGGGAACGCCTCCTGTCAGTCATGTCGGGGTGAGGACCGCTCAGCGGCTTCCGGGGTTCAGCCCGGCGCGGACCACGGATCGTAGTCGGGATCGAGGGTTTCTTGTAGGGGTCTCTTGTCGACGGCGACATGGGTCAGGTTCACCCGGATCCGGGTCCATGTGGTGGACCGGCCGCGCATCGAGTCCACGAGCACGTCGGCGGGCTCCAGCGCGGCCGCCGCCTGCGGATGGCGGGCCTTCCAGCGCTCCAGTCCCGCGAGCGCCTCGTCCTTGTGGGCGGCCCGCGCGATCTCGATGACCGGAATGCTGCTGGTACGGCGGCCGGTTGGGGTGGGGCGCGAGGGGACTGGGCCGTCAGCGCGCCCCGCGGCCGCGCGCTGCTTCTCGCGCTGGGCGGTGGCCTCGGGGGTGTCGTACTCCGCGGCCGCTCGGCGCTGGCGCGACGGCATGACGCGCGGCGGCTCGCCCTCCTGCTTGCGGTAGTTGGGCGGCCACGGGGCATCGCCCTGACCCTCCGCCTCCTGGCGGGCCACCAGCTCCAGGAGTCGCTCCAGGCCGCCGACGGCATCGTCGATCCCGGCCCCCGGGTCACCCAGCGCGGCGTAGCGTGCCGGCACCGTCAGCAGCGTGAAGTCTTCGGCCCGGCAGTCCGGGACCTCGTCCCAGGTGAGCGGCGCCGAGACCCGCGCATCCGGAAGCGGCCGCACGGAGTACGCGGAAGCAACTGTCCGGTCGCGCGCGTTCTGGTTGTAGTCGAGGAAGACGCCGTGGCGCTCCTCCTTCCACCACCTGGACGTGGCGATGGCCGGCGCGCGACGCTCCACCTCGCGGGCGATGGCCAGGGCGGCGCGGCGGACCTCCCCAAAGGTCCACTCGCGGCGGATGCGGACGTTGATATGGATCCCGCGCGAGCCCGAGGTCTTGGGCCAGCCCACCAGGTCCATGTCCGTGAGCACGTCGCGGCAGACCAGCGCCACCTGGCGGATCTGCTGCCACTCGACGCCCGGGACGGGATCAAGGTCGATGCGGAGCTCGTCGGGATGGTCCAGGTCCTCGGCCCGAACCGGGTGTGGGTTCAGGTCGATGCAGCCCAGGTTGGCCACCCAGGCCAGGCCCGCGGCGTCGCGCAGGACGACCTCGGCGGCGGTCCGGCCGGATGGGAACGCCAGCTCCACGGTCTCGATCCAGGGCGGCCGGTGCTCCGGTGCGCGCTTCTGGAAGAACGGCTCGCCCTCGGCGCCATCCACGAAGCGCTTCAGCGCCATGGGACGGCCGCCCGCGCCGCGCAGCGCGCCGTCGGCGACGGAGAGGTAATAGCGGACCAGGTCCAGCTTGGTGTGGCCGGCCTTCGGGAAGTAGACCTTGTCGGGGTTGGAGATCGTGACCTCCCGCCCGGCCACGTCCAGGACCTCGACCCGCTTCGGCATGACCCGAACTGTACCCCGGCGCCTCAAGGGGCCACCATGGGCGACAGGCGGCCTCGCGGCGCGCGGCTAGACTGGCGCTACGGGAGGGACGACCACGCGTGATCGAGGGATGACGGGCAGCAACGAGGCCGGCGGCGCCGCGGCCGCGTCGGGCCTCCCCGCGACCCAACGCTCGGATTCGCTCCTCGCCCGACCGTTCCGCCCACTCTGGGTGCTGACGTTCCTGGCCTACGGCTTCGACGCCCTCCTGCGTGCCATCGTCCCGATCATCGCCCTGGACCGCGGCGGCGATGCCGTGCTGGTGGGCCTGCTGGGGACCGCCTTCGCGATCCCGTCGCTGGTCTTCCGGCCCATCGTGGGCAGCCTGGTCGATAGCTGGCACCACCGCCTGCTCCTCCGTTCCGGCATCGTGGCCATGGCGACGCTGCCGCTTCTCCTGCTCATCCCCGGCAGCCTGCCGATGCTGATCAGCCGGTTCGTGTACGGCACCGGCTGGGCCTTCTTCTCCGTCTCGAACCATGCGGTGCTGGCCAAGCTGGCGCCGCCGGCCCGCCGCGCGCAGGCGGCGGGGGGCTACCTCACCGCCGGCGCGATCGGCGCGCTCATCCTGCCCGGGATCGGGGTCGCCCTCTACACCTCCAGCGGGTTGGTCCCGCCCATCGCCTTCGTGGTCGCACTGGGCGGGGCCGGGATCCTGGCCTCCCTGCGGATCGCCGTGCCTGCGGGCGGCGCCGCCGGACCCAGCGCCGCGACCACCGCCGGCGCCCCGATCGCAGCGGCCCCTCGCACCAGCGTCTTCATCCGCTTCTTTGAGCCGGCGGCGATCCCGGGCACCGTGCTGCTCGTGACCGCCTACTCGTCGTGGAGCATCTTCACGGTCTTCCCCTCGGTCTACGCCCAGCACGTGGGCGCGCCCGTCGAGGTCCTGATCGCCTATTTCCCGATCTGGGGCCTGGCGCAGGTGGTCTCGCAGCCCTACGCGGGGCGGCTCGGCGACCAGCTGGGACGCGCCCGCTCCCTGGTGCTCGGCGCCGTCATCGCCGCCGCGGCGCTGGCCATCGCCCTGGTGCCCGGCTTCGTGACCTTCACGATCGCGGCCGTCCTGTACGCCACGTCGCAGTCCCTCGTGATGGCCACGATCAGCGCCCTGACCATGGAGCGCGCGCCCAAGGGCCGCCTGGGTTCCGCGATGGCCACCTACTCGCTGGGCTACCAGGTCGCCACCGGCCTGTCGAGCCTGCTCTGGGGAGCGATGATCACCGGCATGGGATTTGAGGCTGTCTTCATCGTGGCCCTGGCGCTCCAGGGCCTGACGATCGCGCTGGTCCGCACGCTGTTGCGGCCGGCCGCTGCCCCGGCGCGGGCCGCATGAGCGCCAGCATGCCCACCCCGGCGGCGCCCAGGCGCGAGAGCCTGCTGACCACCGGCTTCCGACAGATCCTGGTGGTCACGTTCCTGTCATTCGGGGCGGAGGCGGTGGTCCGCGCGCTGGTCCCCCTGATGGTGCTGGACCGCGGCGGTGACGCCGTGCTCGTTGGGCTGGTCGTGACCTCCTACTCGCTGCCGTCGCTCCTCTTTCGGCCGCTCGTGGGGAACCTGATCGATGGCTTGCACCACAAGCTGCTCTATCGGGGCGGCGCGCTCATGACGGTCATCGTCCCCAACCTGCTCCTGCTGCCCGGGATCCCGGTGATGATGGCGGTCCGGTTCCTGACCGGGACGGCCTGGGGATTCTTCTCCGTCTCCAATCACAGCCTGATGGCCAAGCTGGCGCCGGCCAACCGGCGCGCCGAGGCCTCCGGCATCTTCATGACGATGCCCGCGATCGGTCAGCTCTTCCTCCCGGCGCTGGGCGTCGCGCTGTACACGAGCGCCGGCCGCGATGCCCTCTGGCCCATCCTCCTGGCCAGCGCGATGTTCCTGGGCTCGTTCCTCATCACCACGCGGATCCACGTGCCGCCCCCACCGCCCAAGCCGCCGGCGGTCGCGGGCGAGCGGACCAGCCTCATCGGGCGCTTCGTGGAGCCGTCGGCGCTGGCCGGGACGGCCATGCTGATCGTGTCGTTCTCGGCGTGGAGCATCTTCACGGTCTTCCCGTCGGTCTATGCCAAGCACCTGGGCGAGCCGATCGAGGTGCTGGTGCTCTACTTCCCGGTCTTCGGCCTGGCCCAGGCGATCTCGCAGCCGATCTTCGGCAAGGTGGCGGACCGGATGGGCCGGATGCGTTCGATCACGCTGGGGGCGCTCATGGGGATGGTGGGCCTGCTGATCGTGATCGTGCCCGCGACCATCGTGCCGCCCATGGTGACCTTCGCGATCGGCGCCTTCATCTACGCGCTGGGCCAGTCGTTCGTGAACCCCACGATCAGCGCGCTCGTCATGGAGCGGGCGCCCCGCCACCGGCTGGGTTCGGCCATGGCGACCTACACGATCGGATTCCAGTTCGCGACGGGGACCAGCAGCCTCCTGTGGGGCGCGATCATCACCAGCCTCGGCTTCACCTGGCTGTTCGTGGTCGCCGCCGCCTTCCAGGTCGTGACGATCCTGATGAGCCGCGTCCTGCTGGCGCCCAAGGACTGACGCGCCGGCCCTCGGCCCATGCGCAACGGCCGGCCGAGCCTAGCGCAACTGGTAGAGCGCCTCCGGGTAGCTGTCGGGCAGGTTCTGGCCGTAGGGCCTGTCCGGGAGGTCGAGGCCCGTGGCTGCCCGCCCCGCCTGTACCAGGGTGGCGACGGTCGCGATCTTGCGGCCGTAGAGCCACGCCGATTCGACCGACTTCATCCGCCGGTTGAATTTCTTGAGGACGATCTCGTCGTTCCCGATGTCGTCCGGATCGGCGCCGGCCTGCGCGGTCACGCCCCACTGCCCCGACGGGGAGGTGGTCCCCACGGGCAGCATGTCGTTGATGTGCATCCAGAGCTGGATGCCCTGGATCGTGGTTTCCTGGCCGCCGTTCCGGCCCTGTCCCGACGCGATGGCGCCGCCCACCTTGAGGCGGAGCTTCTTCTCGGCGGAGCCCAGCGCCTGGACGCGTTCCATGAAGGCCTTGAGGAGCGCCGTCGCGGAGCCGTAGTAGACCGGCGTGCCCAGGATGATCGCGTCCGCGGCCACCAGCCGCGCGTACAGCGGCTGCATGTCGTCCGGGATGACGCACTGGCCCAGCTTCGCGCACTGGCCGCAGCCGGTGCATCCGTTGATGGCCTTGCCGGCGAGAGACACGTACTCCGAGGTGGTGCCGGGGACCGCCGTTGCCCCGAGCAGCGCGGCCTGCACCAGGCGGCTGGTCGCGCCCGTCTCGCGCGGGCTGCCCGAGATGCCCAGGACGTGGATTGCCAAGCAGGCCTCCGGTTTCGTGGCGCCGTGGGGGACGCGCCGCGGCTGGGTGGCGTCAGCCGCGCGGATCCTCCGCATCTGGCTTCAGGATCCAGCCCCAGCGCTCGCGGTTGGCCCTGGACATCGCGGCGGTGACCACCGGGTCCGCGAAGCGATCACGCCACTCCCAGGGGATGGTCGCGTCGATCAGCAGGCGCGAGTTGAAGTCGCGGTGATCCGGGTGGGTGGAGGGCTCCAGCGGGCCGCTCCAGGCACGGTTCACGATGGTCACGTCGCGGGCCGGGTCGCAGCGCGTCATGATCGCCCACATGACGTCGCTCAGGCTGTGGATGTCGATGTCCGGGTCCACGACCACGACCATCTTGGCGATATACGCCGCGGCGCCCACCTGGCCACCCACGACCAGCGCCTGGGTGGCATGGCCCGGATACGCCTGGTCCACGGCGATGACCGTCATCAGGCGCTCGGCCGCCTCCGGCGGGCACCACACCCCCGTGACCTTCGGGACGCCGGCGCCGCGCAGCTGCTGCTCGATCTGGGCCGCTCGCAGGTAGGCAAACGCCTTGTTGTCCTCGTGCGGCGGCTTGCCCTGCGGGCAGCCGAGGATGATCGGATCGTTGCGGTGGTAGATCGCCTTGACGTGGATGACCGGCGTCTGCGCTTCGCCGCTGGCGTAGTAGCCCGTGAACTCGCCGTACGGCCCCTCCGCGTGGAGGTCGCCGGGGTACATGAAGCCCTCGATCGCGATCTCGGCCGTGGCCGGGAAGGGGATGCCCGTGTGCTTGCCGCGGACCACCTCGATGGCCTTGCCGCGGACGGCGCCGGCCCACGCCAGCTCGTCCACCTGGATCGGCAGGGAGCTGGCCGAGGCGATGAAGAGCAGGGGATCGGCCCCAACCACGACGACGACCGGGCACGGCTCGCCCTTGTCGAACCAGGCCTCGCGGATCAGCTTGCCGTGCTTGCCGGGGCTGATCCAGAGGCCCATCGTGGTGGGCCCAAAGACCTGGTTGCGGTAGGTGCCCACGTTCACCCAGTCCGAATCCGGGTCCTTGAGGATGTTGAGGCTGGCGGTTCCGATATAGCGGCCGCCGTCGGCCGGGTGCCAGATCGGCGTGGGGAAGGCCGTCAGGTCGACCGCGTCCCCCTCCAGGATGTTCTCGAACACCGGCCCGGTTGCCACCTCCACCGGGGCGATGGGCTCCAGCCCGCCCAGGGTCTCCCGCCAGAACCTGGACAGGCCGTCGTGGTTGGCGTCGACCTCGGGAAGGCCCAGCGTGATGCCCTGGCGCGTTGGATTGCCGTTGCAGTTGACGATGACACGCCGGCCCGACGGATACCCCGGGATGTCGTCGAAGAGCACGCAGGGGCTGTCGTCGGTGTGGTCCAGCATCTCGGCGATGGCGCCGATGTCCGCTTGCCACGAGGCGCCCCGCACGACGCGCAACTGGCCGGCTGCGGTCGCGCGCTCGATCCACTCGCGGGTGTCAACCCACGGTTCGGGGCGGTCCTGGCTGGGAGCCTGACGGGTCGAAGTCACCTGATCCTCCGCGATGGCCACGGTCGGGTAGACGCGCACTCAGGGTAGCGCAGCGGGGATGTGGCGCAAGGGCCGGCCGGGCATCGGCCGCCGGCCCGCGTGGGCCGGATCTCGCCGTGGGGCAGGACCGTCGCCCATACAATCGGCCCCATGCCCGCGCCTGTCTCGCCCCCAACTCCCACGCTGCTCGGGATGATCGACGCGCGCGAGCGGGTGACCGGGCGCATCCCGTACACGATCGACGTGACGCTGCCGGGGATGCTCCACGCACGGCTGCTGCGGAGCACCGAGGCACACGCCCGCCTGGTCCGCGTCGACGTCTCGCGTGCCCGCGCGGTCCCGGGCGTAGTGGCCATCATCACCGCCGCCGACCTCGTGGGTCGGCCGGACCTCTTCCCCTACATGGGACCCGTCTACCGGGACCAGCCGATCCTCGCGATCGACCGCGTCCGGTACGTGGGGGAGCCCATCGCGGCGGTGGCGGCAGTGGACCTCGATGCGGCGCAGGCGGCGCTGGACCTGATCGAGGTGGAGTACGAGCCGCTCGCGGCGGTCTTTGACGCGGTGGAGGCGCTGGAGCCGGGTGCGCCGGTCCTGCATGCCGGCTCGCCCCGGACCGGCCCCACCTACGCCGACATCATCCTGCACCCGGGCGAGGGCACCAACGTGTGCAACCACTTCATGCTGCGCAAGGGCGACGTGGACGCGGCCTTCGCGGGCGCGGACCATGTCTTCGAGGACGAGTTCACGTGCCCGCCCGCCCAGGCCATGCCCATGGAGACCCACTGCTGCGTCGCGGACGCCGGCGCCGGTGGGATCACCATCTGGTCCGCGACCCAGACGCCCTTCGCGGTCCGCGCGGCGATCGGGGAGATCCTGCCGGGCTACCAGGGGCGGATCCGGGTGGTCGTCTCCACGCTCGGCGGCGGCTATGGGGCCAAGGCGTATCCCAAGATCGAGCCGGTGACCGTGCTCCTGTCGCTCGCCGCGCGCCGCCCGGTACGGCTCCACCTCACCCGCGCCGAGGAGTTCATCACCATCACCAAGCACGGCGTCCGGATCCGGATGAAGACCGGGCTGCGCTCGGATGGGACGATCGTCGCGCGCAAGTCCACGTGCTGGTTCAACACGGGTGCGTACGCGGAGATCGGGCCGCGACTGATCAAGAACGGCGGGATCGGGACGGGCGGGCCGCACCACATCCCCAACGTGTGGGTGGATTCGTACGCCGTCTACACCAATCTGCCCCCGGCGGGCGCGTACCGCGGCTACGGGATCAACCAGGCGGCCTGGGCGTACGAGACCCAGATGGACATGATCGCCGACCGCCTGGGCATGGACCCGCTGGACCTGCGCCTGCGGAACCTGCTGGAGGACGGCCAGGATTCGATGGTGGGCACGCCCGCCCACGACCTCCACTTCCGGGAGCTGCTGACGGGGGTGGCGGAGCGGATCGGGTGGGGGACGCCGGCCTCGACGGCCCAGCCCAAGCCGTCATCGCCGGGAAGGAAGGCGCGCGGCGTGGGCTTCTCCGTGATCATCAAGGGGACCATCACGCCGTCCACGTCCACCGCCGGCGCGCGTCTCGACGAAGACGGCAGCCTCCAGGTCCTGACCAGCTCGGTGGAGATGGGGCAGGGGGTCCGGACCCTCCTGGCGCGCATCGCCGGCGCGCGGCTGGGGCTGGGCCTCGACCGGATCTCGGTGACGACGCCCGACACGCTCACGACGCCCTACGACCAGGTGACCGGCTCCAGCCGGAGCTCGCACATGATGGGGACCGCCGTGGAGCGGGCGGTGGACGCGATCGCGGCGCAGGTCCTCGCGCTGGCCGCCGCCAGGCTGGAGATCGCGCCGGGCGACCTGGAGCTGGCGGACGGCGCGGTCCGGGTCAAGGGGTCGCCCCAGCGGTCGGTCCCCTTCGCCACGCTGCTGGCCGGGGCGCGGATCGGGAGCCTGCAGGGCGCCGGCGAGTACCGGACGGAAGGGACGCTGGACCCCCAGACGGGCCAGGGGATCTCCAGCATCCATTGGCACCAGGCCGCCGGGGCCGCCGAGGTCGAAGTTGACCTGGACACGGGCCGCGTGGAGCTGCTCCGCTACGAGGCGGCGGTCTACGCGGGTCGCGCGATCAACCCGGTCCAGTGCGAGCTCCAGGCCGAGGGCAATGTCGCGTTTGGCGTGGGGCAGGCGCTCTTCGAGGAGCTGGTCTTCGACCGGGGGCAGCTCCAGAATGGGTCCCTGGCCGACTACATGGTGGCCTACCCCGCGGACATGCCGGGGCGGCTGGGTGTGACCACGCTGGAGAACCCGGCGCTGGGCGAGGTGCACGGGATCGGCGAGACGGGCCTGCCGCCGGTGGCTCCCGCCATCGGGAACGCCATCGCCCGGGCTACCGGGGTCCGGATCCTGGACCTGCCCATCACGCCGGAGAAGATCCTCAGGGCGCTGCGAGCTCCGGGCTGACGCCCGGCTTCTGCCGCCGGACGGGCGGGCAGCAGCACGACCATGCATGCAGCACGACTGTGCATTGACTCGGCGCCGCGCCGCCCTCTAGCATCCGTCCGTCCCGGTCCGCCGAGCCGGACCGCCCACCCGCTCTGTCCTTGCCACTGAGGGTCGTCCGTTGTCCGCCGCCACATCCACCGCTGCGTCCCGGCGCGCTCGTCGGCTGGCGTTCAAGGTCGTCTTGCCGGCAGCCATGCTCATCGCCTCGCTGCTCCCGGGCATCTCGCTGGCAGCGAGCGGCGGTGGCGCCGACCCGGGCTCGGCCCAGGCGGGATCGCGCGCCTCGGCG
>CAIJPD010000049.1 GCA_903822495.1 uncultured Chloroflexota bacterium | reverse complement strand
GGCGCGGCCGGCGGCCCGGCGCACGTCACCCAAAGAGAGCGCTCCGGAGGCGTGAGCCCGGCGTCGGACGCCAACGCCGCGCTCGCGCGGTTCCTCGAGGGCCTCGCCGCGCGCGACACCTCGCCCCACACGCAGCGGGCCTATACCACCGCCGTCACGGCCTACCTCGCCTGGCTGAACGAGCGCGGCCTGGACTGGCGCCGTCCTCCTCGCGTGGACCTGCGGGACTACCTGGCACACCTGGGCGAGACGGGCGCGCGCACCACCGTCGCCCAGCGGCTCGCCGCCGTTCGATCCTTCTATCGCTTCGCCGGCCGGGCCGGCCTCGCCGACGCCAACCCGTGGAGCGCCATCTCGACGCCTCGTCTCCCGGCCCGGCTGCCGCGCGTCCTGGAGGTCGAGCAGGTCGAGCGGCTCCTGGTTGCCGTGGACGATGACCTGGCGGCCGCCGCTACCGTGGACCCGGGTCGCCCTGGCCGGCGTCCCGAACGCCTCAGGGCGATCGCGTTGCGGGACCGGGCGCTGGTCGAGGTGGCGTACGCCGCGGGTCTGCGCATCAGCGAGCTGGCGGCCGCCCAGCTGGGCTGGCTGGACCTGCGCCGCGGCGAGCTGCGGGTGGTGGGCAAGGGCCGGAAGGAGCGGATTGGGCTCCTGGGCCGGCCAGCCCGGCGCGCCCTCCGGGAGTACCTCGACGACGGCCGTCCGGTCCTGTTGGCGTTGGCCGGAGCGACGGCGGCCGCGGCCGAACCAACGGCGGTCTTCCTGAACCACCTCGGGGCCCCGCTGGGCGTGCGCGGTCTCCGCTTCCGACTGGACCGGCTGTGCCGCCTCGCCGGCCTGCCGGAGGGCGTCTCGCCGCACACGCTGCGCCACTCCTTCGCCACGCACCTCCTCGATGGGGGCGCGGACCTGCGGGTGGTCCAGGAGCTGCTTGGCCACGAGAACCTCGCCACGACGCAGATCTACACGCACGTCTCGCCGGCGCGCCTGCAGGATGCCTACCGCTCGGCCCACCCGCGGGCCCGCGCGGCCGCGATGGGTCGAGGCCCCGCCCCGGACGCCACGGCAGGGCGATCGTGACCCGCAGCCGGACGCTGGCCCGGGCGGGCCTGATCGTCACCGCGGCGTTTCTGCTGTCGCGCGTGCTGGGCTGGCTCCGGCTGGTCGTCATCGGCGGCACGTTCGGGGCGGCGGGCGAGCTGGACACGTTCTTCGCCGCGTTCCGGATCCCGGACCTCATCTTCCAGCTGGTGGCCGCTGGCGCCCTCGGCTCCGCCCTGATCCCCATCGTCGCCGGCCTGCTGGCCTCCGGGGAGCGTGATCGTGCGTGGCGCGTGGTCAGCACCGTGACCAACCTGATGCTGGTCGCCTTCGCGGTTCTGGCGGCCATCCTCGCGGTCCTGGCGCCCCAGCTGATCGACGCGATGACGCCCGGGTTCAGCCCCGCGCAGGTCGAGCAGACGGTGGGCCTGACGCGGCTGATGCTGGCCAGCCCCATCCTCCTGGCGCTGGGCGCGGTGGCCACCAGTGTGCTCAACGCCGAGGGAAGGTTCGCCGCGGCCGCGCTGGCGCCGGTCCTGTACAACCTCGCGATCATCGGCGGCGCGGTCATCCTGGCCCCGGCCATGGGGGTCACCGGCCTGGCGGTGGGTGTCGTCGCCGGATCCGCGCTCAACCTGCTGATCCAGCTCCCGCCGGTCGCACGCCTGGGCTTCCGCTACCACCCGGCGCTGGACGCGGCCGACCCGGCCGCGCGTCGGGCGATCGCCTTGATTGTGCCCCGGGCGATCGGGATGGGCGCCAGCCAGATCACGTTCGTCGTGGCCACGACGCTGGCATCCGGGCTGGGGGCGGGAGCCATCTCGGCGTTCAACTTCGCCTTCACGCTCCTGCAGATCCCGATCGGCGTCATCGGCGTCCCGCTGGGAACGGTCGTGTTTCCTTCGATGGCGCGCGACCTCGCGACCGGCGCGGTGGGGGACTTCCTGGAGCTCCTGACGCGGTCGCTCCGGGTGTTGCTCTTCGTGATGCTGCCCATCACGGGGATCGGGATCGTCCTGCGCACCGAGCTGGTGACGCTCCTCTTCGACTACGGCCGGTTCGACGACCGGGCCATTGCGCTGACCTCGGATGCGCTGCTCTGCTTCCTGGTGGGCCTCGCCGCTCACTCGGCGATCGCCCTCCTGGCCCGGGCGTTCTACGCCGGCCAGGACACCCGGACGCCGGTCGCGGCGGCGATCCTGGCGGTGGTCATCAACTCCAGCCTGGCCGTGGTGCTGGTGGGGCCCCTGGGCCTGGCGGGACTGGCCCTCGCGATTGCGATCGCTGCCTGGATCGAGGCGATCGTGCTGTTCGTGATCCTGGACCGGCGTCACGCGGAGCTGGACCTGCTCCCGGTCCTCCGCATGACGGTCGCGGCGAGCCTCGCCAGCGTCATGGCGGCCGCCGTCACCTGGGCGGCGAACGGCGGGCTGGCTGGCATCGTCGGCCCCGATCCTGCCCGGCCGGTGCTCCTGCTCCAGTCCGGCCTGGCCGCGGCCGCGGGCGGCGGGGCCTACCTCGCGCTGGCGGCCGCATTGCGCATCCGCGAGCTGCCAACTATCGTCGCGGTCATGACCGACCTCCTCCGGCGCCGCGCGCGGTCGTGACGCCAGCCGCCGAGGCGTCGGCTTCTGCCATCGCCGCCGACCCCGAGCGCTGGGACGCCTTCGTCGCGTCCGCCGAGCTGGGCTCGTACCTCCAGCTCGCCGGCTGGGCGACCGTCAAGGCGGTCAACGGCTGGCGGTCGGCCCGCATCCTGGCCGATGTCCCGGGCGGCCGGATGGGCGTGCAGGTCCTGGTCACGCGGCCGCGGCCCCTGCCGTGGGGCTTTGCCTATGCCCCCCGTGGCCCCGTCGCGAGCTCCTGGGATCCGGCCGGCGTGGCCGTCTTCACGGCCGCAGTCCGCGCTCAGCTCCCGCGCATCGCAGGCCCCATCTCGCACCTTCGGATCGACCCGGAGATCGAGGCGGACGGGCCACACGACGCCGGCGGCGTCTTCCGGGCGGCACTGCGCGAGGCCGGCTGGCGCCCGGCGCCCGCGATCCAGCCTCGCTCGACCCGGCTGGTGGACCTGCGACCAGATGAGACGATGCTGTGGGCCGACCTGCGCAAGAAGTGGCGCCAGTACGTGAACAAGGCGCGGGCCTCCGGCCTGACGGTGGTCGATGCGGGTGCCGAGCGGCTCCCGGAGTTCTATGCCATCTACCAGGAGACGGCCCTGCGGGCCGGCTTCCAGATCCGCGCTCTGTCGGCGTACCGCGACATCTGGGAGGCATTCGCACCCGCCGGGAATGCCCGCCTGCTCTTCGCGCAGACCCCGGACGGCCGCGGCCAGGCCACCCTCTTCCTCGTCCGCTGCGGCCCTCGGGTCGTGGAGCCGTACGGCGGCATGACGGCGGCCGGCGCCGAATCGCGCGCCAACTACCTGCTCAAGTGGGAGGCCATGCGCACGTCCCGCGAGGCCGGCGGCACCAGCTACGACATGTGGGGCGAGGTGACCGAGGGGATCGCCCACTTCAAGACGGGCTTCGGCGGCCGGGACATCGAGTACATCGGGGCCTGGGACCTGGTGCTCAACCCGTTCGGCCGGCGGGTCTACGCGCTGGGCCAGGACGCGAGGGTCCGGCTCAGCCGGCGACGCATGGACCGGGAGCGTCGGGCGGCCGGCGCGGTCGCGGCCGAAGGCGTCCCCGGCGCGGCGGGCTCCGGGGGCGCCAGGGGCGATGCCGACGCCGCAGGGGGTGGCCCTGGGCGACGCCCCCGGAGTGGCCACGGGCCCAGAGGGGCCCTCCGGCGACCCGGTATGACCGCCGTCCGCGAGGCGACCGCCGCCGAGATGGCGGCGTGGGACACGCAGACGGTGGATGTCCCCGGCGGCCAGGTCTTCCAGTCGCGCGCCTGGGCACGGCACCGCGCCGCCACGGGCTGGCGCGCCCACCACCTGGTCTGTGCCGACGGGCGAGCCGTGCTGGCGCTCAGCCGGCCGTGGCCCTTGCTCGGGGGCGGGCAGGCGTACCTGTCGCGCGGTCCCGTGGCGGCGGGGGACACCACCGATGTCGTTGCGGCACGCCTCGCGGCGGTCACGGACTGGCTGGCGAGCCGCGGGGTGGACGTCGTCACGACGGACGCAGAACTCCCGGCCTCGTCCGACTACGCGGACCGACTTGCGCGCGTGGGCTTCCGACCCGCCGAAGAGGTCCAGCCCAACCGGCACCGGATGTCGCTCGCCATCGACGGGGCGGACGAAGCGGCGCTCCTGGCGGGTGTCTCGAAGCAGACGCGCCAGCGGATTCGGCAGGCCGAGGCCGAGGGGATCGTGGTCCGCCGGTTCGACACACCGGTCGCGGGCGGGTCCAGCCCGGGACCCGGCTTCGAGCCCGGCCCGCCCGGCGACCTGGAGGCAGCCCTGGCCGCGTTCCACGGCCTGGTGGCCGCCACGGGGGAGCGGCGGGGCTTTGGGTTGGGCCCCGTCGGGCCATTCCTCGCGTGGCTGCGCGCGGCGCATGCCGACGGCCTGGCGCTCCACCTGGAGGCGCGGGCTCCCGGGGGCGTGGCCCCGATCGCGGGCCTCCTGCTCTATCGGCAGGGGGATCGCCTCTCCACCGCGATCTCCGGCGACGACGCGGCCGCGCGTGCCGAACATCCCGGGGTCCTCCACCTGCTCCGCTGGCGCGCGATCCAGCTGGCCGCCCGCGAGGGACGTGCGGAGATGGACCTGGGTGGCGTGGATGTCGCCGGCGCGCGCCACGAGCCGCGACCCGGCGACCCGATGTTCGGCCTCTACCAGCACAAGCAGTCGTTTGGGGCGCGGTTCGTCGAGCAGGTGGGGGCCCACGAGCGGGTGCTGCGCCCGCGCCACCTGGCGCTGGTGCGGGTGGCGGCCAGGGTCGCGGGACGAGGGCGATGAGCCGGGCGATCGAGGAGCTGCTGGCCGCCGCCGAGCCCGGGTCGCCGCGCCCGTTGCTCGACCTGGTGGAGCGCCTTCGTGCCGGGGGCCACGTGGCGGCGACGGGCGGCGGACACGTGGCAGGCGCGGCCTGGAGCGGGTCCCGGCCCGGCGTCGCGATCGCGGGGCTGGCGTTCGATTCGCGCGCCGTCAGGCCGGGCCACCTGTTCGTTGCCGTCCCGGGCGAACACGCCGACGGCCACGACTACCTGGCCCGGGCGGCCGCGGCGGGCGCTGCCGCCGCGCTGGTGGAGCGGGTGGTCCTGGGGGTGAGCCTGCCGCAGGTGGTGGTCCGGAGCACCCGGCGCGCCCTCGCGACGGCGGCGGCCTGGTGGTATGGCGATCCGTCGCGCAGCCTGGGCGTCGTCGGGATCACCGGCACGGACGGCAAGACCACCACGTCGTTCCTCGCGGTCGCGGCGCTGGAGGCCGCCGGCGTCGCGACCGGCCTGATCGGCACCGTGGACACGCAGATCGGCAGCGTCCGGGCCGCCAACGACGTCCACGCCACCACCCCGGAGGCGCCCACCATCCAGGCGATGCTGCGGGCCATGGCCGACGCCGGTGACGCGGCGGCGGTGGTCGAGACCACCTCGCATGGCCTGGCCCAGGAGCGCGTCGCCGAGGTCGCCTACGACGTGGCGATCCTGACCAACCTGACGCACGAGCACCTCGAGTTCCACCGGACCTTCGATGCCTACCTCGCCGCCAAGCGGTCCCTCTTCGAGAGCCTCGCCGTGGGCCCGGCGAGCCCGGCCAAGCCGACACCCGGCTGGCCGCGATCGGGCATCGTGAACCTGGACGACCCATCGGCGACGGCGTTCATCGACGCGGCACGCCTGGCCGGTGCCCGCGTCCTCACGTACGGCACCGATGTCGCCGCCGATGTGCGGGCGGTCGCGATCGAGGAGGACCGGCGGCGCCTCCGCGTCCGCTTCGAGGCCCCCGGCGGCGCCGGCACGCTGGACCTCCGCCTGGCCGGCCGGTTCAATGCCCACAACGCGCTCGCCGTGGTCGCCCTGGGCGAGGCCCTCTCGCTGGACCCGGCCGCGATCCGGACCGGCCTGGAGTCGGTCGAAGCCGTCCCGGGGCGGATGCAGCGCGTCGAGGCAGGCCAGCCGTTCGGCGTGATCGTCGACTACGCGCACACTCCGGCCGCGTTGACGGCCGTGCTGGACCTGCTCGGCCCGCTGGCGGCCGCCAGCGGCGGCGGCGTCATCGCCGTCTTCGGGTCGGCGGGGGAGCGCGACACGGCCAAGCGGCCGATGATGGGCCGCATCGCCGGCGAGCGCTGCCGGCTGGTCGTGGTCACCGACGAGGATCCCCGCAACGAGGACCGCGAGGCCATCCTCGACCAGATCGCGGTGGGCGCGGAGCGGGTGGGACGACGCCGCGGGACCGATCTCCTGCTCATCGCGGATCGCGGCGCGGCGGTCCGGGCGGCCATGGAACTGGCGCGTCCGGGCGACGTGTTGCTGCTCGCCGGGAAGGGTCACGAGACCTCGATCATCGGCCCGACGGGCGCCCGGCCGTGGGACGAGGTCGCGGAAGCCAGGCGGGCGCTCGCGTTGCTGGGCTACGGCGACGGGCGGTGATCCGGGCAAGGCGCCCGTTGGCCGCTGGTAGACTGCGGAAACCATGACCGTCGAGCCCCTCAAGCCCGAGACGACGGCCGCGCCCCGACCGCGTGGCAAGCGGCCCATGACGCCCGTCACGGCCTTTGGCGCGCCGGGTGTCGGCACGCTGGCAGACCTGCCATTGCTGCGCCGAGACCTCCTCGCGCTGATCGCGGACCACTACCCGCAGGCGGACCTCGGCCCCATCGAGCGGGCATTCGACCTGGCGGTCGTCGCCCACGATGGTCAGCGGCGCGCCTCCGGCGAGCCCTACGTGCTGCACCCGATCGCGACCTCCTGGATCCTCGCGGAGCTGGGGATTGACCCAATCGCCATCCAGGCCGCGCTGCTCCACGACGTCCCGGAGGACACCGAGGTCTCGCTGGCGGAGGTCGAGGAACGCTTCGGCGCGGAGGTGGCCCACCTCGTCGACGGCGTCACCAAGCTCTCCAAGTTCAGCACGCATAGCCACGAGCAGCGGCAGGCCGAGAACATCCGGAAGATGCTCCTGGCGATGGCCGACGACATCCGGGTCGTGCTCGTCAAGCTCGCCGACCGGCTCCACAACATGCGGACGCTGACCGCCCTCCCGCTGGAGAAGCAGCAGCGCATCGCCCGCCAGACGCTCGAGATCTACGCCCCGCTGGCCGAGCGGCTCGGGATCTGGCAGATCAAGTGGGAGCTGGAAGACCTCTCGTTCAAGACGCTGGAGCCCGAGCACTTCCGCGAGCTTGCCCGCCTCCTCGACACCCGGCGCAAGAACCGGGAGGGCTTCATCGAGCGCGCCATCGAGGAGCTCCGGCCCAGGCTGGAGGCTGCCGGCGTCAAGGCGGACCTTGGCGGGCGACCCAAGCACATCTACAGCATCTACAAGAAGATGCAGCGCAAGCAGGCCGACTTCGAGGACATCTACGACGTCTACGCGATCCGCGTGCTGGTCGACGACGTGCGTGACTGCTACGCCACCCTGGGCATCGTCCACGCGCTCTGGCGGCCCATCCCCGGCCAGTTCGACGACTACATCGCGGTCCCCAAGAACAACCTCTACCAGTCGCTCCACACGGCCGTGATCGCGTACGACGGCAAGCCGCTGGAGATCCAGATCCGCACCCAGCAGATGCACCAGGTCAGCGAGGTGGGCATCGCCGCGCACTGGCGCTACAAGGACGGCACCAAGGCCGATCGGGCGTACGACGCCAAGCTGGCCTGGCTCCGCCAGCTGATGGACTGGCAGCGCGACGCGACGGATGCCACGGAGTTCGTCGAGGGGATCAAGCTCGACATCTTCCAGGATCAGGTGTTCGTCTTCACGCCCAAGGGCGACATCAAGGACCTGCCGGCCGGCGCCACCCCGCTCGACTTCGCCTACCGGGTCCATACCGACGTCGGCCACCGGACGATCGGCGCCAAGGTGAACAACCGGCTGGTCCCGCTCGACTACCGGCTGCGCAACGGCGACATCGTCGAGATCGTGACCACCAAGGGCGAGCACGGGCCATCGCGCGACTGGATGACAGTCGTCCGGACCTCCCATGCCCGGGAGAAGATCCGGCAGTGGTTCAAGCGCAAGGACCGCGACGAGAACATCGTCCACGGGCGGGAGGCGCTGGAACGCGAACTCCGCCGCCTCGCGCGGACGTCGGCCGCGGCCGTCGGGCCGGACCGCCTGGCCGAGGTCGCCAAGCAGTTCAGCTTCGAGTCCATGGACGACTTCTACGCCTCCGTCGGCTACGGGGCGCCCAGCGCCCAGCAGGTGGTGATGAAGCTGGGGGTCGTGGACGACGCGCAGTTCGTCCTGCCCACCATCGCCCCGCCGACACCGCCGCGGACGGGCGGGGTCCGGGTCAAGGGGGTGGGGGATCTCCTGACCCGCTTCGCCAAGTGCTGCCACCCCATCCCGGGCGACCCCATCATCGGCTTCATTACCCGCGGCAAGGGGGTCACCGTCCATCAGCAGAACTGCGCGACGGTGGTCAACGAGCGCGAAGTGGGCCGCCTGATCGACGTGGAGTGGGAGGGAGCACCCACCGATTCGTACCCGATCGCGATCCGCGTCGAAGCCTACGACCGAACTGGCCTGCTGTCCGACATCAGCCAGATCGTCGCGGAGGCCAAGGTCAACATCGTCGCCGCGAGCCTCACGGTCAACCCCGACCGGGTCGCGGTGGTCCGGGCCACCATCCAGGTGGCCTCGGTCAGCCAGCTGGCACGCGTCTTCCGGCGCATCGAGCAGCTGCGCGACGTGCTCTCGGTGTCGCGCGACCTGGGGTAGGGCGGCTCAGGCGCCGGCCACCGCCAGCGACCGGGTGAGCTTCGACCCGTCGTTGGTCAGGACCACGCAGGTGATCAAGCGATCGCCCGACGCCCACTGGCCCTCGTCGGGGCCGAAGAAGAAGAGGCCGAGGTTCGACGGGTCGATGGTCGGGGCGGCGTATCGCGTGATTTCACCAACGCAACCGGCTTCGGCAAAGGCGCGGATCGCCGCGGACCCCGGATACGCCGGCGCGGCCGGGTAGGTCGCGGCGCCGACCACCTCTCCGTCGTGCGGGCTCGAGCAGGCAGCGGTCTTCCAGGTTCCCTTCGACAACTGGTCGGCCGTGCTGGTCAGACACGACCCGATCGCGAGCGATTGCTGGCCCCGCAGGGCCGTGCCCAGCGCGATCGCGATCGCCAGCCAGATGCCGACGGCCAGGGCTGTCACGCCGAGCATCGCGCCGACCTTCGCAGAGAGGCGCAGCCCGCCACGAGCCACAAGCTGGTTGACGGCCATTCCCGCTCCGCCGACAAGCCCGCCGGTGAGTCCGCCGACGGCGATGAGGCCAACGGGCAGCGCCGACAGGACTTGGAGCGCGCGCGGAATCGGTGGCTCGATCGTGGTGTCGCGGCCGCCGACGGACGCGATCAGGCCGGCTGTCGCGGTGGACCGGAGGGTGATCTCCGTGAGGGTCCCATCGGTGAGCGGGATCGTGTACACACGTCCGCGCCCCTGCCGGCGCCCGGGAATCTCCCGTCCGGCGACGAACAGATGCAGCGCGCCGAGCCACGTTCGTTCGATCGTCAGCTCTGGACCGGCCCCACCGGGGAGAATGAACGTCGTGGCCATGGCGCCCCTCCAGCAAGTTCGGCCGGGCGCCCCTCTTGCGCCCTGTGCATCATGCCAGCCCGCGTTGCCCCGTCGGCGCCGCAGATGGCGACCTTGCGCCTTCCGGCGCAGTCGGTGCGCCGGGGCGGAGTCTCCGGGCGGCCCGACGCCGGCCCTGTCTCGTAGACTTGGGCCATGCCCACCTACCGAGCCCCGCGGGGCACCCGCGACCTGCTGCCGGCCGAACGCCCAACCTGGGCCCGCCTGGAGGCCCTCGCCCGCGACCTGGCCGCCCGCTACGGCTACCGGGAGATCACGACGCCGCTGTTCGAGCTGGCGGACGTGTTCGAGCGCGGGATCGGCGAGGTCACCGACGTGGTCCAGAAGGAGCTCTTCCGGCTGGCGCCACGGACCGAGGAATCGGAGCGCTGGGCGCTCCGCCCCGAGCCCACCGCGGGGATCATGCGGGCCTACGTCCAGCACGGGATGCAGACGTGGCCGCAGCCGGTGAAGCTGACCCAGACGGGGCCCATGTTCCGGTACGACCGCCCCCAGGCGGGGCGCTATCGCCAGTTCGTCCAGTTCGACGTGGAGGCGGTGGGCGACGCGGGCCCGGCGATCGACGCCGAGATCATCGAGCTGGGTTTCCGCTTCTACCGCGAGGCGGGGCTGGACGGCGTGGAGGTGCTCCTCAACTCCATCGGCGACGGGGCGTGCCGGCCGTCGTTCATCGCCGCGCTCACGGACTACTACCGGGGGCACGTTGACGTCTTGCCGCCGCTGGAGCGCGAACGCCTGGACCGGAACGTGCTGCGCCTCCCGGATTCCAAGGACCCGGCGATGACCGCCCTGAACGCGGCCGCGCCACGGATCACCGAGTACCTCTGTGACGCGTGTGCCGCGCACCTGGCCGGCGTCCGCGCGCACCTGGACGCGCTGGGCGTGGTCTACCGCCTGGAGCCCTCGCTGGTCCGCGGCCTTGACTACTACACGCGGACGGCGTTCGAGTTCTACAAGACGGGCCGCGAGGGGCAGCAGCAGGCGCTGGGCGGCGGAGGCCGCTACGACGGGCTGATCGAGCTGCTGGGCGGGCGACCCACGCCCGGGATCGGCTTCGGCATCGGGCTGGACCGGCTGGTGCTGGCGCTGGCGGAGACGGGCGGGGCGTCCGACGCGGAGCCGGCACCGGTGGCCGTGGTGGTGGGCGCGGACCCGGACGACACGGTGGGCCGGCTGCGAGTCGCCACGGACCTGCGGGGGGCGGGGATCGCGGCGCGGGCCGAGCTGGGCCGGCGAAAGCTGGGCAAGCAGATGGAGGCCGCCGTCCGCGACGGCGCGCACTTCGCGGTCATCCTGGGCGATGAGCTGGCCGACGGCAACGTCACGCTGCGCGACCTTCGCGCGGCCACGCAGGAGCTGGTGCCGGTGGGTGAGCTGGCGGACACCATCCTCCGGGCCGGGGAGTCGCAGCCGCACGGATAGGAGAGGACGCCGTGGCCGTCATCCGTCGGGTCACTGCCCTCGTCCTGATGTTCCTCTTGGTGCCGGGCTGTACCTCCGCCGCGCCCGTGACCACGCCGATCGGCCCCTCAGCGTCGAAGGCCTGCGGCGGGCTTCACGTTGTGATCGAGAACGCCACAGGCTTCGCGCTCCGGATCTCGATCAACGGAGAGCCGGTGGTTGACGTGGAGCAGGGTGCCACAGCGAATGTGGCCCAGTTCGGGAACTACCGGGTTCCTGCGATGCCGTGGCGCGTCGAGGTGTCGCGGATCCCGGATCAGGTCCCCATCTACGCCAATACGTTTCAGGCTGATGGGACCGACGGCGTCAGGGTCCGGCTGGAGGCGAGCCCGGCCGTCCCGGCGTCCCCGTCGCCGTTCAGCTGCTGATCCGTCGCCCACTTCGTCGCGATACTCCAGCTTGGGGGCCGCACGTGTGGTGCGACCCGCGACGCACGTGCCCCGCCCGCCCGCCCGCCACCGCCGCCCCAGCCGGTACGATTAGCCGACCATGACCGACCCCACCACGCCCGCCGCTCCCAGCCTGGCCACCCCGTACCGGACGCACACCGCCGGCCAGCTGCGCGCGTCGGACGCGGGCAGCACCGCCCGCCTCGCCGGCTGGGTCCATCGCCGGCGCGACCACGGCCAGCTCATCTTCCTGGACGTCCGCGACCGCCACGGCATCACCCAGGTGGTGATCGACAAGACCGAGTCGCCGGCCGCCCACGAGCAGGCCAGCCGCGTCCGGAACGAGTTCGTCATCATGGCGACGGGCCAGGTCGCCGCTCGCCTGCCCGGGACGGAGAACGCCAAGCTGCCCACCGGCGCCATCGAGCTGCGCGCCGCGGAGCTCCGGATCCTCTCGGAGTCCAACACCCCGCCGTTCTACATCAACGAGCCCGACGCCACCGTCGACGAGAGCCTGCGGCTCAAGTACCGCTACCTCGACATCCGGCGCGAGCCCATGGCCCGCCGCCTCATGCTCCGCAGCCGGATGGTCCAGGCCATCCGCGAGGTCCACCACGCCAACGGCTTCGTCGAGGTGGAGACGCCCACGCTGATCAAGAGCACCCCGGAGGGCGCGCGCGACTTCATCGTGCCCAGCCGCCTCCAGCCGGGGAGCGTCTACGCGCTGCCGCAGAGCCCGCAGCAGCTGAAGCAGCTCCTCATGGTGGCCGGCATCGACCGCTACTTCCAGATCGCGCGCTGCTACCGGGATGAGGACCTGCGCGGCGACCGCCAGCCCGAGTTCACGCAGCTGGACATCGAGATGAGCTTCGTCGACGAGGCGACCGTCATGGCCTTCGTCGAGGGGATGGCCAAGCAGGTCTCCAATGCCACCGCCCCCGAGCGGACCATCCTCCACGATCCATTCCCGGTGCTGACGTTCGAGGAGGCCCTGGAGCGCTTTGGGTCGGACAAGCCGGACATCCGGTTTGGCATGGAGCTCATCGACCTTGCGCCGGCCCTGCGCGGGCCGGATGGTGAGCCCAATTCGGGCTTCGCGGTCTTCGATGGCGCGCTGGCCGCCGGCGGCCGGGTGAAGGCCATCATGGCGCCCGGGATGGGCGGCATCACCCGCCGCGAGATCGACGAGCTGACCGAGCGCGCCCGCCGGTTCGGCGCCAAGGGCCTGGCCTACCTGGCCCTGGGTCCGGGCGACGAGATCCGCAGCCCCATCGCCAAGTTCCTGTCGGAGGAGACCCGCCGCGCCCTGATCGCGCTGACCGGCGCGGCCGAAGGCGACCTGATCCTGATCGTGGCCGACAAGCACGAGCTCACCGCGGATGTCCTTGGCCGCCTGCGCGTCGAGCTGGGCGACCGGCTGGGCCTCGCCGACCCCGATGTCCTGGCCTACGTCTGGGTCCACCGCTTCCCGATGTACCAGTGGGACGCGGAGGGTGGCCGCTGGGACGCCACCCACAACCCCTTCAGCGGCGTGCTGCCGGAGGACGAGCCGCTCCTGGTGACCAGCTCCGGCGACCCGGCCAAGCCCTCCCCGGACGATCCCGCGGGCCGCGCCCACGCGCTCCAGTACGACCTGGCGCTCAACGGCTGGGAGCTGGGCGGCGGCTCCATCCGGATCCACCGCCACGACCTGCTCCAGCGCAGCTTCCTGCTCCAGGGCCAGACCCTGGAGGGGATGCACGACAAGTTTGGGGCCGTGCTGGAGGCGTTCGAGTTTGGCGCCCCGCCCCACGGCGGGATCGCCCTGGGGATCGACCGCTGGGCGGCGTTGCTGGCCAAGCAGACGAACATCCGCGAGGTGATGGCGTTCCCCAAGACGCAGTCCGGCGGCGACCTGATGCTCGACGCGCCGTCGGCGCCCGAGCCGGGCCAGTACGCCGAGCTGGGCCTTCGCTTCGTGGGGATCGAGGACAAGAAGAAGCCGGCGACCGGCCCCGCGCAGTGATCGCGGCGACCCGGCGACCCGGCCGCCCCATGCCGGGGGCCCACCGGTGCGCCGGGTGACCCGGTCCGACACGGGCGTCCGGTTCATCGACTGGATCGCGGCGCGACCCCGGTTCTCGGCGCTGGCCGGCGCCCTGGCCATCTCGTTCTCGGGGGTCTTCTACCGCTACGCCGCGGTCACGCCCGAGACCGGCGCGTTCTTCCGCGGGGTGTACGGGCTGCCATTCCTGGCGCTCGTGGCCTGGCTGGAGTACCGGCGCCACGGCCCGATGCCGGCCTCCGCGGTGCGGATGGTCGGGATCGCCGGCCTCTTCTTCGCCGCCGACCTCGTCTTCTGGCACCACAGCATCGAGTGGGTTGGTGCGGGTCTCGCCACGGTGATCGGCAACCTCCAGGTGGTCCTGGTCGCGCTGCTGGCCTGGGGCCTGCTGGGCGAGCGGCCCGCGGCCCGAACGCTGCTCGCGATCCCCATCGTCCTGGCCGGGACGTCGCTGATCTCGGGGGTGTTCGGCGCAGGGGCCTATGGGCGCGATCCGGTGCTCGGCGTCGCCTTCGGCCTCCTGACGGCCTGCTGCTACGCGGGCTACCTGCTGACGCTGCGGCGGGGCGGCCGCGACTTCCGTCGCCCGGCCACGCCGGTCGCGATCGCGACGATCGCGACGATCGTCGGTGTCGGGGTCATCGGGACGGCCGACGGCGGGCTCGACGTGATCCCGGCCTTCCCCGCGCACCTCTGGCTCCTCGCCCTGGGCGTGGTCTGCCAGTCCATCGGGTCGTTGTTCATCGGCGTCTCGTTGCCGCGCCTGCCCGCCGCTCTGACCTCGATCATCCTGCTGGTCCAGCCCGTGGCGTCGGTGATCATGGCGAGGATCCTGCTGGCGGAGACGCCGTCGCCGACGCAGTACGCGGGGGTGCTGCTGGTGATCCTGGGGATCGCGCTCGCCACCGTCCCGCTGGAGCGCTACCTGCGCCGAACCCCGGGGGTGACGACGGCCTGATGCTGGCCTACGCTTGGGCCAGGGTCCCGATGGGGTCCAGCGCGGGGTGTGCCGATGCCATCCTGGCTTCGCCTGGTGGTGGCCGTCGCGGCGGGTTTGGCCGTGTGGACACGGGGTGGTGGTACGGCACGCGGCCGGCCTGTGCGTGCGCGATCCCGAGATCGTTCATCGTCGAGAGCCGCACCTCGCAGCCGGTGCGCCTGTCGTGGCAGGCGCCGGGCCTCCTCGGGACACCGATCGTTGGCGCAGGCGGTGAGCGGGACATCCCCACCTGCACGGCGACCGGCGAAGTCCTTCCCGAGGGCGACTACGCCATCACGGTGCACGTGGGCGACGGCTCGCGGTCCATCCCGTTGCTGATCCGGAACGGTCACCGTGACGAGACGCTGCGACTGCGGGTCGGCCCGGGCGGGGCGATCGAGGCGACATTCGATCAAGGGGCGTTCGCGGAGGGGCAGGTCACCCTCCGAGACTGCAGCTGACCATCGCGATCGGGCAGCTTCGGCGAAGCCACGGTCTGGCCTCGTCGCCGAGAATGGCCACCAGCGACACGCAGACGAGGGGACGAGATGGCAGACACGGAGCCCGCGCGGCGCAGGGCCGTCGCTGGCGAGGCCTGGAGCGACGTCGAGAAGTCAGCGATGCGGGAGGCGGCCCGAGAACGGAAGCGCAGCACCAAGCTGAGTCCCGAGGAAGAGCGCGCGGCCGGCGAGGCCGAGGTCCAGGCCAAGATCGCCGAGATGCCCGGTCCCGAGCGCGACATGGCCCAGCGTCTCCACGCGATGGTGGCCGTGACGGCACCCAACCTGGTCCCGCGGACCTACTACGGGATGCCGGCCTGGGCCAAGGACGGCAAGGTGATCTGCTTCTTCCAGCCGGCGTCCAAGTTCAAGGTTCGCTACTCCACCTTCGGCTTCCAGCCGGACGCGCGGCTCGACGACGGCACGATGTGGCCGGCGGCATTCGCGCTCCTCGGCCTGAGCGACGCCGACGAGGCGACGCTCGCCGACCTGGTGCGGCGCGCCGCTGGCTGAGACGTGCACGGCGTCCACCGGCGCGGCGCGGCGCGGCGACGGGGTCCCGCCGTTCCCGTGGAGGACAACCCGCGCGAGCTCCGGCGCCGCCGTGGCGCCTTCGACCCCGATGGCGCCGGTCGGCAGCGGAGATTCCGCCCCGATCGGGCCCCGAGTGCCGGATCGGTAGCCTGGGAGATACCGGATCGCGAGTTCCAGGCTCCGCCGAGGGCTTGCGCAGCCGCCTGGCGGCCTCGCCTCTCGCGGTTGTCCTCCCAGGGAACATGGGACGGACGCCGAACCCGAACCCTTGGGGGACGGCGAGCCCGAACCCTCCGGGGAAGGCCCGCGTCGACCCTCAGTCGCCGGCGACGGCCTCATCCTCGGCCTGGCCGTACGGGGCGAGCGCCGGGCCCACCAGCGGTTCATCTTCCGGTTCATCGGCCACGCGCGCGCCCCACTCGTGCGCCAGGCCGCCCACCGGGGCCGACGGGCCCTCGTACGGCGGCAGCTCGTCGCGGGCCACGGAGGCGTCCATCACGGTGCCCGGGTCGCCCAGGTCCAGCGCCAGGTCCGGCAGACCCGCCGCCAGCAGGTCACCCATCGCCTCGTCCGGCGACCGATCGGGACCGATCCGCCGCAGCATCTCCAGTGCGGAGGCGGGCACGAGGACCGGCCACCCACGGCTGCCCTGGTAGGTCGGCGTGATCACGGCATCGCCCTGCAGCCCGTGCGCCTCGATCAGCGAGGTGACGGTCTCGGGCCCCACCCAGACCAGCCGGGCCGGCCAGAGAATGGCCGCCTCCGTCCCGTGGACCTCGCCCGCGGCCACCTCCATGCCCCGGGCCATCTGGCCGGCCGGTCCCAGCCGCGCGGGCGCCGGCTCGGCGAGGGTGACGGGGGCGCCGGAGAGCGCGGCGGCCACGGCTCCATCGGGGTCCGGTGCCACGACAACGATGGGCAGCGCCCCACCGGACCAGGCCAGATCGACCAGGCGGCGGACCCGCGGGAGGCCCTCCACGTCGGCCAGGGCGGATTCGGCGGAGGCGGCAAGGATCACGGCGGCGACAGTCATGGCCACATTGTGGGACACTGCCCCTCCCCATGACCACACCGACCCAAACCAGCCTGCCCGCCGATGGCACCGTCGAACAGACGGGTATCCGCAATCTCGCCATCGTCGCCCACGTCGACCACGGCAAGACCACGCTCGTGGACGCCATCCTGCGGCAGACCGGCACGTTCCGGTCCAACCAGGTCGTGGTGGACCGGGTGATGGACTCCGGGGACCTGGAGCGCGAAAAGGGCATCACCATCCTGGCCAAGCAGACCACGGTCGACTACGCCGGGATTCGCCTGAACATCGTCGACACCCCTGGCCATGCCGACTTCGGTGGCGAGGTAGAGCGCTCCCTGCTGATGGTCGACGCGGTGCTCCTGCTGGTAGACGCGGCCGAAGGCCCGCTCCCGCAGACCCGCTACGTGCTCAAGAAGGCGATGGCTCGCCACCTGCCGGTGGTCGTGGCCCTCAACAAGATCGACCGGAGCGACGCCCGCCCGGCCGAGGTCCTCGACGACGTCTACGAGCTGTTCATGGACCTGGGCGCCACGGAGCACCAGATCGAGTTCCCGGTGGTCTACACCAACGCCCGGGCCGGCACCGCGACGCGGGACCTGGCCGTCCCCGGCACGGATCTCAAGCCGCTGCTCGACCTCCTCGTCTCGGTGACGCCGCCGCCGCGCTACCTGCCGGATCACCCGCTCCAGCTCCTGGTCACCAACCTGTCCGCCAACGAGTACGTGGGCCGGATGGCGGTCGGCCGGATCTGGAACGGCACCATCAGGATGGGCCAGCGCGTCGTGGTGGTCCGCGAGGAGCTGGACGACACGTCGGGCGCCGTGGAGCCCGGCCGTACGGTCACGCTGACCGGCACGGTCACCAGCCTGCAGACCGCGCACGGCATCGATCGCGTCGACATCGAGTCCGCCGGGCCGGGCGACATCGTCTCGGTCGCCGGGCTCCCCGAGGTCACGATCGGCGACACGCTCACCGAGCCTGGCAATCCGCGGCCGCTGCCGCGCCTGGACGTGGACGCCCCAACCCTGCGGATGACGTTCGGGGTGAACACCTCGCCGCTGGCCGGCAAGGAAGGCAAGTACGTCACCTCCCGCCAGATCCGGGCGCGCCTCGAGAAGGAGGTCCTGGGCAACGTCTCGATCGAGTTCTACACGACCGAATCGGGCGAGACGTTCGAGGTCCGCGGCCGCGGCGAGCTCCAACTGGCGGTCCTGATCGAGCAGATGCGGCGCGAGGGCTTCGAGCTGACGGCGTCACGCCCCGAGGTGATCCTGCGCGAGGTCGACGGCCACGTCCAGGAGCCGTACGAACGGATCACGATCGACATCCCGCCCGACTACATCGGCGAGATCCAGCAGGCGATGGCGGGCCGCAAGGGCCGCCTGGACCAGATGAGCACCGACGCCGACGGGCGCGTCCGGATGGAGTACGTGCTGCCGGTCCGCGGCCTGATCGGCTACCGCGGCCAACTGCTCACGGACACCCGCGGTACGGCGCTGCTCCACCAGATCGGCGAGGGCTACGGGCCGTGGGCGGGCGATGTGACCCATCGAACCTCCGGGGTCCTGGTCTCCGACCGGGCCGGCACGTCCAACGCGTACGGGCTGTACAACCTCGAGGAGCGGGCCGAGCTGTTCATCGGCGCGGGCATCGATGTCTACGAGGGCATGATCGTCGGCGAGAACTCCCGGCAGGGCGACATGGACGTCAACCCCACCAAGGAGAAGAAGCTCACCAACATCCGGACCCACTCGCACGACGAGTCGCTCCGGCTGACGCCGCCCCGGCCGCTGACACTGGAGTCCTCGCTCGAGTTCATCGCGGCCGACGAGCTGGTCGAAGTGACCCCCAAGTCGATCCGCCTGCGCAAGCGGAAGCTGGGTCAGCACGAGCGGCGCCGGGAGCGCGGCCGTGAGGACGATCTCCGCCGGTCGTCCGAGCGCGACTGACCAACGGGCCGCGCAGGCGGCCCGATCCTCGCCCTTGATCGGCCGGCCTCGTCGCGCGGGGTCACGGGCCGAACGGACGGGGCCGCTAGGCCCTAGCCGCCCGATGTACCTTGGATGAAAGCCCGGCTGCTCCGGGCCGGAGCGTCGGAGGAACGGTTGCGCGCCTTAGCCCTCGCCCGGATCGCGGCCATCGCGGCCCTGGCCTGGCTCCTGGTCCTGCCTGCGACCGTGGTCGCCCTCCCATCCAAGGGCCCGTGCACGCTTGAACTGGTCTCCAACGACGCCAAGGGCAACCTGGTGGATACCGCAAAGAGCGGTGACGACAGCGCCTCGCCGGAAGACCCCCTCCTGGTCGACTGGGATGGCACGGTCAGCTGGACCGGGATCACCACGGTGCCGCTCAAGGACAACCACTACCACGTGGCCATGTTTGGGATGGCGACGCCGTTCCAGGGTGGATCCCTCAACGGCGGCGACGCCCGGTCAACCGTGGGCACCTTCGGGTTCACGGCCAGCTCGCCCTTCCGCTTCACCGGGCTCTACTACCTGACCGTCGGGATCATCGGGTCGGGCGGCGAGTGCACCGGCTCTCTCGTGGTCAAGCTGGTCGGCGATCCCATCGGCACGGTGCCGTTCTTCGTCGGACTGGCGCTCCTGGCGATCGGCCTCCTGCTCCTGGTCTGGGGGTTCTCCGGGCACCTCGGCGCCGCGATCTCGGGCGGCCTGTTCATGGGACTGGCGGTCGCGCTGGAGGCGGTGATCTTCTCGTTCCTGCCGCTTGGGGGCCTGACGCCGATCGCGCTGTTGGCGACTGGGCTGTTCCTGGCAGTCGTCAGCGTGGTGTCGGGAGGTCGCCGCCTGCGGCAGCTGAACCGGCAGCTTGCTGCCGAGGGTGCGGCCGCGGCGTTGGCGGATGAGGAGTCCGCCCCGGTCTTCGCACCGTCGGAGACCGCCAGCGAACCGGCACCCGAGCCCGAACCGGCACCCGAGCCCGAACCGGCACCCGAGCCCGTCCGTCCGCCCGACGACCCGTGGCCAGCCGTCGATCTCCCGGCGGACGTCGAGCGGCCCTGACCCGACGCGGCCGGGCCGAGGCCCCCCGACACCTCGTTTGCCGCCCGCGGGCCCACCTCGCCGCCCCCAATCGGGCCCCGGCGTAGAATCGCCGCCCATGGCGATACCGTCCTCCGCCCTTCCCATCTACCTCGATCACGCCGCGACCACGCCGCTGCGCCGCGAGGCGTTCGAGGCGATGCTTCCGTATCTGACCGAGGTGTTCGGCAACCCCAGCTCGCCGCATGCCCACGGGCGGTTGGCGCGGGCCGGCCTCGACGAGGCGCGCGAACGGATCGGCGCCACGCTGAACGCCCAGCCGCGGGAGATCGTCATCACCTCCGGCGGGACCGAGGCGCTCAACCTGGCCCTCAAGGGCATCGCGTGGGCCGGGAAGGCCCGCGGGCACCGGATCGTGACGACCGCGGTGGAGCATCACGCCGTCGGCCACGCGCTGCTCCACCTGGAGAAGTTCGGATTCGAGATCGTCAGCCTGGGGGTTGACCGCTACGGTCGCGTGGATCCCGACCAGGTGGACGCCGCGATCAACGACCGCACCACGCTGGTCGCGGTGCAGCTAGCCAACAACGAGGTGGGCACCATCCAGCCCATCGCGGAGATCGCCGCGCGCGTCCACGCCCACAAGGGCGTCCTGCTGGCCGTCGACGCCGTGGCCGCCGCGCCCTATCTCCCGATCGATGTCGAGGCGCTCGGCGTGGACCTCCTTGCGCTCGCATCCCACAAGCTGGAAGGACCCAGGGGCGCGGGCGTGCTCTACCTCCGCCAGGGGACGCACCTCCTGGCCCAGCAGCACGGCGGCACGCAGGAGCGCTATCGGCGCGCCGGCACCGAGGACGTCGCGGCGGCGATGGGCATGGCTGTCGCGTTGGGACTTGCGGCGGAGGAGCATGCCACCACGGCGGACCGGCTCCGACGGCTCCGTTCCCGACTCGCCGGCGCCCTGCTCGCCGACGGCCGAGTGGAGTCAACGGGTCATCCCGCCGGCCGCCTGCCCGGCCTCCTGAGCGTGGTCGCCCGCGGCGTGGATGGGGCCGCCGCGGTCATGGCCCTGGACCTGGCCGGCGTGGCGGTGTCTGTCGGCTCGGCGTGCACCACCGGATCGCTGGAGCCGTCGCACGTGCTCACCGCCATGGGCTACCCGGCCGACGAGGCCCGCGGCGCCCTGCGCCTCTCGCTGGGCCGGACGACCAGCGAGGCGGAGATCGACGCGGCCGCGGCCATCATCCCCGTGATCCTCGAGGCGCAGCGCGCGGCCGCGGCGGCCATCGCCGCGGATCCGTTGGGCCAGGGCGTCCGCGCATGACGCGGGTGCTCGTGGCGATGTCCGGGGGCGTGGACTCGTCGCTGGCGGCCGCGCTGCTGGCCCAGCAGGGCCACGAGGTGGTCGGCGTCTGGATGCGCCTCCATGACGGGGCGGACGTCTACTCGGAGACCAGCCGGAGCTGCTGCTCCCTGGACGCGGCGGACGACGCCCGCCGGGTGGCGAGCCAGCTGGGTATCCCGTTCTACGTCATGAACCTCGAGCGCGAGTTCGAGGCGGGCGTCCTGCGCCCGTTCCTGGACGCCTACCTCGAGGGCCGGACGCCCAGCCCCTGCGTGGACTGCAACAGCTACCTCAAGTTCGGGGCGCTGCTGGGCCGAGCGCGGTTCCAGTACGACTGCGAGGCGGTGGCAACCGGCCACTACGCCCGCCGCGCCGAAGCCCCGGATGGCTCGGTCCGGCTCCTGCGCGCGCGGGACGCGGACAAGGACCAGACCTACTTCCTGTACGGCCTCCGCCGCGACCAGCTCGCCGCGGCGCGCTTCCCGCTGGGCGAGCTCACCAAGCCGGAGGTCCGGGCGATGGCCCGCTCACTGGGTCTCGCCACCGCCGACAAGCCGGAGAGCCAGGAGATCTGCTTTGTCCCCGGCGGCGACTACCGCGCCACCCTGCGGGAGCGGACCGGCTGGGAAGGCCGGCCCGGGCCGCTGGTGGACGCCGACGGTCGCACGGTCGGCCAGCATGGCGGGATCGCGGCCTACACGGTCGGGCAGCGCCAGGGGCTTGGGGTGGCGCTGGGCGAGCCCCGCTTCGTCTCGCGGCTGGATCCCTTGACCAACACGATCCAGATCGGCCGGCGCGAGGACCTGGAGACGCGCCGATTCGAACTGGAGGACGCGACGTTCGTCAGCGGCGGTCCTCCCCCGTCGTCGAGCGATGACGGTTCCTTCCGTGCCGAGGTCCGGATTCGCCACCGGGCTCCACTGGTGCCGGCGACGGTCCGCCCGGTCACGCTCGAGCTGTCTGATCGCGGTGGCCGCTGGGCGGTCGAGACGGACACGCCGGTATGGGCGGCGGCGCCCGGCCAGGCCGCGGTGCTGTACGACGGTGAGGTCACCCTGGGCGGCGGCCGGATCTCGCACATGGCCCGGCTGGCCACAGGGGACCGGCCCGCGCCGGCCGTGGCCGGGGTCTGAGATGAGCCCGGCCATCCTGCTCGCGTTCCTGGTCGGGGTCTTCCACACCGCCCTGTACGTGCTGCTCCGCGGCTCCACCGATGGCCGGCTGCCGCTCCTCGCCGCGGGCGCGTGCCTGGGCGCATGGGCCGGTGACGCGCTGGGCGGAAGGCTGGGCCTGGAGACCCTCCGGATCGGCGACTTCAGCCTCCTCGGCGCGTCGATCCTGGCCTGGGTCGGGATCCTCGTGGTGACGGTCATCTCCGTGCTTGGCCCATCGCGGACGAAGCCGGGCTGATGGCGCGCACGAAAGGCACCGCGCCTGTCGGATCGACGCGCGTTGACACGTTCGTTCGCGGGATCCTGTGGGGCGCGATCGTCGGGGCGGTGGTTGCCGGCTCGGCTATCCGTGAGCGCCGCCGCCGAGGCCACACGGCTCAGGCGGTGCCGGCTGCCGCAGGATCCGATCAGGCGCCGGGACCCTCCGCGGGCCGGTCCAGCGGGACAGAAGTCACCCCGGGCTGACTCGCTGCCGCCCGGCGCCGCCCCGGCGCGGCCCGGTAGCGCCGAGTCTGTCTGCCTCCCGGCCGCCCGCCCCGCGCCGTCCGCTACCATTGCCGCCGATGTCAACACCTGCATTCCGCCCCGACCCCCGCATCAAGCCCATGCCCGCCGACGAGATCCGGCGGCGCTTCGTCGACTTCTTCGCGGAGCGCGGCCACGAGGTGGTGCCCAGCGCCAGCCTGGTCCCGGGCGGCGACCAGACGCTGCTCTTCACCAACTCGGGCATGGTCCAGTTCAAGGAGCTGCTGGCCGGGACGGAGAAGCGGTCGTACGGCCGCGCGGTCGATTACCAGCGCTGCCTGCGCGTCGCGGGGAAGCACAACGACTTCGAAGAAGTCGGTCGCACCCCGCGCCACCACACGCTCTTCGAGATGCTCGGGAACTGGAGCTTCGGCGACTACTTCAAGCGCGAGGCCATCCACTGGGCGTGGGAGTTCCTGACCGGGGAGATGGGGATCCCTGCCGACCGCCTGGCCGCCACCGTCTACGCGACGGACGACTTCAGCTACGGCGTCTGGAGCGCCGAGATCGGCCTGCCGCCGGAGCGCATCGCCCGGTGGGGCGACTGGGAGCATGGCGACGAGAAGAACTTCTGGCGGATGGCCGATACGGGTCCCGCCGGCCCCTGCTCCGAGATCCACTTCGACCGGGGGATCGAGTTCAGCGAGGGCCCCGAGTGCGTCCCGGACCACTCCGAGCTCTGCCCGCGCTGGCTCGAGATCTGGAATCTGGTCTTCATGGAGTTCAACCTCGCCGTCGATCGATCGCTGACGCCGCTGCCCATCCAGAGCGTCGACACGGGGATGGGCCTGGAGCGGCTGGCCAGCGTCCTGCAGGGCGTCGGCACCAACTACGACACCGACCTGTTCGCGCCCATCCACGCCCGGATGCGCGAGCTGCTGGGCCACGACCCGGAGTCGTTCGAGGCCGAGCGGTTCAGCTACCAGGTCATTGCCGACCACAGCCGGGCCGCCACGTTCCTCATCGCCGACGGCGTGCTCCCATCCAACGAGGGACGCGGCTACGTCCTGCGGCGGATCCTGCGGCGCGCGGTTCGCCACGGCCGGCTCCTGGGCCGCCGCGATCCGTTCCTGGCCGAGACCGCCAGGGTCGTCATCGAGAGCATGGGCGACGCCTACCCGCTCCTCCGCGAGCGCAGCACCGAGATCGTCGGCGCGATCCTGCGCGAGGAGTCCCAGTTCGCGCGGACGCTGGATGCCGGCACCGTCCACCTGGAGGAGGCGCTGATCCCGCTCACGGACGCGGAGCGTGTCGTGGGCCGCCGCCCGGAGGACCTGCCGGCGGGCGCCCCCCTCCTGGGCGGGGAGGTCGCGTTCCGACTGCACGACACCTACGGCTTCCCGGTCGACCTGACCGTCGAGCTGGCTGCGGAGTACGGCGTCGCCGTGGACCGGCCCGGCTTCGACCGCGCGCTGGCCATCCAGAAGGACCGCTCGCGATCCGGCAAGAAGGCGGACCTCCTGCGCCAGGCGACCGCCGGGGCCGTCTACGAATCAGTGGTCCGGCGGACCGGCCCCACGACGTTCCTTGGCTACGAGTCGCTGGCCGCCGAGGGCCGTGTCCTCGCCATCCTGCGCGACGGCGTGGAGTACGAGTCACTGACCGCGGTGGGCGACGAGGAGCTGCGCGCGCCCGCCGGCGCGACCGCCGAGCTGGTCGTGGACCGCACCCCCTTCTACGCCGAGGGCGGCGGACAGGTGGGCGATCGCGGGGCGTATCGGAACGCCGCCGGCGAGCTGGTCTTCGAGGTCGAGGACTGCCAGAAGCCCGTGGGCGGCATGTTCGTCCTGCGCGGCACGCTGCGCGGTCGCGTGGAACTGGGCGAGACGCTCACCGGCCAGGTAGACGCCCAGCGGCGGGCCGCCACGATGCGCAACCACACGGGCACGCACCTGCTCCACCGCGCCCTCCGCAACGTGGTGGGGGAGCGTGCGCGCCAGGCCGGCTCGCTGGTCACGCCGGACTACCTGCGCTTCGACTACCCGTTTGACCGGGCGCTGACCCCAGGCGAGATCCGGGCGATCGAGGACGAGGTCCGCGAGATCATCCGTGATGATCGGCCGGTCTCCATCGCGTCCATGACGATGCCCGAAGCGGTCGAGGGCGGGGCGGACGCGTTCTTCGACGAGAAGTACGGGGAGACCGTGCGAACGGTCAAGGTCGCCGACTACTCGTTCGAGCTGTGCGGCGGGACCCATTGCCGGGCCAGCGGCCAGATCGGCGGCTTCGTCATCACCAGCGATCGCAGCATTGGGTCCAACTCGCGCCGGATCGAGGCGCTGACGGGTGCCGGGGCGGACGCCTGGTTCCGCGCCCGCCAGGACCTGGTCGTCGAGGCGGCGGCGGCGCTGGGCGCCCAGACGCCAGAGGGGATCCGCGACCGGATCGCCGCGCTCCAGGACGAGCTCAGGGAGACGCGTCGCCGCCTCAAGGCCGGCGTCAGCACCACGCTGCCCGGCCCCCGGGACCTCGCGGATCGCGCCGAAGCCATCGCCGGGACCCCGGTCCTCGTGTTCGCCGGCGCGTGGGATTCCATCGACACGGTCAAGGCCATCGCCAAGGACCTGCGGGGCCTGATGCCCAGCGGGGTCATTGCCCTCGCCCTGGAGGCCGACGAGCCGCAACTGTTCGTGACCGTCTCCGACGAGCTGATCGCGCGTGGGCTCGGCGCCGGGGACCTGGTCCGTGCGGCCGTCCCGGCCATCGGCGGCAAGGGCGGCGGCCGGCCCGAGATGGCCCAGGGCCGCGGGACCAACCGCGCCGGCATCGCCGCGTCCCTCGACGCCATCCGCGCCGCGGTCCGCAGCGCGTTGGATCGCCCGGACTGATGTCCTTCTGGCGCCGGATCTGGCAGCGGGATGACGTGCCGGCGCCGTCGGCCTGCACGGCGCTCGACGTGGGGACCGAGTTCGCCAAGGCCCTGGTCTTCGAGGTGGACGAACGGGGCCACGGCACGGTCCGCGGCGTCGGCCGGCGCCGGCAGGGGCTGTCGCACATGCAGTCGGGGACCGTCGCGGACATCGGGGCCGTGGTGGACAACTGCGCGGTCGCCCTCCAGGAGGCCGAGGAGATGGCCGGCTTTCGTCCGACGCAGGTCGTCATCGGGATTGCCGGCGAGCTGGTCAAGGGGTTCACCACCAGCCACTCCCAGGAGCGCGCCAAGCCGGACGTGCCCATCACCGCGGCCGAGCTCCAGAAGCTGATCGACGGCGTCCAGCGCGAGGCGCTCCGCGAGGCGCAGCGGTCGATCACCTGGGAGACCGGCCTCCCGAACGTGGACGTGCGCCTGGTCCACGCGGCCGTAACCGGCGCGTCGGTGGACGGCTATCCGCTCACCAACCCAATCGGCTTCCGCGGCCGGCATGTGCGGATCGGGATCTTCAACGCCTTCGCGCCGCTGGTTCACCTGGGAGCGCTCCAGAGCGTCGCCCAGCAGTTGGACCTGGAGCTGCTCGACGTGGTCGCCGAGCCGTATGCGGTGGCGCGGGTGCTGGGCGCCAGCCAGGTCCAGCAGGCCGGCGCGCTGTTCATCGACGTGGGCGGCGGGACCACCGACGTCGCGCTGGTGCGCCAGGGCGGCATCGAGGGGACCCGGATGTTCGCGCTGGGTGGGCGTGCGTTCACCAAGTCGCTGGCCGACCGGCTCAACTTGCCCTTCCCGCGCGCCGAGGCCCTCAAGGTGGACTACGCCCGCGGCCTCCCCAACGAACGCAACGCCGACGTGGCACGGATCGTGGCGGAGGACGTCGAGGTCTGGGCGGCGGGAGTGGAGCTGGTCCTGGAGGAGCTGGCGGCGGGTGAGCCGCTGCCGGGTCGGATCCACCTGTGCGGCGGCGGGTCCCGGCTGCCGGAGATCAGGGCGGCCCTCGCGGCGGAGTCGTTCTGGCGCCGGCTGCCATTCGCTCGCCCGCCCGAAGTCACGCTGATGGCCCCCGACCAGGTGGAGGCGATCAGCGACGGGACGGGGCTGCTGGTGGATCAGCAGGATGTGACACCGCTGGGCCTGGCGTTCCAGGCCATCGAGCTCCAGCGCGGCGAAGACCCGCTGGAGGCCGCGCTGCGACGCGTGGTCCGGGCCATGAAGGTCTGATGGCAGCGCAGGTCATCTATCTCGACGTCGACGACGAGATCACCTCGGCGGTCACGCGCATCCGGCAGGCACCCGTGGGCGGCGTGGTGATCGTGGTGCCGTTCGGTTCGCGACTGGCCAGCTCGCGGATCAACTTCCGACTCCTTGCCCGCGAGGCGACCGTGCTGCGGCGCGACCTGACGATCGTGACGCCGGATGCCGGGACACGGGCCCTGGCCGCATCGGCCGGCCTCGTGACCCACGCGACGGTCCTGGAGTGGGAGCAGGTCACCGCCGCTGGCAGCGTGCCGGAGCCGCGCCCCGGCCTGGTGGCGCCCGGCCCAGGCGAGACACCGCCGGTGGACGCCGTCGCCGAGGTGCTGGGAGCGCGCCCGCGTGACGTCCGTTCCGGGGACCCGGCCCGCGGCTGGCCGCCGATGGCGCACGAGGACGGCGCGCCGCCGCCCATGCCGCCGGCCCGCCCCGCGCCACCCGAGACGAGCCGGGTCGCCTTCAGCGCGGCCTCCGTCCCGGTCGTCGGGCCGCGCCGCCGGCTGGCGTTCAATCGCACCCGGGCGATCGTGGCCGTGGTCGTGCTGGCGCTGATCGCGGCCGTCGCCGGATACGCCGCCACGGCCATCCTGCCCTCGGCGGAGATCACGATCACTCCCGCCGCCGAGGCCGTCGGCCCACTGAGCCTGACGATCACGGCGGATCCGTCGATCACGATCGCGGACCCGGCCCGGTCGGCGGTCCCGGCGGTGCGCCTGAGCTGGCCCATCTCCGTCTCGGCGACGTTCCAGGCGACGGGCAAGCTGGTGACGGATGTCAAGGCCAGCGGATCGGTCACGTTCACGAGCGTTGACACGACTGGGACCAGGGTGGTCGAGGCCGGCACGATCCTGCGCACCGCTGACGGCGTGGAGTTTGCGACGGTCGCCGCCGTCATCATCGGGAAAGCCGACTTCAACACCGGGACCAAGGGCACGGCCAGTGTCGGGGTGTCGGCAGTCCAGGCGGGTCCCGCCGCAAACGTGGGTGCCGGAACCATCAAGTCCTGGCCCAAGAACCCGCGTGCGGACCTGGTCACGCTGACCAACCCCGCGCCCACCGCGGGTGGCGTTCACACCGAGAGCCCGCAGGTCCAGAAGTCCGACGTCGATGCGGCGCTCGCCACGCTCCGCACCCGGCTCACCGAGGCCTATGCCGCGAAGCTGGCAGATCCTGCAAGCATCTCGGCCGGGACCAAGCTGGTCGCCCAGACCCAGAAGCTTGGCGAGGCAACCCCCACCGCGGACCCCAACGCCCTTGTCAACCAGCCCGTCGCGACCTTCGACCTGGGTCTCAGCGCCACGGCCACGGCCATCGCGGTCAACCCTGACCCGGTGACTGGCCTCGCGGAGTCCCGGCTCGCCGCCAGCCTCCCGGCCGGGTATGACCTCGTGGCCGCATCGACCAGGATCACCGTGGACCCGCCGGCCGCGATCGGTGAGGCCGTCACGTTCGCCGTCCGCGCCCGCGGCGAGCGGGTCCGCGAGATCGATGTCGAGGCGCTGCGTCGGCAGGTGCTGGGCAAATCCATCGCGGCTGCCCGGACGGTGCTGGAGCCATTCGGCGACGTCCGGATCACGGTCTGGCCCGACTGGGTGACGTCGATCCCGGGCTCGCTTGCCAAGGTCCGGCTCACGGTCACCCAGCCCGCCTCGGCATCACCGGCTCCTGGCGGTGGCTCGCCGGCTCCCTCCGGCAACACTCCGGTCGCCTCGCTCGCCATCCAGCCCTCGCGCAGTCCCTCCGTCGCTCCCGTGCCGAGCGGCTCGCAGAAGTGACGCGCCTGCTGGGGATTGACCTCGGCGAGCGGCGGATCGGCCTGGCCATTGCCGACCCGGACGGCCGCGCCATGCCGCTCGTGACGCTGGACAGGGCGAGGACGCTCGACGAGGACGCCACCCGGCTGGGCCAGGTGATCGCGCAGCAGCACGTGGCCGAGTTGGTCGTGGGGCTCCCGCTCCACGCGTCCGGGGCACACGGCCCGCAGGCCGACATCACCCGGGCATGGGCCGACGCGATGGTGGAGCGCCTGGGGCTGCCCCTGACCATGCGCGACGAACGCCTCACCAGCCACCTCGCGGAGCAGCGGATCGGGCCCATGAAGCGTGGCCGGAGCGGTGGACCGCCGACGCGAAGCCAGCGCAACGCCTATCGTGCGCGCGTGGATCGCGAAGCCGCCGCCATCATCCTCCAGGACGAGCTGGACGCCCGCGCCTTCGGGGCCCAGCCGTGAGCGTCCGCGACAGCCGGCGCGTCCGCCAGGGCGACGACCGCCCGCGCCCCGTGGACACGGAGTCGTACGCCGACGCCGGCCTCGAGGAGCGGGACGCCCGACGCGGCGTCTACCTGCCGGACCCCACCCGCGTCCGCCGGACGTCGGGCGGCGGGACCACCGGGGGCCTGCTGGGCATGATCAAGTTCCTCGTCTTCACGGTCGGGCTGGCCTCGATCCTGCTGGTGACCCTGCTGACCGTCCTGCGCCCGGTGGCGCGCGTCGCCGTCATGGGTTGGGCCTACGACAACGCCAGCGCCCAGAAGATCCCGTTTGTCGCCGACCTGGTCCGGGAGGACCTGGGCGCCGCGCTCACGACCCCGGCCGGCGCGGACCCCACCACGATCGAGTTCGACATCCTTCCCGGCGACACGCCGATCACGCTCGCCGCCCGGCTGAAGGCCGCCCACCTGATCACCGATGAGCGGGCGTTCATCTTCCTGTCGATCCAGCGGAACCTGGCCGGCAGCCTCAAGGACGGCACGTTCCTCCTGCGCAAGACCATGACGCCGGACCAGGTGGTGACCGGCCTGGTGGACAACCGGCTGGTGATCAAGACGATCAACGTGACCTTCCGCGAGGGCCTTCGCCTGGAGCAGATGACGGCCAAGCTGCAGACGATCGCCTCCGGCGTGGTCCCCAAGGAGTTCTACGACCTCGTCATGAGCCCGCCCGCAGACCTCGTGGCGGCGTACCCCTGGCTGCAGCTGCCGGCGGGCCGCTCGCTCGAAGGCTTCCTGTACCCGGCGACGTACACCTTCATCACCGACGGCGGGACGCGACGCCCCATCACCACCGCGCGGGACCTCGTCAAGATGATGCTGGACAAGTTCCAGGCCGTGGTGGGTGGCCTGGTCAACATCCCGGCCGAACGCAAGCTGACGCTCTACCAGGTCGTGGTGCTCGCCTCGATCGTCGAGCAGGAGGCCGTCCTCGACGAGGAGCGGCCCATCATCGCCGGCGTCTACCAGAACCGCCTGACCCCCAAGGTGTTTCCCCTGGGCCTGCTGCAGTCCGACCCCACGAAGATCTACGCGGCGGACACCATGAAGCTGAAGTCGCTCGCCTTCGACGGGTGGCAGACGTTCAAGTTCTGGACGCTGCCACCGGCCGGGACCTTCGACAGCCCGCCGGCGGACGTCGCAGGCTGGGACACGTACGTCAGCAAGGGCTTGCCCATCGGCCCGATCTGCTCGCCGCAGCTGGTGTCCATCCTGGCCGCGCTCACGCCCAAGACCGACACCGGCTACCTGTACTTCATCGCCAAGGGCGACGGCACCGGGACCACGGCGTTCGCCAAGACGTATGCCGAGCACCTGGTCAACGTGAAGAAGTACCTCAAGTAGCGGTGAGCCTGTAGTGGTGGGCCTGCCCCGGCCGGCCGACTTCGCCGGTCCACCAACCCCGGCCGATCATGTTCGCTGGGCCGATGCCGACCGAGCCGCCCGCCCCGCCCGCCTGGTGCGCCTCCGCGCCCGGTTCTCCGCGGCCGGGGTCGACGCCTACTTCGGCCTCCGACCCGAGCACGCCCGGTACCTCACCGGCCTGGCCCTGGGCAACGGGGAGGAGAAGGTCGCCGGGGATTCCGGGCGCTTCCTGGTGACGGGTGACGGGGTCTTCCTCCTCGCTGACAGCCGGTACACGGTCCAGGCTCGCCGCGAGGCCCCGGACGTCACGCTGGTCGAGGCGTACAACGACCTGGCAGAGCGTTGGCCGGCGCTGGTCCAGATGACTGGCGTCCGCCGCGTCGCGGTGGAGGCCGGGGTCATCAGCCACGCGCTCTGGATGCGGCTGGCCGAGGCGGCACCCGACGTGGACCTGGTGCCGGTCGAGGGCTGGCTCGAGGCGGATCGTGCCACCAAGGAGCCGGCCGAGCTGGAGCGGATCGCGGCCGCCTGTGCCGTGGCCGACCGGGCGCTGGCGGCGCTCCTCCCGCGCATCCGTCCCGGCGTGACCGAACGGGCCCTGGCGCTGGACCTCGAATTGGGGATGCGCACGGGCGGCGCCGAGGCGCTCGCCTTCGATGTCGCGTGCCTGGCCGGCCCGGAGGCCGCGCTGCCCCACGGCAGCCCGGGCGACCGACCGGTGCTTGACCGCGCCGTGCTCCTCTTCGACTTCGGGGCCCAGGTCGGGGGCTACCGGAGCGACATGACCAGGACGCTCTTCGTGGGCGAACCGCGGGCGCGCGACCTGGCGATCTACGACCTCGTGGCGCGGGCCCAGGGGGCGGCCATCGCGGCCCTGGAGGACGCGGCCGCCGCGGCCCGGGCCGGTGCGCCGCTCCCCTCGGGGAGGGCGATCGACGCCATCGCGCGCGGCGTGATCGAGGCGGCGGGCGAGGGCGACCGGTTTGGGCACGGCCTGGGCCACGGCATTGGCCTCGCGACGCACGAGGCGCCCTCGCTGGGCAGGCGCGCGTCCGAATCGCCCCTCCCCAGCCCCACGGTGTTCTCCGTGGAGCCGGGCTGCTACGACCCCGGGGAGACGGGGGTCAGGATCGAGGACCTCGTGGCACTGGACGGCTCGGCGGGCACGCTGCGGCGCTTGACGCTGTTTCCGAGGGAGGTCCTCGTCGTCGGTCGCTGAGGCGCCGGGACGGCCGGCCGGAGACGCCCGGCGCCCAGGACCTGTCGGCCCCCCCGGGCCCCGTCTCCGACTCGCCGACGGGGGGATCAGCCCGGCCCATGGCCTGGTCCGCATGCGCGCCCCCCGCATTGGAGGCTGAGGCCCGACCCGGCTCGGCTACAATCGGGCGACCATCCCCAAGTTGACGGCGCGCGCCCGCGTGCCCGGACCGTTCCGAGGAGCAACCCCACCCAATGATCAGCACCGGTGAACTGCGCAAGGGTGTCGCGATCGAGCTGGACGGCGACCTCTGGCAGATCCTCGACTACCACCACATCAAGATGGGCCGGGGCTCGGCGCAGGTCCGAATCACCCTCCGCAACATCAAGCGCGGCGGGACGGTCGAGCGCAGCTTCCAGGCGGGCACCAAGTGGCCGCGCGCCCAGATGGATCGCCGCCCGGTGCAGTTCCTCTACCGCGACGACGCGGACTTCCACTTCATGGACACCGACACGTACGACCAGTTCGCCCTGTCCGCCGCCCAGCTGGGCGAGACCGTCAACTACCTCAAGGACGGCATGACCCTGGACCGGACCAGCTACCAGGGCGAGACGATCGGCGTGGAGCTCCCCGTGACGGTCGACCTGAAGGTCGTGGCGACCGACCCCGGCTACGCGGGCGACACCGCCCAGGGCGCGCGCAAGCCCGCCACGCTGGAGTCGGGCCTGGTCGTCACCGTCCCGCTCTTCGTCAGCGAGGGCGACACCGTCCGCGTCGACACCCGAACGGGCGAGTACCAGACCCGGGTCTGATCGCCAGCACGGCCGCTCCCGCGACTCGAGCGCGCCGGAGGCCTCCGCCATGGATCCACGCCAGCCGCGCGCCCCGGGGACGTTGGGGCTGCGCATCCTCGGGGTCGGCGACGTCGTCCGGATCGTCCGCGGCGCCGTCACGTCCGACGAGCGCCTGCGTGACCTGTGGATCGAGGGCGAGGTGGGCCGCGTCACCATCTCCACGGCCGGGCACGCCTACTTCGCGCTGAAGGACGAGCGCGCCCAGCTCCAGTGCGTCTGGTTCCGGGATGACCGGATCCGCTCCGCCTTCCAGCCGCAGGTGGGCCTCCGGATCGTGGCGCACGGCCGGATGGACCTGTACGAGCCCCAGGGCTCACTCCAGCTGTACGTGGAGTCGATCCAGCCGGCCGGCCAGGGTGACCTCGCGCTCCGGTTCGAGGCGCTCAAGGCCAGGCTCGCCGCGGAAGGCCTGTTCGACGCCGCGCGCAAGCGCCCGCTCCCAACGCGCCCGGCGGTCATCGCCGTGGTGACCAGCCCCACCGGCGCCGTGTGGCATGACGTCTGTCACGTCCTCTCCCGACGCTGGCCGCTGGCGCAGGTGCTGCTGGTCGCCTGCCAGGTGCAGGGCGACGGGGCGCCGGCCAGCATCGTCACGGCCCTTCAGCGCCTGGAGCGCTACACAGCGCTGTGCCGCGCGGAGGGCCGGCCCGGCGACGCGCCCGAGGTCACCATCCTTGCCCGCGGCGGCGGCTCTCTGGAGGACCTGTGGGCCTTCAACGACGAGCGCGTCGTGCGTGCCGTCGTGGCCCACTCCATCCCGGTGGTGGCGGGAATCGGGCACGAGATCGACGTGACGCTGGCGGACTTCGCGGCCGATGTCCGGGCGCCAACCCCATCCGCGGCGGCCGAGATCGTCGTGCCGGATCGCATCGAGTACGCGGCAGCACTCCGCCGGGCCGCGGACCGCCTGCGCGCGGCGGCGACCAGCCAGCTTGACCAGGCGGGCCGGAGCCTCGCCGCAGAGCGCCGCGTCCTCGATGGCCTGGGTCCCACGGCGCGCCTGGCGGCGGCCCGCGAGCGAGCCGGGGTCCTCCTCGATCGCGCGACGGCCATCCTGCACGCGCGCCTGGCGGGGGAGCGGGGACGGGTGGACCAGGCGGGGCGGCTGCTCCCCGTGGTCGCCGGAGCGCGCCTGGCGCGGGGTCGCTCCGCGCTGGAGACGGCCGGGGCGGCGCTGGCGGTCCTCGGGCCGCAGGCCACCCTCGATCGCGGCTACGCCATCGTGCGCCGATCGGGCGACGGCGCCGTGATCCGACACCCCATGGAGGCCCCGGGCGGCACGCTACTGGCGATCCGACTCGCCTCCGGCGACCTCTCCGCGACGGTGGACCGGGTTCGGGGCGACGGCCCGCCGGTGGCGACTCGCGACGTCGGCGAGCGTGGCGACGCGCGTGGCTGAGCTGGGGCTGGTGGCCGCGCTGCTCGTGGGCTCGCTGGTCGTGACGGTGATCGCGGTCCGCTTCGGTATCCTGATCGGGCGACGGCTCGACCGGGCCGTCCAGCGCGACCACGAGGAGCCCGAGTGACGCAGCCAGCCGACGCGGCGAGCGCAGGCATCGAGACCCTGGCGTTTGACGACGCCCTGGCGGAGCTCCAGCGGGTCGTCGCGGAGCTGGAGGCCGGCGGACTCGCCCTGGAACGGTCCATCGCCCTGTACGAGCGTGGCGTGGCCCTCCACGAGCGCTGCGCCAAGCTGCTGGGCGAGGCAGAGCTGCGGGTCAAGCAGCTGGTCGCCCACGCCGGCGGCGCGCTGGAAGCCATCGAGGTCCGTCCCGACGAGGCCGCGGAGGCCGCGGACTAGCCCTACCCCCGGCCCGCGCCAGCGCCGCCGCCTCAACCTCCACGGGGCTTGCGAAACATGCGCGATGGTGGTATCACATTTCCGACACGCGTCCCCGTCACGCGGTGTCGTCCCTCCGCGTCAGACCCGGGCAGGCGGACGGGGTAGACTCCCCGGACGCCAGTCGCGCTGTACAGGAGTCCTCTTCACGTGTCCATCCTTGCCGGCCTGACCGGGCCCGCCGACCTCCGTGGCCTCGACGAGGCCCAGCTGGCGGCCCTCGCCAGCGAGATCCGAGAGACCATCATCACCACGGTCAGCCGGACCGGTGGCCACCTCGGCAGCTCGCTGGGTGTCGTGGAGCTCTCCATCGCGCTGCATCGGCTCCTGGAGTCACCGCGCGACCGGATCGTCTGGGACACCGGCCACCAGGCCTACCCGCACAAGCTCCTGACCGGGCGGCTCGCCAGCTTCGCCACCCTGCGCCAGCTGGGCGGGATGGGCGGCTTCCCGCGCCGCGTCGAGTCCCCCCACGACGTCATGGATGGCGGACACGCCGGGACGGGCCTGTCCATCGCGGAGGGCCTGGCCTCCGCCCGGGACATCCGCCATGGGCTGGAGCGGGTCGCGGTCGTGGTGGGCGATGCGGCGCTCATGAGTGGCCTGTCGCTCGAGGCGCTCAACGACATCGGGCATCGGCGATCGCAGATGCTGATCGTCCTCAACGACAACGAGATGTCGATCAGCCCCACGGTTGGAGCGTTCTCGCGCTACCTGAGCCAGATCAAGCTGTCCACTGCCTGGCGCCAGGGCAGGGAGACGTATGACTCGCTGATCGGTGGCATCCCGGTCGTTGGCCCCACGGCGCTGGAGCTCAGCCAGCGGATCCGAAAGTCCGTGGTCAGCTTCGCCCAGCCGGGCCAGTTGTTCGAGGACCTTGGGATCACCTACATCGGGGTGGTCCCGGGCCACGACCTCCATGCCCTGCTGGAGACGCTGGGCCGTGCGCTGGAGCTGAAGGGCCCCGTGATCGTCCACGTCCGGACGCAGAAGGGGCGGGGCTTCAGGCCGGCCGAGGCGGACCAGATCAGCTTCCACGGTGCCGCCCTGCCGCCGATGGACCTCGCGACGCACGGGAAGCCCCAGGCGAACGGCGAGACGGTCGCCGACGACGCCACGCCGCCCGATGCCACGACGAGCGCGCCAGCCAAGAACCCCAACTACACGGCGCTCTTCGCGGCCGAGCTCATCGAGGCCGCCCGGGTGGACCGGCGGATCGTCGCGATCACGGCCGGGATGCCGACGGGCACGGGCCTCTCGCGCTTCGAGGCCGAGTTCCCGGAGCGCTTCATCGATGTCGGGATCGCCGAGCAGCACGCCATCACCATGGCCGCGGGCCTGGCGATCGGTGGGATGCGCCCGGTCGCGGCCATCTACTCGACGTTCCTGCAGCGGGCGTTCGATCAGACCGTGCACGACGTCTGCCAGAACGACCTGCCGGTGCTGATCGGCGTGGACCGCGCGGGCCTCGTGGGTGAGGATGGGACCAGCCACCAGGGCATGTTCACCATCCCGACGCAGCGCCAGCTGCCCAATCTCATCGTGGCCAGTCCAAAGGACGAGCAGGAGCTCCGCTCGCTCATCCGGACGGCGCTCACGCAGGACCATCCGTTCGCCCTCCACTACCCCCGCGACGCGGGGTTTGGGCTGCCCGCGATCGAGCCCCGGCCCATCCCGGTGGGGCAGGGCGAGGTGCTGCGCGAGGGCCGCGACGTGCTGTTCGTGGGCTTCGGCCCCATCGTGGCCCGAGCCATGGAGGCGGCGGATCGCCTGACGGCTGAGGGCTGGTCGGTGGGCGTGATCAACGCGCGCTACGCCAAGCCGCTCGATCGCCAGCTGGTCCTGGACCAGGCCCGCGGCAAGCGCCTGCTCGTGACGTTCGAGGAGAGCGTCGTGACCGGTGGCTTCGGCTCGGGCGTGCTCGAGGCGGTCGAGGAGGCGCGCATCGCCGACCCGGCCTATCGCGAGCTGGTCGTGCGGATCGTCGGCATCCCCGCCGATCGCTTCGTCGATCATGGCTCCGTCGGCGACCTTCGCCGGATGCTCCGTCTCGACGCCGACGGCCTGGCCGCCCAGGTCCGCGAGACGCTGGCCGCGCTCCACGCACAGCCGGGGCTCCAGCCCAGCCAGCCCGCCTGACGGCCACGGACCACGTGCCGGCCGTCCGTGACCGTGGCCGGCCCCGTGATGATCCGCGGTGAAGCGGGCTGTGCCACGATAGGCGCGTGAGCCCAGCCGCCGCCGCACGCCAGTCCGGGACTCGAGTCCGCCTCGACCAGCTCCTCGTGGACCGCGGCCTCGTCGCGTCCCGGAGCCGCGCCCAGGCGTTCCTCCTGGCGGGCCGGGTCCGGGTGGGTGACGGGGATGCCGCGCGGCGGGACCGCAAGCCGGGCGACCTCGTGGACCCGGGGATCGCGCTGGATGTCGAAGCGCAGGACCCGTACGTCAGCCGAGGCGGCCACAAGCTGGTCGCGGCGCTTGACGCGTTCGGGCTGTCGCCCTCGGGCCTGGTCTGCCTGGACGCCGGCGCCTCCACGGGCGGCTTCACGGACGTGCTGTTGCAGCGCGGGGCGGCCCGCGTCTACGCTGTCGACGTGGGTCGAGGACAGCTTGCCGAGTCGCTCCGGGCGGATGCCCGTGTCGTCTCCATGGAGCGGACCAACGCCCGCTCGCTGACCGCCTCCTCGCTCCCGGAGCCGGTCGCGTTCGCGACGGCAGACGTGTCGTTCATCTCCCTGGGGCTGGTGCTGGGCCCCATGGCGGCTACCTTCGGAGAGGCCGGCGGGCCCATCGTCGCCCTGGTCAAGCCCCAGTTCGAGGCCGGCCGGGGCCAGGTCCCCGGCGGCGTCGTCCGGGATCCGGCGGTCCACCTCGCGGTGCTGGAGCGCGTCAGCGGCATGGCGGCGGACCTGGGCCTCCAACCGGTGGACGTCGTGCCATCGCCCATCCTCGGGCCGGAGGGGAACCGGGAGTTCCTCCTGCACCTGCGTGTGCCGGCGGGCTGGCGCGCCGCGGGGTCACCCAGGCCGGCGGTCCCGCCCGCCGGGTTCGCGGAACGATTGGTGCTCGTCGCCGGGGTGGAGGCATGACGCCCGTCCGGCGCCTGGGCCTGGCCTACAACCCAACCAACCCGGCCGCGGTCCAGCTGCGCGCCCAGGCGTCGGGCTGGGCACAGGCGCTGGGGATCGCCCACTGGTCGGCCACCTCCGCGGACCTCGAGACCCTGCTGGTGGAGTTGCCCACCACGGACGTGCTCATCGTCCTGGGCGGCGACGGGACGTTCCTGCTCGCCGCCCGGGGCGTCTGCCAGGTGGACGTGCCCATCCTGGGCGTCAACCTCGGCAAGGTCGGCTTCCTCTCCCGCGTGGAGGCCGGTGAGCTGGAGGGGATCCTGGGCCAGCTCCGTGACGGCGAGTACGACCTGGAGGACCGGATGGTCCTGGAGGGGCGGATCCTGCGGGCCGGCCAGCCGACGACGGAGGAGCGCTACGTGGCGCTCAACGACGTCGTGGTAGCCCGCGGCGCGCTGGCCCGGGTGGTTCGCCTGGATGTTGACATCGACGCGACGCACCTCGCCACGTTCATCGCGGATGGCCTGGTGGTCGCCAGCCCCACCGGCTCCACCGGCTACTCGTTCTCGTCCGGTGGGCCGATCGTGGACCCGCACAGCCGGATCATGGTGGTCACGCCCATCGCCGGCTATCTCTCGGCCATTCGATCCGTGGTCGTGGGCCCGGACCAGGTGGTGCGCTGCAAGGTGATCTCCGCGCTCCAGGCCCTGGTCAGCATCGACGGCCACGATGACGTCCCGGTGGGGGAGGGTGATGTCGTCGAGGTCCGCGCGATCGACCGGCCCATCCGCCTCGTGGTGCCCGGCGGCTCGCAGCCGTTCTGGGACCTGCTCCGGCGCAAGGTCGAGATCCTGCCCTCGTGAAGCCACGCGTGACCCCGCGGCCGTGATCGACTCCCCGCATCCCCGGGCCGGGCGCCTGCTGGAGCTGGCGGTCACGGACCTCGCCCTCATCGACCGGCTGCGGCTCACCCTGGAGCCGGGCCTGAATGTGATCACCGGCGAGACCGGCGCGGGCAAGAGCCTGCTGATCGACGCGCTGGGCCTGGCCGCGGGCGCCCGCGCGGACACGTCCCTCGTGCGTCACGGCGCGGATGCCGCGCGGGTGGAGGCGCTCTTCGACCGGCTGCCGGAGCCACTGATCGCCGTGCGCGAGGTCAGCGCGACCGGTCGCTCCGTCGCGCGACTGGACGACGAGACGGTCACGGCGGCACGGCTGGCCGAGGCGGTCGGGCCGCTCGTCGAGGTCCACGGGCAGCACGACCAGCAGCGGCTGCTCGATCCGGCCTGGCAGCGCGACCTGCTCGATGCGTTCGGCGGGCACGCCTCGCTCCGGGCGGCCATGGCCGCGGCGGTCGATGCCTGGCGGGCCAACCGGATGGCCCTCACGGAGCTGGCGATCGAGCCGCGGGAGCTGGCGCGCCGACTCGACCTGCTGGGGCACGAGGCCGAGGAGATTGCGGCGGCCCGCCTCCGTCCCGGTGAGGCGGGCGAGATCCGGGCGCGCCTGGAGGCTGCCCAACATGCGGGTGCCATCGCGCGCGGGGCCGAGGCCGCCCGGGACGCGCTCCTGGCCGACGGGAGCGGCGCGCGAGAGACGGTCGCGCTCGCCCTCCGCGAGGCGCGCGCCATCGCCCGGCTGGATCCCCGCTTCGAGCCCCTGGTTGGCCGGTTGGCGGGCCTGGACGCCGAGCTGGACGACGTGGCGGCTGAGCTGCGCGATCTGGCATCCGACGTGGATCACGACCCGGCGGAGCTGGCCCGGCTGGAGGAGCGGCTATCGGTCATCTTCGGCCTGGAGCGACGCTACGGGGACGACGAGGCGGCGGTGATCGCCCACGGCGAGGCGGCCCTGGCCGAGGTAGAGCGACTTCGCAACCTGGACGTGGAGCGCGCTCGCCGGGCAGAGGCCGATGCGCGCCTGCTGCGCGAGGTGGCCGCCGCCGCGGGGACGCTCTCGGCGGCACGCTCCGTGACGGCCGCGCTGATGGGCCTGGCGGTGGGGGCCATCCTCGCGGACCTCGGCTTCCCGCCGGACGTCTTCGACGTGGCCCTGGGGCGGCGCCCGGCGGGGCCCCGTGAGCCGGCCGTGGAGCTCGACGGGGACGCCGTGGCGTTCGACGTCAGCGGGGTGGACCAGGTCGTCTTCCGGATCGCGCCCAACCCCGGGGAACCGGCGCGCCCGCTGGCCAGGATCGCCTCCGGCGGCGAGCTGTCGCGCGTGGCCCTCGCCATCAAGGAGGTCCTCGCCGAGGCGGACCAGACGCCCACCCTGGTCTTCGACGAGATCGACACCGGCATCGGCGGCCGTGGTGCGGATCCACTGGGCCGCGGACTGTGGCAACTGGCCCGCCGCCACCAGGTGCTGTGCGTCACCCACCTCCCGGGGATCGCGGCACACGCAGACGCCCACTTCCGCATCGCCAAGCGCGAGCGAGACGGCCGAACGGTGACGGAAGTGGTTCGACTGGATTCCCAGGAACGGGTCGTGGAGTTGGCGCACATGCTGGGCGGCGCCGCGGGCGGGGCTCCGGGCAGCGGCGCGCTCGCCTCGGCACGAGAGCTCCTGGACGGCGCCCAGGCGTGGCGAACGGCGCTCGCGCGGGCCGCCGGCACGCCGGTCGGCTGATCGCGTGGACCGGGCCGCGCACCCCGCGGACTCGTCGCCCTCTGGCGGCGCCGCCCGCGCCACCGCTCCCGGCGCTCCCGGCGCTCCCGGCGGTCGGACCGCGCTGGACGATGCCATCGCTGCCTACCTGACGTCCCTCCGCGTCGAGCGCGGCCTGGCACCGGCGACCCTGAGCGCCTATGCGGCGGACCTCGCCGACTTCTCCGACGCCCGCGGCAGCGCCAGGGACTGGGCAACGACGCCGGAGGCGGCGACCCGATACCTGGCGGCACGGGCGCGGCGCGGGCGGCCCGGCGACCCAGGGCTGGCGCCGACCAGCCTGCGTCGGCGCGCGGCGGCCATTCGCGGCTTCTACCGCTTCGCCTTCGGCGAGGACCTGATCGCGAGGGACATCGCGGCGCACCTGGACCTGCCCAGGCAGCCGCGCCTGCTCCCCGAGCCGCTCAGCGTCGCCGAGACGGTCGCCCTGCTCGAGGCCGCGGGCGGCGACGACCCGGGCGAGGCCGACCACCCGCGTCGCCTGCGCGAGCGGACCCTGCTGGAGGTGCTCTACGCGGCGGGGCTCCGGATCTCCGAGGCGCTCGGGCTGGACCTGGAGGACCTGTCCACCGAAGGGGGCTGGGTCCGGGTGATCGGCAAGGGCGACAAGGAGCGCCTCGTTCCCCTGGGCGACGTGGCGCTAGGCTGGCTGGACGCCTGGCTGACCGGCCCGTGGCCCGCCATCCTCGACCTTGCCCCGCCACCGCACCCGCGGGGTGGGCCAATCTTCGTCGGCGACCGGGGAGGGCGACTCTCGCGCCAGCAGGCGTGGTCCGCGGTCAAGTCGGCGGCGCGGACGGCCGGGCTCAACGAGCGGGTCAGCCCGCACTCACTCCGTCACTCCTTTGCCACCCACCTGCTGGAGGGGGGTGCGGACCTGCGCATCGTGCAGGAGCTGCTGGGGCATGCCAGCATCACGACCACGCAGCTTTACACTCACCTGACCGGGGAGCGGATCCGCGAGGTCTACGCCCGGTCCCATCCGCGGGCGTAGAGGAGGAGATCGTCAATGAGCTACGCAGACCGGCAGCTGACGAGTGGCGAGGGAGTCGCCTACCGGGCACGCCAGCACTGGCTGGCGCTTGTCGTCAACGGGCGACGCGCCTGGCTCATGCTGATCGTGGGGATCGCGTTGCTGGTCATCAGCACGCAGATCAAGGACCCGGCGGTCGTGCAGACCGCGTTCCTGTACCTCGGCCTCGCGGTTGTGGTCTTGGCCGCGCTCTGGATCGGGATCATGACGTGGGACTGGCGGAACGAGGAGTACCTGGTCACCAGCCGGCGCGTGATCAAGGTCGAGGGCATCCTCAACAAGCGCCTGGGTGACAGCTCGCTCGAGAAGATCAACGACGCGGTGGTGGATCAGAACATCGTCGGCCGCATCTTCGGCTTCGCCGACCTGGACATCCTCACCGCCAACGACCAGGCGTTTGACCGGTTCCGGATGCTCGCTCGGGCCGCGGACTTCCACAAGGCGATCCTGGAGGCCAAGCACGCCCTGGAGATCGACGTGGCCCGGGGGCCCGGCTACACCGCGGGCCCGGCACGGATGACCGCGGACGAGGTGACCCAGGCGATCGACCAACTGGCCGGCCTGCGCGACCGGGGGGCCATCAGCGCCGAGGACTTCGAGGCCAAGAAGGCGGAGTTGCTCGGGCGACTCTGATCCGGGCCGTCCCCCGGGTGGCGCGGGTGCGCCTCCCGGGGCGATCGATGAGGCCGGCAGCCGTGGGGCGCTACCATGGCCGGACCCCCGTTCACGTTCGAGGTGCCCGTTGACCGACCGTCTCATCGCCGTTGTCATCGTCCTGGCGATCATGCTGCTGGTTGCATTCCCCGTCCACGAGTTCAGCCACGCCCTGGTGGCGACGCGCCTCGGCGACCGGACCGCCAAGCTGTTCGGGCGCCTGACGCTCAACCCGCTCGCGCACTTCGACCCGCTCGGCGGGACGCTCCTCGCGATCTCCATGGTCACCTCTGGCTTCGGCATCGGCTGGGCCAAGCCGACCCCGGTGAACCCGTTGAACCTGCGCGGTGGACGCCAATCGGAGGCGCTCGTGGCGCTCGCCGGGCCGGCGTCCAACCTTGTGCTGGCCTGCGCGGCGGCGCTCATCTACCGGGCGCTTGGCCTGGCCTCGGCCGTGGGCCTGCTGCCCACCATCTTCGAGCTGTTCGTGTACATCAACCTCGCGCTGATGCTCTTCAACCTGGTCCCGATCCCGCCGCTCGACGGGTCGCACATCCTGCTGGCCCTGGTTTCGCCGGGCACCGCCTGGCGCTGGCGTCCGGTGCTGAACCAGTACGGGACCGTGATCCTGCTGCTGGCCGTCTTCCTGCCGATCCTGCCGGGCGGGCAGACCCTCATGGGGGCGGTCTTCTCGCTGATCGCCGAACCGCTCTTCAGCCTCCTGCTGGGCCTGTGACCCTGCGGGCCGGAGCGATCCTGCGGGCCGGCAGCTCGGGTTGGTGGGCGGCCAAGGCCCGACGCGTCCGTGTCTTCCTGGTGGGTCGCGTCACGGACGCGGAGATCCGCGCCGTAGAGGGCCTGATGACCCCGGTACAGCTCGCGCTCTTCCGGTCCATGCACCGCTCCGATCAGCGCCACTCGCTCGACGTGGTCGCGTGGCTCCGGTCCGGCGGGGCGGGGGAGCCCGACCTGCTGCTGGCGGGCCTGCTCCACGACGCGGGCAAGGGCAATACCGGGCTGCTGCCGCGGATCGTCTACTCGCTCACGCAGGCCTACGGCGGGTGGGTCGCCGCGCCGTTCCGGCTGATCCCCGGGCTGGGCGAGGCAATCGCCCGCCTGGAGCGGCACCCGGACAGCTCGGCGCGGCTGGCGTCCACCGTCGGCTGCAACGCCCGGACCGTCGAGCTGATCCGCCACCACATCGAACCGCGCGACAATGATCTCGGCCGGCTCCTGCGGCTCGCGGACGAGGCGAACTAGCGTGATCGATACCGCCGCGCCCGGCCTCGCCAGGTCCCTCGGGCCCTCGGTCCGCTTCGCCGACGCGCGCCGGCCCGAGGCCGGGACGCACGTCCACATCGAGACCTTCGACGGCCCGCTCGCGCTGCTCCTGGCGCTCATCGAGGCACGCCGGTTCGACGTGCTCACGGTCCCGCTCGGGGCCCTCGCGGACGCCTACCTGGACGCGCTTGCCACGCTGGAAGTGGACCGCATCGGCCACGTGAGCTCGTTCGTCGCCGTGGCCAGCCAGCTGATCCTGATCAAGAGCCGGGCGTTGCTCCCGCGCCGCGAAGAGCCGGCGGTCATCCCGCTCGACGACGAGGGGCTGGATCCGGAGGCGGAGCTGCGGGCGAGGCTCATCGCGTACAGGGCGTACCGGGATGGCGGCCATCGCCTGGCCGGTGAGGCGCTGGTCCGGATCGGGCTCTTCCGGCGCGAGCCGGCGGTAGCCCGCAGCGCGGCGGTGGGCGCGGCCCGTCCGGATGCCCCGCCCATGGACCCACGGCTCCTGGCCGAGGCACTCGCCGGGCTGGTCAAGGTGGTCCCCCCGCCGCCCCTGCCGCCCGAGCTGCTGCCCCGGTCGATCACCCTGGCCGAGCGGGCGGTGATCATCCGCGAGGCATTGCGTGGCGCGGGGCCCATCGTCCTGCAGGAGCTGCTCAACGGCGTCCACGACCGGGTGGTCGTGGCGGTGACCTTCCTGGCGATGCTGGAGCTGGTCAAACGGCGCGAGGTCGCGGTGGAGCAAGCGGCGCCGTGGGGACCCATCCTGGTCCGCCAGACGACGGCCGAGGAGCGCGGCGGGACGTCCTCGGAGGCGCTCGCCGCCGCGCCCATGGACGAGAGCATGGAGTCCTTCGCGTGACCGACGACGGGCTGCTCCCGTCCGGCACACCGTCCGAAGCGGCGCAGGCCGATGCGGAGCCGGCGCAGGCCGACGCGGAACCGACCGGAGCGGAAGCGACCGCCGAGGCACGGGCAGACGAGATCGCGGACCTGGTCGAGGAGGTCACGACAGCGGCGGCCGAGACGCCCCTGGGCCTCGACGAGGTGACGCTGGAGGCCCTGCTGTTCGTGGCGGAGAAGCCGCTCTCCCGCAAGGAGATCGCGACGCTGGCCGGGGTGGACCGCGATGAGGTGGATTCGCGCCTCGGCGACCTCGAGGTCGCCCTGCGCGACCGCGGGCTGCGGCTGATCTACTCGGCTGATCGCGTGGAGCTGGCGACGGCCCCGGAGGCCGGCCGCCTGATCGCCCGCTACCTCGGGGTTGACGCGGTCCGGCTCTCTCCGGCGGCACTCGAGACGCTGGCCATCGTCGCGTACCGGCAGCCCGTCACCAAGTCTGCCGTCGAGCGGATCCGCGGCGTGGACTCCGACTACAGCATCCGGACCCTGCTGCATCGGCGGCTGGTCGTGGAGCTGGGCCGCAGCGAGGCCGCCGGTCGTCCGATCCTGTACGGGACCGGCTTCGAGTTCCTGGAGCGCTTCGGCTTGACCAGCCTGGACGAGCTCCCCATATTGGATTCGCTCGTCGCGGACCGGCTCACTGACGAGGCGAACGTGGGTTCGCCTCCCGCCGACGCCGCCGCGCTTGCCGCCCTGGCCGCGGCCGCGTCACCTTCCAACGCTGAGGCCTACGGGGATCCGCCGCCCCGACATCTGGCTGGCCAATCGGCCGGCCCGGCGAGCGCGCCGGACCCCAATGGGAGCGCCGGCTGATGCCCGTCGATCGACTGCAGAAGATCATCGCCACCGCCGGGGTGGCATCGCGCCGCGCCAGCGAGGCGCTCATCGTTGCCGGACGCGTGACCGTGAACGGTCGTCCTGCCAGGGTGGGGGACCAGGTGGACCCGGCGGCAGTCCGGATCGAGGTGGATGGCATTCCCCTCGGCGCACCCGCCGCGCCGATCCACCTGGCGCTCCACAAGCCCGCCGGCGTCACCTCCACGGTGGCCGATCGCCACGCCGACCTGACGGTCCTCCAACTGCTGCCGACGGCGATGACCTCCGATGCCCGTCTCTACCCGGTCGGTCGGCTGGACCGCGACAGCGAGGGCCTGCTGCTCGTGACCAACGACGGCGAGTGGGCCGAGCGGGTACTCCATCCACGCTTCGGCGTGGAGCGGGAGTACTCGGTGGGCCTGACGGCCTGGCTCTCGAACGAGCAGCGCGCCGCGCTTGACGGGGGGATGGACCTGGAGGAAGGCCGCGCGACGTTCGCCCACCCCGTTCGTCCCGCCAGCTCCGTGGAGACGACCCGCCTGCAGGCGCTCCTGGGGCCGCCGGCCACCGATGGGCTGGCCTGGTACCGGGTGGTGCTCCGTCAGGGCTGGAAGCGACAGGTCCGCCGCATGTTCGCGGCCGTCGGCGCGCCGATCACCCGGCTCGTCCGGGTGCGGATCGGGGCCGTGCGCCTGGATGACATCGGCGTGGGCCGCTACCGCCGCTTGCGGGGTTCCGAGATCAAGGCCCTTGGCGCCGGCAAGGCCGAGCGGCGGTCGTCGTCGAAGGCGCCGGTCGAACCGGAGGCCGCCCCACCGCCCCCCGCGTCCGGGGCCGGCACGCGTTCGCGGCGGCGTACGGGACCGGCGGGCTCGGCATCGGGCCGCCCCCTGACCGGCCGACCCGCGGGGCCGCGGACGCCCAAGCCAAAGCCCGACGCGGCGACACCGCGCCAGCGCCCGGCCGGCGATGCCCGGCCCGAGCGCCCGACTCGACCCGACCGTCCGGCACGCCCGGCCGGCGATGCCCGGCCCGACCGCCCGACTCGACCCGACCGTCCGG
>CAIJPD010000048.1 GCA_903822495.1 uncultured Chloroflexota bacterium | reverse complement strand
CCGGCGCCGACGGCTGGGCCGGCGCCGACGGCTGGGCCGGCGCCGACGGCTGGGCCGGCGCCGACGGCTGGGCCGGCGCCGACGGCTGGGCCGGCGCACGGTAGTCTTCCACTCGTCATGCGTGCCCCGAGGATCGTCGCGCCGCCAGGACCCGCCGGTGTGGGCCCGCGGAGGCACGCGCCTGCGGTCGTGGCATGGATCTGGCTCGTGGCGGCCGCGCTGATCGCCGGCTGCGGGCCCACCGTGAGCCCCGCCATCTCGCCCGCGGGCACGCCGACCGTGTTCCCGTCGGCCTGCCCGTCCAGCCCGGCAGCGCCCAGCGGCACCTCCTCGACGCCCAAGCCTGCGCTCAGCACGTCGCTTCCGACGCCCGGGCCCACGACCTGCCCTGATCCCGCGCCGACCCCCACCCCCTCGCCGACGCCGACGCCTTCACCGTCCCCTACACCGACCCCTTCGCCCACGCCGACGCCGCTTCCAACGCCCACCCCGACGCCCGGCATCAGCCGGCTCATCGTCAACGGCGCCCGCACCAGCAAGGACGTGGCCCTCACCTTCGACATGGGCGGCCGGGTGGGCGATGCCCTCGCCATCGCCGGCTACCTGGTGGACCACGGCGTGCAGGCGAGCGTCTTCATGACCGGCGCGATGGCCGACAACACCGCGACCGACGCGGGCCGCAAGGTGCTGGCCATCGTCCAGGCCCACCCCACGCAGCTCAGGCTGGGCAACCACTCGTACACCCATGCCGATTTCACGACGTTGACCGCCGCGCAGATGGCCGACGAGCTGCTCCGGACCGAGGCGGCCATCGCGCGGACGTCGACGCTGGACGCGCGCCCCTACTTCCGGCCGCCCAGCGGGGCGTACAACACGGCGGTCCTCGCGGGCGTCGGTGCCGCCGGCTACGGGCTGAGCATCTACTGGGACATCGACACCATCGACTGGCGCCCGATCAACAACCCGGGCGGCCCGGCCGGACCGACGGCCGACCAGATCGTCAGCAAGGTGCTGACCAACGCGAAGGGTGGCTCCATCGTGCTGATGCACCTGGGCGGCTACGAGACCTACGCGGCGCTGCCCCGGATCGTGGATGGGCTCCGCAGCCGCGGCTTCAACCTCGTCAACCTGGACCAGCTGCTCGGCGGCTGACGGCGATCGCGCGGGCCGACGGCCACCGCGCAGGCCGACGCCGCGACCCGGCCCCGCCGCGGGGCGTGGCTCCGGCGCCTCAGGCCTGGTTCCAGCGCACGATCACGGGCGTCTCGCGCTCCCAGCCCAGGACGGAGATCGACGCCGTGCCCAGGACCAGGAGCCGGCCGTCCACCGCGGGGAGGCCCAGCCAGCGGGCCGTGAGGATCCGCAGCACGTGGGCGTGGGCAACCAGCAAGGTCGGCCCGTCGATGGTCCGGGCCGCGGCGATCACCCGGTCCACGCGCGCCCCCACCTCGTCGACCGTCTCGCCGCCTACCACTCCGTCCGTCCAGATGGTCCAGCCGGGCCGCTCGAGGCGGATCTCGGCCGTCGTTCGCCCGTCGTAGGCGCCGTAGTTCCATTCGCGCAGGTCGGCGCTGGGCGTGGCCGCGGGGAACCCGGCCAGGCGGGCGGTCTCGGCGGCTCGGGAGAGCGGGCTGGTCAGGACGCGGGCGAAGGTCATCCCGCGAAGCCGCGGCCCTGCCGCCGCCGCTTGCGCTCGCCCGATGTCCGTCAGCGGGACGTCGGTCCAGCCGGTGTGCCGGCCAGCCGCCGCCCACTCGGTCTCGCCGTGGCGGACCAGCCAGAGCTCCGGGCGCGGATCATGCATGGCGCGGCCCCAGGACGGACGAGAGGCGATCCGTGTACAGCCGGTAGCGAACCAGGCGGCCGCCGCGCCAGCGGTGCGCAATGGCCCCGGGGAGGGCGACGGTCTGACCGTCGATGACGCTGTGGATCGTGATCTCGGCGAGCAGATCGTCCCCCGACACGATGACCTGCTGGGGCTCAACGCGCGAACTGCTCATCATCGCCCAGTCCGCCTCGTACTGGGCGAGGACGGCGCCGGCTGTCGTCAGGACGGCGCCGCCCGGCCGGATGAACTCGAGCTCCGGGGCGAGCAGGGCGCGCAGCATGGCGCGATCGCGCGCATTGAACGCGGCGATGAAGCGCGCGGTGAGCTCGGCGGGCGTGGACATGCGGGCAAGGCTACCCGAGGGACATCCGAATGTCAGCGCCGCGCCGCGTCGCAGATCCGCTACCGTCCGCACATGCGGAGCGTGCCCGGTCCCTTCTGGATTGCCATCGCGGTGCTGGCTGCCTTCGCGGCCGCGTTCGTCGCCGTCGGCCTGGGTGGCTGGGGCGCTCCGGCCGCCAACGAGCAGGCCATCGGCGAGGTCTCGCGCTGGTGCGAGCGGGTCAGCGGCGGCCTCCTGCGCGAGCCGGCCAACACCCTCGGCAACCTCGGCTTCGTGGCTGTGGGGCTGGCCATCTTCTGGGTCCTCGTCCGCGACGAACGCGCCGGACGACGGGGTGGGGGAGGGCTGGTGGGGCCCGACGCGGCGCCGGGGCCGGCCGGCCGGTTCTTCGGCAACACGCCAACCGCGCTGCTCTATGCCTCGGCGGTCACGTTCCTTGGGCCGGGCTCCATGCTCATGCACGGCTCCCACTTGCGCGCGGGCGCCTGGCTCGACAACGTCTCGATGGTCGCCTACATCCTGGTCCCGTGCGTGGTCAACCTGGCCACCCTGGGCGGCTGGCGGGATCGGACGATGTACGCGGCGTACGGGGTCGTCCTCGCCGCCTACGCCGCCGGGTACTGGTTCATCGGCCCAGACCTGGGCATCGGGCTGGACCTGTTCGAGCTGGGGATCGGCACCTGGATCGTGTCCGAGGTGCTCTACCGGTGGTGGACGCCGGGCCGTTGGTCGGTCGCGACCCGGGTGGGCTCCGGCCTGATGGGGTTCGCGCTCGCGGCCGCGTTCGGAATCACCCCCGCGAAGATGCTGGCCAGCCCCGGCCACTATTGGTGGGTGGCGCTGTTCTGGCTCCCGGCACTGATCCTCCGCCGCCCGGCCCCCGACCGGCGCCGCTACACGCCCTGGTTTTGGCTTGGCTTTGGCTCGTTCTTCGCGGCGTACGTGATCTGGCAGACGGGGACGGCGACCAGCGCCCTGTGTTCGCCTGACTCGCCGATCCAGGCCCACGCCATCTGGCACCTGCTCTGCGCGCTGGCGACGGCGTGCTTCTTCGTCTTCCTGCGGACGGGACGGCCGGTCCCCGGTGTCGCACGTGCCTGAGGCGGAACTGCCGCCCGCGCCCGTGGCTGCGGTCGGCCACGACGGGCAGATCCGGTTCGGCCGATACACGGGCGAGACCGGGTCGATTGACTGGACCCGGGCAGGTCGGGGCCGGCTCTGGCGGGTCCTCCACTGGAAGCGCTGGCAGTACGCCTGCGTCATCGGTGAGGACCACGTGGCCGCGCTGGCGATCGTCGACCTGGGGTGGTCCATGACGGCGTTCGCCTACCTGTTCGACCGGCGAGCCGCGCGGGTGCTGGCCGACGTGTCGCTCGAAGGCCTTCCCCGGGCGTCGGGCCGGGTCGCGGATCATGTCGGCCCCGGCGCGAGATCGGCCTTCCGCCTCGGCGGGACCAGCCTGTCGATCGAGCACAGCCTCGGCGGCTGGCAGGCCTCGGTCCGGAGCCGCACGCTGACCATCGAGGCGACGCTCGAGCCGGGACCGGAAGCCGCGACGATGTGCGCGATCGCCCGCGTCCCCGGGGGGCTCGCGAACTGTACCCACAAGATGCACGGGCTCCGGGTCCAGGGCCTGGCCCGCTTCGGCGGGGAGGCGTTCGACCTCGGCGGATCCGTGGCCGCCCTGGACCACACCAGCGGCCTGCTGGCCCGCCGGACCGAGTGGCGCTGGGCATCTGCCGCCGGCCCGCTGCTGGCGATCAACCTGGTCGATGGCTTCCAGGAGCCCTTCGAGAACGCGGTGTGGTGCGGCGGCCGAATCATGCCGCTGCCGCCCGTCCGGTTCGAGCGCGACTCGGATTCGCCGATGGCGGCGTGGCGCGTGCGGTCGAGTGATGCCTCGGTCGACCTCGTGTTCGATCCGGAGGGTGTCCGCTCGCAGGACAAGAATCTCGGGTTCGCCGCGAGCCGGTTCGTCCAGCCGATCGGGACCTACCGCGGGACAGTCCTGGGGCAGGACGTCGGCACGCTCTCGGGCGTGCTCGAGGATCACGTCGCCCGCTGGTAGCGCCTTCGGCCGCGGGCCAGTTGGGCGGTCAGCGTCCAAACGTCGCGATGACGTGGACGCGTTCGTCGCCGGTGAGCTCCGAATGCCCAATCAGCGTCAGGACCAGGCCGGCCACGCTCGGCCCACCCTCGCGAACGACGGACTGCACGTGGTATCCGTGCAGCAGCAGCAGCCTGGTATCTGCGTCCAGGTGTTCCCGTCCCTCGTCGTCGTCGATGTCGTCACGCACCACGGTCGCGATGCGGCCGCCACCTGTTGCGAGATCAAGCTCCTTGCCCAGTTGCGGCCCGCCAGTCGTTCGGTCGGCGGCGCTGACGTCCACCCCGTCCCGCTCCTCCTGGACACGCCGCAGGTGCGACACCCGAAGGGCAAAGGCCAGGGCGACCGGGATCTCCAGGAGCAGGAATGCCGCGAGGAAGGCCCGGTTGAACGCGGCGTCAATTCCGCGTCCTTCGATGGCAAAAGCCAGGGCGTTGACCAACATCCAGGCGGGGGCGAGCGTCATGAAGGGCATCGCCAGGGCCGCCATGAATCCTCGTCTCGTGGGGATCCGCGCGGCTACGATCCCGGCGAACGACCCACCGACCACGAGGATTGCGGGTGCGAGCGCAGGCGCGAGCGGCTCTGTCGACGCCGACGCTGCAGCAAGAGAGCCCAAGACGAGGCTCACGAAGACCACGAAGGAGCCGAGACAGCCCGGGACCCACGCGCCCGGGCGGCGGCTAGCCGTCGTCCGCTTGGTCCACGACATGCGACCTCCTCGCTCGGGACGCAGCGGTGCACGATTGCGATGGGGATGATGGTGCCCGACGTCTGGCCGCCGGTCAACGCCCGCCAGAAGGCCTGCTGGCTGCGGGCCGCAGGCGAGGCTACCCGCTACTCCGCGCTCACCCCGCGGAACGCGATCGGGCACGCCACGCCCGTGCCGTGGTCGGGGCAGTAGCCCGCGGGATTCTTGCTGAGGTATTGCTGGTGGTGGTCCTCGGCGAAGTAGAACGGGCCGGCCGGGGCGATCTCCGTCGTGATCGCCCCGTAGCGGGCCTTGGTGAGCACCACCTGGTAGGCATCGCGTGAGGCGAGCGCGGACGCCATCTGCGCGTCGGAGTGGGTGAAGATCGCCGACCGGTAATGGGTGCCGACGTCGTTGCCCTGGCGCATCCCCTGGGTTGGGTCGTGGTGCTCCCAGAAGACCTTGAGGAGGTCCTCGTAGGTGACCCGTGCCGGGTCGAACACCACCCGGACCGCCTCGGCGTGGCCGGTGTGCCCGGTGCACGACTCCTCGTACGTGGGGTTGGGGGTGAAGCCGCCCTGGTAGCCGACCGCTGTGACCCAGGTGCCGGCGACCTGCCAGAACGCCTTCTCCGCACCCCAGAAGCACCCGAGCGCGAAGTCCGCGATCCCCATCCCGTCGGGGTACGGCCCCACGATGGCTCGACCGTTGACGTGGTGGGGCCGCGGGCTGGCGAGCACGGGCTCGGCCCGGCCCGGCAGGGCCGTCTCCGGCGCGGGCATGGTGGCGGGCTTTGAGAAGAACCACATGGCTGGACGCTCCTTCAGGCTGGCTCCAACAAGTCTATGCCGGGTCGGGAATCGCGCCGGCATGCGCCGGCCGTGCCCGGGTTGGAGCAGGGGTTTGTCGGCGGCACGGGCGGTGCTACGCTCGCGCCATGCACCGTTTCGATGCCGTGATCTTCGACCTCGACGGCGTCCTGGTGGACTCCGAGATCTGGTGGGACGAGGTGCGCGCGGACCTCGCCCGCGAACACGGCAAGTCCTGGTCGCAGGACGACCAGCGCGCGGTCATGGGCGCGAACTCGCCGACGTGGGCCCGGATCATCCGGGACCGTCTGGAGCTGCCGCTCTCGCCGGACCAGATCGAAGCCGTCGTGGTCGACGCAATGGTCGAGCGCTACGCCAGCCGCGGCGCCCCCGCGATCGATGGGGCCGTGGAGGCCGTTCGCCGGATTGCCACCCAACTCCCAGTGGCCGTCGCGTCGTCGGCCCACATCCGTGTGATCCAGGCGGCGCTGGCCGGGACGGGCCTGGCCGGTGTGTTCCGTGCCGTCGCCTCGTCCGACGAGGTCCCACTCGGCAAGCCGTCGCCCGATGTCTACCTCCTCGCGGCCCGCCGCCTGGGCGTTGACCCCGCGCGCTGCCTGGTGGTTGAGGATTCGCTGAATGGGCTGCGCGCGGCGAAAGCGGCGGGGATGACCGCCGTGCTGGTGCCCAACCACAGCGTCCCGCCCGCCCCCGGCGCGGTGGAGCTGGCGGACCGGACCCTCGCGGGCCTGGCCGACCTGGATCCCGGGGCCTGGGTGGGTTGATGGCCGCGCCCCGGCCGGATGACGTCGAGCGGCGTCGCCGCGCAGAGGCCCGGCTGCCCGCGGCCGACGTGCCGTCGTGGCGACGCACCGTCCGCTACTTCCTCTCCCGCATCGTCGTCACGGTGGCGGTCCGCGGCTACCTCCGCGTGAGCCTGGAGGGTCGGGACCGGCTCCCGGGCGGGCCCGCCGTCTACTGCTTCAACCACCTGGGCTGGACGGATCCGTTTGTCCTGATGGCGTCATTGCCGATGCGGCCCCGACTGTTCTTCTTCGGCCCAAAGGAGGAGGACATGGCGGCGGGCGGCCGAAACCGCCTGATCTCGTGGATCGGGATGGCCGTGCCCTACAAGCCGGGCAAGAACGACCTCCTGGGGGCCACACGGCGGGTCGAGGCCGTGTTCGCGGTCGGTGGCGTTCTGGCGATTGCCGGTGAGGGCCGGATCAGCGTCGGCGAGACCCGGATGACGCCCTTGAGCGATGGGCCGGCCTACTTCGCCCTGCGGGCCCGGGTGCCGCTGGTGCCCGTCACCATCAGCGGGACCAGCTGGGTCGCCTTCCGCCGCCGGGTGCGTGTCAGGGTGGGGGAGCCGATCCTTGCTGCCCAGCGGCCGACGGCCGCGGCCGTGACCGCGCTGACGTCCAGCCTCCAGGCCACGATGGAGGCGATGATCGCCGGCTCGCCGGAGTCCGCCAGGCCGGGACGCGTGGGCGTCTGGGTCACGGAGCTCTTCAACGACTGGCCGGAGGGTCCGCGTCCCGGAATCTGAGGAGCGCACCGGCTGCTCGGGGCCACGGGGGCCGCGCCGCCTCTGGCATACTCTGGCCAACCCCAGCCGACATCAGATCGGGGCTGGCCGCAGGAGGCACTGTGGGAGCAACCGGACTCTCCGCGAACCCAGGCGAGTATCGTGCGCGACTCGCCGAGCAGGACGACAGCCAGATCGATGCGTGGGCGGCCGAGCTCATGCGCGACACCGCGATCCGCCGCGGCGTGGTCCGGGTGGTGACAGACTTCCGCCGTGCGGCGCGTCTTGGCGAGAAGGATTTCGAACGGGTGTTCGCTTCCGGTGGCGGTGCCCCGGCCACGCTCGGTCGCGACGCCCAGGGCAACCTCGTCATCCCCTCGATCATGCTCCACACCCTCGTCTCGGGCGTTCGCTCGCAGACCCCGGATGGCCGCGAGCGACTCGTCGACTTCCTCGTAGCGAGCTTCGAGGAGTTCGTGTACGCCTGACGCGCCGTCGCGCGTCCAGTCTCCGGGCCGGCCGTCCCCGCGGGCCCACCTTGCCGGCCTGCTTCGACTCGTCCACCCGTATCCCTCGCTCCTGAACGGCGCCCTCACCGCCGAGCTCGCGCTGGCTGCGGGCGCCCACGCCCCTTCGGCGCTGCGCCTGGGTGCTGCGATGGTGGGCTTCCAGTTCTCGATCGGGGCCCTCAATGACCTGCGCGACGCGCGTTCCGATGCCGGCCACAAGCCTCGAAAGCCGATCCCGCTTGGCCTCGTCGGGGTGGGGGAGGCACGGGCCGTCTGGGTGGCCGGCCTCGCCGCTGGCGTCCTGCTCTCGGCCCAGGCCAGCCCGGCGACCCTCGCCATCGGCCTGGCCGGCGTCGGGGCGGGCTACCTGTACGACCTGCGGCTGAAGGGCACGCCTCTTTCGTGGCTCCCGTTCGCGCTGGGCATCCCGCTGCTCCCGGTCTTTGCCTGGGTCGGCGCCACGGGCGTGCTTCCCGGCGTCTTTGGCCTCGTCCTTCCGCTCGCGGCACTGGCGGGCTCCGGCCTGGCGGTGGCGAATGCCCTCGGGGACCTGGAACGCGACGAGGCAGCCGGCGCCGCGTCGATCGCCACGAGGCTGGGGATGGAACGGGCGTGGCTGGCCCAGGCACTGCTCCTGCTGGCCGTCGTGGTCGTGGCGGTGGGTCTTGGTGGCGTAGGCGGCGGGCTGGCGCCCCTCGCGCTGGCCGGCATGGTCACCGGTGGCGTGCTGGTCCTGGCCGGGGTGGCGATCGGGAAGGCTGGCTCGGCCGGACGGCGTGAGCTCGCCTGGGAGGTGGAGGCAGCCGGGATCGGCCTGGTGGCGCTCGCGTGGCTCTCCGGAGTGGCCGCCACGTAGCGAGCGCTGCCGGCCCCGGGGCTCAGCGGTCCTCGCTGCTCCGAACCATGGCGATCGCGTTCTCCAGGCGGAGCTTGGCGATGGTCAGGTACTTGGCCAGGTTGGCCCGATCGACCTCGCCGATGGAGCGGACCACATCGGGCGTCCGGAGGACGTCCACGAGACCCTCGACCGCTTCGGAGAGGTTCTGCTTCGCCGAGACCAGCGAGTCCTCCACCATGGGCGCGGCTTGGCGCTGGGCAGGCATCACGGCTTCGGGCTCTTCGTACGCCTCCTCGGCGAGGAGGTCGTCCTCCGGCTCGATGTCGATGGCGACACGCTCACGGGTGCCGCGGCCAGGCCGGCCGTCGATCTTCTCGCGGAGCTTCACGAGGCTCAGCTCGCCACGGGCGACCTGGTCGGCGAGCTTCTTCCGCTTCTTGGGGTCCGTGACCTTCATCAGCTCGTAGGCATGGGACAGCGTGTCTTTGCGCACAGACACCAGCCCGCGGATCTCCTCGGGAGCGTCGGCGAGGCGCAGGCGGTTCTCGAGGTAGCCCTTGTCCTTGCCCAGCTTCTGCGCGAGCTTGCGCACCGAGTAGCCGTGCTCCCGGATCATCCGGTCGTACATGGTGGCTTCGTCGAGCGGGGAGAGATCCTCGCGCTGGAGGTTCTCGATGATCGCGATCTCCATCGCCGTGTCATCGTCGATGTCCTCGATGAGCGCCGGGATGGTGGCGATGCCGGCGACCTTTGAGGCGCGCCAGCGACGCTCGCCGGCGATCAGCTGATAGCGGCCGTCACCGAGCGGGCGGACCAGGACCGGCTGGAGGACGCCGTGCTCCTTGATTGACGCAGCCAGCTCATTGATGGTCGCCTCGTCGAATGCGAGACGAGGGTTCTCCGGGTTGGATTCAATCCGCTCGACGGGGACGTTGCGGACCGTGCCCGAACGACCCGCGGGGTCAGACGAGACGAGGCTGATGATCGACGGAGAGAGCTCGCGTTCCTCCGACAGTCGTCGAGCGGCCGCGGCGCGGAAGTCAGTTCTGGCCAAGTGCGATCACCTCCCGTGCCAGTTCACGATAGGTTCGGGCGGCGTCCGAGGACGACGCATAGACCGTGATCGGTCGGCCGGCAAGGGGTGCCTCGCCCAGTTTCACGGTGTTCCGGATGATGGTGGTGAACACGTGGTGGTCGCCCACCACGCGGAGCTCCTCCAGCATGTCGCGGGCCAGATTGGTCCGGCTGTCGTAGAAGGTTGGCAGCAGGCCAAGGATTCGAAGGTCCCGGTTCAGCTTGAGCCGAATCATGTTGATGATCTTGACCAGGTTGGTCAGACCCTTCATCGCGTAGTACTGGGTCTGGACCGGGATGATCACGCTGTTTGCCGCGACGAGGCCGTTGAGCGTCAGGATGCCGAGGTTGGGCGGGCAGTCGATCAATGCGTAGTCGTAGCGTTCCGCCAGCTGGCCCTCCAGCGCGTCCCGCAGGATCTGCTCGCGGCCGATTGCCGTGAAGAGCTCACCCTCTGTCGAGGCGAGGTCGATGTTCGCCGGGGCGACGTCGAGGCCGGGCACCGCAGTTGCAATGAGGATGTCGTCGAGCGAGCAATCACCCTCGGTGAGCACGTTCGCCATCGATCGCTCGACGGTGTTGAGGTTGATTCCCAGGCCCGCCGTCAGGTTTGCCTGCGGATCGAGATCGATGCACAGGACCCGATAGCCCTCCTCGGCGAGCGCGCCAGCCAGGTTGATCGCCGTCGTCGTCTTTCCGACGCCGCCCTTCTGGTTGGCAATCGCGATCACGTGTGTCACCGGGGCTTCACCTCGAGCTATCGGACCATCACGACCCCGCAGGGGCCGTTGCGTCGCGCATCCTACTCTACGCCGTCGCGGTTATCCACAGGATTTGGGGGGTTGTTCACCGATTCTGTGGATTAATGCCGTTGACATCGCCGCAGAACCCATTCCGTTCGAGGAATTGGACCCGGCCGGAGCAGCGTCTTGCACGCGTATCATGCAGTCGAGTGAGGGGCTGTCTTTGCGCAAGGACGGCTCCGCGAGCCACGCCGCGCCGAGGTGTCGATTGTGTCCACCAGCGAGGAACGTCTCCGTCGGCTATCCGACCTGCGCGAGCGGTCGCACCAGGGCGGGGGAGCGGAACGGATCGACAAGCAGCATGCCGCCGGCAAGCTGACCGCACGCGAGCGTCTCGACCTGCTGCTAGACGCGAATTCGCTCATCGAGCTGGATGGCCTGGTCACGCACCGCTCGCCCGATCCTGGTCTGGCGGATCAGCGGATCCCCGGCGATGGCGTGGTCACCGGCCACGGCACCATCGATGGACGGCTGGTCTTCGTCTTCAGCCAGGACTTCACGGTCTTCGGCGGCTCGCTGTCGGAGGCGTATGCCGAGAAGATCTGCAAGGTGATGGATCTCGCGATGAAGGTCGGTGCGCCGCTCATCGGGCTCAACGATTCCGGTGGTGCGCGGATTCAGGAGGGCGTCGCCTCGCTGGGCGGATACGCCGACATCTTCCTGCGCAACGTTCTGGCCTCGGGCGTGATCCCGCAACTGTCCGTGATCATGGGGCCGTGCGCGGGTGGCGCCGTCTACTCGCCGGCCATGACGGACTTCACGGTGATGGTCGAGGGCACCAGCGCCATGTTCGTGACGGGACCCAACGTCGTGCGCGCTGTGACCCACGAAGAGGTCGACGCTGAGTTTCTCGGCGGTGCGCAAACACATGCCACCCGCAGCGGCGTGGCTCACCTGGCCGTGCCGGACGAGGCGGCGGCCCTCGATGCGGTGCGCGAGATCCTCGCTCACCTCCCTTCGAACAACCTGGCCGACCCGCCGATCGGGGACATGGAGGATCCGGTGGACCGCGCGGACGCGGCGCTCGACAGCATCGTCCCGGACGATCCATCGCGCCCCTACGACATGCACGAGGTCATTCGCCGCGTCGTGGACAAGGGCGCATTCCTGGAGATCCAGCCCGGCTGGGCCCAGAACATCATCGTGGGCTTCGCCCGGTTGGGCGGGCGCAGCATCGGTGTTGTCGCGCAGCAGCCAATGGTGCTGGCGGGTGCGCTGGATTCGGATGCCAGCGTTAAGGCCGCGCGCTTCGTTCGGACCTGCGATTGCTTCAACGTCCCATTGGTGACGTTCGTCGATGTGCCCGGGTTCATGCCCGGAGTCGCGCAGGAGCATGGGGGGATCATTCGCCACGGCGCCAAACTGTTGTACGCGTATTGCGAGGCCACGGTCCCCAAGCTGACCGTGATCACGCGCAAGGCATACGGCGGCGCGTACGACGTCATGAGCAGCAAGCACATCCGAGGTGATCTGAACCTCGCCTGGCCGACAGCGGAGATCGCGGTCATGGGCGCGGATGGCGCGGTGAGCATCATCTTCCGTGATGCGCTGGCCGCCGCATCCGACCCCGTGTTGGAGCGTGCGCGCCTGGTCAAGGAATACGAGGATGCCTTTGCCAATCCGTACGCTGCGGCGGCGCGAGGCTACGTCGACGACGTGATCACTCCGTCGGATACCCGCCGTCGGCTCATCCGCGGCCTGACGATGCTCGCCGACAAGAAGGATTCCAATCCTCCGAAGAAGCATGGCAACATCCCGCTCTGATGCGGTGCGGGGCCTGACCCTGGACCGTCTTTGCGCAAAGACGAGGGGCGCACCGTGACCACCCAATTCCGTCGGGTCCTCATCGCCAATCGAGGCGAGATCGCGATCCGGATCATCCGCGCCTGCCGGGAGCTCGGGATCGAGTCGGTGGCGGTCTACAGCGATGCCGATGCCGGAGCCCTCCATGTCCGGATGGCCGACCGGGCGGCACGCATCGGCCCACCCGCGCCTGCCGAGAGCTACCTCCGTATCGACACGTTGCTGGAGGTCGCCCGCCTGCATGACTGTGACGCCGTGCACCCCGGGTACGGCTTCCTGGCCGAACGCGCGGCGTTCGCGCGTGCCGTCGAGGAGGCCGGCCTGGCCTTCATCGGGCCGCGGAGCGACGTTCTCGACAGCCTCGGGGACAAGCTGAACGCTCGCCGTCTGGCGCGCGAGGTGGGCGTCGCGGCGGTCCCCGGGACCCTGTCGCCGGCGGCGATCGGCGATCCGGAGGCCATCGCCGAGCTGGCGCGCGTGGCCCAGTCGATCGGCTTCCCGGTCCTGGTCAAGGCGGCGGCGGGCGGGGGCGGGCGGGGGATGCGACGCGTCGCATCGGCGGCGGAGCTGGGCCCCGCCCTCATGGCAGCGTCCGCAGAAGCCGCGGCGGCATTCGGCGACGGTGCGGTCTATCTGGAGCGGGAGATCACCCGGGCACGGCACATCGAGGTGCAGCTCCTGGGTGACGCCTACGGCGACGTGGTGGCGATCGGCGAGCGCGACTGCTCGATCCAGCGTCGGCACCAGAAGCTTGTCGAGGAGGCACCGGCGCCGGGCCTGAGCCGGACGGAGCGGCTGGCGATCCACGCCCGGGCGGTGGCGGTCGCCAAGGCGGCGCGGCTCAGCAACGCGGCGACGGCCGAGTTCCTCTTCACGCCGGAGCGCGAGTTCTTCTTCCTGGAGGTAAACACTCGACTCCAGGTGGAGCACGGGATCACCGAGCTGGTCTCGGGCCTGGACCTGGTCCGTGAGCAGCTCTCGCTGGCAACGGGCGCTCCGCTCTCGGCGGCGGTCCGGGAGGCGGCCAGCCGTGCCGCAGACCCGGAGCGCCACGCGATCGAGGTGCGCCTCACGGCCGAAGACCCGGGTCGGGACTTCGCGCCGACGCCGGGCATCGTCCGGCACTGGGTCATGCCGTCGGGTCCGGGCGTCAGGGTTGACTCCGGGATCGAGGCAGGGCTGGCGGTCGCTCCCGAGTACGACAACCTGATCGCCAAGCTGATGGTTGTCGGGGCGGACCGCGACGCGGCCATCGATCGGCTGGGGCGGGCGCTCCGGGAGACGGAGATCGGGGGCATCCAGACCACGCTGCCCTTCTACCGATTCGTGGTCGGTGCGCCGGCGTTCCGTGCAGGGGACCTGTCTACCGACTGGGTTGGGGAGCATTGGGACGGGGCTGCCGCCTGGCGTTCTGCCGCTGGCCAGGCGAGGCTAGCGGCCGGGCTCGCGGTCTCCGGCGGTGGTCCAGTTGCGGCGGCCACCGGTCGGGTGATCGCACCCGCGGCCACCCCTTCGACCCGGTGGCGGGCGGCCGGCCGAGCCGCGGCCATCGATCGGTGGCCCCGGTGAGCACCGGCGATCCGATGAACGGGTCGGCGCGTGCTGTCCGCGTGTCCCTTGTCCCCGGCAGCGCCCCGGGGGTGCTCGACCCCATCACGGTTGGAGGGGCGGCGGACGGCGCGCTCCAGCGCCACGATGCCATCCACGCCACGCTCCGGCCCGGGCAGGCGGACGGGTCCGGCCCCGGGCCGGCATCGGCGCCACCCGTGGCGGTCCTCCTGCTCCCGCTGCTCCCGCAGGGCCGCCGGAGCCCCGCCGCGGTGCCCGACGGCGCCATCGCGCTGGAGGTCGTCGTTGACGGCTGGCGGTTTGAGGTCCTCGTGGAGGACGCGGCCCGTGCGGATCTCCGGGAACGCGCGACGCGCGGTCGTGTCGCAGAGGCGTCCAGCCGTCCCGCCGAGGTTCGTGCCATGATCCCCGGACGCGTCGCCTCCGTGGCCGCCGCCGTCGGCGATGCCGTCGAGGAGGGGTCGCCGCTCCTGGTGATCGAGGCCATGAAGATGCAGAACGAGATCCGGGCCCCCAGGGCCGGCACGCTGACCCGTGTCGTCGTCGAGGCAGGGCGAAACGTGGACGCGGGCGACCTGCTGGTCGTGATCGAGTAGGGGAGAGGCTTGAGCGAGACCAACCAGGATCCCGGTCGCGAGCGCTGGCGCGCCACCACCCGTGCCAAGGCGCTGGGTGGCGCCCCCGAGCGGCGCGAGCGCTTCGCCACCTCCTCCGAGATCGAGGTCGCGGACCTGTACACGGCGGCGGATACGGCGGGCCTGAATGAGGACCGCGACCTGGGCCGTCCGGGCGAGTACCCCTTCACCCGGGGCGTCCAGCCGACCATGTACCGCAGTCGCCTGTGGACCATGCGACAGTACGCCGGCTTTGGCTCGGCGGAGGAGACCAATCGTCGCTTCCGCTACCTCCTGGAGCAGGGCCAGACCGGCCTCTCGGTCGCGTTTGACCTGCCCACCCAGATGGGCTACGACTCGGACGCCCCGGAGGCGGAGGGGGAGGTGGGCCGCGTCGGTGTCCCCGTCGCCTCGCTGGCCGACATGGAGACGCTCCTGGCGGGTATCCCGCTGGGCGAGGTGAGCACCTCGATGACCATCAACGCCACCGCGGGCATCCTCATGGCGTTCTATATCGCCGCCGCGGAGCGCCAGGGCGTGCCCCGGGCACAGATCTCGGGCACCGTGCAGAACGACATCCTGAAGGAGTACATCGCGCGCGGCACCTGGATCTTCCCGCCGCGACCCTCGATGCGACTGGTGACCGACATCTTCGAGTTCGGCGCCCGTGAGCTCCCCAAGTGGAACACCATCTCGATCAGCGGCTATCACATGCGCGAGGCTGGGGCCACGGCGGCCCAGGAGCTGGCGTTCACGCTGGCCGACGCCATCGCGTACGTCGAAGCGGCGCTGGAGCGGGGCATGGCGATCGACGACTTCGCCCCCCGCCTCTCGTTCTTCTTCGCCGCCTGGTCGGAGCTGTTCGAGGAGGTCGCCAAGTTTCGCGCCGCCCGCCGGATGTGGGCACGGATCGTGAAGGAGCGCTTCGGCGCATCGAACGCCCGTTCGATGATGTGCCGCTTCCACGTCCAGACGGCCGGCAGCTCGCTGACCGCGCAGTCGATCGACAACAACGTAGTCCGGACCACGGTCCAGGCGCTGGCAGCCATCCTGGGCGGCGCCCAGAGCCTGCACACCAACTCCAGGGACGAGGCGCTCGCGCTCCCCACCCAGGAGTCGGCCCGGCTGGCCCTCCGGACGCAGCAGATCCTGGCCTTCGAGGCCGGCGTCACCGAGACCCCCGACCCGCTGGCAGGCTCCTACTTCGTCGAATCGCTGACGGATCAGCTGGAGGCGGCGGCGCAGCAGTATCTCGACGAGATCGAGGCGGCCGGCGGCACGCTCGCGGGGATCGAGGCGGGCTACCAGCAGCGCCGGATCCAGGAGTCGGCCTATCGGGTCCAGACCGCGATCGAACGGGGCGACCAGGTCGTCGTGGGCCTCAACAAGCACCGTGACGAAGGCGCCAAGAGCCCGCCAATCCAGCGGATTGACCCGGAGGGGGAACGGCGCCAGGTCGCCAGCCTCCAGCGCATCCGCGCGGAGCGCGACCCGGCCCAGTGGGAGGCCACCCTCCGGCGCCTCGAGGACGCCGCCCGCGGCACGGACAACCTCATGCCACCGCTCATCGAGGCGGTGAAGGCCTACGCCACCGTCGGCGAGATCAGTGACCGCCTGCGCGCCACCTGGGGCGTTCACCACGAGACCATCTCGATCTAGAGGAGGGGACCGTGCCCGCCCGCGTCTCGCCCCGCATCCCGCCGCTGCCCGGCCGCATCCGTCGCGTCGGGAAGATTCATCACGTCGCGGTGGTCGTCCGCTCGATCGACGACTCGCTCCGGCTCTACCGGGACCTCCTTGGGCTCCAGCTGGAGACCGTGATGGATATCCCGTACGACCGCGTGACCATCGCCTTCCTGGCCGTCGGGGAGTCCAAGGTGGAGCTGGTGCAGCCTACCGACGACACCACCGGCGTCGCCCGCTTCCTCGCGACGAAGGGCGAGGGATTCCACCATGTCTGCTTCGAGGTCGCGGATCTTGCGGAGGAGCTGACTCGCCTCGCGATCGACGGGCTGGAGCTGATCGACACGGTGCCCCGGAAGGGCGCCGAGGGTCCGGTCGCCTTCCTGCACCCGCGCTCGTGCCAGGGCGTGCTCGTCGAGCTGATCGAGGCACCGGGCGGTCCGGCCTGGGCCACCCTGGGCTACGCTGCCGGCTGACGTCGGTCGCCGGCCTGAGCCGCGCCCTGGCCCTTCCCGCTTAGAGCGACCAGGCGAACAGGACCGCGGGCGACCCATCTGCCGCGCGCGCGAAGGCGATCAGGTCCGACGCCAGCTCGCGGATGGCGGGCTTCTCCTCCGCCGCGAGGGGGCCGCGCGAACCGGCGATCAGATCGATCCAGCGGCCCGCGACGGCGTCCACCTGTCGGTCCGTGAGCCGCGCGACGGCGCCCACCCAGGCCGGGTCCACGCCTTCGACCGTCCGGTCGCCGACATCGCCAGGCCCGTTGAGGGTCCAGCGGGCGTCGGAGAAGTCGGTTGGGGCTGCGCTGCCCGTGACCGCCCGGGCGGCGGCCGAGAACTGGTCGAGCCAGGCCGGGTCCAGCCCGGCGCCCAGTGAGAGGTGCGCGTCGAAGTGGCCGCGGGCACCCAGCCCGTCGCCGTCCTCGAGCGTGATGGCCAGCAGGATCTCGCGGAGGTTGCCCGCCACGAGATCCATGAGGATCCCCACGGTCAGCCTTTGTAGCCGGCCTCGCGAAGCAGCTTGGGAAGCTGGGTGGGGGAGAGCGCGACGCGGAAGCCGGCCGCCTCGAGGGCCGCGGTCTTGGACGCGGCGGTCCCGGATCCGCCCGAGATGATGGCGCCGGCATGGCCCATGCGCTTCCCCTCGGGAGCCGTGCGGCCGGCGATGAACGCGACCTTGGGCATGTGGGCCATGTGCTCGGCAGCCCAGGCGGCTGCCTCCTCCTCCGCCGTCCCGCCGATCTCGCCGATCATCACGATCGCATCGGTGTCCGGGTCCGCGGCGAAGAGCTTGAGCGCGTCGAGGTGGGTGGTCCCGATGATCGGGTCCCCCCCGATGCCCAGGCAGGTGGACTGGCCGAGACCGGCGTCCGTCATGGCCTGGACCGCCTCGTACGTGAGGGTCCCGGAGCGGGACACGACACCGACGCGGCCCGGGAGGTGGATGGATCCGGGGATGATCCCAACCTTGGCCTGGCCCGGGGTGGTTGCGCCGGGGCAGTTGGGTCCCACCAGGGTGGCGCCCGCCCGGCGGACGACCTCGACCGCCTTGAGCATGTCGAGCGCAGGGATGTGCTCGGCGATGCAGAAGATGGTGGCGATCCCCGAGAGCGCGGCTTCCATGACGGCGTCCGTCGCCCCGGCCGCGGGGACGAAGATGATCGACGTGTTGGCGCCCGCCTGGGCGACGGCTTCCGCGACGGTGTCATAGACGGGCACGGTGCCGTCCAGCGCCATGCTGCCGCCCTTGCCCGGCGTCACGCCGGCGACGATGTTGGTCCCGTAGGCCTGCATGGCGCGCGCGTGGAACTCTCCCTCGCGGCCCGTGATGCCCTGGACAACCAGCCGCGTCTCGCGGCCGACAAGAATGCTCACGCTGCTCCCCCCGCCGACGCCCTGGCCGCGGCCACCGCCATGCTCACGGCCTCGTCGAGTGACGCGGCCGTCGCAACCTTCTCTGCCTGCAGGATCTGGGCCGCCGCCTCCGCGTTGGTCCCCACGATCCGCACCACCATGGGCACGGAGCGGGCCTGCTCCTTGCGGGCCTCCACCAGCCCCCGGGCGACCTCATCGCCGCGGGCGATGCCGCCGAAGATGTTGACGAGGATCGCCTCGACCTTGGGGTCGCTCAGGATCAGCGCCATGGCCGCCGCGACCTTGTCGGATCGCGCGCCGCCGCCGATGTCGAGGAAGTTGGCAGGCGCGCCGCCCGCCTGCTTGACGAGGTCCATGGTGGTCATCGCCAGCCCGGCGCCGTTGACCATGCAGCCGATGTTGCCGTCGAGCTTGATGAAGCTGATGCCCTGCTCGCGGGCGATCCGGTCGGTGGGGTCCTCCTCGTCGAGGTCGCGCATCCCGGCCAGATCGGGGTGTCGGCCCAGCGCGGAGTCGTCCAGCGTGACCTTGGCGTCGAGACAGACCAGGCGCTCCACCGGGGAGCCGTCCGGTCCGGCCTCGCGGATGATGGCGAGCGGGTTGATCTCGACCAGGTCCGCATCGTTGACCAGCATGGTCTCGACCAGGCCGGTCGCGATCCTGACCGCGTCCTTGAGGTGGGCGCCCAGGCCCATCCCGAACACGAGTCGGCGCGCCTGCCAGGGGAGGAGGCCCAGGTGCGGGTGGGCGGCCTCGCGGATGATCGCCTCGGGCCGGGTGGCCGCGACCTCCTCGATGTCCATCCCGCCTTCGGCCGAGCCCATCAGGATGATGCGCTGCGACTTGCGGTCCAGGACCGCGGCCAGGTAGAACTCCTTGACGATGTCCGCCGCCGCGGCGACGAGCACCTTCTGGACCGTGATTCCCTTGATGTTCATGCCGAGGATGGCGTCGGCCACCTGCTCCGCCTCGTCCGCGGACCCGGCCAGCTTCACGCCACCGGCCTTGCCGCGGCCGCCGACCAGCACGAGGGCCTTGATCACCACCTTGTCCTCGCCGCCGGCGAGGATGGCCTCCGCAGCCTGGCGGGCGGCGGCGGGTGTCCTCGCGACGGTCCAGGCCGGGACCGGCAGGCCCCGTGCCAGGAGGAGCGATTTCGCGTCGGATTCCTGAATCTTCACGCTGGCGCGACTCCGAGCTTGTGGGCCCGAACGCGGCCGGGCACGGCGGCTGATGTGGATCCCGATACGACGGCGCACCGCCGTATGCAATGGGCGCGAACTGGGATGGTACAGGAGGCCCCACCGCGCCGTCCCGTGCCGGATGGACCACCAACTTCGGGTCCAACCTGCCGTGGAAACCCTGCTCATCCGGGCAGCGACGTCGCCCGGCCTCGGGCTAGAATGCTGGGCATGGCACACAAAGTGACGCTCATCCCAGGCGACGGCATCGGTCCCGAACTGGCCGACGCAACCCGACGAGTCCTCGATGCCTCAGGCGTCGAGATTGAGTGGGAGGTGGTCGAGGCCGGCGAGGCCTCCATCGCAGAGCACGGAACCCCGCTTCCGGAAGTCCTGCTCGAGTCCATCCGGCGCAATGGCACCGCCCTCAAGGGCCCCATCACGACGCCCGTTGGCTCCGGCTTCCGAAGTGTCAATGTCGGCCTCCGGCAGGCCCTCAACCTGTACGCCAACCTCCGCCCGGCCAAGTCCATCAAGGGCATCCCCGGCCGCTACCAGGACATCGACCTGGTCGTGGTCCGCGAGAACACCGAGGACCTGTACGCGGGCATCGAGCACATGGTCGGCAAGGACGCCGCCGAGAGCATCAAGATCATCACGCGGGCGGCCTCGGAGCGGATCGCCCGGTTCGCGTTCGACTACGCGGTGGCCCATGGCCGCAAGAAGGTCACGGCCGTCCACAAGGCCAACATCATGAAGATGTCCGACGGCCTCTTCCTCAAGACCTGCAGGGACGTCTCCGAGGCGTACGTGGGCCGGGTGGAGTTCGAGGACCGGATCGTCGACAACATGTGCATGCAGCTCGTGCAGAAGCCCGAGCTGTATGACGTGCTGGTGCTCCCCAACCTGTACGGCGACATCGTCAGCGACCTGGTCGCGGGCCTGATCGGCGGGCTGGGCGTGGCGCCCGGCGGCAACTACGGCGACGGCATCGCGGTCTTCGAGGCCGTGCACGGCTCGGCGCCCAAGTACACCGGCATGAACCGCGCCAACCCCACGGCGCTCATCCAGTCGGGCGTGCTGATGCTCCGTCATCTCAACGAGGAGGCGGCAGCCGACCGCGTGGACGAAGCCCTGCGCGCCGCGATCGGTGCCGGCGAGTCCACCAAGGACCTGGGCGGCAACCTCGGCACCCGCGAGTTTGCGGACGCCATCATCGCCCGCCTGGGCTGAGGGGCACGCCGATGATCAACGGCTACCGGATCGGCGAGGGGATGCTGGCGTGGCTGTTCCACCGCATCTCCGGGGTCGCGATCTGGCTCTTCGTGGTGCTCCACGTCTTCGACATCTACCTGGCCGGTAGCAATCCGGGTCTGTACAACGACCTGCTCAGCTTCTACGCCAGCCCGTTCGGTCGCGTCCTGGAGACCACGCTGGGCGCCGGCCTCCTGTATCACGCCCTCAATGGCGCGCGGATCATCGTCATGGACTTCTGGCCCGTGATGACCCGCTACAGCCGGATCATGTGGTACATCTGCTGGGTGGTCTTCGTCGCCGCGGGCATCCCGGTGGCGTGGGTCATCCTCAAGCCCATCTGGGGGGCATAGGCCATGAGTCGGTACTCCCGAGTCGGCCGGCCCAAGCCCCAGGGGGGCGGGCTGGAACTCGCGATCTGGTACATGATGCGGCTCACCGGCCTGGCGCTGTTCGTGCTGGCCCTGTCGCACTTCCTGATCGTCCACCTGGTCGTGGATCCGTCCGAGCAGAACGCCGGCTGGATCCAGCAGGTTCGCTGGAGCAACATGTTCTGGCGGGCCTTCGACTGGTCGCTGCTGATGATGGTCCTGTTCCACGCCTTCATGGGCGTGCGGACAGTGGTCGTCGACTACACCAGGGGCGGCGCGCGCAGCGCGCTGCTGATGGCCCTCTACCTGACCGGCATCGTCCTGTTTGTCATCGGGACCATGGTGGTCATGACCATGCCCGTCGTGCCCAAGGCCTGACAGGACGGCGAGGAAGACACCAGATGCAGATCGACCACGACGCGATCATCGTCGGCGCCGGCGGCGCCGGCCTGTGGGCCGCCCTCGAGCTGGCCAAGGCCGGCGTCAACGCGGCGGTCCTGACCAAGCTCTATCCCACTCGGTCCCACACCGGCGCCGCACAGGGCGGCGTCTGTGCGGCCCTGGGCAACCAGGAAGAGGACCACTGGGAATGGCACATGTACGACACCATCAAGGGCGGCGACTACCTGGTTGACCAGGACGCCGCCGAGGTGCTCGCGCGTGAGGCGATCGAGACGGTCATCGAGCTGGAGCACATGGGGCTCCCGTTCAACCGAACACCGGATGGCCGGATCGATCAGCGCCGGTTCGGCGGCCATACCCGCAACTTCGGGGAAGGGCCCGTCAAGCGGGCGTGCTTCGCGGCCGATCGCACCGGCCACATGATCCTCCAGACCCTCTACCAGCAGTGCATCAAGCTGGGCGTGAAGTTCTACGACGAGTACCACGTCATCGACCTCCTGTCGGAGGGCGGTGACCTCGGTGAGGGCGGCCGGGCAGCCGGCGTCGTGGCCTACCGCATCGCGGATGGCGAGATCCACACCTTCCGGTCCAAGGCCGTCATGATCGCCACGGGCGGGTTCGGGCGGATGTTCCGGATCACCTCCAACGCCTGGTCGCTCACGGGCGACGGCGTCGCGCTGGCCTATCGCCACGGGATCCCGATGCAGGACATGGAGTTCTACCAGTTCCATCCCACGGGCATCGCCGGGATCGGCATCCTCCTCTCGGAGGCGGCCCGGGGCGAGGGCGGCATCCTGCTCAACGGCAAGAACGAGCAGTTCATGAAGCGCTACGCGCCCTCGATGGTGGATCTGGCGCCGCGCGACATCGTCAGCCGTGCCATCTACCTCGAGATCAAGGCCGGCCTCGGGGCGGGCCCTGCCAAGGATTACGTCTACCTCGACGTCCGGCATCTCGGCCGGGCCGTCATCGAGGAGAAGCTGCCCGACATCACCGACTTCGCGCGGGTCTATCTCGGCGTGGAGCCCATCACGGAGTTGGTGCCCATCCAGCCCACGGCCCACTACGCGATGGGCGGCATCCCCACCGACATCAACTCGCGGGTCCTCCGCGACGAGAAGAGCACCGTGGTCCCCGGCCTGTATGCCGCGGGCGAGTGCGCCTGCGTCAGCGTCCACGGCGCCAACCGCCTGGGGACCAACTCGCTGGTTGACCTGCTCGTCTTCGGCCGCCGGGCCGGCAGGCAGATGGCCGCCGACGTGACTGGCATCGCCATGCCGGACCTCCCGGACGATGCCGAGGCCGGGGTGCGCGCCGAGATCGAGGCGATCCGCAACTCCAAGGGCGGGGAGAGCTTCGCCAAGGTTCGGACGGAGCTCGCCGACGTGATGATGGACAACGTCGGGGTCTACCGCGAGGAGAGCCTGCTGCTGGCAGCCCAGGCCAAGGTCCGCGAGCTGCGGGAGCGCTACGCTCGCATCACGGTCGCGGACAAGGGCATGGTCTTCAACACCGAACTGCTCGAGACCCGTGAGTTGGGCTACCTGCTGGACTGCGCCGAGACCACCGTGGAGGCCGCGCTGGCCCGCAAGGAGAGCCGCGGCGGGCACGCCCGCGAGGACTTCCCGGACCGGGACGACGTCAACTTCCTGACCCACAGCCTGGCCTTCCGGACAGGTGATCTACCCGCGCTGCGCTACAAGCCAGTGACGATCACCAAGTTCCAGCCCAAGCCGCGCACGTACTGAGCGGAGGAGACGAGATGCAGATCGACCTCCGGATCCTCCGCTTCGATCCCGAGCGCGACAAGAAGCCTCACTGGGAGTCCTACGTCGTGGAGGCCGATCCCAAGATGGATCGGATCCTCGACCTGCTCCATCGCGTCAAGTGGGAGCAGGACGGGACCCTGACGTTCCGTCGCTCGTGCGCCCACGGCGTGTGCGGCTCGGACGCCATGCTGATCAACGGCCGTAACCGGCTGGCCTGCAAGGTCCGGCTGGAGCAGCTGGGCCGCAAGATCACGATCGCCCCGCTGCCCGGGCTGCCGGTGGTCAAGGACCTGGTGGTGGACATGGAGGGCTTCTTCTCGAAGCTCCGCAGCGTCCAGCCCTTCCTGGTCAACGAGTCCGTGGTCCCGGCCCGCGAGCGGCGCCAGTCGGCCGCAGACCGCGCCCTGATCGACGACACCACCAAGTGCATCCTGTGCGCCTCGTGCACGTCCTCCTGCCCGTCCTTCTGGGCGAAGCCCGAATACGTCGGCCCGGCGGCCATCGTCAACGCCCACCGCTTCATCTTCGACACGCGCGATGAGGCGGCGGACGAGCGCCTGGAGATCCTGGCCGACAAGGACGGGGTGTGGCGTTGCCGCACGATCTTCAACTGCACGGACGCATGCCCGCGCGGGATCAAGATCACGCAGGCCATCCTCGAGGTGAGCCAGGCGATCCAGGAGCGTCAGGTCTGACCGACGAGCTGGACTTCGGGTTCGACCGCTCGACGGCGCAACCCGGGGCCAAGGATGCTCTCGAGGGCCGGCCGGCACCGCGGCCGACCGGCTACATCCTGCGCGCCGACGGCGCCGCCCGGGGCAACCCAGGACCGGCGTCGGCCGGGGCGGCCCTCATCGCGCTGAGCCGGACCGATGCCTACTCACCGCGCGCCATCCCGGACGCGTCCGTCTCCGAGTATCTCGGGGTCCAGACCAACAACGTGGCCGAGTACACGGCCGTGGTGCGGGGTCTGGAGCTGGCCCGGGAGCTGGGGGCACGGCGCGTCGAGCTGCTGCTCGACTCCAAGCTGATCGTGGAGCAGGTCCACGGCCGCTGGCGGATCAAGGACCTGAAGCTGCAGCCGCTCTGGCGCCAGGTGGTGGCGATGCTCCACGCGCTGCCGGATGGCTGGGCGGCAAACCACGTCCCACGCGCCCAGAACGGCACGGCAGACACGCTCTGCAACCAGGCGATCGACCGCGTCAACGCCGGCGGCCCCACGGTGGTGATCCGGCGACCGTAGGTGCCCGCCACCCCCGCTCGGCGGGCGTCGCGCGGCACGCGGCAACCGGGCGTACGATGGGTGGGTCAGCGAGACGGCCGGATGGCTGCGCGTCGGCGGGCTTGCCCGCCCGGCGTGAGGAAAGTCCGGGCTCCGCAGCGCAGGGTAGCGGGTAACGCCCGTCCGCCGTGAGGCGAGGACCAGTGCCACAGTGACGATGCCGTGCCTGACCTTCGGGCCAGTGTCACGGAGTGAAACGCGGCAAACTCTACCTGGAGCAAGGCCAAATAGGAGGGCGCAACCCGGTTCGCCGGGGGAGAGGTGCGCTGCCCAGCCCTCGGGTTGGCCGCAAGAGCCGTCGGGCAACCGCCGGCGTTAGATGGATGGCCGTCTCCGCCGTGGGCGCAGTCCCTGGTGGAACAGAACCCGGCTTACAGGCCGTCTCGCTGACAACTCATCCGGTCCGGGGACCGTGCTCAGTCCTCGTCCGGGCGGAAGATATGGGGCGCCGTGCACGTGTTGCAGATGCCCAGCGCGGAATCCAGGTCGCCCAGCGGGACGGAGACCTTCCGATCCGGGAAGAGGCACTCCACGTCGTAGATCCGCTCCCGCTTCAGCTCGACGCTGATCAGGCGGCGGTACGTGCACCGGCGGATCCGGTGCGGGGCGAGCCGGGACGGATCGGCATTGGGCGTCGCGGCCGTCTGGGGCAGGGCCATGGTCGGGGTGAGACCTCGTGCTGTCGCGTGCGCGGCCGGGCAGCTCCGGGCGACGAACCTAGCACCCGTGAGGCCGTCGCCACAACGCGCAAAAGGTACTAGACTCCGGCCGGGTCGGGGTGTGCTGGAGGAGCGAATGCAGGACGGAGAGGCTGGCGAGGCGACGCCGGACGGCGGAGCGGATGATCCCGCCCTGCGCGAATGGGCGCAGCAGGCAGCGGCCGTGAAGGGCTCCGAGCTCACCAACGGCGCCGACCCCACGCCGGACGAGCGCGCCGCCAACGCCGAGCCGCCCGTGACCCCGTCCGGCACCGAGTCGTTCGCCGACGCCACACCCCCGTCCGGGGGCCGTGGGGGCATCCCGTGGTTCCTCCCCGGCGGGAACGTCCCGCCGGAGCCGGAAGACCAGGTGGACGCCGATGCCGACGCGCCGATCTCCGCGCGATCGTGGAATGAGGCAGACATCTGGACCCTGCCCAGGGACGGGGTCGATGCGGGGCGCGCGGTCCGGAACACGGACCCGGCTCCCAGCACCCGCCTGGAAGGCACGGCATGGGCCGTCGGATTGCGGGCAGCCGAGGACCTGGCCCACAGCGGAGCGGCCGCGGGCGTGTCGGCGCCCGCGGGGCTGTCGGCTCGCGCGGACCGCGGCGCGGAAGATGCTCCGGCGGGTGCGCCCTCGTCATCTGCTCCGGATCCCGCGCAACCGGGTGACGGCGTCGAGGAGGCTCGCTCCGCGGAGGTGCGTGGGTTCGGCTCCATCACCCAGGACGGCGCGCTCAGCCCCGAGGAGATCCTCCGCGGCCGGATCATGTCGGCACCCGCCGGCCGGCCCCGGGCTCGCGGCGAGCGACCACGCCTCACTCCCGCGACGCTGGCCGCCCTGGTCCTGCTGGTGACATCAGCCGTGCTGTCGTTCGCGTTCATGCTCTGGCGCGGCGGCGGCTCGCTGCCCACCCCGGCAGCGCGGCCCCCGGCGGCCCTGGCGAGCGGGACCGCAGCCCCCAGCGCCGCGCTGTCTCCCGGGGTCACGGCCACGGCGATCGCGACGCCGACGCCCGCGGCGACAGGCGCTACGTCATCCGGACCGGCAAGCACGCCGTCGCGGACCCTGGCCCCGGTGGCCACCATCGCCCCGTCCGCCACGCCCGTTCCCGCCGCGACGCTCCTGGCGGATCGCCACTATGACGACGCCGATGCCGCCATCACCTACGCGGGTTCGTGGGGCAGCGCGACGGGCGCCGGCTACACGGGCGGTGCCGTCACCTGGGCGTCGACCGCCGGCGCCACGGCCACGCTCAACTTCACCGGCCGGACCATCACCTGGTTCGGGCCAGTCGGGCCGACCCGTGGCTCGGCGACCGTCTTCATCGACGGCACGGCGGCCGGCACCGTCAACGCCTTTGCGGGCTCCTTCTCGGCCCGCAATTCGCTCTTCACGCACGACTTCGGCTCGGTGGGACCGCACACGATCAGGATTGTCGTCGCGGGCACGGCCGACCACCCAACGGTGGCCATCGACGAGCTCGTAGCCGGCGCCTGATCTCCGGGCCCCACTCTCGGGCATCAGGCGCGCCACTGCCGGCTCCGGCGGCGCCTGAAGCCGGGCCGGTCGCGGGCCACATTCGCGTCACGTTCGGCCCTCCTCCCGGGCGCTGAGGCGGCCGCCGGCCTCCTGCCGACTGGCCACCCGCCGGCCATTCCCGCCGCCCTGCACCTGCACGGGGCACCCGGCCGACTCGCCCTGCGGGATCTTCCAGAAACTGCCTCGCGGCGTCGTCCTGCGCATTGACGCGCGCGCTTTGCCCTGTAGAATGCCGGTCAGTGGCACAAAGTGGGGGAAAGTGGGGATCCACGGACCAGCACTGGGGCCGCGCGGGGAGCAGTCCCCGGAACGGGTCCCCGCGAGGGGCAAAGCCAGCAGGCGAGGGGAATCCCAGACGGTGTTCACCGGCGAGTACCGGCACTCGGTGGACGACAAGGGACGGATCGCCGTCCCGGCGAAGTTCCGCGCCCAGCTAGAGGACGGCGCGGTCGTTTCGCGCTGGCTGGATGCCTGCCTCGCGATCCACACCCGGACCGGTTGGGAGGCGCTGGCGACGCGTGTTGCCAGCCTGCCGATCACCGACGCCAACTCCCGTCTCTTCACCCGCTATGTCTTCGCCGGGGCCTTTGAGGCCGAACTTGACCGGCAGGGGAGGGTCGTCGTGCCCGCCTACCTGCGCGACTGGGCCGGTCTTGGCACGGACGCGGTCGTCGTGGGCGCCCGCGACCACGGCGAGATCTGGGAGCCGTCGCGCTGGGCCACATATTCCCGGACGCTCGACGATCCCGAAGAGCTGGCCCGGGCCCTGCAGGGCCTGGGGATCTAGCCCCACCACATGCGTTTCCAGGATCCGTGCGGGATCCGCAGGCCGACGGAGGAGAGATGAAGGAAGGGCACCTGCCGGTGCTGGCGGACGAGGTCATCACGATGCTCGCGCCCGCTCCCGGCAGCCTTCAGATCGACGCCACGTTGGGCGGCGGTGGGCACACCGAGCGGATCCTGGAGGCGTCCAGCCCCAGCGGCCGCGTCCTGGGCCTGGATGCCGATCCCGCCGCCGTGGAGCGGGTTCGGGCCCGGCTGGAGCCGCGATACGGCGATCGCCTGGTCCTCCGCCAGGCGAACTTCCGCGAGCTGGCGGCGGTCGCGGCCGATGCCGGCTTCGGCGCGGTCGATGGGTGCTTCTTCGACTTGGGCCTGTCCAGCTTCCAGCTGGCGGACGCCGAACGCGGCTTCGGCATCCGGACCGGCGGCCCGCTCGACATGCGCTTCGACCCCACCCGCGGCGTCCCGGCCGCGGACCTGCTGGCCACCCTGAGCCAGGAAGAGCTGGCGAGCCTGTTCCGGACCTTCGGTGAGGAGCCCTACTCGGGCCGGATCGCCCGCGTCATCGTGGAAGCGCGCCGGACGTCGCCCGTGTCGACCGCCGAGCAGCTCGCCGCGCTGGTGGAGCGGGTGGCGCCCAGCCGGGCTCCTGGGCGACGCCGGATCCACCCCGCCACCCGTGTCTTCCAGGCGCTCCGGATCGCCGTCAACGGCGAGATGGAGGCCCTCGAGACCGGCCTGCGTGCCGCCCTCGACCTCCTCCGCCCAGGCGGCCGGCTGGTGGTCCTGAGCTACCACTCGCTGGAGGACCGGATCGTCAAGCAGCTGCTCCAGGCGGAGCGGAAGGGCTGCATCTGTCCGCCAGCCGTGCCGCTGTGTGTCTGTGCTCGCCAGCCGCGGATCCGCCTGGTCACGCAGTCGCTGACGCCGTCAGAGGCCGAGCTGACCGCCAACCCGCGCTCGCGCAGCGCCCGCCTCCGCGCCGCCGAGCGCCTCGTCGCATGACGGCGTGCCAACCCGCCTCCCGGAGCCAGGAAGGAGCCCAGCCATGAGCAAGCGCCACCAGGCGAGCCATCGCCGCTCCTGCGGCCGACGCCTGCACGACCTGCGCGACGTGCGCACCGGGCGGTTCGCCGTCGAGTTCGTCGACTGATGGCGATCAACCAGCGCGCCCGCTCCAGGCCGATGGGCGGGGCCTCTCCAGCGTACCCGGCCTACCCGGATCGCCCGGTCACGAGCGGCGGGCTGCCTCGCCGCCGGCGCCGGACGACATCCCGGACCGCCGTCCTCCGGCTTCCCGTCGGCAGCCTGCTGGGCGGGATCGTGCTGGTCTTCGTCCTCGCGTTCTTCTCGCTGGCCCAGTCCATCCGTGTGTCCGCCTCCAACTACGAGACGGACCGCCTCACCGTGGAGCGGGAGCGGCTCCAGTCCCGTCAGCGTGAGCTCCAGGCCGACCTGAACCGGCTCGGCAGCGAACCCGCCGTGCGCAAGCTCGCGTTTGACGCCGGCCTGGGCCAGCTGGACGCCGCCATCGTCCTCCCGGCTCGCTGAGACAGGTCGTCGATCGATGCTGGGACGGACCGATTCCCGGGGGCGCCTGTTCACGCTCATGGTGGGCCTGATCGTGGTCTCCGCCGTTCTCGTGTCGCGACTCGCCTACTGGCAAGTGGCCCAGCACGACTCACTGGCCGGGATGGCGGAACGGCAGACCAGCATCCGGGTCGAGGTCCCCAGCCGCCGCGGCACGATCTACGACCGGAGCGGGACCGTGGTCCTGGCCTCCACACTGGAGCGGGACCGACTGGTGGCGTCCGCCGACCAGCTCGACGGCGCACAACGCGAGACGGTGATCACGGAGTTGGGGACCATCCTCGGCCTCGACGACGCCGGCCGGGCCGACCTCGCCCAGAAGATGTACACCGCCAAGCCGTATGTGGTCCTGGCGCGCGACCTGGACGGGGCCGCCTCGGACCGGATCCGTGCGGCGATCGTCGCCGGCCGGATCAGCCAAGTCTCGCTGGAGCCCGAGGCCACGCGGGTGAGCCCGCAGGCCGGCGGCGCACCGGATACCAGCCTCGCCGCGCAACTCCTGGGCTTCGTGAACAGGGAAGGCGTGGGCCAGTACGGCATCGAACAGCGCTACCAGGACATCCTGGCTGGGGCGCCGAAGATCCTGATCGCCCAACGCGACGCGCGCTCGCGCCCGGTGCCGGAGTCCGCCCAGGTGGTCGCCTCGGGCATCCCCGGGTCTGATCTCCGCCTGACGATCGATGCCGGCCTCCAGTTCGCGCTCGAGCAGGAGCTGCTGGCGGCCTGGGTGGCCGATCACCCGCATTCCATCTCGGCGGTCGTGATGGATCCGCGGAACGGCGAGATCTACGCCCAGGCGAGCTACCCCTCGTACAACGCCAACACCTACACCTCCATCGCGGCCTCGCAGCCGGGCCGCTTCATGGATCCGGTCATCAGCTCCGTCTATGAGCCGGGCTCGGTCATGAAGATGCTGACCACCGTGGCGGGCCTGCAGACGGGGACCATCACGCTCTCGACCCAGTTCAATGACACCGGGATCATGAAGCTGGACGGCGGCCGGACCGAGATCGCCGACGCCGACCGGAAGGCCAAGGGCTGGCTCCAGGTCCGCGATGGCATCGCCCAGTCCCGGAACGTGATCGCGACCCAGATCGCGCTGGGCCTGGCGCCGACCACCGCCCAGGCCAGCCAGGAGCTGTTCAGGGTCTGGACCCAGTTCGGGTTGGGCTCCCTTTCCGGGATTGACCTCGCGGGCGAGGTCAGCGGACTCGTCCGGGACCCGGCCGGCCAGGCCTGGCGCCAGATCGACCTCGCCAATGGCTCGTTCGGGCAGGGCGTGGCCGTCACGCAGATCCAGCTGGCCACGGCGTTCTCCGCGATGGTCAATGGCGGCCTGCTCGTCCAGCCCCATGTGGTCAAGGCCGTCGGCGGCGATGAGGTCAAGCCCGTGGTGCGCCGTCAGGTCATGGACGCGGCCCTCACGCCGACCCTGATCGACCTGATGAACCACGTCGTGTCGTCCGTCAGCTTCTACTCGAGCCGCACCCTGATCCCCGGCTACTACGTGGGCGGCAAGACCGGCACCGCGCAGATCTGGGAGCCGACGCTCAACAACGGCCAGGGCGACTGGGATCCCGACCGTTACTCGTTCTCGTTCGTCGGGTTCGTCGGCCGGCAGGCCGGGCAGCCCGACCTGGTCATCGCGGTGCGCATCGAGGATGCCCGCCCCACGGTCGCCAAGGCGGGCCAGCTCGAGATGCCCGTCATGTCATTCGAGCTCTTCCGACGGATCGCCACCGACGCCATCACCCGGCCATCGATGATCGCGGACCTGCCGGCGCTGACCCCGACGACCGCGCCGATCGCCAGCCTTGCCCCGGGCGCCACGGCACGCCCCACGCAACGTATCTCGACACCCGCACCCACTGGAGGCCGCCCGTGATCACTCCCTGGCCCAATTGGCCGTCGCCGGATCGCCCCGGGGGTCGCTATGCGACACTGGCGCCCGTGAGCCACCTCGCACGCGCTGCTGCCGATTCCGCGGGCGCCCCGGGTCCCTCGGGCGAGCGGGAGTCATCGCTGACCGCCGCCGATCTTGTCGTGGCCACCGGCGGGACACTCCTCCAGGGCTCGTCCCGTGCGATTCGCGGCGGGGCAGTCGACTCGCGGCTGGTCGGTCCCGGCCAGCTCTTCGTCGCGCTCCCGGGTGAGCGGACCGACGGCCACCGCTTCCTCCGCGACGCGGTTGCGGCCGGCGCGGCCGCACTCGTCGTCAGCGAGCCGCTCACCACCGGCGAGATCACGGCGCTGGGCGACGTGACCATCGTGCAGGTGGTGGACACGCTGGCCGGCCTCCAGGCGATCGCCGCGGCCTGGCGGGCTCGCTTCGCGCCGATCGTCGTGGGCGTCACGGGCAGCATCGCCAAGACCTCCACCAAGGAAGCCGTCGGCGTCGTCTTCGGCCGGCGCTGGACCACCCTCGTCAACGAGGGGAACCAGAACAACGAGGTCGGCCTCCCGCTGACGCTCCTGCGCCTCGGCCCGGAGCACGGGGCGGCGATCCTGGAGATGGGGATGTATGTCGGGGGCGACATCGCCAGCCTGGCGCGCATCGGTCGACCGTCCATCGGCGTGGTGACCGCGGTCCAGGGTGTCCACCTGTCGCGCATCGGCAGCCTCGACGCGGTCGAGGCGGCCAAGGGCGAGCTGGTCGAGGCACTCCCGCCGACGGGCACCGCGGTCCTCAACGCCGACGACCCTCGGGTCCGCCGGATGGCGGCCAGGACCGCCGCGCGGATCCTGCTGTACGGCTTCGCGTCCGACGCCGACGTTCGTGCGGAGGACGTCACCTCGGCCGGCACCGCCGGGATGCGGTTCGTGCTGTTCCTCCCGGGCAGCTCCCCGCGGCGCGTGACGATCCCCGTGCTCGGCAAGCTCTCGGTGCACAACGCGCTGGCCGCGGCCGCGGCTGGCCTGGCGGGTGGCCTGACTCCGGACCAGATCGTGGCCGGCCTGGGTACCGGCTGGTCGGCGCCACACCGGGCCGAGCTGGTGGTCGCCGGCGACGTGACGATCGTGGACGACAGCTACAACGCGTCGCCGGGCTCGATGGTCGCGGCCCTTGACCTGCTGGCCGGCCTGCCGGGTCGCCGAATCGCGGTGCTCGGCGCGATGCTGGAGCTCGGCGAGAGCGCCGAGGCGGGCCATCGGGCCGTCGGTCGAGCCGCCGCCAAGGTCTGCGACATGCTGGTGGTCGTCGGGCCCGGCGCGACGGCGATCGCCACGGGCGCCCGCGAGGCGGGTCTCGAGGGCAGCCGCCTGCACGAGGCGGAGGACCGCGAGGCGGCCCTGGATGTCCTCCGGCCGCGGTTGCGCGGCGGGGACGTGGTCCTGATCAAGGCGTCGCGCGGCATCGCCCTGGATCGCCTGGTCGACCGGCTGCGCGAGGAGCTTGGGCCGCCGGTCCGGGGCTCGGCCCGGTGACCGTCGAGCTGATCCAGGGGCTGCTGGTCGCGTTCGCGGTCGTGGTCATCCTGATGAGCCCGTACATCCGGCTGCTCCGCTTCATCGGCATGGGCAAGCAGATCAGCGCCGAGGGGCCTGACAGCCACCAGATCAAGCAGGGCACCCCCACGATGGGCGGGCTGCTCATCGTCGCGGTCGTCCTGGTCCTGTTCGCCGTGTTCCGCGGGGATGCGATCCGGGGCGGCATCATCCCGCCGCTGGCCGCGCTCCTCCTGGTCGGCCTCCTGGGCGCCTTCGACGACTACCTGAACGCGAGGACGGGGCAGGGGATCAGCGCCCGCCAGAAGCTCCTCTGGCTGACCGTGGTGGCGCTGGTGGCGGCCTACCAGATCCAGGCCACGTACGACCTGCACGGCATCCGGGTCCCGTTCGTCGGCGACGTCGAGCTGAACCCGGTGGTCTACGTGCTGTTCGCCGCCTTCGCGATCGTGGCGACCAGCAACGGCGTCAACCTGACCGACGGGCTGGACGGTCTCGCCGGCGGCACGCTGATCTTCTCGTTCGTCGCCTTCATGCTGATCGCCCTGCTCAACGTGCCGACGCAGCCGAACGTCGCGCTGCTGTGCGCCATGATCATCGGCGCCCTCATGGGCTTCCTCTGGTTCAACGTCCACCCGGCCCAGATCTTCATGGGGGATTCGGGCTCGCTCTCGCTGGGTGCCGCGCTCGCGATCATCTCGCTCATCACGGGCCAGATCCTCGTCCTGCCCCTGATCGGCCTCGTCTTCGTCGTCGAGACGGGCTCGGTGATCGTGCAGCGGGTCTACTACCGCGCAACGGGCGGCCGAAGGCTCTTCCTCTTCACGCCGATCCACCACCACTTCGAGCTGCTGGGCTGGGACGAGGAGAAGATCACGCTCCGCTTCTGGATCGTGGCCATCCTGTCGGGCCTGCTCGGCGTCAGCCTCTTCCTCGCCTCGATCGACCTGCTGAAGTGAGCCCGCTGTCGGTGGACCGCAAGCCCGATGCCACCGCGGGACCGATCGATCCCGACGGCCTCACGATGGTCGCGATCCGCGACGGTGCCCTGCGCGGGCGCGACGTCGCCGTCCTGGGCTTCGCCCGGAGCGGCATCGCCCTGGCCCGCTTCCTCGTCGATGCTGGTGCCCGCGTCACCATCCTGGACCAGCGTCCCGCCGACCAGCTGGCCGGCGCGATCGGCGCCCTGGAGGGCCGTGTCGTGACGCTGGCCCTGGGGGCCGAGGCCGATCCGGCGGAGGCCCTGCGCGGCGCCCAGCTGCTCGTGAGCTCGCCGTCGGTCAACCCGGACTTCAACACGACGGAACCCCGCCTGCGGGCGGCGCTCCTGGCCATCCGGGCATCCCGGGCCGCCGGCGATGGGTCGGCCCCGGCGCTGGTCTCCGAGCCCGACCTCTTCCTCCGGCTGTGCGTCGCACCCACGATTGGCGTCACCGGCACCAAGGGCAAGACGACGACGGCGTCGCTGTCGGCCGCGCTCCTCGCGGAGGATCGCCTCCACCCGGTCCTGCTGGGTGGCAACATCGGCACCCCGCTTGTCGAGCACCTGCCGGACATCGGCGTGGACCATCGCATCGTGTACGAGCTGTCGGAGCTGCAGCTGCCGACGCTGTCGCGGGGCACCACCGTCGCCGTCTACACGAACGTCACCTCCGATCACCTCGACCGGCACGGGTCGGTCCAGGCCTACCGGCGCGTGAAGCGTCGCCTGGCCGAGCTGGTGGACCCCGAGGGGGCGCTCGTCCTGAACCTCGAGGATCCGGTGGTGGGCGCCTACGCGGGCCTGGGGTCCGCGCCGGCCGTGCTCTACCGCGATGATCACCCGACGCCCGGTGGCCTGGGCGTCGTCGACGGCTGGATTGTCGCCGCGGGCGTGGAGCGCCTGCCGATCGCTGGCGGCGGGGTCGCGGCGACGGGTCCTGGCGGTCGGATCATGCCGGTCGCGGAGCTGGGCATCCCGGGCCGCCACAACGTCTCCAACGCCCTGGCGGCCATCGCCGTCGCGCTCCTCTTCGGCATCGCGCCGGACGCCATCCGGCGCGGGGCGGCTCGCTTCGCCGGCGTGCGTCACCGGCTGGAGACCGTCGCGGTCGTCGACGGAATCCGCTTCGTCAACGATTCGATGGGGACGCAGCCAGACGCGGTCATCGCCGCGCTGCGCGCCTTCGACGGGCCCATCGTGCTGATCGCGGGCGGCCGCGACAAGGGCATCGAGATGGACGAGCTGGCCCGCGAAGTCGCGACCCGGGCCTCGGCGGCCATCCTCATCGGCGAAAGCGCCCCCGTCCTGGCGGAGCGGTTCTCCGCCGCCGGGCTCCGCTGGATCGAGGACGCCGGGGATCTCGATGCCGCCGTCCGGCGCGCCGACGAGATTGCACGATCGCTGCTGACCGGCGTGCGCGACACCCCGGCCGAGTCGGCCTCCGGCGCCCAGCGTGCCACCGTCCTGCTCAGCCCGGCGGCCGCCAGCTTCGACCAGTTCGTCGACTACGCCGCGCGTGGCGAGGCGTTTCGGGCCGCGGTGACGCGCCTGGAGCGCGAGCGGCGCGCCACCGGGTCGATGCCATGGGAGCCCGGCCGATGACCGCCGCCCGCCCGGCCGCCCGCGCATTGCGCGGGACCGGTGATCGGGCTGCCCGCGACCATGTCGCGGGCGGGCGGGCCGCCACCGGGTTCGGCGCGGGAGTTCGCCGGACGCCGGTGGTCCCAAGCCGTGCCGAGGCCTTCGACCGGGAGCGCCATGCCCCCGACTTCTCGATCCTCGTGGCCGTGGCCGCCCTGGCGGCGACCGGGATCCTGATGGTGTTCTCGTCGTCCGCGATGAAGGCGCTCCTCCAGCGCGACGACTCGATGGCCATCGTCGGGCCGCAGATCCTGTGGGCCGGCGTCGGCCTGCTGGTGATGCTGATCGTCATGCGGATCGACTACCGCTACCTGCGCCTGCTCTCCGTGCCGGGCTACGTGGTGGCGCTGGGGCTCCTCGCCCTGGTCTTCGTCCCGCAGTTCAGCCGGGTCGTCGGCGGCTCGGCCCGCTGGCTGGCGATCGGCCCGCTGCCGGCACTCCATCCCGCCGAGTTCGCCAAGCTGGCGCTCGTCATCTACCTGGCCCACTGGATGGCCAAGCGCGGGACCGCGATCAAGAGCTTCTGGGGTGGCACGGTGCCCTTCCTGTTGATCGCGGGGGCCGTCGCGGCGCTGGTGTTCAAGGAGCCGGACCTGGGCACCACGGTCGTCATCACCAGCACCGCCTTCGTGATGTTCTACATCGCCGGGGCCCGGATGCGCCACTTCGTCCTGCTCGGCCTGGGCGGCCTGGCGGTGGTGCTGGCCGTGGGCCTGCACGACTACCAGATGGAACGACTGCAGGCCTGGCTCAACCCGTGGGCCGACCCGCTCGGGAAGGGGTTCCACACGATCCAGGGGCTGCTGGCCCTCGGGCTCGGGGGTGTCTTCGGCGCCGGGCTGGGGGAGAGTCGCCTGGCGGGCGGACTCTTCCTCCCGAATGCCTCCAACGACTACATCTTCGCCATCATCGGCGAGGAGTTCGGCCTCGTGGGCGCCGCGATGGTGATCGTGCTCTTCCTGGTCCTCGGCTACGCGGGCATCCGCACGGCGATGCGCGCCCCGGACACGTTCGGCGCGCTGCTGGCCGCCGGCATCACGGCCTGGCTGTGCATCCAGGCCTTCATCAACATCGCGGTCGTGGTCGCGCTGGTCCCGGTCACGGGCATCACGCTACCGTTCATCAGCGCCGGCGGGTCGTCGCTGACGATCAGCTTTGCCGCCGTCGGCGTGCTGCTGTCGATCTCCCGGGAGACCAACGAGCGAGGGAGCTGGAACGATGCGCCTGATGATCGCGGGCGGGGGAACGGGGGGACACATCTACCCGGCCCTCGCCGTCGCCCGGTCGCTCAGCGCCCGACCCGACGCGCCTGAGCTTCGCTGGCTGGGCGGGCGCCGCGGCCTCGAGGGGGACCTGGTCCCCGCTGCCGGGCTGCCCCTGGATCGCCTCTGGCTCCGGTCGCTCCGGTCCGTGGAGCGTGACGTCCACCTGGTGCTCGACCCCATTCGCCTCGGCCTGTCGGTCCCCCAGGCGGTTGGGCTGCTGGCCCGGCGGCGGCCCGCCGCCATCTTCGCGACGGGCGGGTACGTCGCCATCCCCACGGTGCTGGCGGCCCGCCTGTTGCGCATCCCGGTGCTCCTCTGGGAGGGCAACGTGGTGCCCGGACGGAGCGTCCGCCTGATCGCCCCGATGGCCACGGCGGTGGCGCTGTCCTACGCCGAGACGGGCCCGGCCCTGGGGCGCGGCGGCACCCCGATATACCTGACGGGCACGCCGATCCGGGACACCCGCGATGTCGATCGCGAGGCGGCCCGCCAGCGCCTGGGCATCCCACCCGGGGCGCGCCTGTTGCTGGTCTTCGGCGGGTCCCAGGCGGCACGCCGTCTCAACGGTGCGGTGATGGATGCCCTGCCGCAGCTGGTCGAGCGAATCCACGTGCTCCACGTCTCCGGCCACGAGGCCTATGCGGAGGCGCTGGCGTCCCGAGAGGCGCTGCCCGAGCAGCTGCGCGCCCGCTACCGGCCCTACCCGTTCCTGCGCGACGAGATGCTCGACGCGCTGGCCGCCGCGGACCTGGTCGTCGGCCGTGCCGGCTCGTCGACGCTGGCCGAGGCGGCGGCCATGGGACTCCCCATGGTCGTGGTCCCGTACCCGCACGCGGGCGGGCACCAGCGGGCCAACGCCCGGGTGCTGGTCGCGGCCGGCGCGGCTCGCCTGGTGGAGGACGAGGTCTTCGACGGCGCTGCGCTGCTGGACGCGGCCACGCTGCTCGACCGGCCCGAGGCGCACCTTCGGATGTCGGCCGCCGCCCGGAGCATCGGCCGGCCCGCGGCGGCTGCCGTGATCGCGGACATGCTCATGGCGCTGGCCCGCCGCGAGCCCTTGCCCGGCCCCGACTTGATCGACCGCTGGTCGCGGGGCCTGTCGTGACCGGGCCCGGAGCCTCGTTCGACGCCATCGCCCTGGGCACGGACATCCAGCGGAGGCTGGGCGTCAAGACCTCGCGCGACGAGCCCCTGGCCCGGTTCACGACGATGCGGGTCGGCGGCCCGGCCGACCTGTTTGCCACGGTCCACAACGCGTTCGAGCTGCGCGGACTGGTCCGCTTCGCGCGGAGCCGCGGGATCCCGCACCTCGTGCTGGGTCGCGGCAGCAATGTCGTGATCAGCGATCGCGGCATCCGTGGCCTGGTGATCCAGGTACGGGCCGAGGGCCTGCGGGTCGATGGCGTGCGGCTCATTGCCGAGGCGGGCGTCCAGATGGCGCGCGCCGCAACGGAGGCGGCCAAGGCCGGCCTGGCCGGACTCGAGTTCGGCCTCGCGATCCCGGGCACGGTGGGCGGCGCGGTGTGGGCGAACGCCGGCGCCCATGGCCAGGACATCGCGTCGGTGCTGGAATCCGCTGATGTGCTCCTCGAGGACGGGAAGGAGCTCCGGATGGCCGCCGAGGAGCTGGGCCTCGCCTACCGAGAGAGCCGGTTCAAGGCAGCCCCCATCGGCGCGCCCGACGCGGCGGGCGTCCCCGCCCCCGGCGAGCTGGTGGTGGCCGCGGCCTTCCGGCTTCGGCCGGCCCCGGTCGAGGAGATCAGGGAGCGCCAAGACGAGATCCGGCGCTGGCGGCGCGAGCACCAGCCGGTGGGCATGGCATCGGCCGGCAGCGTCTTCCGGAACCCCGTGGCTGGACCGTCGGCCGGTGAGCTGATCGACCAAGCGGGGCTCAAGGGCCTCCGCGTCGGGGGGGCGGTGGTGTCCGAGAAGCATGCCAACTTCATCGTCAACGACCAACATGGCACGGCGGCCGACGTCCGACACCTGGGCGAGCGTGTCCGGGCGGAGATCGAGCGGCGGCACGGCATCCGGCTCCGCTTCGAAGTGGAGTTCGCCGGCGACTGGTCCGGCTGGCCCTGGCCCGAGGAGGCGGCATGACCACGAGCCACGCGATCCGGCCGGTCCTCGTCCTCCTGGGCGGCCCGTCGGCGGAGCATGACGTCTCCATCGTGAGCGGGTCCGCGATTGCCGACGCCATCGCCGGCGCCGGGCGCGCCGTCCGCCAGGTGCTCATCGACCTCGACGGGCGTTGGTGGTGGTTGCCGGACGGGCACCGGCGCGATGGCCGCCCGGCCGCCGCCTACGACGACCCGACGGCACTCGGCGCGGAGGGCCCGCTCGGGGTGGGCGCCGCGCTGGACCGACTGGCGGCCCAGGACCCCGCGCCGGTGGTCTTCGTGGCCCTGCACGGTCCGTTCGGCGAAGACGGCACGGTCCAGGCGCTGCTCGAGGCGGCTGGCCTGCCCTTCACCGGCTCGGGTGTCGCCGCTTCCGCCATCGGGATGGACAAGGCGCTCCAGAAGCGGATCTGGCGCGGCCTCGCCCTGCCGGTCGTGGACTGGCGCGAGGTCAGCGCGGCCCGCTGGGCGCGCGAAGGCGACGCGGTCCTCCGCGAGCTGGAGGCACTTGCCGCGGCCACGGGCGAGCCGCGCCTCATGGTCAAGCCGGCGCGACTCGGGTCGTCCGTGGGGATGACGCTGGCGCACACGGCGGGGGAGCGGCGGGCCGCCGTGGAGGAGGCCTTCCGGTACGACTCGCTGGTCGTCGTGGAGCGCTATCTATCGGGCGCGCGCGACCTCGAGGTCTCGGTCATCGGGAGCGAGCCGCCCCTGGAGCTGTACGGCCCGGGCGAGATCGCGTCCGGGCGGGAGTTCTACGACTTCGCGGCCAAATACACCCCGGGTCTCTCACGGACGTCGACCCGCGCCGACGTCTCCGAGGCGGTGCGCACCGCCGCGTTGAAGCTGGCGCGCGATGCCTACCGGTCGGTTGGTGCCGAGGGCTTCGCCCGGGTCGACTTCCTGCTGGCCGGCGAGATGCTGGTGATCTCCGAGATCAACACGATCCCCGGCTTCACCCCGATCAGCCTCTTCCCGGCCATGGCGGCCGAGGGCGGCTATGACTTCGCCGGCGTCTGCCTCCGGATCCTGGACCTGGCCCTCGAACGACACGCCGCCCACGCCCCGCGTCGGCTGGGGCCTGGCGACTTGCCGCGGTGACCGACCGACCGTCGCCCGGGAGTGGGTCCGCCGGATCCGGCGGACCGGCGGGTCGTCGTCGCCCCGCCTCCGGGGCCAGGCCGCGGTCTCGGCCCGGACGGGGCCCCGGCAAGCTCCGGGTCCCGACGCTCCGCCTGCCCGGGCTGCGGCTGCCTGGGGTGCCCGGCTGGGCGACGCTCATCGTCCTCCTCCGGGGCCGCCGGCCGGTCGACCCGCGGACGATCCGTCGAGCCGGTGCTGGTGCGTCACCCGCGCGGGCCGTCGCCTTGCTTGCGCTGATCGCATCGGGCGTGGCCATCTACGGCGTGACGGAATCGTCTGCGTTCACCCTGCGCCGTGTCACCATCCCGACCATGTACTGGACCGATGCGGCGGCGATCCGCTCGAACCTGCTCATCACCGAGGGCGACAACCTGGTGACCCTGGTCACGGCGCCGCTGCGCGACCGGCTGCTGGCGCTCCCGGCCGTGGCGGCGGCCCGCGTCGAGGTCGTCCTGCCCGACACGATCGTCATCCACCTCGAGGAGCGGACGCCGATCATGGTCTGGCAGGTGGGGCCGACGCGGTACCTCGTCGACCGCCGGGGCGTGCTATTCGCCCCGGTCGGGACGGCATCCGCCCCGGATCCGCTGACCGCACAGGCCTGGGCCAGCCCACCCCCCGACATCTCCGCCGGCCTGCCGGTCATCGTGGACACCCGCCTGGCGTCGGCGGCGGCCCTCGGCGAGACCGACGCCCTCGATCCCATCGTGCTCGATGCGGCGACCCGGCTTGCGTCGCTCCGGCCGGCGGACGTCGGGAGCGCAGCGACGTCGCTCTCCGTCGAGGTGGGAGACGAGAACGGGTTCGTGCTCAGGGCGGCACCGACCGGGTGGTCGGCCGTCTTCGGCTTCTACACGCCGCGCCTGCGGCCGACGGACCTCATCCCCGGACAGGTTCGCCTCCTCCGGAGCCTGCTGGCGGACCGGGAGGACAGCGTGGCGCGGGTGATTCTCGCGGACGACACGGACGGGACCTACCTTCCCAAGGTGACACCCAGGCCCACCGCCGCGCCCAAGCCGACCGCCACGCCCAAGCCGACCGCCACGCCGCGGCCCGCCACGACGACGAAACCATGATCGGGATTCGTCCGGGTCTTCCGGCTTGCCGCTCCGGCTGTCGGTCGAGTAGCCTTGCCGAAACGCACCGGAGAGAACGTTGCGCTCCCTGATCCTTCCCGTCGCCGGGCTTCTCGTCGGTGTGTTGGCCGGCCTCATCCTCAACGTCAACGTGAGCTACGAGCTCAGCCGCTATTCGGCGGTGGCCATCCTTGCCGCGCTGGACTCGGTGCTGGGGGCGGTCCGAGCGGAGCTGGATGGGGTCTACGACAACCGGATCTTCATCAGCGGGTTCATCACCAACGCCATCGTGGCGGTGCTGCTCACCTTCATCGGTGACCGGCTCAGCCTGGATCTCTACCTGGTGGCACTCATCAACTTCGGTTTCCGGATCTTCAATAACGTGGCGTTGATCCGCCGACATTTCATCTAGCGGGGGACAATCGACGACGTGGAGAGAGAAGCGGTCCTGGTCGGGATCGATGTCGGCACGTCCAAGGTGTGCGCCCTTATCGGCGAGGTCAGCCGTGATGGGCGGCTCACGGTCATCGGGCACGGGACGGTCACGTCCTCGGGGCTCAAGAAGGGCGTCGTGGTCAACATCGACCAGACGGTCCGGTCGATCGGCGAGGCCGTCGAGCGCGCCGAACGCCTGTCGGGCTGGAAGATCGATCGGGCGTTCGTGAACGTGGGCGGCCAGCACGTGGAGAGCCTGATCTCCAAGGGCCAGGTCGCCGTGACGGCACACCACCGCGAAGTCACCCGCGAGGACATCAACCGGGCCATCGAGGTGGCCCAGGCCGTCTCCATCCCGTCCAACCGCCAGCAGCTCCACGTGGAGCGACGCGGCTTCATCGTCGACGGCCAGGAGGGCGTCAAGGATCCGCTCGGCATGAGCGCCCTGCGCCTCGAGGTGGAGACGCTGATCGTCACCGCGTCCGCCAGCGCCGTGCAGAACCTGTTCAAGTGCGTCGCCGCGGCGGGCGTGAAGATCGACGATCCGGTCGTCTCGTCGCTGGCGTCGGCCGAGGCCGTCCTCAACGACACGGAGAAGGACCTGGGTGTCGCTGTCGCGGACATCGGGGCCGGGACCGTCGATCTCGCGATGTTCGACGAGGGTGCGCCGTTCTACACCGGCGTCCTCCCGGTCGGCGGCAACAACGTCACCAACGACATCGCGATCGGGCTCAAGACCAGCCTCGCGGTCGCGGAGCAGCTGAAGATCCAGCACGGGACCTGCGACCTGCGCGGCGTCGACGTCGACGACGACATCAGCGTCTCCGTCCTCGGCGAGGAGGCCGGCCGCACGGTGAACCGCCTGGAGGTCTGCCAGATCGCCGAGGCGCGGATGCGCGAGATCTTCGAGCTGATCGCCACCGAGTTGCGAACGGCGGGCTCCGGCATGCTTCCGGCCGGCCTGATCCTGACCGGCGGCGGGGCCCAGATGGCCGGTGTCGCCGAGCTGGGCCGCGATGTCCTCCAGATCCCCGTCCGGGTCGCCGGCCCCATCGGCGTGATCGGCCTCACCGACACCATCACGACGCCGGCGTTCAGCACGGCGATCGGGCTCCTCCGCTGGGGGGCCATGAACGTCGTCGGTGACGAGCCGGGACGCTACGAGACGGCCCCGGCCGGCGGCATCCTCGGTCGGATCCGGGACGCGTTGCGCAGCTTCTTCCCGTAGGGCCCGGGGCCCCGGAGCCCGGGGCCGCCGACGACCGGCACATCGCCAGCCGGTGCTTCGCGCACCATCGCGGCGCACGTCGGCCGGAATTCACGGGTGCCGGTTCAGCATGTCCGGTGGTAGACTCCCGTTCACCCTACCCACCACGACTGACCCCACCCGCCGATCCGTCCGCGGATCGGTACTTACCCATCAGACAATCGGCCCCAGCGGGCCTGCGGAGGAGCGGCGATGGCACTGCGTTCCGATTCCGAGAACTTCGCCCTGATCCGTGTCGTGGGTGTCGGCGGCGGCGGAAGCAACGCCGTCAACCGGATGATCCGCGCCGAGTTGATGGGTGTCGAGTTCATCGCCTGCAATACGGACGCCCAGGCGCTCCTGCAGTCGGACGCCCCGCACAAGATCCGCATCGGCGACAAGATCACCCGCGGCCTCGGCGCCGGCGGTGACCCGTCGATCGGCCAGCGCGCGGCGGAGGAGGACTCCGAGAAGATCGCCCAGGCGATCGAGGGCTCGGACATGGTCTTCATCACCGCGGGCCTCGGCGGCGGCACCGGCTCGGGCGCCGCCCCGGTGGTGGCCGAGATCGCCAAGGCGGCGGGCGCCCTCACCATCGGCGTGGTCACCAAGCCGTTCGCGTTCGAGGGTGCCAAGCGCAAGCTGGCCGCCGAGAAGGCGGCCGACGAGCTGCGGGCCAAGGTGGACACCCTGATCACCATCCCCAACGACCGTCTCCGGGACGTCGTCCAGAAGAACACGTCGATCGTGGACGCCTTCCGGGTCGTGGATGACGTCCTGCGCCAGGGCGTCCAGGGCATCAGCGACATCATCACCATGCCTGGGCTGATCAACCTGGACTTCGCCGACGTCCGCGCGATCATGAAGGACGCCGGCTCGGCCCTGATGGGGATCGGGCGCGCCTCGGGCGACAACCGGGCCGTGGAGGCCGCGCGCCAGGCGATCGCCAGCCCGCTGCTCGAGGTCAACATCGCCGGCGCACAGGGGATCCTCTTCAACATCACCGGGGCATCGACCATGTCGCTGTTCGAGGTGACGGAGGCCGCGGAGGAGATCCGCGCCGCCGCGGATCCCGAGGCCAACATCATCTTCGGGACCAGTTTCAACGACCGACTCGGCGACGAGATCATGATCACCGTGATCGCCACGGGCTTCAACGGCAGTCGCCGCCAGGCGCCGGCCCCCGTCATTGGCCGCCGAGAGCCGGTCACCGCCCCGCAGCACCGCGAGGAGGAGCGCGTCGAGCGCTCGCCGGAGCGCCTCGCCCGCCCGGCCCCCCGTGAGCGGGACTTCCTCGAGGAGCTGGAGCGCTCGCGTACCCAGATGGTGGACGCGGGCGTGCCGGACGTGCCACCCGCCCGGCGTGAAGAGGCCGTGCGGACGCCCATCGATCCGGTCCCGCTCAAGCGGAGCACCTACGACCCCGAGGACCTGGAGATCCCCAGCTTCCTCCGCCGCAACAAGTAGGCACAGCCGGTGGCGGCCGGCAACCCGGTGGACGCCCCCGCTGATCTGGCCGCGTTCCGGTGTGCCCATGACGCGGTCCTGGCGCGCATCGCCGCCGCCGGCACCAGGGTCGGTCGTGCTCCTGGCGATGTCACGTTGGTCGCGGTCTCCAAGACCGTCCCGGCCGACCGCCTTGGGGCGGCCGTCGCGGCGGGCCTGACCACCCTCGGCGAGAACCGGGTCCAGGAGGCCGAAGAGAAGGCCGGGATGCTCCCCGGTGTGACGTGGCACCTCGTGGGTCCGCTCCAGTCCAACAAGGCACGCCGCGCGGTGGCCATCTTCGACGTCATCCAGTCCGTCGACTCGTCGGACCTGGCCCGGCGCCTGGACCGACTGGCGGGCGAGGAGCGGCCGGGCACACCCTTGCCCGTGCTGCTCCAGGTCAACGTGGACCTCGACCTGGCCAAGGCCGGCTTTTCGCCCGCGTCGGTCGCCGCGGCCCTGCCCGAGATTCTGGCGCTGCCCAACCTGCGCGTCGCCGGGCTGATGACCATCGGTCGCCTGGCCGCCAGCCCCGAGGCCGCCCGCCCGGCCTTCCGTGCCCTGCGGGAGCTCTCGGAGCGGCTGCGCGCCCGATACCCGGGGCTGGGGCCCGCCCTGTCGATGGGGATGACCGACGACTTCGAGGTCGCCGTGGAGGAGGGGGCCACCATCGTCCGGGTTGGCCGCGCGATCTTCGGCTCCCGGCTTCCGCGGTAGACTCGGGCCATGGCTGTGTACCTCGCGAACCTCCTCCAGATCGCCGTGTTTGCCTTCTGGCTCCTCATCGTCGGCCGCGTCATCGCGTCGTTCGTCGACCCCCGCAGCCGTCATCCGCTGACGGCCTTCGTGTTCCGGGCGACAGAGCCCATCCTGGCCCCGGTCCGACGCATCCTGCCGCAGGCCGGCATGGTCGATTTCTCGCCCATGGTCGTGCTGCTCGTGCTGTCCGCGGTGGTGCGGGCGCTCAGCTGACGGTGCCCGATCCCGCCGCCCGGTTTGCGCTGCGCCTCACGCCCCGCGGAGGCGTTGATCGGATCGACGGCGTCGTGGACGGTGAGCTGCGGGCTCGGGTCGCAGCACCGGCGGTGGACGGTGCTGCGAACCACGCGCTGCTGCGGCTGATCGCCGACCAGCTGGACGTGCCGCGCTCCTCGGTCAGCCTTGTCGTCGGGGCGACCGGGCGTCGGAAGGTGATCGCCGTTCACGGCGTTGATCCCGCGGTGCTCCGCGCCCGCTGGCCCGGGCTCGCGGTATGATGCGCGTCCCGGGCGATTAGCTCAGCCGGTCAGAGCGCACGGTTCACATCCGTGAGGTCACTGGTTCGAACCCAGTATCGCCCACCATCTCTCTCGCGCACGCCTAAGCGGAGGTCCCCGACCTCCGCTTCTTTGTGTCCAGGGTCAGTCCGCCCTGCCGATCCTCCGGCCCGGGTCCCGAGGACTAGCGCAGTTGGTAGAGGAGGTGGTCCTCGAGCTGGTAGAGGAGGGGAGCCACCTCGATCCTGGGGTAGAGGGCGCGGAGGCGCGCGGCCTCTCCCATGACGAACTCGACCTCGTCGCTGATGCCGAACTTGGGGAGGCCCTCGGCAAAGACCGCCTCCGCCTGCTCTGCCGTCCAGCCGGCAAACTCCACCATCCCGGTGATGAACTCGTCGTGCTTGTCCCCGACGGTCTTCATGCCGCAGTCGGTGTGGGCGATCAGGACGATGGTGCGGACCCCGAGCACCGAGATCGCGTACGACATGCGGAACTCGTTGTCGCGCATGTTGGCGCCGGCGGTGCGCAGGACGTAGGCGAAGTTCCTGGGCATGCGGATCGCGCTGCGACTGTCCATGCACATGCCGATGAGCAGGCGGCGCTTTCGCATGGAGCCGGCCGCTCGTTCCAGGTTGTGATACTCGAGGAGCAGCCCGACGGGCGTGTCGCTGTACTCGGGGAGGATGTCGGTCCGGTAGTTGACCGGGATGATCTCTGCCATGTCGCGAGGGTACCAGCGCGGCCATCGCCCGCGCCAGATCGTCGGGGGGGGCTGGCTCCGCGGCAGGGTCGTGAGGCCCCATGTGCGCGCCGCGGCGGCCCCTCCCCGCAGGGCCGAACGGCACCGCGTGCCGTGGCGGCCGGCACGTTGTGCTCCCTTCCACCGAGGAACACAATCCCGACATCAGGGAAAGAAACTCCCGAACATCGCGTCACAGGCTCGCCGAACCGGGCGTCAGAGGGTGGACGAGCCCACCGCAGGTGGTCCAGTCAACCGCAATCATCGACCCACTCTACGAAACCCCCGGTCCTCCCCCGGGGGTTTCGGCTATCCGGGGAACCACCGGGCCGGCCGGCCGGGTCTGGGTCTCGGGACGCCACGCGGATATGGGAAGGCCCGGCGTTGCCGCCGGGCCTTCAGAGTCGCCGGCCCCGTGCGGGCCGCGCGGGTTGGGTGTGCCGGGTCTGCGGGGCTAGCTCTCCCGGGCCAGGCGGCGGAGCACCGCTGGGAGGATGCCGCCCTGGCGGTAGTAATCCACCTCGATGGGGCCATCCAGGCGAGCGATCGCCGTGAGCTCGCGCTCGACGCCCGCGTCGTCCCTGGCCACCACGGTGACGTGGGAGTGGGCGCCCACCTCGGCGAGGCCCCGGATCGTGAACGTCTCGCGGCCGGTCAGGCCGAGCGACGCCGCGCTCTCGCCGGGCAGGAACTGGAGCGGCAGGATCCCCATGCCGACCAGGTTGGAGCGGTGGATCCGTTCGTAGCTCTCCGCGATGACGGCCCGGATGCCCAGCAGGAGCGGGCCCTTGGCCGCCCAGTCACGCGACGAGCCGGAGCCATACTCGCGGCCCGCCAGGATGATCAGGGGCACGCCTTCGGCGGCGTACTTCTCCGACGCCTCGAAGATGAACATCGGCTCGCCGTCGGGGAGGTGGACCGTGTACGGGCCCTCCTTGCCGTCGGCCAGGCTGTTGCGCAGCCGGATGTTGGCGAACGTGCCGCGCACCAGCACGTCGTGATGGCCGCGCCGGGCCCCGTACGAGTTGAAGTCGAGCGGCGCCACGCCGTTGGCCTGGAGCCACTGGCCGGCGGGGGAGCGGGGCGAGATGTTCCCCGCGGGGGAGATGTGGTCCGTCGTGACGGAGTCGCCCAGGACCGCGAGCGCGCGGGCACCGACCAGGTCCGTGATGGGCGCCGGATCGGCCGTGAGGCCCTCGAAGAATGGCGGCCGGGCGATGTACGTGGAGGTTGGGTCCCAGGCGTAGCGATCGCCGGTCGGCACCTCGAGCTGGTACCAGCGCTCGTCGCCGTTGAAGACCTCGTCGTAGGTCCGCTGGAAGAGCGCCGCGTCGATCGAGGCGCTGATGGCGATCTTGACCTCTTCGGGCGCCGGCCAGATGTCGGCCAGGAAGACGGGATTGCCGTCGGACCCGGTGCCCAGCGGCTCGCGGGTGAGGTCGATGTCGACGCGCCCGGCGAGGGCGTAGGCGACCACGAGGGGCGGCGAAGCCAGGTAGCTGGCCCGTGCCAGCGGGTGGACCCGGCCCTCAAAGTTGCGGTTGCCCGAGAGGACCGCCGCCACGACCAGGTCGTTCTCCTCGATCGCCTTGGCGACCGGCTCGTCGAGCGGGCCCGAGTTGCCGATGCAGGTCGTGCAGCCGTAGCCGGCCAGGGTGAAGCCCAGGGCGCCCAGCGGGTCCATCAGGCCCGCCCGCTCGAGGTAGGCAGTCACGGCTCGCGATCCGGGTGCCAACGACGTCTTGACCGTCGGTGGCACGGTGAGGCCGCGCGCGACGGCCTTCTGGGCCAGGAGACCCGCTGCCATCATGACCGAGGGGTTGGACGTGTTGGTGCACGAGGTGATGGCCGCGATGGCGACGGAGCCGTGGGCGACCTGCTGCGTCTGGCCGTCGAGGGTGATGGTGATCGGCTGGGGCTGCGCCGGCAGCTCCGGGTAGGCCGCGTGGAAGTTGGCCGGCAGGTCCGGGACGATGACCCGGTCCTGCGGGCGGCGAGGGCCCGCCAGCGAGGGCTCGACCGTCGACAGGTCAAGCTCCAGCTCGGCATCGAAGTCCGGCCCACGGCCGGGCTCCCGCCAGAGGCCCTGGTCCTTGGCGTAGCGCTCGACAAGCGCGACTCGCTCCTTACGGCGCCCGGTCAGGCGCAGGTAGGCGAGCGTCTCCTCGTCAATGGGGAAGATGGTCGTGGTTGGCCCAAACTCGGGGCTCATGTTGCTGATCGTCGCCCGGTCGGGCAGGGCGAGGCTCGACAGGCCATCGCCGGCGAACTCGACGTAGGCGCCGACGCAGCCGAACTTGCGCAGCATCTGGGTCACGACGAGGACGAGGTCCGTGGCGGTCGAGCCGCGGGGGAGCTCCCCCTTGAGGCGGACGCCGATGATCCGCGGCATGGGCAGGTAGAGGGGCTGGCCGAGCAGGACGGCCTCGGCCTCGATGCCGCCGACGCCGAACCCGAACACGCCGAGGCCGTTGACCATCGGGGTGTGCGAGTCCGTCCCGACCAGGGTGTCCGGGAAGGCGACCTGGCCCAGGGCGTCGGCGCGGTCGGCGATGACGGTCGACAGGAACTCCAGGTTCACCTGGTGGACGATGCCGGTGCCGGGCGGCACCACGCGCAGGTCGCGGAACGCGGTCTGCGCCCAGCGCAGGAGCTGGTAGCGCTCGCCGTTGCGCTCGTACTCGCGGTCGACGTTGAACGCATACGCGGCCGACGTGCCGAACTGATCCACCTGGACCGAGTGGTCGATGACGAGGTCGGCGGGGACGAGGGGGTTCACGCGTGATGGGTCGCCGCCCAGGGCGGCCATCGCGTCACGCATCGAGGCGAGGTCGACGACCGCGGGCACGCCGGTGAAGTCCTGCAGGAGGACCCGCGACGGCATGAACGGGATCTCGGCAGTTCCCGAGGCGCCCGCGCGCCACGAAGCGAGGGTCTCGACCTCCTCCGTGGTGATGATCCCGCCGCCGGCATGGCGCAGGACGTTCTCCAGGAGGATCTTGAGCGTCACCGGGGCGCGGCCCAGGTTGATCCGGTCATGGAGGGCGGAGAGCCGGTAATAGTCCGGGAGGCCTGCGCCGAGCGAAGCCCGGGCGCCAAAGGGGTCGATTGCCACGCGTTCTGTCCTTCGCTGCGATCGGTACACTCGTTGGATGGAAGCGTACCGCGAGCGCCGGGCTGCTGCGGGGACCCGGCGGTGAGGCCGTGGTCCCGGAGCGAGGACGAACGCGCGGCGCTCGCGGCTCTCGAGAAGGCCCAGCGGGCGCACGCGCGCGACGAGACCGTGGCCGACCTGGAAGCGGCCGGCATCCAGCTGGACCCGGACCGGACGGGCAGCCACCGCCACGGAGACGTGGTGCATCAGCACGATCACCCGCACCCGCACGTCCAGAGCGGCGTGGGCGAGCGCCCCGCGATCGGGATCATCGGGGCCGGCGCCGTGGGAACCGCGCTGGGCGTCGCCCTCCAGCGGGCGGGCTGGCCGATCGCCGCGGTCGCGTCACGGGATGCCGGACGGCGCGAGCGCTTCGCCCGCCTGGTGCCCGGGGCTCGCGTCTTCGCCGAGGCGGCGGCACTGGTCGATGAGGCGGAGCTGATCATCCTGTGTGTCCCGGATGACGCCCTGCCGGTGGTCGCCCGCGAGCTCCGCCTGTACAGCGGACAGGCGCTGATCCACACCAGCGGCGCGCTGGGCGCCGAGGTCCTGCAGCCGGCGATGGCGGCCGGCACCCAGGTCGGCGCCTTCCATCCGCTCGTCGCGTTCGCCGACCTGGAGCGGGCGGTGGCCGCGCTTGCCGGCGCCGCCGTGGCGATCGAGGGCGACGACCAGCTCGCGGCGCTGCTGGCGGGGATGGCCGAGTCGCTCGGCGCCGTGCCCGTCAGGCTGCTGCCCGGGACCAAGGCGGCGTACCACGCGGCCGCGATGCTCTCCGCGGGCGGATTCGTCGCCCTGCTGGACGCCATCGCCGAGCTGGGCCGCGTGGCGGGGCTCGATGAGGCAGGCTCCCTGGCCATCTACGGACGGCTGATCGAGCAGACGCTGGGTAATGCCCGCGCCCTCGGCGTCGCGGCGGCGCTGACGGGCCCCATGACGCGGGGTGACGTGGGGACGCTGTCCGCGCACCTCCGGGCGCTCCGGGCACATGCCCCGGGCGCTCTCGGTCTCTACCGGGCTGCCGGCCTGCGGGAAGTGGCGCTCGCAGAAGAACGCGGCGTTCTGGCACCGGAACCTGCATCAGTGATGCGCCGGTTGCTTGCATCCGACCTTTGAGGCAGTACCATTGGGTCGATGAATCACAGCGTGACCGCCCGCTACTCTGCCCGGCCCGTCGCCCACTTCGTGCGTCGCACGGCGCGGGCGCGCGACCTGCGCCTCGGCTTGCGCCCGGCGGGCAGCTTCCACTCCGCGGCACCGCGTCCCACGTTGCTGCGCGAGGCGTCGACCAGCCCGGTGGAGCGTCTGCGGGCGGGTCGTGCGGCGCTGAGGATCGTCGGCCCTCGTCGCTCCATGGGCGGAGCGCCGCGCCCCACGGTGGCGATGCACTGGTCAAGGGCCGATCGACCGGGGTCGGTGCGGCGGACCAGCCCTGCCGTTTCCCCGTGGCTCGGCTGAGGACCGCGACCGCCACCTCCGCGGGAGGCATCGTCGTCCGGTACGAGGGCGACATCCCGTCGCTCGTGCTTGGCATGCGCCGTCGAGAGCGCGACCGGGTCACCTGGACGCTCCCCAAGGGCACGCCCAACGCGGGCGAGACCACCGAGGAGACGGCCCTTCGCGAAGTGGGCGAGGAGACGGGCCTGGAGGTGCGGATCACGGACCGCCTGCCCTCGATCCAGTACAGCTTCGTGCAGCGTGGGACGCGGATCTACAAGACCGTGCACTATTTCCTCATGGAGCCCGTCGGCGGGGACCTGTCGGCGCACGATCACGAGTTCGAAGAGGTGCGCTGGACGCGGTTCGAGGACGCGCCCGACATCCTCGCCTTCGAGACGGAGCGCAATCTCGTGATGAGTACAGCCCAGCGGCTCACAACCCCCGTCGCGCCGGCGGATGCACCCGTGGCCGCGCCCGACGATCCTTCGCAGCATCCAGCCGCCCGGTGACCGACACACCCGCTCCCGGAGAGGGAGAGGCGGCCCCCCGGGAGACCCCCCTCGTTGCGACTCATCGCGCCGTTGGGGCACGCCTGATCGAGTTTGGCGGCTGGCTGATGCCGGTCCAGTACCGCGGGATCCTCGACGAGCACCGGGCGGTCCGGGAACGGGCCGGCCTCTTCGACCTCTCCCACATGGGCGAGCTCTTCGTGGAGGGTCCGGGCGCCGGAGACGCGCTGGCCGCGGCCCTCGTCTCCGACCCGCGCCGGCTGGAGGTTGGGCGGGCGCACTACTCGATGATCTGCCAGCCCGACGGCGGCATCGTCGATGACCTGATCGTCTACCGGCTCGCGGCCGAGCGGTTCCTGGTCGTCGCCAACGCGTCCAATGCCGGCGTGGTCTCGGACCTGCTCGCCGAACGCATCGTGGCGTTCCGGGCGGTCCTCGATGACCGGTCGCTGGCCACGGGCCTGTGTGCCGTGCAGGGTCCCCGGTCGGCCGCCATCCTGGCCCCCCTCACGGACGTGGATCTCGCGCCGCTGCGCTACTACGCCGCCGTGGAGGGGCAGGTCGCGGGGATCCCGGCGCTGGTCGCCCGCACCGGCTACACCGGCGAGGACGGCTTCGAGGTGTTCGTCGAGTGGGCACGGACAACGGAGCTGTGGGCGGCGCTGATGGATGGTGGCCGCGCCGAGGGCCTGGAGCCGTGCGGCCTGGGCGCCCGCGACACGCTCCGGCTGGAGGCGGGGATGCCGCTCTACGGGAACGAGCTGGACCGGGCGACCAACCCGTACGACGCGGGGCTGGGCCGGGTGGTCAAGCTCGACAAGGACGGAGACTTCGTCGGCCGGTCCGCGCTGGAGCGGCTCGCCGTGGCGCCGCCGACGCGCCGGTTGGTTGGGCTCACGATCACGGGTCGCGGGATCGCCCGGCACGGCTATCCCGTGGTCAGCGGCGGCCGGGTCAGCGGGGTGGTCACCAGCGGGACCCAGTCGCCGACGCTGGGTCGGCCCATCGCGATGGCGTACGTCGCGCCGGGGGACGAGGAGCCGGGTACGATACTGGCAGTCCAGGTTCGCGACCAGCACGTGGATGCCGTCGTCACGCCGCTCCCGTTCTACCGGCGCCCGCGCTGACCTTCCCGCCGCCCTGGTCGTCGTCCTGCCGTTGACCGTTCGCCGGGCCCGACCCGGCCGTCGCCCGCCCACGAGGAGGCCCGCCAGATGGTTCCTGCGGATCTGCGCTACACCAAGGAGCACGAATGGGTGCGCCAGGACGGCGACATCGCGACCGTCGGCATTACCCAGTTTGCCGCCGATGAGCTGGGTGACGTGGTCTTCGTGGAGCTCCCGGCGGTGGGGGCCACGCTCCAGCAGCACGGCACGTTCGGCGTGGTCGAATCGGTGAAGGCCGTGAGCGACCTGTTCGCCCCGGTCGCCGGGGAAGTCGTCGAGATCAACGGCGACCTGGTGGCGGCGCCCGAGCTGGTCAACATCGACCCGTATGGTCGGGGCTGGATGCTCCGGGTCCGGTTGAGCGATCCGGGCCAGCCGGCAGCCCTCCTCGATGCGGCGGCCTACGAGTCCGTCACGCACGGCTGATCCCGTGTCGTACGGTCCGCACACCCCCGCCGATCGCGAGCGGATGCTGTCGGCGATCGGGGTCGCCAGCGTCGATGAGCTGTTTGCCGACATTCCGGCCGGCCTGCGCGCCTCCAGGCTGAACCTCCCCGACGCGGAGCCGGAGCTCTCGCTCGCGACGCGCCTGGAGGCCATGGCTGGTCGCAACCGGACGGACCTCGCCTCGTTCCTGGGCGCCGGCGTCTACCGCCACTACAGCCCGGCGCTGGTGGACCAGCTGCTGCTCCGCGGGGAGTGGTACACGGCCTACACGCCGTACCAGCCCGAGGTCAGCCAGGGCACGCTCCAGAGCATCTACGAGTACCAGTCGCTGATGGCCGAGCTGACCGGGCTGGACGTGGTCTCGGCATCCCACTACGACGGCGGGGCGGCCACAGCCGAGGCCGCGCTGATGGCGTGCCGGGCGACGCGCCGGGAGCGGGTCCTCGTGAGCCGCGCGGTCCACCCCCAGTACCGCGAGGTGTTGCGCACCTACTTCGCCGGCCTGCAGCTCGACGAGATCCCGCTGGTTGCCCAAGGTCCGGCGGCCGGCACCACCGACCTGGTCGCCCTGGAGCGGCTGCTCGCCGAGGCCGACCGCCCGGTCGCCGGCGTCGTGATCGCGCAGCCGGACTTCTTCGGCCTCCTCGAGCCGATGGCCGAGGCCGGCCGCCTCGCCCACGCGGCGGGGGCGTTGCTGGTCGCCGTCGTGGAGCCGGTCTCCCTGGCCGTCCTGGCGCCGCCAGGCGCCTACGGTGCGGACATCGCCGCCGGCGAAGGGCAGCCGCTGGGCATCCCGCCCCAGTACGGCGGGCCATACCTGGGTCTCATCGCCTGCACCACCGCGCTGATCCGGCAGATCCCGGGACGCCTGGTGGGCCAGACGCGCGACCTGGATGGGCAGCGTGCCTTCGTCATGACGCTCCAGGCACGGGAGCAGCACATCCGACGGGAGAAGGCGGCCAGCAACATCTGCACCAACCAGGCGCTCCTGGCGCTGGCCGCCAGCATCTGGCTCGCCGCGCTCGGCCCGCACGGGCTGCGCGACGTCGCGGCAACCGGCGCCGCACGCGCCACGGAGCTGGAAGGCGCCCTGGCGGCTGTCGGCGCCCCACGGGTCCACGCCGGCGCCTATCTCAATGAATTCGCCGTCCGCGTGCCCAACGCCCGCGCGGTGCACCGGCGGCTGCTGGACCGGGGTGTCCTGGCCGGCCTGGCTCTCGCCGACGCGCTCCCGGACGAGCCCGCGCTGTCCGACGCCCTGCTGGTCTGCGCGACCGAGCTGACCACCCCTGAGCAGATCACCAGGTTCGCGACCGAGCTGGCCTCGGCCACTGGAGGTGCGGCGTGAGCGTCGTTGGGCCGCGCCTGCAGCCGACGATCTTCGAGCAGTCCCGGCCGGGGCGGGGTGTTGCCCGCGTGGCCCACCCACCCAAGGACGCGCTCGCCCGGATCCCGGCCGACCAGCTCCGTTCGGCCCCGCCCGGCCTCCCGGAGTTGAGCGAGCCGGACCTCGTCCGCCACTACGTGAACCTGTCCCAGCTGAACTACGCGGTCGACGCCGGGTTCTACCCGCTCGGCTCGTGCACGATGAAGTGGAACCCCAAGATCAACGAGTGGGCGGCCCGCCTGCCCGGGTTCGCCGGGCTCCACCCCATGGCCCCGGACGAGACGGCCCAGGGCACCCTCCAGCTGCTCTGGGAGCTGGAGCAGTGGCTGGCCGAGATCAGCGGCATGCGCGCCGTCACGCTCCAGCCGGCGGCCGGCGCCCATGGCGAGCTGGCCGGGATCCTCATGGTTCGCGCCTACCACCTGGCCCGCGGGGATGCGGACCGGACCGAGGTGCTGGTCCCGGACTCGGCGCACGGGACCAACCCGGCCACCGCGGCGATGGCTGGTTACACCACGGTCAACATCCCGTCGCGGCCCGATGGCGCCGTCGACATCGACGCGTTCCGGGCGGCCCTTGGCCCGCGGACCGCGGCGATCATGATCACTAATCCCTCCACGCTGGGCCTGTTTGAATCCCGGATCGGCGACCTCATCGAGGCCGTCCACGCCGCCGGCGCACTGGCCTACATGGACGGCGCCAATCTCAACGCCATCCTGGGCCGGTTCAAGCCTGGCGAGGCCGGCTTCGACGTCATGCACATCAACACGCACAAGACGTTCTCGACGCCGCATGGCGGCGGCGGCCCCGGTGCCGGCCCGGTCGGGGTGGGGGAGCGGCTGGTGCCATTCCTGCCCTCGCCACGCGTCCTGCGCGAGCCCGACGGGACGTTCCGCCTGGAGCGGACCGGCGAGCGGCCCACCTCGATCGGCCGCCTGCGCACCTTCGTCGGCAGCACCGGCGTCCTCGTGCGCGCGTACGCGTACCTCTGCTCCCACGGGGCGGCTGGGCTGGCCGAAGTCAGCGACGACGCGGTCCTGGCCGCGAACTACCTGAAGCATCGGCTCGCCGAATCCGGCGCTTACGACATCCCGTTCGCGCGTCACTGCATGCACGAGTTCATCGCCTCGGCAGCCACGCTCAGGCGCGCGACCGGGGTCCGCACCCTGGACGTGGCCAAACGCCTCCTCGACAAGGGCTTCCACGCCCCGACGGTCTACTTCCCGCTGACCGTCGAGGAGGGGATGCTGATCGAGCCGACGGAGACCGAATCGATCGAAACCCTGGATGCATTCGCGGACGCCCTGATCGAGATCGCGCGCGAGGCGCATGACCACCCGGAGCTGGTGACGGAGGCCCCGCACGGCGCCCCGGTGCGCCGCCTCGACGAGGCGGGGGCCGCGCGCCAACCAGATCTGCGCGCCAGGCCGACCGCCCCAATCGATACCCCGTGTCCTGATTGATCTATTCCGGCGTGCGTCGCTGGGCACATTGACACGTTCCAACTGGCACCCCATAGTGGCCGCCAGCGCAGCAGGAGCAGCAGGGTCTGGCACCTTTTTGATCCCGGCGTGATCGCTCCGGACAGCCCAGCGGGGGCACAGCCCGACAGCGGACCACCACCGGGGCAGCGAGGAAAGCACAGCGATATATGCTCCATTTAGCGGAGGAAAGGTCGATGCGAAAACGCCTCTTTAGCCTTGCCATGACCGCGGCGATCGTCGCAGCGGCATGCGGCAGCAGCGCCACGCCGGCGCCCACGACGGGTCCGACGAAGGCCGCGACCGCGGCCCCCACCACGCCGCCGCTCCCTGATCTGACGAAGACCAACTACAAGCCCGAGCCGGTCGGGAAGAAGGGTGGCAAGCTCGTCACCGGCATCGCCGGCGAGCCCACCACCATCTGGTACACGTACTACGACACGTTTGCCAACAACGTCGACGCGTTCGGCGGCTCCCTCTGGGGCCTGTGGGGCGCCACGGCCGACCTCAAGTACTACGGCCAGCTGACGACGTCCGTGCCGACGACCATCAACGGCGGCGTCACCGTCACCGGCTCCAAGATGGACGTCAAGGTGGACCTGATCCCCGGCGCCCAGTGGTCGGACGGCACGGCCATCTCGTGCGCCGACCTGGAAGCCACCCGCAAGTTCGTGATGGACAAGGACAACACCGGCCTGGCGACGGGCACGGTGGGCTACGAGGACATCACCAGCATCGACGGCGGCACCGGCAGCAGCTGCGTGCTGCACTTCGGGAAGATCTACGAGGCCTTTCTGGGCCTGTTCGGTCCGCTCCTCCCGGCCAAGTACCTGGCCACCTCGTCGGTGACGGACGCGGTCAACAAGCTGTACACCAACGATGCGCCCGAGAAGGGCGTCTACAGCGGGCCGTACATCCCCACCAAGTGGGCGGCCGGCGCGCAGACCGACTTCAAGGCCAACGCCAAGTTCTGGGAGACCATCAAGAAGGCCCAGGCGCCGTTCGACACCTGGACCCTGCGCTACTACGCCGACACCGCGGCGCTCATCGCCGGCTTCAAGAACGGCGAAGTGGATGTCGCCCTCGAGTTCAACCACACCCACCTCGACGCGATCACCAAGGCTGCCATCCCGCAGTCCCAGGTTGACGCGACCGACGGCGTGACCTACGAGCAGCACTCGTGGAACATGGCGTCGCTGACCAAGAAGTTCGGGGCCGCCGGCGCCAAGGCGATGATGGAGGCCCTCCACTACGCGGTCGACAAGGACGAGATCAACACCCGCATCATCAACAAGTCGGCGACCCCGTCGTGCAGCTTCACGTCCGCCGTGACGTGGTTCTACAGCGACATCCCGTGCTACAAGTTCGACCAGGCCAAGGCGACGGACGTCCTCACCAAGGCCGGCTTCACCAAGGGCGCTGACGGCATCCTGGCCCTCAACGGCAACAAGGCCGAGTTCCAGGCCTGCACCCGCAAGGACCGCCAGTACCGCGTCGACACCCTCACCCTGCTCTCCTCGCAGCTGAACAAGATCGGCATCAAGGTCGTCGTCAACCCGACGACTCCCGCGACCATCTTCGCCGGCTGGACGGGCAAGGACAGCGACGTCCTGTGCAACCTGACCCACGGCAACTACGACGTGGCCGAGTTCGCCTGGCTGGCGACCCCGGATCCCACGGGCATCTACACCCTGTATCACTCCAAGTTCGACCCGAGCGTGGGTGACCACAGCGGCCAGAACTACATCCGCGTCAACAACCCCGAGCTCGACAAGCTCCTGGATGCCAACAACACCACCGTTGACCTGAAGGTCATCAAGGACAACATGGCCAAGATCCAGGACTTCTACGTCAACCCGGCCAACGCCTTCCCGGAGATCGCCCTCTACAACTGGCGGACGGTCCTCCTCAAGATCGCCAAGATGCACAACGTCGTGAACAACGGCTCTGCATCCACCCAGACCTGGAACATCGAGGACTGGTGGCGGGAGTAGCCAATCGCACCCGTTCGTCCGGCCTGGAGCCGCGAGCGGATCGGTCGTAACTGCGAACGGGACTGCCGCGCTCAGCGCGGCAGTCCCTTCATCAATCGCGGAGGAGTTGGCAGAGTGCACTGGGGAGGGGCGCGGTGATCGGATTCATCGTCCGTCGCCTGATCGGCATCATTCCGACGCTGTTCTTCTCGTCGCTGCTCATCTACTCGATCCTCCTGACTGCCCCCGGTGGTCCCGAGGTCCGGTTTGCGCAGAACCCCAAGGTGACCACCGCCCAGATCGACGCGTTCCGGGCCCGGTGGGGCCTGGACCAGCCAATCCCCATCCAGTACTGCCGCTGGATTGGCGTGTGCAACACGCGAACCGGCACCAAGCAGCTCGCGGATGACCCGGTCGGCGGGCTCGCCAGTCTCTTCATCAGCCCACAGGGCGTGCCCAACTTCCTGCCGAGCGGCCTGGGCGGCGGTGATAACGGCGTCCTGCACGGAGACTTCGGCTACTCGTCCACGAATGGGCAGCCGGTCGTCAGCGTGATCGGTGGCCGCATCGCGGCGACCGCCATCCTGGGCGGCGTGGCGCTCGTGGTCTGGATCGCCCTCGCGCTGTTCAGCGGGGTGATCGCGGCGGTGAACCGCTATGGCAAGGCGGACACCATCATCACGATCTTCAACTACGTGGGCTTCTCCTTCCCGACGTTCTGGCTGGGCCTGATGCTCATCCTCCTGTTCGCCGGGACCCTGAACTGGCTCCCGTCGGGTGGCATGTGGGACGTGCGCGAGGTGCCAATCTTCGGCACGGACGAGTACACGCAGCTGCTCAGGGAGCGCCCGGTCTTCGTCCTGCTGGACCTCGCCAGACATCTGGTGCTGCCCGTGATCACGCTGGTCTTCGTCAACATCGCGGGCGACTCCCGGTTTGTCCGGGCGGCCATGATCGACGCGCTGGGCCAGGACTACGTCCGGACGGCGCGCGCCAAGGGCGTCGCCGAGCGACGCGTGATCGTGGGCCACGCCCTCCGGAACGCGCTGCTCCCGGTCGTGACCAACGTGGCCCTGGAGCTGCCGTTCCTCTTCACGGGCGCCATCGTGACCGAGACGATCTTCAGCTGGCCGGGCATGGGTCGCGCCTACATCGAGGCCGTCTCCGAGTACGACTACACGGTCCTCATGGGGATCCTGGTCGTCACGGCGTTGATCGTGGTCCTTGCCAATCTCCTGGCGGACATCGTCTACGCCATCGTGGATCCGAGGATCAGCTATGGATGAGCGGAAGGACGCCCCGGTGACTCCTGCGGTCGGCGAGTCCGGCCAGGACGCCTACATCCGGGCCGAGGTCGAGGAACTGGAAGCATCGCCCGACTATGACGTCGCGCTCGAGTCGCTGGGCCAGTGGGAGCTCGCGTGGCGGCGGTTCCGAAAGCACCGCATGGCCATCGTCGGCTCGGCGCTCTTCTTCACGATGGTGCTGGCCGGCGTCGTGGGTCCGTTCATCCTGCCATTCGACCTGTACACGATCCCGTATCCCGACGTGATCGACTCCTTCGGTCGGGGACCCATGCTTGGACACCCGTTCGGCGAGACGGCGCGCCTGCAGTGGGACGTGCTGATGCTGGTCGTCAATGGCACCCGGCTCTCGCTGCTGATCGGCGTCCTCGCGTCGATCATCGCGACCGTCATCGGCGCACTCGTCGGCGGGATCGCCGGCTACTTTGGCGGCCTGGTGGACACCATCCTCATGCGGATCGTCGATTCGCTGCTGACGCTGCCGCTGCTCTTCGTGGTCCTCGTGTTCACGAAGTTCCTTGGCTCCGGCAACTGGCTGAGTGTCACGATCATCTTCGGCCTGTTCGGCTGGCTGGGAATCGCCCGGCTGGTCCGGGCCATCCTCCTCAGCCTGCGCGAGGAGGACTACGTCGACGCGGCGCGCGCGGCCGGCGTCGGCAACTTCCGGATCATCTTCCGCCACCTGATGCCCAACGCCCTCTCGCCGATCATCGTCGCCACCACCCTGAGCGTGGCCGGCGTGATCATCGGCGAAGCGTTCGTCAGCTTCCTGGGCTTCGGCGTGGGGCCGGAGACCCCCACCCTGGGCAATATCCTCTCGGGATCGCAGGACACCATCATCAACGGCAACTGGTGGTGGGCCTTCTTCCCGGGCGCGGCCATTGTGGTGATCGTGCTGGGCATCAACTTCATGGGCGACGGGCTGCGTGATGCCCTCGACCCGAGGGCCAAGATATGACGACCGACCTGGACCCCGGCGCCCACGCCCTGCGCGCCGGCGTCGGAGACGTCCTCCTCGACGTCCGCGACCTGCGCACCCACTTCAAGGTCATGGATGGCCTGGTCAAGGCCGTCGATGGCGTGAGCTTCTCCATCCGCAGGGGCGGCCGGCTCGCGCTGGTCGGGGAGTCCGGCTGCGGCAAGAGCGTGACCGCGCTGACGATCATGCGGCTCATCGACCAGCCACCGGGGCTGATCGCCGGCGGCGAGATCATGTTCAACGGGCGGGACCTGCTGAAGCTCTCGGACCAGGAGATTCGCAAGATCCGCGGCGGCCAGATCGCCATGATCTTCCAGGAGCCGATGACCAGCCTGAACCCGGTGCTGACCGTCGGCGCGCAGCTGACCGAGGCGATCCTGCTCCACCAGGAGACGGACAAGAAGGGCGCGCGCCGGATCGCCCAGACGGCGCTCGAGGACGTGGGCGTGGCCGACGCGAAGCGCCGCCTCGACCAGTACCCCCATGAGCTCTCGGGCGGCATGCGCCAGCGCGTCATGATCGCCATGGCGCTCTCCTGCAACCCGGCGCTGATCATCGCCGACGAGCCCACGACGGCCCTGGACGTCACGATCCAGCGCCAGATCCTGGAGTTGATCAAGGACATCCAGACCCGCACGGGCGCCGCGCTGCTGCTCATCACGCACGATCTGGGCGTGGTCGCGGAGACGGTCGACGACGTCGCGGTGATGTACGCCGGGCGCGTGGTCGAGACGGGCAGCGTCGAGGAGGTCCTCCTCCACCCGCGACATCCCTACACCAGGGGCCTGCTGGAGTCGATCCCGTCCCAGGGCAAGCGTGGCAAGCCGCTCTCCGTGATCAAGGGCATGGTCCCCAACCCGTTCCGGATGCCGCCCGGCTGCAAGTTCCAGCCGCGCTGTCCGTACCAGTGGGGCGAGTGCGCGACGGGCGAGGCGCCGCTCATCTCGTTGGGAGAGGGCATCAGCTCGCGCTGCCTCCTCCACGACCCGCGCTTCCGGGATCGACTGGCCGCCTACGACACCCCGATGGGAGACCCTGCGTGACCCAGCCTGCGTCCCTGGCTCCGTCCCCGGCAGCGCCGGACGCCGAGCTGCCGCTGATCGAGGTCGAGCACCTCAAGACGTACTACCCGATCCGCGCGGGGATCATCCGGCGGACGGTCGGCCAGGTGAAGGCCGTCGACGACGTCTCGTTCCAGATCCGCAAGGGCGAAGTCTTTGGCCTGGTCGGCGAGTCCGGCTGTGGCAAGACCACCCTCGGCCGGACGCTGCTCCGCCTCGAGAAGGCAACCGCCGGCCAGGTCAAGATGGAGGGCCGAAACATCCTGGCCTTCAAGGGCGACGACCTCAAGGCGTTGCGGCGCCGAATCCAGGTCATCTTCCAGGACCCCGTCGGGTCGCTGAACCCGCGCATGCCGGTCAGCGACATCATCGGCGAGGGCCTGATGGCGCAGGCGACGGCCGAGAATGGCTGGGCGGACCGGACGGCGCGCGACAAGCGGACCGGGGACTACCTCGAGGTGGTCGGGCTGCGGCGCGACTACGCCCGGCGCTATCCGCACGAGTTCTCCGGCGGGCAGCGCCAGCGGATCGGGATCGCCCGCGCCCTCGCGCTGGACCCGGAGTTCGTCTTCGCCGATGAGCCGGTCTCCGCCCTGGATGTCTCGATCCAGTCGCAGATCCTCAACCTGATGTCAGACCTGCGCGAGCAGTTCAACCTGACGTACCTGTTCGTCGCGCACAACCTCTCGGTCGTGCAGTACATCAGCGACCGGGTCGGGGTGATGTATCTCGGCAAGATCGTCGAGGTCGCGGACGTCGCGGACCTGTACGCGCACCCGCGGCATCCGTACACGGTCGCGCTCCTCTCGGCGGTGCCCGATCCGGACCCGCGCGTCCGCAAGAAGCGCCTCGTCCTCCACGGCGACGTGCCGTCGCCCGCCAAGCCGCCCACCGGCTGCCGGTTCCACACCCGGTGCTGGCTGCGCGAACAGCTCGGCAACCCCGAGCAGTGCTCGGCCGAGGACCCGGCACCGCGCGACATGGGGGGCGGCCACCAGGTCGCGTGCCACTTCGCCGAGCAGGTCAGCAAGTCCGTCGCCAGCGAGACGATCCACGGCGTGATCGCGTCCAAGACCCAGGAGACTGGCCCGGTCGTCGCCGGCGCCTGACCGTGGGCACCATGACGGGGGCGGACGGCAGGCCCCTGTTCGAACTCCCGGACCGGCTCCGGATCAACCCGGACACTGTCCGGCCACGCCTGGTGGGGTTCATCCGCGAGCAGCTGGCCGCCGCCGGCATGGCGCGCGTCGTGGTTGGCCTCTCGGGCGGGATCGACTCGGCGCTGGTGGCCCACCTGGTCACGGAGGCAATCGGGCCGGACGGGCTGGTCTGCATGCTGCTGCCGTACCGAACGTCAGCGCCGGCATCGCGGTCCGATGCCGAGATGGTGGTCCGCGGCCTGGGCTGTGGGTCCGAGTTGGTCGACATCAGCCCCATGGTTGACGCGTACTTCGAATCCCAGCCGGACGCCGGGCCGGTCCGCCGCGGCAACTACATGGCACGCACCCGGATGGCCGTCCTCTATGACCGTTCAGCCGCATGGGGTGCCCTGGTCGCGGGCACCGGCAACAGGACCGAGGCGTTGATCGGGTACACGACGATCTACGGCGACAACGCCTGTGCGTTCAACCCGATCGGCGACCTGTTCAAGAGCCAGGTTCGCCAGCTGGCGCTCGCCGTTGGCGTGCCGGAGCCGATCATCCGGAAGGCGCCGTCGGCGGACCTGTGGCCCGGGCAGACCGACGAGGGCGAGGCCGGGATTGCCTATCCAGTGCTCGACGTGGTGCTCCGGCTCCTGGTCGAGGAGGAGCGGTCGGTGGACGCCGTGGTCGCGGAGGGCCTGGACCGACCGCTGGTGGAGCGGGTCGCCGGGATGATCGCCGCCTCGGCGTTCAAGCGCAAGCTGCCGCCGGTCGCCGGGCTGGCCCGGTCCCGTCACGCCCACCTGGATCACGCCTGATGGCGCGCCGGACGGCACGGGCCGCCCCGGGGGGCCTGCACGCCACGCCGGGCCGGGTGGCGAGTCCGCGTCGGGACGGTGCCGGCCCGGAGTCGGCGATCGACCCGGATTCGGCCGTCGGCTCGGAGTCGGCGACTGACCCGGAGTCGGCCGCCCGCCCGGACGCTCCGTCGGAGCCGACCGGCCCCGGTCGGCTCTATGTCGTGGCCACGCCCATCGGGAACCTGGGCGACGTCACGCTGCGGGCCATCCAGGTCCTCAGCGCCGTTCCGCTCATCGCCGCGGAGGACACGCGCCACAGTCGGCGGCTGCTGGACCGCCACGGCGTCACCACGCGACTGGTCAGCTATCACGCGCAGAGCGCCCCGGAGCGGTTGGCTGAGCTGCTTGCCCACCTGCGTGGCGGGCGCGACCTCGCGCTGATCACCGACGCGGGCACGCCATCCGTCAGCGACCCGGGCGAGGGGCTGGTGGCGGCGTGGGGTGCCGAGGGGGGCATCGTCGTCCCGATCCCGGGTGCATCCGCGGTCCTGGCCGCGGTCGCGGCATCGGGGATTGCGGGGCCGCGCTGGTGCTTTGAGGGGTTCCTGCCCCGGACCGGCCGGGAGCGCAAGGAGCGCCTGGCGCGGGTGGCCGCTGACGAGCGCGGCAGCCTGCTGTTTGAGGCACCCGGGCGCGCCGCGGCGACGCTGCGCGACCTGGCCGCCGCCTGCGGGCCGGATCGGCCTGGGGCCGTCTGCCGCGAGCTCACGAAGCTCCACGAGTCGATCGTCCGGGGTTCGCTCGGTGACCTTGCCGGGCTTGCTGCGTCGGGCGAGATCCCAGCGCGCGGCGAGTTTGTGCTGGTGGTCGGGGCGGTGGACCGGTCGTCGCGGGCCAGGGCGGCGGGCGCCGCAAGTGCCGAGCTGGTCGGAGACGCCGCCACGGACCCGCTGGTGGCCGCACGCGCCCGCGTCGAGACGCTTGTGGCGGATGGGGCTGCGCGCGGCGAGGCGGCTCGACGGGTGGCCGCGGAGACCGGGATCCCGCGGCGCAGCCTGTATGGGGCCGCGCCGGACGCCTGATCTGCGCCGGACGCCTGATCTGCGCCGGGCGCCCGGGTCCCTCCCGGCGCGGCCCGGGTCGTGCCGGGATCGGACCCCGGCAACGCCTCGAGGTGCGGCGCCGCCGGGGTCCATGCGTGAGAGCCGGTTCGTGGGGGCTACGCCGCCGCCTGGGCCTCGTCAACCAGGGGCTCCGCCGCCATGGCGTCGTCGCTGACCGGCGTGCTGCCGAAGCGGTCACCCTGCAGCTCGAGAGCCTCGGCGGCCGATTCGGCCGCGTAGTCCTTCTTGCGGCGGCCCGACAGCATCTCGACGCCGCTGGCGACGATCTCCGTCTTCCAGTGCCGTGCGCCGCGCTCATCGTCCCAGCTGCGCGTCTGGATCCGGCCCTCGATGGCGACCTGCTGGCCCTTGCCGAGGTAGCGACCGCAGATCTCCGCGAGCTTGTCCCAGGTCACGACGTTGTGGTATTCCGCCCGCTCCTTGCCGTGGCCGGCGTACTCGTTGGTCGCGATGCTGAATTGGGTGACGGACTTGCCGCTGGCAAGCGCCCGCATCTCCGGGTCGCGCGTCAGTCTCCCGGTCAGCAGCACCTTGTTCATGTTGCGTTGCTCCCCTTGGTCAGCCGACGGGTCACGGGCCGACCCTGCGTGCCGGCGGGCAGTGGCGGGTACGGGACGACCGTAGCGGTCGGCGCTTCACGGGCGCTCAACCCGGACTTAGCGGCTGCGCATCGCCGCGGGACCGGATCCACCCGCCGTGGGCGACCCCAGGTGCCCGATCCCGACGTCGCCATCAAGCTGCGGGCGAGTCTCGTGTGCGCTCGTGCGGGGCGTGAACATGCGAGGAGCGCGCGAGTCAGGACACCAGCGCCGGAGTCCCACCGCCGGGATCCGGACCGCGGGCGGCACGCCGGTCAGTGCGCGGTGCGGCCCCGTTCCGGGCCAGGGACGTTCCCGTGGAGGACAGCCTGTCGTTGAACCCCCCGTTGGCAGGCCCAAGTGCCCCGGAATCCGCCGACGTCAGGAGCCTCGCCCAATTCCCACCACTCGGGGGGACACCCCTCCTCGGCAACCGGGACCAAACGGGCGCGTTTGTGCCTCGACACCCGTCAGGCGGCGTGATTCTCGTCGGGTTGTATCCGGGGGGAACATCCGGAGCGGCGACCCGTCCGGAGCGGCGACCCGTCCGGAGCGGCGACCCGTTCGCCGCCGCGAGTCGGCCCCCAGGGAGACCCCCAGGGAGACCGCCGATCGGCCTAGACGGCCGCCTCGCGGCCCGAGGACCAGCTCACGCGTGGCTCGGGCGCCAGCCTGGGGTCAGGCTCGAGCCGAGGGTCGAGGTCGCGCACGGCTGGTCCGTCGCGGTGGTGGTCGCGGGTGAGCAGGTTGAGCGGGGCCAGGAGCGCGTCGATCCGCGGATCCGGCACCGGCGGAACCTCGCCCCAGAGCGTGCAGAAGAGGGCGACCAGCTCCGGATCGAACTGTGTGCCGGCGTTCCGGCGCAGCTCTCGCACGGCGGCCTCGTGACTCATCGCCGGGCGGTACGGCCGGTCACCGGTCATCGCCTCGTAGGCGTCCGCGATGGCCACGATCCGTGCGCCCAGCGGGATGTCGTTGCCGCGCAGGCCGAACGGGTAGCCCTGGCCGGAGAACTGCTCGTGGTGGTGGAGGATGATCGGCACGGTATCGCGGAGGGAGGCGGCCCGCTCCAGGATCACCTGGCCCAGCTGCGGGTGCTGGACGACCGACTGCCACTCCGACGGGTTCAGCGGCGTGGCCTTGTCGAGCACCTCGTCGGGGACCACGACCTTGCCGATGTCGCGCAGCATCGCGGCCAGCCGGATGCGGTCCACCTCCTGCTCGGGCAGGTCGAGCCGCTCGGCGATCTCGGTCACGATGGTGGCCACGACCGACGACGGCTGCCCCTTGTGCTCGGCCATGGGCGAGATCACGGCGCCCAGCACCGCGGCGGCAGCATCACGGGCCGAGAGCCCGATCTGGGTGGCGCGGACGCGGGCCGCGGGAGAGACCGGGGAGCGCAGGACGCGGGCGTCCTCGTCGGGCTCGCTGAAGATGTAGGTCTGGTTCCGTCCCATCGCCTTGGCCGTGTACATGGCCGCGTCGGCGTTGCGCGCCAGCGAATCCACGCGGAGCGTCCGGCCCACGCCGCCGGCGAGGCCGATCGACACCGTGACGGCCAGCTGGTGGTTGCCCTCGACCGAGAAGCGCTGCTTGGCGACCAGGCCGCGAAGCTTCTCGGCCAGCACCGCCGCGTCATCGACCATGGTCTCGGTGAGGATCAGCATGAACTCCTCCCCGCCGTACCGGCCGATCACGTCCGTGGCGCGGAGGTTGCCCTTGAGCGTCTGGGCCACGCCCCGCAGGACCACGTCGCCCGCGGCGTGCCCGTAGGTGTCGTTGACGGCCTTGAAGTGGTCGATGTCCACGAACGCCACGGTCATGGGGCGCTCGTAGCGGCTGGCGCGCTCCACTTCGTTGACCAGGGCGCCCAGCAGCGCGCTGCGGCTGGCGATGCCGGTGAGGCGATCGACGGTCGCAGCCTCCTGGCTGGCGGTGATCTTGGCGGAGACCCCCTCGAGCGCGGTCGCCAGGCGCTGGCTCATCGCCGTTGACGGCTCGGGCAGCGTGACGTCCAGGTCGCCCTCGGCCATCTGTTCGGCCGCCCGCACGAGCAGTCGGATCTCCGACGTGCCGGACTGCTGGCCAGCCAGCCAGAACATCGCGGACAGCCAGAGGGCGATCGCGACGCAGATGCCGGCGACGACGGGCAGCGGCACCTGGCCGTAGATCGTGGGGGTGACCGAGCCGGCATCGACAAGCAGGAGCACGAGCACCACCGTCGGCGCTGCCAGGCTGGTCGCGGCGAGCAGGCGTTTCACATGCCGCACGGTACGCGCCCGCGATGGCGCGGCATATCGGACCACCTGTACGGGTGCGGCGTGCGGAAAGTACCGGGCGGGTACGGTGGCGGCACCTGTGCGGGGTTGCGGTGGATCCGCGGCGCACCGGACCCGGTGGGGTCGGGTGCGCCTGCTATACTCCCGGCGTTCTTCTCAGTCCCGCCAGTGGCGGGCGAATGGGAGGTCTGCGATCGCTCGAGGAGGGCGCCTGCACCGCTGGCAGCAGCGGCAGGGCGACCGGTCAAGGACGGTCCTCCGGAGCTCCGGAGGACGATCGCGGGAGACGTATATCCAGGTCCCGAGCCGGTCGGCCCGGGACCTTTTGCATTCCATTGGGAGATCCTGATGCCGGCCACCGTGATCGTGGGGCTCCAGTGGGGTGACGAAGGCAAGGGCAAGACAACCGACTTCCTGGCCCCCCAGGTGGCCATGGTTGTCCGCTACCAAGGTGGCGACAATGCCGGCCACACCGTCGTCACCGGCACTGAGGTCTTCAAGCTCCAGCTCGTCCCCTCCGGGGTCCTCTATCCGCACATCACCTCGGTCATCGGCAACGGCGTCGTGGTCAACCCGGCGACGCTGATCTCCGAGCTGGATATGCTCATCTCGCGCGGCATCGACGTGAGCCGCGTCCGCGTCAGCCGAAGCGCCCACGTCACCATGCCGTACCACGTGGCGCTGGACCGGGGCAACGAGGATCGTCTCGCGGACTCCAGGGTGGGGACCACGGGTCGCGGCATCGGGCCCACCTACGGCGACCGTGCCTGGCGCGTCGGCCTCCGCGTCGAGGACCTGGAGGATCGAAACCGCCTGCGCGAGCGACTGGAGCGCGTCCTGCCGGAGCGCAACCTGCTGTTGGGCGCCATGGGCATCCCGCCCTTCGAGATCGAGCCGCTGGTCGAGCTGGCGGCCGGCTGGGGTGACCGCCTCAAGGCCCACATGGACGACTCCACCTGGCTGGTCCAGGACGCCATCGCCCGCGGCGACCACGTCCTGTTCGAGGGCGCCCAGGGCACCCTCCTGGACCTCGACCATGGCAGCTACCCGTTCGTGACCTCATCGAACCCGGTCGCGGGCGGCGCCTGCACCGGTGGCGGCCTCGGCCCGCTCCAGGTGGACGAGGTCATCGGCGTCATGAAGGCGTACTCCACCCGGGTCGGCTCGGGCCCCTTCCCGACGGAGCTCGAGGACGAGATCGGCAAGGGGATCGCCGCTCGCGGCCACGAGTTCGGCACCGTCACCGGCCGACCCCGGCGCGTCGGCTGGTTCGACACCGTCCCGCTCCGCTACGCGGTCGCCGTCAACAGCATCAGCTCCATCGTGCTCAACAAGCTCGACATCCTGTCGGGCATCAAGACGGTCCGGCTGTGCGTGGCCTACGAGGTGGATGGCCGACGCGTCGAGACGTGGCCATCCAGCGGGGCCGCCCTGGAGCGCGCGACACCCATCTACGAGGACTTCCCGGGCTGGGACGAGCCCATCCACGACGTCCGCACGCTGTCGGACCTGCCGGAGAACGCGCGGCGCTACCTGACCGCCCTGGAAGGGCACGCCGGCGTGCCGATCGTGTTCGTCTCCGTGGGCCCCGAGCGGACGCAGACCATCGAGCGGGCGTGGCGGCCCCTGCGCAATCGCTCCGCCGTCCCCACCATCGAACGCCCCGGAACGCCCGCCCGGTGAGGGGGTCGCGGTGACCCTTCGTCGCCCGGCCCGGATCATGGTCCTGGGCGCCGGCGGGCGCGAGCACGCCCTGGCCTGGAAGCTGGTCGGCGAGTCCGGCGTCCAGGCCGTCTGGGTCGCCCCCGGCTCGGCCGGGATCGCCTCCGACGGCCGGATCGGCGTGCTGCCCGCGGTCGACCCGCTCGACGGACCGGGGGTCGTCGACGCCGCCCGCGCCCAGTCGGCCGACCTCGTCGTGATTGGCCCCGAGGCGCCACTCGCGGCCGGCGTGGCCGACGTGCTGCGCGCTGCCGGCATCCCCGTCTTTGGCCCCGGGGCCGCGGCGGCACGGATCGAGACGTCCAAGGCGTTCTGCCACGAGATCGCGGCGGCGGCCGGGGTCCGGATGGCCCGCTCCGGCGCGTTCGCGCGGCATGATGAGGCCCTGGCCTTCGCCCGCGAGCTGGCCCGTCCGGCGCACGGCGGCGTGGTCATCAAGGCCGACGGCCTGGCCGCGGGCAAGGGCGTCACGGTGTGCGATGCGATCGAACAGGCAGCCCTGGCGCTCGAGGCCATCTTCGCCATCCCGGCGCCCGCCGGCGAGCCGGACGACAGCCCGCGGGTGGTGGTCGAGGAGCGCCTCTATGGCCCGGAGGCCAGCCTGATCGCGCTGTGCGATGGCCGCGACGCGCTGGCCCTCCCGCCGGCCCGTGACCACAAGCGACTGCTGGACGGCGACCTTGGGCCCAACACGGGCGGCATGGGCGCCTACTCACCGCTGATCGACCTGCCCGATGATCGCGCCGAGGCGCTGGTCGCCACGGTCCACCGGCCCATCCTGGCGGAGCTGGCCAGGCGCGGGATTCCGTTCATCGGCGCCCTGTACGCCGGCCTGATCCTGACCGACGATGGGCCCGTGCTCCTGGAGTGCAACGCCCGCTTCGGTGACCCCGAGACGCAGGTGCTCCTGCCGCGCCTGGCGGGCGACCTGGCCCCGCTGCTCCTGGCCGCGGCCGAGGGGCGGCTGGCCGAGGCGGGCATCGCCGCGGGGATCCCCGGGGCGATGCTGCCGTCCCGCCCCGAGGCCGCCGTGGGCATCGTCCTGGCCGCCGAGGGCTACCCCGTCGCGCCGAAGCAGGGCGACCCCATCGCCGGCATCCGTTTCGCCGAGCAGGCCGGCGGCCTCGTCTTCCACGCGGGGACCAGCCCGCTGGGCGACGACCGCTTCCAGACCGCCGGCGGCCGCATCCTCGCCGTGGTGGCCCTCGGCCCGGACCTCCCGGCCGCCCGTCTCAACGCCGAGCGGTGCGCGGAACGGGTGGGCTTCCGCGGCCTGCAGCGCCGCAACGACATCGCCGCCATCGTGGCCGGCTCGTCCGCATCGGGCGCGGCGCCGCTCGACGGCCCGCCGCCCGGCGCCACCATCAGCCTGGGAGCCAGCCGGTGATCCGCCGCTACACGCTGCCCGCCATGGGCGAGATCTGGACCGAGCAGGCGCGCTTCGAGCGGATGCTGCGGGTGGAGATCGCGGTCGCCCGCGCCCAGGTGGGCCGCGGCCAGGTCCCCGCCGATGCCCTCGCCGCGATCGAGACCCGCGCCCGGGTTGACGTCGTGCGGATCGCCGAGATCGAGGCCATCACGGACCATGACGTCATCGCCTTCGTCAGCCAGGTCGCCGAGACGGTGGGCCCCGAGGGCCGCTACCTGCACCTGGGGCTGACCAGCAGCGACGTGGTGGATACCGGCCTGGCACTCCAGCTGCACGACGCGGGTCGGCTCCTCCTGCACGAGGCGGACCACCTGGCCGGGGTGATCATCGCCCGCGCCCGCCTGGAGCGGGACACCCTGATGATGGGCCGGACCCACTCGGTGCACGCGGAGCCCACAACGCTGGGCATGAAGCTGGCGGGCTGGGCCTTCGAGGTGGAGCGCGGGCGCGAGCGCCTGGCGGCCGCCGTGGACGAGATCGCCACCGGCAAGATCTCGGGGCCGGTCGGGACGTACAGCCACCTGCCCCCGGACCTGGAGGCGGAGGTCCTGGCGGACCTGGGCCTGCGCGTCGACCCCATCAGCACCCAGATCGTCCAGCGGGACCGGCACGCCGCGATGCTGGCGGCCATCGCCATCCTGGGCGGCAGCCTGGAGCGCTTCGCCACCGAGGTCCGCAACCTCCAGCACACCGAGATCGCCGAGCTGATGGAGCCGTTCAAGAGCGGCCAGAAGGGCAGCTCGGCCATGCCCCACAAGCGCAACCCCATCCTCAGCGAGCGGGTGGCCGGCCTGGCGCGACTCCTGCGCGGCTACGCCCAGGTGGGTTTCGAGAACCAGCCGCTCTGGCACGAGCGGGACATCAGCCACTCCAGCGCCGAGCGGGTCATCCTCCCCGACGCGACGATCCTGCTGCACTACCTCCTGGTCCGGGTCGCGAGGCTGGTGGAGGGCATGGTGGCCCGCCAGGACCGGATGCTGGAGAACATCGAGCGCGGGCTCGGGCTGCACGCGTCATCGCACGTGCTGGTGGGCCTGGTGGAGACCGGGGGCCTCTCCCGCGAGGCTGCCTACGCCATCGTCCAGGAAGCGGCCCTCCGCGCGTCGGACGAGCGTCGCCCGCTGCGCGACCTGCTCGCGCTGGACCCGCGGGTGGCCCAGTGCCTCTCGCTCCAGCAGCTGGATGCCTGCTTTGACTCGGCCGCCTTCGTGGCGCATGTCCCCGCCGCCATGGCGCGCCTGGATGGGCTGGAGGCCCGGCTCCATGACCGCGGCTAGGGGCCACGGCGCCGCCGCCTCGGCGGCCACGTTCCTCCGCTCGGGCAAGGTGCGCGACCTGTTCCGGATGCCGGATGGCCGGATCGTCCTGGTGGCCTCGGACCGGATCAGCGCCTTCGATGTCGTCCTGCCCGGCCTGATCCCCGACAAGGGTCGCGTGCTGACCGGCGTCTCACGCTTCTGGTTCGCCCGCACGGGCGGCATCGTCGCCAACCACCTCCTCTCCACGGACCCGGCCGACCTGGCCGGGGATCCCGCCGCCGCGGACGAGCTGCGCGGCAGGATCATGATCTGCCGGCCCACCACCGTCCTGCCGGTCGAGGCCGTGGTCCGCGGCTACCTGGCCGGCTCGGGGCTCAAGGAGTACCGGGCGACGGGCGCCATCTGCGGCGTGCCGTTGCCGGCCGGGCTGCACGACGGGGACCGGTTCCCGGAGCCCGTCTTCACGCCGGCGACCAAGGCGCCGTCGGGCGAACACGACGAGAACATCGACTTCGACCGGATGGTCACCCACCTGGTCGCCGAGATGGCGCTGCCGAAGACGGACGCCGCCGACCTGGCGGGGCGGGTGCGCGAGGCGTCCATCGCCCTCTACCGGTTCGGCGCGTCCCACGCGGAGGCCAACGGCATCCTCCTGGCCGACACCAAGTTCGAGTTCGGCCTCACCGAGAACGGCGCGCTGATCCTCATCGACGAGGTGATGACGCCCGACTCGTCCCGCTTCTGGGACGCGGCGCTCTGGGCGCCCGGCGGGCCGCAACCCAGCTTCGACAAGCAGTTCGTCCGCGACTGGCTGGAGGCGCAGCCCTGGGACAAGACGGATCCCGGGCCGGCCCTTCCGCCGGAGATCGTGGCGGGGACGCGCGCCCGCTACGTTGAGGCCTTCGAGCGGATCACCGGCGCCAGCTTTGACCGCTACCTCATGGAGGACGTGATCGCCCGATGAGCGCCATCGCCTATCGCTTCGCCGTCAACGTCACCCCCAAGCCGGGGATCCTGGACCCGCAGGGGCGGGCGGTCGAAGCCAGCCTGGGACACCTGGGCATCGTCGGGGTCTCGGGTGTCCGGGTGGGCCGCCGCATCGAGCTGACCGTCGAGGCGGCGTCCGAGGAGGCGGCCCGGGGGGTTGCCGGCCGTCTGGCCGCCGAGCTCCTGGCCAACCCGCTGATCGAGGCCCACGAGATCGTGCTGCTGGGGTCCGGCGCCCCGGGCGCTCGGTGACCCGGTGACACGCATCGGGGTGGTGGTCTTCCCCGGCTCCAACTGCGACACGGACACGCTCCACGGGCTGGAGGTGGCGGGCGCCGAGCCGGTGGCCCTCTGGCACGAGCAGGCGTCCCTGGACGGCGTCCAGGCGGTGGTGCTGCCGGGCGGCTTCGCCTACGGCGACTACCTGCGGGCCGGCGTGATCGCGCGGTTCAGCCCGATCATGCGCTCCGTGTCGGCCTTCGCGGCCGCCGGTGGCCTGGTCCTGGGCATCTGCAACGGCTTCCAGGTCCTGGCGGAGGCCGGCCTGGTGCCCGGCGCGCTCCTGCGCAACCGGGGGCTGCGCTTCCTCGGCCGCGACGTCCTGATCAGCGCCGAGCGGAATGACACCGCGTTCACCTGGCTGTCAGGCGAGCGGCGCCCGCTCCGGATGCCGGTCGCCCATGGCGAGGGCTGCTACTTCGCGGACGACGAGACGCTGGACCAGTTGGAGCGCGACGGCCAGGTGCTCTTCCGCTATGTCCACGCGGACGGCACGCGGGCCGGCGAGGTCGGCGATCCGGCCAACCCCAACGGCAGCCTCCGCGCGATCGCCGGGGTGATGAATGCGGCCGGGAACGTGGCCGGCCTGATGCCGCATCCGGAGCGCGCCGCCGAGGCGGTACTGGGCTCCGAGGACGGCCTGGGCATCCTGCGATCCCTGGTCGAGGCAACCCGCCGGCGGGCCGCCGAGGGGATCGTGCCCACGGTCGCCGGGGTGGTCCGATGACGGCACCGGCGGGCGGTGCCGGCGGCGCCGGCGGCGCGCTCCCGCTCCATCGCGCGCTGGGTGTGACCGACGACGAGCTGCTCGCCATCGGCGACCGCCTTGGCCGTGCCCCCAACGACCTGGAGCTCGCCGTCTTCAGCGTCATGTGGAGCGAGCACTGCTCGTACAAGTCGTCGCGGCCGCTGCTCAAGACGCTCCCCACCGAGGGCGAGGGCGTGGTGGCGGGTCCCGGCGAGAACGCGGGCGTCATCGACATCGGCGACGGCCTGGCCGTCGCGTTCAAGATCGAATCACACAATCACCCCTCGGCCGTGGAGCCCTACCAGGGCGCGGCGACCGGCGTCGGCGGCATCCTGCGCGACATCTTCACGATGGGCGCGCGGCCCATCGCCGTGCTCGACGCGCTGCGCTTCGGGGATCCCACGGATGCCCGGACGCGCCACCTGGTCGACGGCGTCGTGCGCGGCGTCGGCGGCTACGGCAACTGCGTGGGCGTGCCCACGGTG
>CAIJPD010000047.1 GCA_903822495.1 uncultured Chloroflexota bacterium | reverse complement strand
GCGCATCGACGCCGGCATCCGCATGCAGCCGAAATGATCACACCACTCTGGTGAGCAACGACCCCCGGGGCGCAAGCCCCGGGGCCGCTTCCTGTGCGACGTCCGCTTCGGCCGCCGCGTATCCTCGTGACTGTGTCAACCCTTGGTCCCGTGCCGCCGGTGCGCGTCCTGCTCATCGGCATGATGGGCGCCGGCAAGACGACGGTGGGGCTCAGCCTCGCTCGCCGGACGGGCTGGCGCTACGTCGACAACGACGAGCTGCTCGTGCTCGCCACGGGCCGCACGGCGCGCGAGCTCCGGGCCACGGGCGGCGACGCGAGCCTGCGCGCCGGTGAGGCCGCCGTGGTGGAGCACGCCCTCCAGCTCCCGGCGCCGGTGATCGTGGGCATCGCCGCCGGCGTCGTGCTGGATCCCGTGGCTCGAGCGCGACTGCGGGCGGGTGGCCACGTCGTCTGGCTGCGGGCCGGCCCAGCGACCCTGGTCCCGCGCCTCGGTCCGGGCAGCCATCGGCCGTTCATGGAGGGCGACGTCAGGGGCTGGGTGGAGCGCACGGTGGTGGAGCGGGAGCCGCTCTACCGGGAGGTCGCCCATTCGATCGTCGACGTCGATGATCGAAGCGCGGACCAGGTCGCGCAGGACATCCTCGCCGCGCTCCAGGCCGGTGTCACCACGGTGGCTGTTGCCGGCGGGGCGGATGGGCCCGGGCCAGCAGGATCGGCAATCGCCGGGGCGCCGGACTAGCTCCCGGCCTGGCCTCGCGGACGGATCACGAGGCGTCGCCCGGAATGCCCGGGTCGCCCGGTCCAGGCCTGCCCGGCGCCGGCTCGTCGTACGGGAAGTGGCACGCCGCCAGCTGGCCCTGCGGCATGCGCCGAAGCGGCGGCTCCACGTCGGTGCAGATCCGCGCGGCCAGCGGACAGCGCGTCCGGAACCGGCAGCCGGAGGGCGGGTTGGACTGCGACGGCATCTCGCGGTCCACCGAGGTCGGCTTGAGCTTCACGCTTGCGTCGGGCATCGGGACGGCCTCGAGCAGCATCCGCGTGTAGGGGTGGGCCGGGCGGGCGTAGACGTGGTCCGCCTCGCCGATCTCGACGATCTTGCCCATGTACATCACGGCGACGCGGTCGCTCACGTTGCGCACGACGGCGAGGTCGTGCGAGATGAAGATCAGCGCCAGGTTCCGCTTCTCCCGGATCTCCTGGAGCACGTTGATCACGTGGGCCTGGACCGAGACGTCCAGCGAGGCCACCGGCTCATCGCACACGATCAGGTCCGGACCGAGCGCCAGCGCGCGGGCGATGGCGATGCGCTGGCACTGGCCACCCGAGAACTGGTGCGGCCGCCGGCCCTCGACCATGGACGCACTCATGCCCACGTCGGCGAGCGCGGCATCCACCCGCCTGGCGATCTCCTGCTTGTCGACGCCCTGGATCACCAGCCCCTCGGCGACGATGTCCCAGACCTTCCGCCGAGGGTTGAACGACGAGAGCGGATCCTGGAAGATCATCTGGAGGTGGCGTCGGACCACGCGCATCCCGCCGCTGGACAGGGATCCCAGGTCCTGTCCGCCGTACTCGATGGAGCCCGATGTCGCGGACGTCCCCTGGGGGAGCAGCCGCAGGATCGCGCGGCCGATGGTGGTCTTGCCGCAGCCGGATTCGCCCACCAGCCCAAGCGTCTCGCCGCGGGCCACGTCGAACGAGACGCCGGAGACCGCCTGCACGGATCCCTTGCGCCGCCGGAAGGTCACCGTCAGATCGCGGACCTTGAGGAGGGCCGCATCGCGAGCGTCGTCGACCGCAGGTCCGCTGCCGCCAGCCGGACCACGGAGCGGTGTGGTCGGGGCGTCCATCACCGGGCGTCCGTCGAGGCGAGCCCGGGCGTCCCGGTCCCGCCGCTGGCCGCGCCCACCGGCACGTGGCAGGCATATCCATGACGCCCGTCGCCATCGCTCGTGGCCGGCGGCATCGACTCGACGCAGCGTGGTTCGGCGACCGGGCATCGTGGGGCAAACGGGCAGCCCGGGATCGGCCGAAGGATGTCGGGCGGTCGCCCCGGGATGGTGCGCAGCCGGGTGTGGGCGGGCTGGTCGGTGCGCGGGATTGCGGCGATGAGCGCCTCGGTGTAGCGGTGGCGCGGGTGGTGGAAGATCGCCTCGGTTGGGCCGCGCTCCACGATCCGGCCGCCGTACATGACCGCCACCTCGTCGGTCCGCCCCGCGACGATCCCAAGGTTGTGCGTCACGAGGATCATCGACATCTGGCGCTCTTGCTGGATGGTCTGGAGCAGGTCCAGGATCTGCTTCTGGACGGTGACGTCGAGCGCCGTCGTGGCCTCGTCGGCGATCAGGAGGTCCGGCTTGCAGGCGAGGGCGGTGGCAATCATGATCCGCTGCTTCATGCCGCCCGAGAACTGGTGCGGGTACTGGCCGTAGCAGTCCTCCGGGTCCGGGAGCCCCACGGTCGCCATCAGCTCGATCGCCAGGGACCGGCCCTGGTCCTTGCTGAGCTTGAAGTAGTACCGGGCGGCCTCCTCGATCTGGCGTCCCACCTGCACGAAGGGGTTCAGCGACGTCATCGGGTTCTGGAAGACCATCCCGACCCGCCGGCCAAGGAACTTCCGTCGCTCGCGCTCCTTGAGCGTCGCGAGGTCCACCCCGTCGAACACCACCCTGCCGGTCACGCGCGCCGTCCGTGGGGCGATGCCGAGGATCGACTTGATCAGCATCGACTTGCCGGACCCGGATTCGCCGACCAGGCCCAGCGTCATGCTCTTGCCGAGCGTCAGCCGGACGTCCTGGAGGACCCGGGCGACGCCACGGCTGCCGTCGAACTCGCACGACAAACCCTCGACCTGAAGGAGGTTGCCGCCGATCGACGGACCCGGCCCGGTCACAGCTGCCCCTCGCGGATATCGATCCGGCGGGCCATGTAGTCCCCGACCGTGTTGAGCGAGTAGACCGTCAGCACGATCGCCAGGATCGGCCCGAAGATCAGCAGCGGGAACCGGTTCAGGAGATCGGTCGAGCCGGCGATCATGCCGCCCCAGCTGGGGGCGGGCGGCGGGATCCCGTAGCCCAGGAAGCTGAGCGACCCCTCCGTGACGATCAGGCCGGCCATCAGCGGGGGCACGATGGCCGTCAGCGTCGGGACCAGGTTGGGCAGGATCTCGCGGGCCAGGAGGCGCACGTCGCTGGCGCCCAGCGCCCTCGCCGCCAGCACATAGTCGCGTCCGGCCTGGGAGATCACCGCGCCCTTGGTGATCCGGGCGTAGGTGCCGATTCCCAGCAGGCCCATGGCCAGCGTGATCGTGAAGACCGAGGTGCCGGCGGCCGCGATCAGCGCGAGGATCACCAGGACCGGCGGCAGCGATGCGAGCGTGTTGGCGTACAGGTCGACCAGCCGCTCGACGACGCCCCGGTAGAACCCGGCCAGCATCCCGAGGAAGATCCCGGCGGACATCGAGATGGCGCTCGCGAAGAGCGCGATCGACAGCGAGGTCCGGGCCCCGTACAGGACCCTCGAGACGATGCTCCGCCCCAGGGCATCCGTGCCGAACAGCTGGTTGACCGTCAGGGCTGGCGGTCCGGAGAAGGCGCCGACCTCCAGGTTTGGCTTGGCCAGGCCGGGGATCCAGTCCGCCAGCACCGCCCCGAGGATGAGGAGCGCCAGGAATCCGAACGCGAACCACGTCGGCGCATCGGCCTCGGGCAACAGGGAGCGCCCCTTCGCCACGGCCTCCGGGCCGCGGGCGGGCGTCGTGGGCTGGCTGACCTGCGGCCCGCGCCGGTCAACCTGGATCCCGGACCCGCTCATGTGGCCTCGACCCTCGGATCGATCAGGGCGTACCCGATATCAACCACGATGAACATGAGGACGAACACCAGGACGGTCAGCGACAGGATCCCCTGGACCGTGGGGATGTCGTGGTCCTTGACGGCGCCCAGCACCGTCCAGCCGATGCCCGGGACGGCGAAGTAACTCTCGACGATGAACGAGCCGCCGAGCAGGTGCGTCATCGACAGCCCGAACACGGTCAGGACCTGCGGCAGGGATGGTCGGAGCACGTGGCGCAGGAGGATGTACGAGGCAGGGAGGCCCTTGGCCCGCGCAACCAGGACGAAGTCCTCCTGGAGCGTGGCCACGAACTCGCTGCGACTGACCCGGTAGAAGTACGCCGTCTGGCCCACCGCCAGGCACATCGCCGGGAGTGCCACGAAGCCCAGGTTGCCGATCGGGTCCTGCGCCAACGGCATCCATCCCGTGGCCGGAAGCCAGCGGAGCACGATCGCGAACAGGAAGCCCAGGATCACCACCGTGACGAAGATCGGGATCGACAGCAGCGTGGACGAGACCGCGCGCAGGACGGTGTCCGTGATCCCGCCCGGCCGGGTGGCCGTGAACAGGGCCAGCGGAACGGCGATCAGGAGCGCCACGAACATCGCCAGGAGCGCGATCTCGAAGGTGGTCGCCGCCCGGTTGAGCAGGAGCCCCGCCACCGATTGCTGGCTGTACGCCGTCTTCCCCAGGTCGCCCTGGAGCAGCTTCCCGAGCCAGCCGAGGTAGCGCTCCCAGGCGGGCCTGTCGTAGCCGTACTGGGCGTTGAGCAGCGCGATCTGCTCCGGGGTCGCCGAGTCGCCGAGGATCGTCTGGGCCGCGGAGCCGGGCATCAGGTCCGACAGGGCCGTGGCCGCGAAGGTGACGAGGAAGAAGACGGGCACGCCCGCGAGCAGCCGCATGCCGATCGCCCGGAGATAGGTGGACCGCACGCTGCGCACTGCCGCAACTCCCTCTCGTGGCGCGTCAGGAGGTGGTGACGCCGGTCGGCTGCGGTGGTTGGCCGGTCATGGTCAGATCTTCTTCCATTCGCGTTCGCCCGCGAGCCAGCCGCGATCGCGCTCCATGGCATCCCGCTGCTGGGCCTTCGTCAGGCCGCCCATCGTGTGGTCGTCCGCGTACGCCGTGGTCTGGTCCTTGAAGACGTGCCTGCCGTAGTCCAGCATGCCGTACATGCTGCCCTTCTCCAGGTAGTGCATGGTGACGAGATTGAAGCCGAGGGCCGCGATCTCCTCGAGCCGGACGAATGGCACGCCGTCCACGGTCGCCACGTCCCCGAACATCTTCCAGCCCGGCAGCGCCTTGGCCACCTTCTGGCACTCCTCGAGGGTCCTGAGGGCGTGCACGTAGGTCATCTCGGCGCCAAGCTCCTCGGCCTTGAGGCACCGCTCGATCGCGTCGTCGAGGCCCAGCTCCAGCTTGGATTCGGTGCGGGCGATGACGACGCAGTCCGTCCCGGCGCACGCGTCCAGCGAGGCCTTGATCTTGGAGAGCCAGAGCTCCTGGGAGACCACGGGATGGGGGACATTGCCATCCACCCTGCCGGCACGCGTGGCGGCTTCCATCGCGGTGCCGAAGCGTCCGGAGCCACGCTCGTTGGGCGTGTCCTCGATCAGGATGGCGCCGGCCCCGGCCTTCGCCAGCCGGCGAGAGGTCCGGTACGCGTTGATCGTGTCGCCGAAGCCATCATCCGCGTCGATGACCAGGGGGAGTGGCGAGTAGTCGGCGATCCGGTCGGTCGCCCAGATCAGCTCCTCCTGGTTGTGGAGGCCCAGGTCGGGCACGCCGGACATGCTGAACCCGAGCGAGGCACCGCTCAGCAGGGTCATCTTGAAGCCGGCCATCTCGGCCGCCTTGGCCGAGTAGCAGTCCCAGACGCAGGGCGTGAGGATCTGCTCGCGCGCGACCAGCTCCCGGAACGTCGATCTGCCTTCGTGTCGGAACAAGCGCTAGTCCTCCGCTGGGGTGTCGCTGGGCGCGTGGCGTGAGACGGATGATGTGGAAGACAGTACGCCCCGGGCTGACCCGGGGCGTACTGCACCTGTGACGAGCTGAGAGCCAGGCGCTACTTCGCGCAGGCGCTCGGGCAGACGTACAGGTACTGCTTCTGGAGGATGCCGCCGTTGGAGTTCACCACGCCGCCGGTGGTGTTGCGCACCAGCAGGGAGCGGGTCTGCTCGCCGAAGACGTACAGCGGCAGATCGGTGACGATCAGCTGCTGGACCTTCGCATACGCGGCCTTGATGGCGGCGGGGTCGATGGTGGCGCTGGCCTCGGTGAGGGCTGCGTCCATGGCGGGGCTGTTGTACTGGCCCCAGTTGGTGACGCCCGTCGACCGAAGCAGGTTGGAGATGTTCGGCTCGGCGCCATTGGAGACCAGGACACCGCCCTCGAAGCAGATGTCGAAGTCGAGCTTGGTCCGGCACTGATCAGGCAGGTTGGCCTGGTCGACCTCCAGGATGGTCGCCGTCGCACCCTTGTAGGTGCTCAGGACCTGCTGGATGTAGGCCGTGAGCCGCTTGAGGTCCGAGTTCGTGTAGGTGACGATCTTGACGTTGAACGGCTTGCCGGCCGCTGCCAGCGCGTCGATCGTGGACTGGGCCTTGGCCTGGTCGTAGTCCGGCAGCTTCGATGCGGCGTCGTAGTACGCCGAGGTGGTGCCGAAGTAGCTGACCGGGGCCTTGTACAGGTCCGTCTGCGTGAAGGCCTGCATCAGCTTGGTTCGATCGATGGCCTGGTAGAACGCCAGGCGGGCCTTGGCGTCGCTGAAGATGCCCTTGGCCTGATTGAAGTAGCCGCGGTTGATGCCGCGGATCGGGATCTCGATGGTGCCGACGCCGGAGGCGGTGGCGTTCGTGCCGAACTGGTACGGGTAGCCGGCCATCATGGTCGCGCCGCCCTGGACGACCGTCGCGATGCGGCTGTTCGTCTCGGCGATGATCGCGAACTTCAGGGTGTCGAGGTACGGCCGGGGCTGGTCCCAGTAGCCGGGGTTGCGGGCCATGGTCATCCCGACGCCCTGGTCCCAGGTGGAGAGCGTCCAGGCTCCCGCGCCGACGGGCTTGATGTCGGTCTTCTGGACCGCGGCCTTGAGGGCCGCGGGGGAGGCGATGAACGGCGCCAGCTCAGCCACCTGCGCGGCGAAGTTGGAGTTGGCCGAGGCCAGCTTGATGGTCAGGGTGGTGGCATCGACGACGGTGATCCCCTTGTTCCAGGAGGCCACCCATGTCTGCGTCGGCGCGGCCGTTGCCACGTCTGCCGTCCGGTCCCAGTTGAACTTGACGGCCGTCGCGTCGTACGCGCTGCCGTCCGTGAACTTCATGTTGTCGCGCAGCTTGAGCGTCCAGGTGATGGCGTCCGGGCTGGACAGGCTCTTGGCCATGCCACCGGTCACGACACCCTTGACGTCGACGTAGACGAGGAAGCCGTAGATGGCGTCGAGGGCGTCCATGGGGCCGCCCGGGAAGGTGCCGCTGGTGATTGCGGGATCCCAGCTCTTGATGTCGGAGCCGTTGATGATGGTCATCGTGCCGCCGCGCGGCGTGGTGTCGGCCGTGGGGCCGGCGCTGGCGGCCGCGCTGGCGGCTGCGCTGGCGGCGCTGGTGGGGGCCGGGCTGGGCGTCGCAGAAGCGGCGCAGCCAGCGACGAGCACCACGACCAGGGAGAGGGCGAGGCGGGTCACCAGGCTTGCGTGCCTATCGACCCGGCCGGATGTGTGCATCGATCAGTTCCTCCTCAGTTGCCGCTTGTTCGACCGGGCCTGTCAGGAGACGGCCCATCAGCGCGAATGGGGTGGGTAGTCGGACCTGCCGGCCGGGCTGACTCGGCGACGGCTCCCGGGAACGCCCTTCACGGCCGACGCGGCGTCGCCGTGATTGCCGCCGCTTACGGCGGCGTCAGCAGACCGTTGTCGGCCATCGACCTCCTTGACTCGGGCACGGGCGTCAGCAGGGGCCGTCCGTCGAGACACGCAAGCACGTTGTCGACGGCGAGGTCGACCATCGAGGAGCGGGCGGCCAGCGTGGCCGACCCGACATGTGGCAGCACGACGAGATTGGGCAGCGACAGGAGTGGGTCCGCCGGATCCGGATTTGGCTCGTGCTGCTGCACGTCCAGCCCGGCCGAGTGGATCCAGCCCTCGCGCAGGGCGCGGATCAAGGCCTGCTGATCGATGATCCCGCCACGCGACGTGTTGATGAGCGTCGCCGTCGGCTTCATCAGCCGGAGCTCGCGCTCACCGATCATGCCACGCGTCCGGTTCGTGAGCGGCACGTGCAGGGTGACGATGTCGGACTCGCGGAGCAGGTCGTCGAGGGACAGCAACCTGACGGCCCCCGCGTCCCTCGGGCGAGCGTCGTCCGCCACGACCGTCATCCCGAAGCCGGCGGCCCGCGCGGCGACGGCCCGGCCGATCGAGCCGTACCCGACGATCCCGAGTGTCGCGCCGTGGATGTCGAGGCCGAGGAGGTTCCACAGGCCGTTGTCGGTCCACTTGCCGGCACGGAGATGACGCTCCGCCACGCCGAGTGCCCGCCTGGCCCACAGGATGAGGGCCAGCGTGGTGTCCGCCACGGTCTCGGCCAGCACGCCCGGGGTGTTGGAGACGGCGATGTTGAGGCGGCTGGCTGCCTCCAGGTCGACGGAGTCGTAGCCGACGCTGGCCATCGCCACGACGCGGAGGCCCCGGCAGGCTTCGAGCAGGTCCCGGGTGATGGGATCCCCGTTGACGCACAGGACCACCGACGCATCGCCGATCAGGTCGACCAACTGTGCGGCGCTGGGTGGCGGTCCCTCGGGCCACAGGCGCAGGCACGCTCGTTCGGCCATGCGGGCCAGACCGCCACCGGGAAGGTTCCCGCGAGTGACGGCGACCCAGGGCTTCTCGCTCACGCTGTCCGCGTCCGGCCACCCAGGATGACGCGCGGCGCGCGACGCATCAGGAAACTCATGCCGTCCAGTATATGGTGCAAGGTCAAGCCTGCTGGCCAATCGCGCATGCTGTCCACGTTCAGCCCGCGTCGGCCGGTGGACAACCTATGGTACTTTCACCTTACAGGCTGAACATGGTCGCTCTGCTGGCTCCGGCGGCCGGCGCTCCCGTAACGTGAGGGTTCGAGGATGGAGACACGCGGCGAGGTCGGCGTCATCGGCCTCGGACAGATGGGCCAGCCGATCGCACGCACCCTGCTGCGGGCCGGCTGGACGGTGGTGGCCTGGGACCTGGTCCCGAGCGCGGCAGAGTCGCTCGCCGGCTCCGGGGCCATCATCGCGACCGACCCCGCGGACGTCGCCCGCCAGGTACCCATCGTCATCACCTCGCTCCCCGGGGGCCAGGCCGTGCGGGCCGTGGCGATCGGCGAGCGAAGCCTGTCGCGCGAGGGCGGACGCGCCCGGCTGATCGTGGACCTGTCCACCACCACCCCAGACGCGGCCCGCTCGCTGGCGGCGGAGCTGGCGCCGCTGGGCATGGCGTTCCTGGATGCCCCGCTGAGCGGCGGGACGTCCGCCGCCGCGGCCGGCACGCTCACGATCATGGTCGGCGGCGAGGCCGGCGACCTCGAGCGGGCGCGACCGGTGCTGGAATCCCTGGGCCGGGTCATCGTGCACTGTGGCCCGCACGGCGCCGGGCAGATCGCCAAGGCCTGCAACCAGCTCATCGTGATGACGGCGCTGGGGGCCGTGGCAGAGGCGCTCGTCCTCGCGCGGAGTGCGGGCCTGGATCCCGCGAGGGTCCGCGAGGCGCTCATGGGTGGCTACGCCGCGGGGCCAATCCTGGAGATCCAGGGCGATCGGATGCTGCGGCGCGACTTCGTCCCCGGCGGCAAGGCGGCCTACAACCGCAAGGACATCAGCACCATCCGCGAGATCGCCGACGACGAGGGCCTGGACCTGCCAGTCTTCGAGGCCGCCGCCCAGCAGATGCTCCGCCTCATCGACGGGGGCGGCGGCGAGCTTGACAACGCCGCGGTCATTACCGTTGTGGAGCGAGCGGTCGGCGCGGGCGGCCGCCTGGAGATTGGAGCGGTGGAATGACGGATGGCCTCTTCGACTTGACCGGTCGCATCGCCCTGGTGACGGGGTCGAGCCGCGGCATCGGGCTGACGCTGGCGCGAGGGCTGGGCCGGGCCGGGGCGGAGGTGGTCCTCAACGGCACCCAGCCCGAAGCGCTCACCGCGGCCGCGGCGGACCTGCAGGCCGCCGGGGTGCGGGCCCACGTCCGCCCGTTCGACGTGACCAACCCCGAGCAGGTGACCGGCGCCATCGATGAGATCGAGTCGACGATCGGACCGATCGAGATCCTGGTCAACAACGTCGGGATCCAGCACCGGACGCCGCTGACGGAGTTCCCGCTCGAGATGTGGCAACGGCTCCTGAGCGTCAACCTGACGTCGGCATTCCTCGTCGGCCAGGCGGTCGGGCGACGGATGATCCCGCGCGGCCACGGCAAGATCATCAACATCCACTCGATGCAGAGCGAGCTGGCGCGTCCCGGGATTGCCCCCTACGCCGCCTCCAAGGGCGGCCTGAAGATGCTCACCCAGAGCATGTGCGTGGAGTGGGCGCGTCATGGGATCCAGGCCAACGGCCTTGGCCCCGGGTACTTCGTGACCCCGTTGACGCAGGGCCTGCACGACGACGTCGCCTTTGATGCCTGGCTCCGGGCCCGAACTCCCGCCGGCCGGTGGGGCGACGTCGAGGAGCTCGTGGGAGCGGCGGTCTTCCTCGCCTCGCCCGCGTCCAACTTCGTCAACGGCCAGACCATCTACGTGGACGGCGGGATCCTCGCCGCCATATGAGGCAGACCGCATGATCGCCTGCGTGGTCCACGGTGCCCACGACGTCCGCGTCGAAGACGTTCCGGAGCAGCCCGTCGGCCAGGGCCAGGTCGAGGTCGCCGTGGCCATCGGGGGGATCTGCGGCTCGGACCTGAGCTACTACCTGAAGGGCGGCGTCGGCGACTTCGTCCTCCGTGAGCCCATGGTCCTGGGCCACGAGGTCGCCGGGACCGTGGCGCGCGTGGGCCCCGGCGTCGATCCGGCCACCAGCGGCCGGCGCGTCGTCGTGAACCCGGGCCGGCCGTGCGGGACCTGCCACCGCTGCCGAACCGGACGATCCAACATCTGCGACGACGTGCTCTTCCTGGGCAGCGCCGCCCGATTCCCACACGTCCAGGGCGGCTTCCGCGAGCGCCTCGTCGTGGATGCCGTGCAGGCGGTCGTCGTCCCCGACGGCCTGGCGCTGGATGCGGCGGTCTTTGCCGAGCCGCTGGCGGTGGCCATCCACGCCGCCCACCGCGCCGGGGACGTCAGCGCCGGTTCGGTCATCATCGTCGGCGCCGGCCCCGTGGGGGCGTTGCTGACGCTGGTCGCTCGCCATGCCGGCTGTGCCGATGTGACCGTGGCGGACCTTCGCGATACCGCGTTGCGGACGGCGGAACGCGCCGGAGCCACGCGCACGGTGAACATCTCGGCCGGCCACGATGGGCTGGGCCTGGCCGACGTGGTCTTCGAGGCCTCGGGATCGGCCGCCGGCCTTGCCACAGCGCTGCAGTCGGTCGTGCGAGGCGGTATCGTCGTGCAACTGGGGCTCCTGCCGGGCGGGAACGTCGCACTCCCCGGCAACCTGATCGTGGCCAGGGAGATCGACGTCCGCGGCTCGTTCAGGTTCACGTCGGGGGAGTTCGAGGAGGCGCTGGCGGCGCTCGCGGGAGGGCTCCAGGTGGCGCCACTGGTGACGGCGCAACTGGGTATCGACGTCGCCCCCGAGGCGTTCGAGCTGGCCGCGGACCGGACCGCCTCGGTCAAGGTGCAGCTGCGGTTTGGCGGCAGCCGGCGTGCGGCAGCAGAGATGGCAGGCTGATGGGCGGTCCGTCGGCCCGTATGATCGAACCGGCAGGCCGCCGGAACTGGTCCGTCCCACGCGATTCGTGGCGGCGGGAGGCAAGAGGGCACGAGGGCGACATCCGGTGATCGACGCTGGGAAACTCCGCGACGTCCGCTCCACGGCACCCGCGGTGGTCCGCGCCGCGGCGCTGCTCGCCATCCTGGCCGAGCCCGGCACAGAGTCGACGGGCCTGTCGGACCTGGCCCGGCGCCTCGAGCTCCCCAAGTCGAGCGTCGCGAACCTGTGCTCGGCGCTGGAGCAGGTGGGCTTCGTGCGGCGGATCGGCTCACGTTACGAGCTGGGCCACCGGCTGCTGGAGCTGGGTGTCGCCTACTCCGAGCGGATCGACATCATCCAGGAGTTCAAGGAAGCGTCGGAACACCTGCTCTGGGCGTCGCAGGAGACCATCCAGCTCGCGATCCTCGACGGGGCGGAGATCACGTACCTGGCTCGCCACGATGGGACGCAGCCCGTCCGCCTGGGCGCGGGCATCGGCCGGCGCATGCCGGCGCCGTGCACGGCGCTCGGCAAGGCCATGCTGGCCGACCTGGAGCCCGACGAGGTCCGCGCGCGCATGCGCGCCTTCGCGGTCTTCCCGGTGCTGACGCCCAACTCAAAGCGAAGCGTCGCGGAGCTCATGGAGGAGCTCGACGTCATCCGGGCGAGGGGCTACGCGGTCGATGACGAGGAGAACTCGGTCGGCATCGTGTGCTACGGCATCCCGCTTCCCACGATGGGCGCGACGGGCCCACGACGGGCCATCAGCGTCACGCTGCTGAAGGCGCGGGAGACACCCGAGCTGCGTGAGCGCCTCGTGGCCGACCTCCAGGAGCTGCGGAGCGTCCTCTCGCTGCATCGCTGAGCGACGGCCGGACGCGCCAGGGTCAGCCCCAGGGCCGCCTGCCGGTCAGGCCGGAGGCGGCGTCATTCCATGGCCAGCGATGCGACGACACCCGCCAGCACGCGGGCGCCTGCCACCATCTGCTCCGGCTCCGCGTATTCCAGCACCGTGTGGCTCACGCCATCCCGGCACGGGATGAAGATCATCCCCGTGGGGCAGGTCAGGGCGACGTACTTGGCATCGTGGGTCGCCCCGGACACGATGTCCATCTGGGCGAGGCCGATCTCCGCCGTGACGCGCCGGATCCGCTCCGTGACGTCCGCGTCAAGCACGGTCGGCGGGGCATCCAGCGTCTCTTCCACGCTGACTGTGCAGCCCAGTGCGTTCGCCTGGCAGGTGGATGCCACCTGGTCTCCCAGTCGCGCCAGGACGCCGGCGTCGGGATGCCGGAAGTCGACCGTGAAGAGCACGTCGGACGGGATGGTGTTCGGTGAGTTGGGCAGCACCTCGAAGCGGCCCACGGTGAAGCGAACCACATCGGCCGGGTCGGCCATCAGCTCCGTCAGCCGCTGAACCATCGCCACGGCAGCCATCAGCGCATCGCGGCGAGCGACCCTGGGCGTGGTCCCCGCATGGCCGGTCTCACCGGTCACGCGCACCGTGAACCAGCGAAGCCCCTGGATGGCCATGACCGCGCCGATGGGGATCCCGCTCCGCTCCAGGATGGGACCCTGCTCGATGTGGGCTTCGACACAGGCCGCGAAGGGGAACCCGAATTCGCGACGGCCGACCGCCGGCATTCGCTTGAACAGCCGGTCCAGCTCCGTGGCGACGGTGATGCCGGCCGTGTCGGACGCCCGGAGCGCCTGGTCCAGCGGGAGCCTCCCGGCGAACACGGCAGATCCCATCGTCGTCGGCTGGAAGCGGGAGCCTTCCTCGTTGGTCCAGATCACGGCCTCGACCGATCGCTCCGTGACGATGCCCGCGTCGTCGAGGGCCTCCAGGACCTCGCACGCGGCGAGTACCCCGAAGGCGCCGTCGTAGGCGCCGCCCGCCGGCTGGCTGTCGATGTGCGAGCCGGTGACGACGGGCGCCAGCGCCTCGTTCCGCCCCGGGCGCCGGATGAACGTGTTGCCGATCCCGTCCATCAGGACCCGGTACCCGCGCGCCGCCGCCCAGGACAGCACGAGGTCACGGGCACGGAAGTCGGCGTCGGTCAGGGCCTCGCGATTGAGGCCCGTCTCGCCGATGGCGCCGATGGACGCCAGCTCCAGGTGTCGCCGGCCCAGCCGCGCGGCATCCACGGCCGCCGCCGCGCGGGCAACCACGGCCCTCACCGGGGATCACTCGACGCGCTGGTGGTTCGGCGCAGGAAACGGCCCATGCCATCGCGCCCCAGCCATGTTGCGCCATCCACGATCAACTGCCCTCGCAGGAAGACCTTCCTGACTCGACCGGTCAGCTCTCGCCCTTCGAAGAGCGAGTAGTCGACCCTGCTGTGGTGCTCGGCCGCGCGCACGGTCCACGTCTCGGCCGGATCCAGCAGCACGAGGTCGGCATCCGAGCCCGGCGCGATCGTTCCCTTCTGGGGGTAGAGGCCGAAGATCTTCGCTGGAGCGGTCGACAGGAGCTCCACCATCCGGTTCAGCGAGATCCGGCCGGTGCGGACGCCGCCGTCGAACACCAGCGGGAGCCGGGTCTCGATCCCCGGGGCACCGTTCGGGATCTTGCTGAAGTCGTCGCGACCCTGCTGCTTGGAGTAGAGCATGCCGAGCGGCTGCTCGGCCATGCAGAAGGGACAGTGATCGGTCGAGATGACGCTGAGCGTCCCCGTCCGCAGGCCCAGCCACAACGCATCCTGGTGCTCCCGGCTGCGCAGCGGAGGCGTCATCACGAACTTGGCCCCCTCGAAGCCGTCGCGCTCGTACTCCTCCCGGGTCAGGAAGAGGTAGTGCGGGCAGGTCTCCGCGTAGATCGACTGGCCGCGCTGGCGGGCATCGGTCACGGCCCCCAGCGCCTGGGATGCCGACAGGTGGACGAAGTACGTGATGGCGCCGGTCAGCTGGGCGAGCGTGATGGCTCGCTGCGTGGCCTCGCCCTCCAGGATGGCCGGGCGGGTCGCCTCGTGGTACTGCGGCGCCGTCCGGCCGGCCGCGACGGCCTCGTCCACGAGGACCTGGATCACCGGGCCGTTCTCGGCGTGCAGGCAGACCACGGCCCCGTGCTCGGCGGCCTCGCGCATGACCCTGAAGATGCCGCCGTCGTCCAGCATCAGCGTGCCGGGATAGGCCATGAAGAGCTTGAAGGACGTGACCCCCTCGCGCTGGATCAGCGTCCGCATGTCCCGGAGGACCTCGTCGTCGACCCGGTTCAGGATCATGTGTGCGCCGACATCGACGCTGGCCGTGGCCGCCCTGGCGTGCCAGTCCTCGAGTGCGCCGAGCGGGCTGGCCGCTCCCTGGTTGCAGAAGTCGACGACGGTGGTCGTGCCTCCGAACGCCGCGGCCCTGGTCCCGGTGGCGAACGTGTCGACCGTCCGGGCCACGCCAAAGTCCCAGTCGAGATGGGTGTGGGCGTCCACGCCACCCGGGAGCACCAGCATGCCCGTCGCGTCATGGATCTCGGCTTGGGGGCCGGCGTCAAGGCCCCGGCCGATGGCCCGAATCAGCCCGTCCTCGACGAGGATGTCGGCGATGTAGTCGTCTGTTGCCGTGATGATCCGGCCGTTCCGGACAAGCACCGAGGTCATTGACTGCCTCCAGCTGCGAACGCGCTCAGAGTTCCTTCGTCCAGTCGTGGAGGACCTGTCCGCCCGCGAACGTGTAGCCGTTCCTGTACCGGTAGGCGCCCAGGACCTCGATCGGCGCCAGCGACATGTGGTCCTCGATCTCGGAGGGGAAGAACTCCAGGTCCCCGTCGCCGGCCCAGATGATCGGATCCCAGCTCCAGCTCTCCGACCCCAGCCGCACCAGCTCCAGGACCGACGGCTTGGCGCCCGCAACGATGCTGGGGAAGTGGCGGATGTGGAAGAGCGGCCGGCCCAGGGGTGCCGGCAGGTCCGAGCGCTGGATCGTGCGATCGATCGTGATGCCGCCCTTGAGCAGCCGCTCGCCATGCGAGGAGCAGATGCCCGTGATCCGCGAGCCGATCCCCTCCGCCTGCATCATGGGGTTCAGCGGGTTGTAGTCCGAGATCATGACTTCGCCCAGCTTCTTGGGGAAGCCCATGAACCAGCCCCTGGCCATGGTGAAGTCGTTGTCCACCCAGATCGGGAGGCACATCTGCCCGGCGGTCCCCTGGTACGAGCAGCTCACCCAGATGGCGGCTTCCTTGTACTGCGTCCGCCCCGGATTGATCGATGGCATGTCCTCGCCGTGGTCCCACACGGACCACCACTTGCTGAAGGCCACGTAGCACATGTCCGGCTCCGGTCCCAGCTCGAGGGGCTCAGGCAGCCACCTGGCCACCTGATCGACCGCGGCGCGGTAGGAGATGACCGTGTACTCCGTGCCGTAGTGCCACGGGAAGTTGCCGACGAGTGAGGACCGCCCCTCGGGTGTCAGCGGGTAGGAGAAACCCTTGAGGTCCGTGATCTTCGTCATGTTTCGGTCACCAATCCGGCTGCGTGCACGAACACGACCGCGACTGGCTGCTGCGTGCCGGCTTGGGGGCGGCGAGCCGCCGTCGGGAAGGGCGGTCGACCGTCCCGCTATCGTCCAGCCTATGGTGCATTGTCAAGCCTGCTGATCTATCGGCGGTGGGAGCCGCAGCGAGATCCGCCTGTTGCTGGACAACATACCGTACGACCGTAGCCTATGCTGAACGCCATGACGAGGCGACGGGCCACGCCACCCGATGGCGGTGGGCCCGGGGCCACGGGCCATGGGCAAGACGCCGCCTGCGGGAGCCTGGGTCACGTCGGGCGCCCGGGGACTGTGATGAGGAGCTGAATCGTGAGTCGCTTCGAGGCCAATCTCCGGATCCCGGGTCCCACGCCGTTGCCGCCCAGCGTGCGCGAGGCCGGCGGGCGCCAGATGACCAACCATCGCGGCCCCGAGTTCGCGGTGACGCTTCGCCGGATCGTGGCCCGGATGCAGCCCTACTTCGGCACCACCGGTGACGTGGCGATCCTCACGTGCGTCGGGACGGGTGGTCTCGAGGCGACCGTGGTCAACACGATCTCGCCCGGCGACCGCGTCCTCGCCGTGACCATCGGCCTCTTTGGCGATCGTGTCGCCCAGATCGCGAGCGTCTACGGCGCGGACGTCACGCGGCTCGCGAGCGAGTGGGGCCGGGTCGCGGATCCCGACGACCTGCGCGCCCATCTCGAGGCGAACCCGGGCTACCGGGCCGTCTTCCTCACCCACAACGAGACCTCGACGGGCGCGATCAACCCGATCGCCGAGCAGGCCGCCGTGATCCGCGCCGTTGCCCCGGATGCGCTGATCATCGTGGACGGGGTGTCCGGCGTCGGGGCCGTCCCCTTCGAGATGGACCGCTGGGGGATCGACGTCGTCGTCACCGCGTCGCAGAAGGCCTGGATGGCCGCGCCCGGCCTGGCGATGATCGCCGTCTCCGAGCGGGCCTGGCTGGCGATGGACGAGGTGACCACGCCGCGCTTCTACTTCGACCTGCGTCCCCACCGGGAGTCGCAGGTTCACGGCATGACGGCCTGGACGCCCGCGCTGGCGGTGGTCTACCAGGTGGATGCCGGCCTGGAGCTCATGGCCGCGGAGGGCGCGGAGGCGATCTTCGCCCGCCACGAGGTCTGCGCCGCCGCCACGCGCGCCGGGCTCCGGGCGCTGGGCTTTGACCTCTTCGCCGATCCCGCCCACTTCTCGCCGACGGTCACGGCCGCCCGGGTGCCGGACGGGCTTGACTGGCCGTCGTTCCGCGCCGCCATGGAAGCCGGGGGAGTGGTCCTGGCCGACGGGTTGGGTCCTCTCGCCGGCAAGGTCTTCCGTATCGGCCACCTGGGCTCGGTGACCCTCGGGGAGATTCTCGACGCCATCAGCGTCATCGAGGAGGTCGCGATCCAGTTCGGCCTGCCGGTCCAGGCCGGAGCCGGTGTTGCTGCCGCCCAGGCGGCGGCGCTGGACCTCAGGCGAGGCCGCTGACCGCCGCGCTACCCGCCCCCGTACCGGGCCGCCGCCGCCGCGAGCCGATCCGCCACCGCTGCCCTGAGGTCGGCCGGCGCCAGCACCTCGATCTCCGGCCCCAGCGAGCAGACGTCCAGCACCGCGCCCTCCAGGGTCTCGATGCGGAACGTGGCCTGGAGTCGGCCCTCGCCGTCCGGCGGGACGGCGCGCCGGACCCGAATCGGCTGGAGCCGCCCCAGCACCGTGGCCAGCCGCCGCCCCTCGGGCGTGACCCAGACGGTCGCCCGGCGGACCCGCCCGGCGTGTCGCTCCATGGGTTGCCACGTGCCCGGGTCGGCGAGCGATGGCGCGCGCCCGGCGCCCTCCAGGAGCTGGTAGCCGCCGTGCGGGCCGCGGACCGCGAAGACCGGCACGCCGGCGGCGGAGAGCTCATCGATGTCACGCAGGACCGTCCGCTCCGAGACCTCCAGCTCGGCGGCCAGCTGGGCACCGGTCACGCGACCGCGCCGGCCCAGGAGCAGCATCAGCGTCACCAGGCGGCCGGCTCGCATCTGAAAATCTCCCCCGTGACGGTGAATTCCCGCCAGATGATGGCGGTTATTGCCGAGTACTGTCTCGTCCATCGCGCGTGTCGCGCGCAGCGCCCCCAAGGAGCCACACCATGAGCGACGTCGAAGGCAACGGCATCCCCGGCGACCCCTGGGTGCTGCGGACCCCGCCCGGCTCATCCGAGTTTGAGGCGTACCGCGACCCCGCCGCCAACCCGCCAGCGCTGGTCGTCCAGGTGGGATCCACCCAGCTGCGCTACCACCTGCGCTGCATCGAGGACCTCCACGCGATGCTCAGCGCGCAGGGCGACTGGGTGGCGCTGGGCAACGCCGACGAGCAGAAGGACGCGGCGGCCGGGACGGTGGAGGCGTGGGGCCGCGATGCGACCAACCCCGTCGGCGGCTGGTATGGGCTGAAGAAGGGGCTGCGCGGGCGGTTCGGCAACTACGTGCCGCCGGTGCTCGAGGCACTGGGCCTGGCCGAGGTGGAGCACAACCCGCGCAACAACCGGATGCGGGCGATCTGATGGCACTCCAGTTCGCCGTCTCGCGGCCTATTGCCGCCGCGCCCGAGCGCGTCTGGGCGCTCCTCGCCGACACCGCCGCCTGGAAGGCCTGGAACCCCACGATCATCTCGATCGACGGTTCGGTCGCCCTAGGCTCGCGGATCCGCCTGGTCTCCACCGCCAATCCCAAGCGGGCGTTCTCCCTGACCGTGAACGAGCTGGCCCCGCCCCGCCGGATGGTCTGGGCGGACGGCATGCCGCTGGGCCTCTTCAGGGGCGTCCGGACCTACGAGGTCACACCCGGGACGGATGGCGCCTGCATGTTCTCGATGACGGAGGTGTACAGCGGAGCCCTGCTCGGGATGATCGGCAAGTCCATCCCGGACCTTGGCCCATCGTTCCAGCAGTTCGCCGACGGTCTGAAGGCGGCCGCCGAACGCCGCTGATCCCCGAAGGGTGCCGGCGCCGGACTCCGTCCCCGCGGCGTCCTCGCATCTGCGGTGCCGGCACCCGAACCCCACGGGCACCCGAACCCCACGGGCACCCGAGCCCGGCGGGTGCCCGAGCCCGGCGGGTGCCCGAGCCCGGCGGGTGCCGCGATCCTGTCACTTGCGGCGCCGGCACGCCGCAGGTTGAAACGGCGACCGATTCCAGTCGGTCTCGTGGCGCATCCGCGTGTCTTGACGCCGTGGCCGTGCACGAGCGGCGCGGTTGCGCGGTGAGATAGGGCTCGGCCAGGGCCAAGTCGGGCGTTGGAGCGCGTCCAATGCGTGCCGGGCCGGCAAGTGACAGGAACGCCCGGACTCGGCGGCCCTGCGGCGGGGGCGGCAGGGTGGCGGCACGGCGGCCGGCCCGGCGGCCCGGCTGCAACGCGGCCCGGCGGCTCGGCAGTTACGCGGCCGGTGGGACCAGCGGCAGCGCGAAGGAGAACGTCGAGCCGGCGCCCACCGCCGATTCCAGCCAGAGCCGCCCGCCGTGGTGCCCCACGATCTCCCGGCAGATGGGCAGCCCCAGGCCCGTGCCGCGCGGCTTGTCGGTGAGGGTGTCGCCGGCCTGGCCAAACTGCTCGAAGACCTTGGCGTGATCGGCGGGCGCGATGCCGACGCCGGTGTCGCTGACGGAGACGACGACCTCGGCCGTGCCCCCGGGGCCGCCACCCGCCCCGGCTCCAACCCCCAGGCGCGCTCGACACGTGATCGTCCCGCCGCGCGGCGTGAACTTCACCGCGTTCGAGACCAGGTTGATCACCACCTGGAGGAGCCGGTCGCGGTCCCCCTCGATCGTCGGCAGCCCCGGCTCCACGTCGGTGACCAGCTCCAGCCCCGCGTTCGAGAACAGCGAGGACGTCGCCGCCAGGCCGCGCGCCAGCAGCTCGCCCACGTCCACCGCCACGCGCCGGAACTCCATCCGGCCCGCCTCGATCTTGGCCAGGTCCAGGATGTCGTTGATCATCGTGGTGAGCCGCTCGCCCTCCTCCACGATGATCCCCAGGTTATCGCGCGCCTGGCGCATCGCCCGCTGGACCTTGGGGTCGTCCGTGACGATCACCGGGTAGACCACCTCGTCCAGCCGCTTGGCGATGATCCGGCTGAAGCCCACGACGGAGGTCAGCGGCGTCCGCAGCTCGTGGCTGACGCTGTTGAGGAAGGCGGTCTTGCTGGCGTTCGCCGCCTCGGCCGTGGCGCGGGCTTCCTCCGCCGACGCCCGCTCAGCCTGGGCCTCCTCCACCGCCGACGCCAGGTCGCGGGTCCGCGCGGCCACCCGCTCCTCCAGCTCGTGGCTGTAGGCCTGGATCTCGCGGTAGAGGCGCGAGCTCTCCACCGCCCCGGCGATCAGGCTGCCCACCGTGAAGAGCAGCGGTCCATCGCCGGCGCCCATGACGCGTCCGCCCGCGGGCTGATCCACGACCAGCACGCCCACGCTGCGGCCGTTCGAGACCAGCGGCGTCGCGAGGACGGATGTAGTGCCCAGCGCCGACGCAAGGCCCCGAGTCTCGGGATCCGGGTCGCGGTCCAGCTCCTCGAAGAGCAGCGGGCCGTCGGCGCGGAAGGTGTCGGTCAGCGGGCTGTCCGGGCCGTCCAGCGGCAGGTCGATGGCCGCGATCCGGGCGGCTCCCTCCGGCGACGTCCCCACGCTCCGGCCGCCCGACAGGGCCGTCCCGGCCTTGTCCAGGAGCAGGATCAGCGCCCGGTCGAACCGGAGGCGCCCCACCGCGATCTCCAGGCTCCGGCCCACCAGCGTCTCCAGGTCGAACGTGGACGCCAACGCGACCGAGAGCTCGTTGACCGTGGTGAGCTCCGCGACCTTGAGCTCCAGCTCGCGCCGGGCGGCCTCCACCGCGGCCGCAGATGCGGCCTCCGCGACGGCGCCGTCACGACCGGGCGGGTTGCCCAGGCGTGATCCGAGCCGTTCAGAGCGTGGTTCGCCGCGAAACATCGGGGGAGGGGAGGCTGCGGGGTTGGGGCGTCGAACGCCTGCCGGTGGCTTCGGGCGCCCTAGCGGCCCACGCCCGGGCCGGACCGACCACCCAACGGCGGCGCCTGCTGGCTATGGCTGGCCGTCAGCCGATCCTGGACCGCCTCTTCGTACGCGATTGCCTGCTGGATCGTGGGGCCGGCCAGCGCCGCCAGCGCGGTGATCACCTTCAGGTCGCCGGCCCGGTACTCCACCGGTGCGACCGAGGCCGTGCCCACCACCCCGATGCGCTGCCCGCGCACCCGGAGCGGCGCCGCGACCAGCGACGAGACCGCCTGCTCCGCCTCGTTGGCGCGGGGGTCAGCGGCCACGTCGTTCACGATCTCCGCGTCGCCGAAGAGGATGGCGCCCAGCAGCCCGTTGGAGGTGTGATCGCCCGCCAGCGGCGTGGGATCGCCCGCCGGTCGCGCGCGGAGCGCCCCTGCCCCGTCGCGGAGGAACAGGAAGCCCTGGCTGCCGGCCTGGAGCCGGCCCGCCTCGCCCACGGCGACCTTGGCGACCGCATCAACTTCGAGCGTGGCGCCGATCTGCTCCGCCAGGTCGTACAGCAGGTTCAGCTCGCGGTAGCGCTCCAGCGCCTCGTTGGCCAGGGCGCGCTTGTCCGCCTCGCGGGCGGCCGCATACGAGATGACAGACGCGATGGCGCCCGCGGGCCGGGGGCCCTCCACCCAGCCGATGGGCGTGCCGTCGATGACGATGGGGTGGCGCTCGACGGTGCCATCGTGCGGCGCCGCGCCCGTCCCGGATCCGCCGGCATCGCGGTGGAGGATCACCTCGCCCGCCAGATCGGTGATCAGGACCCGCGCGTTGGTGTTGGCCAGCAGCACGCTGAGCATGGGCGCCACGTGGCGGTGGCGGACGATGAGTCGGCGGAGCGCGGCGGCGTCCATCAGTCGTCTCCCAGGCCCAGCGCGGTGCGCGCGCGGCGGAGCAGGTCATCGGGATCGAACGGCTTGGTCATGTACCAGTCGGCGCCGGCCTGGAGGCCCTGTTCGCGGTCGTAGGCCTGGCCCTTGGCGGTGAGCAGGATCACGTAGGTCTGCTTCAGCGCGTCGTCGTCCTTCACGGCCCGGCAGACCTGGAAGCCGTTCATCTTCGGCATCATCACGTCCAGGAAGACCAGGTCGGGATGCTGCGCGCGGATGGTGGCCAGCGCCGCCTCGCCGTCGCCCGCGGTGAGCAGCTCCACGCCCTCGTCCTCGAGCTCCTCCAGGGTCTGCTCGATGAGCAGGCGGATGTGCTGCTCGTCGTCGACGATCAGGACAGTGGGCATGCGGGGCGACCTCCGGGTGGCTTCGAACGGGCGGGGGCCTGGATCGGGGCATGAGCTTGGCACGCGCTGCCGCGCGGCTGCGCGAACCATGCCGGAAACGGGCGGACCGTGCAACGTGTGCCGATCAGCCTGCGGGCGGCGGGTCAGCTGGGCGCCTGGCGGGCGGGGCGCTCGGCGGGCGGGGCGCTCGGCGGGCGCCCCGGCGCGGAACGTTGGCTCCGCGGCGGCCCGGCGCGGAACGTTGGCTCCGCGGCGG
>CAIJPD010000046.1 GCA_903822495.1 uncultured Chloroflexota bacterium | reverse complement strand
GTCTGCCGGGCCATCGCCGACGGCTATGCCGGCCGGATCGAGACCCTGGACGACGTCCGTGGCTCCGCCTGGTACCGGACCGAGATGGTCCGCGTGTGGGTCCGCCGCGCGCTTGAGCATGCTCGCGCCCAGGCCGCGGGCGCCGCCGGCGCGGTCGCATGAGCGGCGTCGTGAAGGGCCTGCCCGGCACCTGGGCCGACACCCACCGGGGCACCGCCCAGCCCGGGCAGCCGGGCATGATGGATGCCAGGGACCGGGTCACCGGCAAGGTCGACTACGTCATCAACATGACCCTGCCCGGCATGCTCCACGCGATGGTCCTGCGGAGCACCGCCCCCGCGGCCCGCATCGTCCGGATCGACACCGAGAAGGCCAGGCAGGTCCCCGGCGTCGTGACGGTCCTGACCGGCCGTGACATCGTCAGCCGGACGGACGTCCGCTCGCACTTCGGCCCCGTCTTCCGTGACCAGCCCGTGCTGGCCGTGGACCGGGTCCGGTTCGTCGGCGAGGCCGTGGTTGCGGTCGCAGCCGTGGACAGGGACGCCGCCCGCGCCGCCCTCGACCTGGTCGAGGTGGAATACGAGGAGCTGCCCCCGGTCTTCACGTTCGACGAGGCCCTCGCGGAAGACGCCGCGCTGGTCCATCCCGAGCCGCCGCGTGCGGGTGCGACCTTCGCGGACATCATCGTCCACAGCCAGGCCGGCTCCAACGTCTGCAACTCGTTCACCCTGCGCAAGGGGAACATCGATGAAGGGTTTGCCCAGGCGGACCACGTCTTCGAGGATACCTTCACCTGCCCGGCCGTCCAGCACGTCCCGCTCGAGACGCACTGCACCGTCGCCGACGCGCGGACCAGCGACATCGTGGTCCACACGACGTCCCAGATCCCGTTCATGGTCCGGTCGCAGCTGGCGGAGGTCTTCAACCTGCCCGCCTCGCGGGTCCGGGTCGTGGTCCACACCCTGGGCGGCGGCTACGGCGGCAAGTGCTATCCCAACACCGAGCCGCTGACCGCGATGCTCTCGTTTGTCTCGGGCCGGCCGGTCAAGCTCCACCTCACCCGCGAGGAGGAGTTCACGGCCATCACGCGCCACGCCATGCGGATCACCCTGAAGACCGGCCTGCGCGCCGACGGCAAGGTCATCGCCCGCAAGAGCACGTGCCACTTCAACACGGGCGCCTACGCCGACATCGGGCCACGCCTGATCAAGATGGGCGGCATCGGCACGGGCGGGCCCATGTCCATCCCGCACGTCTGGATCGATTCGTACGCCGTCTACACCAACCTGCCGCCCGCCGGCGCGTACCGCGGCTACGGCGTGAGCCAGGCCGCCTGGGCGTACGAGACCCAGATCGAGATGATCGCCCAGCGGCTGGGCCGGGACCCGTACGAGCTGCGCAAGAAGAACCTGCTCGTCAACGGCGAGACCAACGCCACGGGCGAGATCATGGACGACAGCCACTGGCATGAGCTGCTCGACGAGGTCGCCGGCAAGATCGGCTGGACGTGGCCGCAGGTCCCCCAGCGGATCGGCAACAAGGTCCGCGCCAAGGGCCTCTCCTGCATCATCAAGGGCACCGTCACGCCGTCCGCCTCCACCAGCATGGTGAAGATGAACGAGGACGGCAGCCTCAACGTCATGACCTCCTCGGTCGAGATGGGGCAGGGCCTCCAGACGGCGATGGCCATCCTGGCCGCCGAGCGGCTCTCCATGCCGGTCGGCAAGGTCCTCGTCAGCACCCCCGACACGGCCTTCACGCCGTACGACCAGCAGACCAGCTCCAGCCGCTCCACCCATTCGATGGGTATGGCGGTCACGCGGGCCTGCGGCGGGATCGCGGACCAGCTCCTCGCCCAGGCATCCGAGGCGCTCGAGATCGCCGTGGCGGACCTGGAGCTCCGGGACGGCAAGGTCCAGGCCAAGGGCGCGCCCGACAAGTCGGTGGGCTACGCCGCGCTCGTGCAGCGCCAGAAGGGCGGCAACCTGCTGGCCACGGGTGAGTACATCACCGGCGGCGGGCTCGACCCGGTCACCGGGCAGGGCAAGGCCGCGGTCCACTGGCACCAGGCGGCGGGCGCTGCCGAGGTCGAGGTGGACCTGGAGACGGGCAAGGTGGACGTCATCGCCTACGAGGCCGCGGTCTACGCTGGCCGCGTGGTCAACCCGGTCCAGGCGGAGCTGCAGGCCGAGGGTAATCTCGCGTTCGGCCTGGGCCACGCCCTGTTCGAGGAGATGGTCTACGACAACGGCCAGCTCCAGAACGGCAACCTGGGCGACTACATGATCTGCAGCTTCGAAGACATGCCCGAGCGGGTCGGCGTCAGCACCCTGGAGGAACCGGTCCTCAACGAGATCCACGGCATCGGCGAGACGGGCCTGCCGCCGGTCATGCCGGCCATCGGCAACGCCGTCTTCCATGCCACCGGCGTCCGGATCACGGATGCGCCCATCACGGCCGAGAAGGTCCTGCGCGGGCTCCGCCAGCTGGAGACGGCGCGCCTCGCGGCCGCCGCCGTGATGGCGGCAGCCGGAACGGGGACGGCCCGATGACGGATCGCCGCGCCCAGGGTGAGGTCACCGCCACGGAGGACGGCCGCCTGGCCATCCCGGCCATGCTCAACGGCCGCCAGACCACGCTGGTGGCCCGGCCCTGGCACACGCTCCTGGAGACGCTCCGCGACCAGGAGGGCCTGTACGGTGTCCGCGAGGGCTGCGGTGTGGGCATGTGCGGTGCCTGCACCGTGATGCTCGACGGCGAGCCGGTGTCCAGCTGCCTGGTCCTGGCGCCCCAGGTGGCGGGCCGCGAGATCCGCACCGTGGAGGGCCTCGCCGCCCCGGATGGGACGCTGAGCGACCTCCAGCAGGCATTCATCGACCACACGGCGTTCCAGTGCTCGTACTGCACGTCGGGCTTCCTCATCACCGCGGAGCGGCTGGCCGAGGAGCACCCGGACGCGTCGCGCGAGGAGATTCGCCACTACCTGGCGGGCAACCTGTGCCGATGCGGGAGCTACGTCAAGATCCTCGACGCGGTCGCCGACCTCCTGGAGCGGCGTCGCGCGGGGCGCACGGCGGACTGATCCCCGCCTGACCATCACCTGGCCCGACGGGAGCCCGGATTGCCGTCGCGACAGGCCACGCAATCACGCCGAACGGAGACGCTGGATGGCAACCCGGATCGCGCTCAGCCTGGCCTGTGGTGACTACGACATCAACGAGGGTCTGATCTCGGGCGCCGTGCGCCCGCAGGGCGTCGACCTCACGGTCATCACGGCGTCGTCGCCGCAGCGCCACTTCCGGATGAACCGGAACGCCGAGTTCGACGCGTCCGAGTTCTCGCTGGGCAGCTACATCATGGCCCATGCCCGGGGCGACTGGCCGGTGATCGCGATCCCGGCCTTCCCGCATCGCCGCTTCCGGCACGGCTACATCTTCGTGAACGCCGCGTCGGGGATCCGCTCGCCGAAGGACCTGGCCGGACGCCGGGTGGGGATCCGGACCTGGCAGACCACGGCGGGGCTGGTCGCCCGCGGCATCCTCCAGGACGACCATGGCGTGGATCTCCGGTCGATCACCTGGGTCGCCCAGGACGAGGAGGACATCCCGCTCCAGCCGGGCCGCGGCTTCCGGATGGAGCGTGCGCCCCTGGGGCGCGAGGTCACCGAGATGCTGGTCGCCGGGGACCTCGACGGCCTCATCTACCCCGAACTGCCCGACCAGGTCCGGCGTGGGGACCCGCGCGTGGTCCGCCTCTTCCCGGACCCAAAGGCGGCCGAGATCGACCACGTGACCCGGACGGGCTTCTTCCCGCTGATGCACACGGTGGTGATCCGCCGAGCCCTGGTCGAGGCCAACCCCTGGTTGCCGCGCGAGCTGCTGACGGCCTTCCGGGCGTCCAAGGACCAGGCGTTCGAGCGGATGCGCGACCCGCGCAAGGTGAGCCTGGCCTGGTTCGCCGAGGCGATGGCCGAACAGCGCCGGGTCCTGGGCGACGACCCATGGGCGTACGACTTCGCGCGCAACCGTGCGGGACTCGCGATGATGATCCGGTGGAGCCATGAGCAGGGCATGATCGCCCGCCAGTTCGAGCCCGAGGAGCTCTTCGACCCGTCGGTCCTGGTGGAGCCGCCGCACTACGTCTGACCGCGCGGCGCGGCTCCGGTGGGGCTTCGGACGCGGCTCCCTCGCCGCCGCCCCCAGGGTCGTCGTGCCGCCGGACGGGGACCCTGGCGAAATTGACCGGCCCATCGCGCGAGGGCTAGGATACGGCTGTATACGCGGTGGCCGTTCCGCCCCGCCCCCTCCCCCGTCCAGGACGAGTGACTGCGGATGCCCGAACCGTTGCGCCTGTTTCAGCCGACCAGCATCGAAGAGGCGGTTGCCGTCCTCGCCGAGCTGGGCGACGACGCCAAGGTCGTGGCCGGCGCCACGGCGCTCACCTTGCTCTATCGCCAGCGCCTGATCGCCCCCGGCGCGCTGGTCTCGATCGGCCGGATCCCCGGCCTCAAGACCATCGAGGTCGTCGACGGCGAGCTTCGCCTGGGTGCCCTGGTCAGCCACCGCGAGGTTGAGCTGAGCCCGGTCGTTCGGGGGAGCATCCCGGTCGTCGCGGACGCGTTCGGCAAGGTCGCCAACGTCCGTGTCCGGAACGCGGCCACGGTCGGCGGCGTGATGGCCGAATCCGACTACGCGTCGGATCCGCCCGCCGTCTTCGTCGCGCTCGACGCCGTCGTGGACGTGCAGGGCAGCAACGGCAAGCGGTCCATCCCCGCGTCGGAGTTCTTCGTCGCCTTCTACGAGACCGCCCTGGAGCACGACGAGATCGTGATCGGCGTGCGCGTCCCGGTTCCGCCCGCCGGCACCGGCGCGGTGTACCACAAGTTCGTCACCCGCTCGTCCGAGGACCGGCCGTGTGTCGGCGTCGCCGGCGTGGTGCGGTTGCACGCGGACGGGACCGTCGCGGACCTCCGGGTCGCCGTGGGGGCCGCGGCCGAGACGCCGCAGCGCTTCCGGGACACCGAGGCGCTGGCCATCGGCAAGCCGCTGGACGCGGACCTGATCGCCCAGGTCGCCGATGCCTACGCCGACCAGGTCGACACCCTCGACGACATGCGCGGCTCCGCCTGGTACCGGACCGAGATGGTCCGCGTCTGGGTCCGGCGCGCCATCGAGTCGGCCGCCGCCGCCCCGGCTCGCTGAGGAGGCGATCATGGACAGCCACCCTTCCTTTGCCCCGTCCGGCACCCAGATGCAGGTGCCCGGGATGCTCGACGCCAACCTCCGCGTCCGCGGCCGCGTGCAATACGCGATGGACGCGAAGATGCCGGGCATGCTCCACGCCAAGCTCCTGCGCAGCCCGCACGCGCACGCCCGCCTGGTCTCCATCGACGCGTCGCGGGCCCGCGCCCTCCCCGGCGTCATCGCGGTCATCACCGGCCCGGACCTGGCGGACCGCGATGACATCTACCCGTACTACGGGCCCATCTTCCGCGACCAGTCCGTGCTCGTCATGGACAAGGCGCGCTTCGTCGGGGACCCGGTCGCGGCCGTCGCGGCCATCGACCTCGACACCGCCCAGGCCGCGCTCGACCTGATCGACGTGGAGTGGGAGGAGCTGGAGCCGGTCCTGAGCCTGGACGACGCGCTGGCCGCCAGCTCCATCGTGCACGATGAGCCGCCGCGCCTGGGCCAGACGTTCGCGGACATCATCGTGCGGACCGAGGCCAACTCCAACATCTGCAACCACTTCAAGCTGCGCAAGGGGGACATCGAGGACGGGTTCGCCAAGGCGGACCACATCTTCGAGGACGTCTTCACCAGCCCGCCCGTGCAGCACGTCCCGATGGAGACGCACAACTGCGTCGCCTGGTGGGAGAACGGCGTCCTGCGCCTCATCTCCGCCACCCAGATGCCGTTCTCGGTCCGCGCGCAGCTGGCCGAGATCTTCAAGGTCCCGCAGACGCGGGTGCGGATCACCGTCCCCACCCTCGGCGGCGGCTACGGCGCCAAGACCTACGCCAAGGTCGAGCCGGTCACGGCCGTCCTCGCCCAGGTCACCGGTCGCCCGGTCCGGCTCCACCTCACCCGCGAGGAGGAGTTCGTCACCATCACCAAGCACGGCATGCAGATCCGGATGAAGACGGGCGTGACCCGCGACGGCAAGATCGTCGCCCGCCACAGCACCTGCTACTTCAACACCGGCGCGTACGCCGACATCGGCCCCCGCCTGATCAAGAACGGCGGCTTTGGCACCGGCGGCCCGCACAAGATCGACAACGTCTGGGTGGATTCGTACGCGGTCTACACCAACCTGGCCCCCGCCGGCGCCTTCCGCGGCTACGGCGTCTCGCAGGCCGCCTGGGCCTACGAGAGCCAGATGGACATGATCGCGGACCGCCTCGGCTGGGACCCGTACGAGTTCAGGATGAAGAACCTCCTGAACGAGGGCGAGCCGGTCATGACCGGCGAGCCCATGTACGACGCGCACTTCAAGGACCTCCTCGCCACCGCAGCGGAGCGGATCGGCTGGGACGCCAACGTGAAGGCGGTCCGGCACGGCAACAAGGTCCGGGGCAAGGGCCTGTCGGTGATCATCAAGGCGTCCGTGACGCCATCCACCTCCAGCGCGTCGGTGAAGCTCAACGAGGATGGCAGCCTGCAGATCCTGAGCAGCGCCGTCGAGATGGGCCAGGGCGCCGAGACCACCCTCTCGGTGCTGGGCGGCGAGGTCCTCGACCTCCGCCTCGACCAGGTGAGCATCACGCACCCGGACACGGACTTCACGCCGTACGACCAGGGCACAAGCTCGTCGCGCAACACCTACTCGATGGGCACGGCGGTCAAGATGGCCGTCGAGGACATCAAGCAGCAGCTCTTCAAGCTCGCCTCGGACGAGCTGGAGGTGGCGATCGGCGACCTGGAGGTCTTCAAGGGCCGCGTCCAGGTCAAGGGCGTGCCGGAGCGGTCGGTCGGCTACGGGGACCTGGTCCGCAAGGCGCGGGCCGGCAACCTGCTGGCGACCGCGGTGTATGCCTCCAACGGCGGCCTCGACCCGGAGACGGGCCAGGGCATCGGGTCCGTGCACTGGCACCAGGCGGCAGGCGCCGCCGAGGTGGAGGTGGACCTGGACACCGGGCGCATCGAGGTCCTCAAGTACCACGCTGGCGTGTACGCCGGCCGGATCGCCAACCCGGCGCAGGCCGAGCTCCAGACGGAGGGCAACATCGCCTTCGGCCTGGGCCAGGCGCTGTACGAGGAGATGATCTACGACGGCGGCCAGCTCCAGAACGGCAACCTGGGCGACTACATGATCGTGAGCATCGAGGACATGCCCAAGCAGATCAGCCTCGACGTCCTCGAGCGCCACGAGTCGCATGACATCCACGGCATCGGCGAGACCTCGCTCCCGCCATGCATGCCGGCGGTCGGGAACGCGGTCTTCCGCGCCACCGGGGTCCGGATCCTCGACCTGCCCATCACCCCCGAGAAGGTCCTGCGCGGACTCCGTGCCATCGCACGCCCGCAGGCGCACGGCCAGGAGATCGACGCATGACGGCGGAAGACACGGTGGCGGGCGTGACCGCCAGGGCGGTGGACGGCGACGGCCGGATCAGCATCACGCTCCAGGTGAACGGCCGGGAGCAGCGGATCCAGGTCCGGCCCCACCACACCCTCCTCGAGGTGCTCCGCAACGAGCTGGGCCTGACCGGGCCCCGCGAGGGTTGCGGGGTGGGCATGTGCGGCGCGTGCACCGTCCTGGTGGACGGGCGCCCGGTCTCCGGCTGCCTCCTGCCGGCCGCGCTGGCCGAGGGCCACGAGCTGACGACGATCGAAGGCCTCGAAGGCCCCAACGGCGAGCTCCACCCCATCCAGCAGGCGTTCGTCGACCACACGGGCTTCCAGTGCTCGTACTGCACGCCGGGCTTCATCCTGACGTCGAAGGCGCTCCTCGCCGAGCAGCCCGACGCGTCACGCGACGAGGCGCGGGCCTACCTCGCCGGCAACCTGTGCCGGTGCGGCAGCTACGTGAAGATCCTCGACTCCGTGATGGACGCCAAGGAGCGGCTCAAGGGCTAGCTCCCGCGCATGGTCCGGCCGCCGGGCTGTGCCGCAAGCGGCCGGGCTGTGCCGCAAGCGGCGGCCGGTACGGCGCCACAAGCGGCCAGGGGCCGCCGAACCGACCCAAGACGCCTTTTCCGCGACCCGCCCAGGTCCCGCCCGACCCGGCGGGTCGCTCCATGTCCGATGCCGGAGGGCGGGTGGAGGTGCGGATGGGGGCCAGGCGGGCTCCGGTCGGCGGGCGCGACGACGCGGCGGGCGCGACGGCGGGCGCGACGGCGGGCGCGCCGACCCGGCCGCCCGATTCTGCGGAATGCTCACCCCATGAGCGCAATCCACGGATTCTTGCCAGTACGTCCACCCCGTGAGCAATACGCAACGGCGACAGACCGGGCGTGCACGCGCAGTCCGTCGCAGGCGGTCGGGTAGTTGGATACGGCTCACCCAGTGGACATTACGTAGAACATCGGCGCGGGCCGGGACAAACGGGCGGCCACGGGCGTGGGACGCGTCGGAGCAGATCGGGACGCGCGCGATCGCACCCGCGCCGCCGCCCTAGCGGTGTTGGCAGACCACGTCGACGAGCGCCGGCCGCCCCTCGTCCAGCACGACCCGTGCAGCCCGCGTCACCGCCGCGCGGATCGCGTCCGGGTCCTCGATCGGACCCTCGGCGTGCCAGCCGAAGCCGCGTGCCACGGTCGCAAAGTCGGGCGGCGGGCCGTCGATCTCCACGCCCACGTTCACGCGGTCCATGTCGGAGCCGCGCTTGCGCGCCATCCGGACCTGGTGATCCCAGTCGTTGTAGTAGGCGCGGTTGTTGTACATGACCACCAGCATCGGGATCCGGTGGGCGGCGGCGATCCAGAGCGCGCCCGGGTCGAACATCAGGTCGCCGTCGGGCTGCAGGTCCACGACCAGGCGCCCCGTGCCCTTGTGGGCCAGCGCCACGCCCAGCGAGATGCCGATCTGCGTGGCCGTCCCCAGGCTCCGCCCGGCGTGCCGGTACGGCCGGTCAAAGTCCCACAGGCGCCCCGCCCAGCCGTCGGCCGTGCCCGCGGTCAGCACCCAGTCGTGCTCCCTGATCACCTCCCAGACCTCGGCCGCCAGCCGCGGCGGCGCCACGGGGCGCTGATCCCGCCGCGCGGCCGCGTCCGCCGCCCAGCCCGCCCGACGCGCCGCCGACCGTGCCGCCAGCGCGTCCCGCCGCGCCGTCCGTGCCGCTGTCCGTCCCGGCCCCTCCGCGGCCCGCAGCGACTCCACCAGCTCGATCAGCTCCGGCAGCGCGATGGACGTGTCCGCGGTCACCGCGATGTCCGCCGCGGTCAGGGAGCCGTGATGCTGGACCCAGGCCGACGTGTGCAGCTCGTTGAACCCGATGTCCACGATCCGCGTCCCGGGCTGCGTCCGCGGCTCGATGGTCCGCGTGTTCTTGTCCACCTGGCCGAGGATGGGGGACGGGTCCTTGACGTCCAGGAGGAGCACCAGGTCCGCGTCCGAGAGCGCGTCGCCCATCACCTGCGTCAACGGGTGCCGGTTGGGGAGGTTGAGGCGGTAGCCGTCGTCGATCATCGCCGCGCCCAACAGCTCGGCCAGCTGGGGGATCCACTCGAAGGCGCGCGGGTCACGGGCCGCGTACGCGGTGAGGATCGCGGGTCGCTCCGCCTCCACCAGCGCCGCCGCCGCCGCTGCCAGCGCCGCCGGATCCGCGCCCATCCGGCTGGCCGGCGCCATGTGCGCGGCCGTCGGCATCGGCACCGGCCGGGAGAGCGCCTGCTCCTGGAGCTCCGCGTCGAGGGCGATGTAGACCGGCCCAGCCGGCTCCTGGCGGGCGACGCGGCCCGCGCGGGCGAACGCCTCGGGGAAGGCCTCGACGGAGGCCGGCTGGTCGTCCCACTTGGTGAAGTCGCGCACCGCGTTGCCCTGCACCAGCGACGTGTGGGTCCAGTCAACCCAGGGCCGGCGGCGCGCCGTGTCCATGGGTCCGGCCCCGCCCATGACCAGCACCGGCACCCGGTCCAGGAAGGCGCTGAAGATGCCGAGGCTGCCGTGCAGGAGGCCCACCGTGTCGTGCAGGCAGGCCGCCATCATCCGCCCCGACGCCTTGGCGTAGCCGTGGGCGATCTGGATCGCGAGCTTCTCGTGGGTGCACAGGATGACCTCCGGGGCGCCCGGTCGATTCACCAGCGAGTCGTGGAGACCCCGGAAGCTGGCGCCGGGATTCAGCGCGACGTACGGGACTTCCAGGCGAGCCAGCAGGTCCACCACGACGTCCGATCCGTAGTCCTGCTCCCCACGATCCGCCATCCCCGCCCCCTCTGAAGCACCCAACGCGATCGGCGCCGAATCACCCGGCGTTGTTTCCTACACTATGACCCTCGAAACCAGCGCGAATGCCCGGCGCGCAGCCGTGCCGGGTCAGCATCATCGCAACACACGATCGGGAGGATGGCGTGCAGGTCCGCCTGGAGATCAACGGTCAACGCCACGCGCTCGACGTCGAGCCGGCCCGTCGCCTGGTGGACGTCCTCCGCCACGACCTGGGCCTGACGGGCACCAAGGAGAGCTG
>CAIJPD010000045.1 GCA_903822495.1 uncultured Chloroflexota bacterium | reverse complement strand
TTACCCCACCAACGAGCTAATCGGACGCAGGCCCCTCCCGAAGCGCCTTGCGGCTTTACTGGTGCGAATGAACGCACCACTACATGCGGTATTAGCCACCCTTTCGGGCAGTTATTCCCCACTTCGGGGCAGGTCACCTACGCGTTACTCAGCCGTCCGCCACTAACGACCGAAGCAAGCCTCGATCGTCCGTTCGACTTGCATGTCTCATGCACGCCGCCAGCGTTTATCCTGAGCCAGGATCAAACTCTCCGAATGAAACTGCGCATTCTTGCGAATGCGACTTCGTCCGAGGGTCTGACCACTCGCACATCCATTACCCGGATTTCCTGCCACTCTTCAATTGTTAAGGTGCAACGTTCGGGGCACGACTGCCACCGGCGCGGACCCACCATGTTAGGGGGTTCTGTTCCGGGTGTCAAACGTGCGACCCGGAACGGGGCCGGCGTTGCCGATCCTCGCCACCTCCGTGGGGAGGCGGTGGGATGTGGAACACTATGCTACTTGCCGGCGCCTGTCAAACCGATCCTGCAGGGCCCCCGCAAGTGGCACTGTTTGTGCTCAGATCGGGCTGGATTCCACCAGGAGGAGCGCGGCGGCGGCGCTGAGCCACGCCAGCAAGGCCAGCTCCGGTGACCCCGTTGCGCCCATCAGGCCTGTCAGCACCAGGTAGACGATGAGGCCGAGAACGGCTGCCACCGCGATCTTGGCGAGGCGAAGGCCGATCTCGGCCAGCAGCTGGCTCACCGACCGTGACCTTCGACCGGACGCCGTCCCTGGAGCGCCCGGATCAAGGTGACCTCATCGGCGTACTCCAGGTCGCCGCCGACAGGCAGGCCTCGTGCGATCCGTGTCACAGCGCCGACGAGGTGATCGAGCCGCTCCGCCAGGTACATGGCCGTTGCCTCGCCCTCCAGGGTTGGGTTGGTGGCGATCACGACCTCGACCAGGGGGTGCCCTTCCCGCTGCGCCTGGTCTGCGCGGTCGATCAGTTCACGTATGCGCAGCCGGTCCGGTCCGATTCCGTCGATGGGCGAGATTGCCCCGTGCAGGACGTGATAGGCGCCGCGGAACTCGCCCGTGCGCTCGAGGGCCAGGACATCGAGCGGTTCCTCGACCACGCAGAGGCGTGTCTCGTCACGGGCGGTGTCACGACAGATCGCGCACAGGGGTGCGTCGCTGATATTGAAGCAGCGTGCGCAGAAGACGACCTGGTCGCGGACGGCGATCAGGGCTGCCGCCAGGACTCTGGCGTCGGCGTCCGGCGCTCGCAGGATATGGAACGTCAGGCGCTGCGCCGTCTTCGGCCCGATGCCGGGCAGACGGCTGAATGCCTCGATGAGCCGGGCGACCGGCTCGATCAGCGGGGTCGCCACGCCGACGGCCGACTAGAGGCCCGGAATGCGCAGACCGCCCGTCACGGCGGCCATCTTCTGCTCGGCCAGCCGGCGCGAGCCCGACAGCGCGTCGTTGACGGCCGCGACAACCAGGTCCTGGAGCATCTCGACGTCCGCGGGATCGACCGCCGACGGATCGATCGTGACGCTGACGAGCTCCTGCTTGCCGGTCACGGTTGCGCGGACGACGCCACCACCAGCCGAGCCGTCGACGGTCGCCGTGTCCAGCTCCGCCTGGACCCGGGCCATCTCCTGCTGCATCTGCTGAGCCATTCGCTGCAGATTCGCCATGCCCATGGTCTGTCAGTCCTCCTGATTCATCTCGGGCGCCGCCAGTCTGCGGGATGGCGCCGCCATTCGGCCAGTCTGCGGGATGGCGCCGCCATTCGGCCAGTCTGCGGGATGGCGCCGCCATTCGGCCAGTCTGCGGGATGGCGCGGCCATTCGGCCAGTCTGCAGGATGGCGCCGCGTCGTGCAGAACTCGGTCAGCGCACCTCGCCGGGCTCCACGATGTCGTCGGCGAAGATCCGGCGCGCCTCCTCCAGGAGGAAGGCCGCGTCGGAGTTGGCTGTCTGGACCGCGACGGCGTCGAGGTTGGTCGCGACACACCGGACGTTGACCTCGTGCCCGAGGAACTGGCCGATGCCGGACTCCAGGTTGGGCCGGCGCCGGAACGCGACGTCCTTCAGGAACGCCTGATCCTCGGGGAAGCCGAGCGTCACGATGTTGCCTTCGACCGAGATGGGCCTGCACGCGATGATCAGCGGACGGGTCGGGGGATGCGCGCTGATGTGGGCGACGATCTGCGGCCAGAGCTCCCGAAGGCGGGCCAGGTCCGAGGTCCGTGGTGCGCCGGCCTGTGTCGGAGCCGGGGGGGCATCCTGGCCCGATGGCGACGGGAACGCGGCCAGACCGTGGGTTGACGCGACGGCGGGCGATGGCCGTGCATCGTCGCGGAGCGGACTGACGCGGGGCATGGCGGCGGGCCGGCCCGGAAGGTCGCCAGGGGGGGCTGCCGACGCATGGGATTGCCACGCGGGCTGGTCCGTGGCCGGTGCGGGCGGCGGGGACGACGGACCGGACGCGCGCGCCGGCACCGGGTCCGACACGGGACCCGCAAGGGCCGCCGGACGGGCCGCCATCTGCGAGCCGGGTCCGGAACGCTCGATGACCGGGCGCGTCTCCAGCGGGTCTGCGCCTGGGTCGGCGGCGACGCCCTGACCGAAGAGGGCCAGCTCGAGCTGGAGGCGGAGTCCTCCGATCCCGGCCCTCGATGGATCGATCCCGGACAGCCCGCGCGCGGCGGCGATGAGCCCGGCCTGACGCCCGGGCGCTGCCCCGGCAGCAAGCCCACCGACGAGGGCGGACCGAATCCCTTCGGCCACCTGGTCGACGAAGGTCCGGAGGTCTCGACCACGATCCTCGAGCTCGTCGAGGACAGCGATGCCCGACACGGGATCCCGGGCCACCAGCGCGCCGATGAACCGCTCGATGGCATCGGCCTCGGCCAGCCCCAGCAGGTCACGAACCGACGACTCGTCGAGGCGCCCCGCGGTGGATGAGAGCAGCTGGTCCAGCATCGACTCCGCGTCGCGCATGCCGCCGGCGGCCAGGCGGGCGATGAGGCGCAGGGCGCCCGGCTCCGCGGCGTGCCCATCGGCGGCCAGGATTCGTTCGAGCTTGCCTTCGATCTCCGTGGTCGTCAGCCGCCGGACGTCGTAGCGCTGCAGCCGCGACAGGATCGCGGGCGGGAAGTCCTGTGGGTGGGTTGACGCGAACATGAACACGACGAAGTCCGGTGGCTCCTCGAGCGACTTGAGGAGCGCGTTCCAGGCATCCTTCGTGATCTGGTGCGCCTCGTCGAGGATGTACACCTTGCGACGGAGCGACGACGGCGCGTACTGCAGCCGGTCACGCAGCTCGCGGACCTCGTTGATGCCGCGGTTGGATGCGGCGTCAATCTCGATCACGTCGAGGGTGGTTCCCTCCCGGATCGCGACGCAGGCCGGGCAGGCATCGCACGGATCGCCGTCCTGCAGGTTGGTGCAGTTGAGGGCCTTGGCGAGGATCCGGGCGAGGGAGGTCTTGCCGGTGCCGCGCGGTCCGACGAACAGGATCGCGTGGGAGACGCGGCCGCTCCGGACGGCGTTGCGAAGCGTGGCGACGACCGCCTCCTGGCCCACGATCTGGCTGAAGGTCTGGGCCCGCCAGCGACGGTAGATGGCCTGGTGCGGAATCGTCGAGGTCACGTGGCTCCTGCGCGCGCGGCGAGCGGGAGGAAGGTGCCGTGCACCCTCCGTCGATCTGGGGACTCTCGTGCCCACGTTCGTGCGTGGCTCGGGCCAGGCCGTTCCGCGGCACCCGGCGATGGTCGCTTAGTGCTGCTTCCTTCCGGACCTGACACGGATCGCGGTTCGCCGCTGCGCGGGACCCGGCCCTCAACGTCACCCACGACGGCAGCGTTCGAGAGCGGAGACCTCGGGAGGGAATTCAGCCCTGCTGGAGCGGATTGCAGGTACAGGGCACCGCTAGTTCCCCGCCTAGCACGGCTGTGGCAGTGTACCCGAATGGGCCGCCGGGTCGGACGAGGCGAGCCGGACGGCTCCACGCCGAACGGAGGGGCGTCCGCCGCTGGGGCGGTGTGGCGGAGAGGGAGGGATTCGAACCCTCGACGGGTTGCCCCGAACCGCATTTCCAGTGCGGCGCCATAGTCCACTAGGCGACCTCTCCGCGATGGTGTCGACGGCCCCGCGGAAGAGGCGCGTCAGCGCGAGTCAACAGGATCAGGCAATGAGCGTGGCCGGACATCGCCCGGCGCGATCCGTGACGCGAGCACCTGGCGGAGAGGGTGGGATTCGAACCCACGCTGCTTGCGCAGACCGCTTTTCGAGAGCGGCACCATCGACCACTCGGACACCTCTCCGTCGCGGAGGATACCAAACTGGCGACCCCCACCCCCCGCCGCGGCGACGCGGCCTGCCGCGGACCGGCCCGGAACGTGCCCGGGACTCAGCCCAGGAGGTCCTCGACCTCGTCGCGGCGGATGCCGCTGACGACCTTGAGGTGGCGGCGGAGGTCCGGGTGCTCGGCCAGCTGGATGACGGAGCCGGCGGCGCCGTCGGTCCGATTGGGGGCCGCGAAGACGAGCGCGGCGACATCGCTCTCGAGCAGCGCCCCGATGCACATCACGCACGGCTCGACCGTGGCGAAGATGGTTGCGTCGCCGAGCCGCTCCCGGCCCAGCTTCCGGGCCGCCTCGCGGAGCGCCACGATCACGGCATGGGCCGTGGGATCGTCCAGTTCGGCGACCCGGTCGTGGCCCCGCGCGACCATCGCGTCATCGACGACGGCGACCGCGGCATGCGGACGCTGGCCGTGCGCCAGGGCGGCGCGGGCCTCCGCGATGGCCTCACCCATGAACAACTCGTAGTTCATGCCTCGATCATACCGGCGCCAGCAGTGTCCTCGACGAGGCCACGAGACATGGATCGCGCTCGTCAGACCCGGACCAGGATGGGCCGGTTGGCCGATGGTGGGGCACCCGGGACGCGCGCTAGGATTGCGTCATGCAGCGACCGCGCCGGATCGGCATCCTCACCGGGGGCGGCGACGTTCCCGGCCTGAACTCCGTCATCAAGAGCGTGGTCTATCGCTCCACCGACCTGGGCTATGAGGTGATCGGCATCCGCCGCGGCTGGCAGGGCCTCACCCACCCCCGGCCCGGCGCGGAACGGGACCCAACCTATCTGCGCACCCTGGACCGGATCAACACCCGGACGATCGACCGAACCGGCGGGACCATCCTCCACACCTCCCGGACCAACCCCGCCAGGATGAAGGCGGCCGGGTTGCCCGCCTGGCTGGATGCGGCGTCCCGGGCGCCCCTGCGCACCGGCGTCGAGGGCGTGTACGACCTGACCTCGGTCGTGGTGGACCAGGTCGAGGCACTGGGCCTGGACGTCCTGGTCACCATCGGTGGCGACGACACGCTCAGCTTCGCGACCATCCTCAACGCGGCGGGCGTGCCCGTGATCGGCATCCCGAAGACGATGGACAACGACGTCCAGGGGACCGAGTACTGCATCGGGTTCTCGTCCGCGATCACCCGCGCGAAGGAGCTGATCACCCGGCAGCGGACCACGCTGGGCAGCCATGAGCGGATCGGGGTCTTCCGGATCTTTGGTCGCGATGCCGGGTTCTCCGCCCTCTACGCGGCCTACGTCACGTCGGGCCGGTGCGTGATCCCCGAGGCGCCATACGACCTGGAGCACCTGGCGGCCATCCTCACCGCCGACCACGCGGCAAACCCCAGCCGCTATGCGTTCGTCATTGCTGCCGAGGGCGCGGTCCCCATCGACGGGCAGATCGCGGAAGTCGGCGCGGCCGATGCCTTCGGGCACCGGCGCAAGGCGAATGTCGGGGAGGCGCTGGCCGCCGACCTCCTGCGCCTGACGGGCTTCGACACGGTGCACTCCGAGCTGACCTACGACCTGCGCAGCGGCGAAGCCGACTCCCTGGACCAGATGGTCGCCATCACCTTTGCGAATGTCGCGATGGACCTCATCGCGGATGGCGTCACGGGGCGGATGACGGCGATCCGCGACGGCAATTACGCACACACCGAGCTGCCGCCGATCGGGGCGGGCCCGCGGACCGTGGACGTGGCGAAGATGTACAACCCGGACCGCTTCCGACCCCGCTATGACGGCAAGCTGGGCGATCCCCTCCTGCTGGTGGGCCTCGGCTGACGGGAGGGTCTTCTCGGAAGCGCACGAGGTGCGTATGCTCGCGCTGGCCCGATGGGGCGGCTCTGCCGGCCCAATGCCACATGACCGGATGGAGGTCGCGATGCCCGATCAGCCCGCTCCCAACGCCGCGCCGGCCGGTGCCGCAAGCGCCGTGCCGACGCCGCCCGCTCCGCCCGCCTCGGTCCTCTCGACGGCTGCGCTGGTCCTGGTCGCGGACTGGGCAGTCCTAGGCGTGCTGACGGACTCGATCGGACTCCCCTACGTCTCCCTTGTGGCGGCGGGGATCATCCTGGCCTGGCGCTTCTGGCCCGGATCGCCCGCCAGCGCCCTGAACAACGCCACGGGCCAGTACCTGCTTGGGCTGGTGATCGTCCTTGGCGCGGGGCTCTACCTGGTCGAAGACGCCCGCGGCCTCGTCAGCCACTTCAACACCGACATCCTCGTGTGGGCCGGCTGGGCCCTTCACGCCGTCGCCGGCCTGATGGCCTGGACGGCGATCATGCGGATCAAGGCCTAGACACGACCAGGAACCTTGGGGCGGCGCGCCGCCCCAAGATCGATCGACGGCCCGCCCGGCCCCGGCCCGGCGGGCCGCTTCATGTCCGGCCCGCCGAGCAGGCCGGCGAGCGACGGTCGCGCGGTGACCCGCCGCTACCCCTGGTCATCCATGTCGCGCTCCAGCATCGACGGGAGCCGGCCCCGGAGCGCGGAGACGCCCAGCGCCACGAGCGCCGCCTGGCCCAGGACGGCCAGCACCAGCGCGGCGAGGTCGTTGTCGTCGAGGACGTCGAAGCCGCGGTACGTCTCGCCGGGGAAGAACATCGAGGTCCGGACCTCCAGGAGCGACAGGACCACCGAGAGGTCGATGAGCGCCAGACCCCCGAAGACCACCCACGCGAACAGGCTGACCAGCCAGATCATCGCGACGGCGAAGCACAGCACGAGGATCAGCAGGAAGAGGTCCGCGTCGAAGGCGTCCGCGAGCGGGAAGCAGGCCAGCGAGGCGACAACCGCCGCCACGCTCAGGCCGAGGACACGCGGCAGGGGCGAGGTCCGCCCCGATGACCGGGCGTCGGTGCCGGCCGCCGCCATCTCTGCCCGGACGCGCTCGACCACGGCCGGCCAGAGGTCCGGCGTGACATGGACCACCACCATGCGGCGCCAGGCGTTGCGGAAGGTGATCGTCCGGCGGCGCTCGTCCACGACCGCCCGGAAGGCCCCGTCCCACTCGAGGGCCGTCTCCTCCTGGCTCATGGCCATGAGCCCCGTCCCGGCGGCGCCCGGCTTGCCCGCGAGCAGCCCGGCGACGGCCGTGATCCGGTTGACGGCCCGGGCGCGGCGATCCACCAGCGTGACGCGCACGCCGCGGCCATCGACCCGGTAGCGGAACCGCATGTGCCCGCCGAACAGCAGCCCGCTGGCCAGGAGCCCGACCAGGAGCAGGACCCCGGCGAGAACGACGGACCCGGCGATCACCATCGGGATCTGCTCCGCCTCGCCGCTGGTCGCGAGCAGGAGCGACAGGAGGAGGGCGACCAGGCCCGCGGAGATCCCGAACACCTTGACGAGGTCGCCGAGGACTTCGGACCCGCGGAGCAGGGAGATGTCGGCCTCCCAGGTGATCGCATCCGCGTCGGCGGCAACGGCGGTCGGCTCAGGCGTCATCGAACCGGTCTCCTTCAGCTCGGGACGCGAAGGGTCGAACGGAGACCATGATCCGCGCCGGGGGCCGCCGGTCAAGGGCGATTCGGCGGCGATTCGGCGGCCGCGTCCGCGGCGATGGTCCGGGAATCACACGACCCCGGAGGATGCTCCGGGGTCGTCACGATGGCGATGGAGAATGGCGCGCCCGGCGGGACTCGAACCCACGACCTTCAGGTCCGCAACCTGACGCTCTATCCGCTGAGCTACGGGCGCAATGCAGGGGAGAGTCTAGCGAACCCGGGGCCCGAACGCATGGGCGCGACGGCCGCTTCCCCGTGGGCCGTCGCACGGCCGGGCTCCGCGTGGTCGGGCATGGCGCGCTGTGGCAGCGCCCGGCGGGGTCAGCCGCCGGGCCAGCGATCCTCGAACACCACCTCCGACCGCGGCAGGCGGGCACTCCCCGGCTCCGACTTGGGGGCACGAGCCGACGCGGTGGGGCGGCCGATGGCGACGATGGTCCGCACCATCCGGTCGGCGGGCATGGCCAGGAGGTCCGCGACAACGGGGCGCGTGTCTGCCTTGATCCAGGCGATGCCCGCGCCGAGGCCGAGCATCGAGGCGGCGATCAGCATCCGCTCCGCGGCGCGGCCGTCGTCGTAGGCCAGGGAGACCGCCCGCTCCGGGCTGACGGGCAGCACGATCGCGACCGCGGCCGTGGCGGTCTGGAGGGAGCGGGTGAGCGGCATGCCGGCGGCGGCGATCCGGCGGATCGAGGCCTCGTCGTGGATGACGACGAAACGCCAGGGTTGCGTGTTCTGGCTGCTTCCCGACCAGCGCGCGGCGTCCACGATCGCGTCGAGCTCCTCCGCCGTTGGGGGCACGGCCGTGAACTCACGGAACTGGCGCGTCCGAAGCAGAGGGCGAATGGCATCGGCGGGCCCGGGGACGCTGGCCCGGTGGTCGTCCGGCACGGCGATCCTCCGCTGCGGTGCCCGGTTGCGGGCGGGCGGAATGGTATGGCGGAGAGGGAGGGATTCGAACCCTCGATGCAGGTTACCCCACATGGCGGTTTAGCAAACCGCTGCACTAGGCCACTATGCGACCTCTCCGCGAGGGCAGCGGGCGGCATTCTACCATCGGGCGAGGGAGCCGATCCCGGGGGTCCGTCCGGCACCCCCCTCAATTGACACGAGGCGCCGGAGTGGGCTACCGTCCGGGGACTGATGGCGCACTTCTTCTACTTTCGAAGCCCGGCATAACCGCTCCCGGATCCTGAGACCCGGGGGCACGGGTCATGCCGGGCAAGAAGCAGGGGCAAGGCCTCTGCTTTTTTTCTTGCCTCGGCCAGGCTCGCGAAGCGACAGAGAGGACGCACTGGGATGTTCGTGGTCATGGCCAGCACCGCAACCGAGGCCGAGATCCTCGGCGTCAAGAGCCACATCCTCGATGAAGGCCTGACGCCGTTCGGCCACGCGGGCGCCCAGCGGGTCGTGGTCGCGGTCGTGGGTGAGATCGGCAGCCGGAAGTCCTCCCTGATGGGCGCCCTCGGGCAGTTGTCCGGGGTCGAGCGGGTCACGCCGATCAGCCGGCCCTTCAAGCTGGCCTCCCGCGAGTTCCACGCCGAGGACACGGTGATCCGGGTCATGGACGCGATGATCGGCGATGGCTCGCTGACCGTGATGGCCGGCCCGTGTTCCGTGGAGAGCCGCGACCAGCTGTTTGAGACCGCGGACTCGGTCAAGGCCTCGGGTGCCACGGTCCTGCGCGGCGGAGCGTTCAAGCCCCGGACCAGCCCGTACTCCTTCCAGGGCCTGGGCGTCGAGGCGCTCCGCTACCTGTCCGAGGCGCGCGAGCGCACCGGCCTCCCGATCATCACCGAGGTCATGGAGGCCAACCAGCTCGACATCGTGGCCGAGTACGCCGACATCCTCCAGATCGGCGCCCGGAACATGCAGAACTACTCGCTCCTCAACGCGGTGGGCCGCATGTCCAAGCCCGTCATGCTCAAGCGCGGCTTCGGCGCGACCATCGAGGAGCTGCTCATGGCCGCGGAGTACATCCTCGCGTCGGGCAACCCCAACGTGATGCTCTGCGAGCGCGGCATCCGGACGTTTGAGACGTACACGCGCAACACCATGGACCTGTCGGCGGTGCCGGTGCTCCACAGCCTGACCCACCTGCCGGTCCTCGTCGATCCGTCGCACGCCACGGGCAAGCGCTGGCTGGTCAAGCCGCTCTCCGTGGGTGGCGTCGCCGTGGGGGCCGACGGCGTGATGGTGGAGGTCCACCCCGACCCGGACAAGGCGCTCTCGGACGCCGAGCAGCAGCTGACGCTGCCGATGTTCGCCGACCTGATGGCCGCCATCGTGCCGATCCACGAGCACGTCAAGGACATGCACGGCGACCTCCGGGCCTGGGGCTCCGTCCCCGCCGCGGGCGGCGGCGGCCTGTCCAAGCACTGAGCCGCAGCGCACAGGGGGCCGGCCGATGACTGCCGAGGAGGCACGGACGATCACGCCCGCCGCGCGCCTGCGCGGTGAGTTGCGCGTGCCCGGCGACAAGTCGATCAGCCACCGGGCGCTGATGCTGGCGCTGCTGGCCGAGGGCGAGAGCCACATCACGGCTGCCGGCGACGGCGCGGACATCCGCTCGACCGCGGGGATCGTCGCCCGGCTGGGAGCTACCGTGGAGCGCGTCCGCGAGGACGGCCGAACCGTGGACTACCGCGTGATCTCACCCGGGGTCGATCACCTGCGCCAGCCCGACGGCGCCCTGGACTGCGGCAACTCCGGGACCAGCCTGCGATTGTTCTCCGGGATCCTCGCCGGGCTGCCCATCAGCGCGACCCTGGACGGGGACGCGTCGCTGCGGAGCCGTCCCGTCGCCCGGATCGTCGAGCCGCTCAGGCTGATGGGGGCGACCGTGGCCGGCCGCGACGGCGACGCGCTCCCGCCCGTCAGCGTGACCGGCCGGAGCCCGCTGCGCCCGATCGATTACCGGACGGCGGTCCCCAGCGCGCAGGTCAAGTCGGCAATCCTGTTCGCCGCCCTGCGGGCGGACGGACGGACCACGGTGCGCGAGGCCGTGGCCACGCGCGACCACACGGAGCGGATGCTGCGGGCGCGGGGCATCGCCGTGGAGCGGATCGTCGAGGCCGACGGGTCCGTCACGATCTCGCTGGATGGTGGCGGTCGTGTCCTGCCCGTCGACGAGCGCGTCCCGGGCGATGCATCCGGAGCGGCCTTCTGGCTGGTCGCCGGGGCCATCCACCCCGATGCCGCCCTGCGCATCTTCGACGTCGGGGTGAACCCTACGCGCCGGGCGATCATCGACATCCTCCGGGCGATGGGCGCGAAGATCGACGAGCGCATCACCAGCCCCGCGGCCGACGACGGCGTGGGCGAGCCCACCGCCACGCTCACGATCCGGTCGAGCCGACTCACGGCGATCGACCTGTCCCCGGTGGACGTTGCATCGGCCATCGACGAGATCCCCATCCTCTGCCTGGCCGCCACGCAAGCGACCGGCACCACGCATATCCGCGGCGCCGGCGAGCTCCGCCACAAGGAGTCCGACCGACTGGCCGGCATCCAGGCGGGTCTCTCCGCCCTGGGTGCGGACATCCGCGTCGACGGAGATGACATCACGATCACTGGCCCCACCCCGCTCACAGGCGGACCAACCGACAGCCTCGACGACCATCGCCTCGCGATGACCTTCGCGATCGCGGGCCTCGTGGCCGGCGGCTCGACCCGTGTCGCCCGGCCGGGCAGCGCCTCGATCTCCTACCCCGGCTTCTTCACCGAGATTGAAAGGCTGCGAGCATGACCAAGCGCGTCGTCCTCATTGGACACCCGGTCGCCCATTCGCTCTCGGGAGCGATGCACCAGGCGGCCTTTGATGCGCAGGGGATCGACGCTGCGTATGAGCTCTGGGACCGGGTCCCGACCGAGCTCGCCGAGGCCGTGACCCAGCTCCGAAGCGACGAGTTCCTGGGCGCCAACGTGACCATCCCGCACAAGGAGAAGGTGGTCCCGCTGGTGGATCGCCTGACCGAGGATGCACAGGCGACCGGAGCGGTCAACACGATCACCCGTGAAGGCAAGCGCCTGATCGGCCACAACACCGACGTCCCGGGCTTCAAGGTGGCGCTGGACAAGCTGGTCGGCAAGCGCAAGATGCCGCGCCAGGCCGTGGTCCTGGGTGCCGGTGGCGGCGCTCGCGCTGTCGTCCACAGCCTGATCACCGAGGGCTTCCTCCGGATCGTGGTCTTCAACCGGCACCTGCATCGCGCCGAAGCGCTCGTGAAGCACTTCTCGAAGGGCGCGGCGCACATGGACCTGCGGGCGATGCCGTGGCACGAATCGATCATCGAGGCCGAACTGGCCAAGACCAAGGTGCTGATCAATGCCACGTCGATCGGGCTGCTGGACGACGTCAGCCCCATCCCGGCGGAGATCCTGCCGCCCGAGCTGCTCGTCCTGGACCTGATCTACAAGCGGACCCGGCTGCTCCGTGACGCCGAGGCCGCCGGCTGCTCCGTGATGGACGGCGAGCTGATGCTCCTCCACCAGGGCGCCGCCGCCTACACCCTGTGGACCGGCCAGCCCGCGCCACTGGCCCTCATGCAGGAGAAGCTTGCGGACGCGCGCGCCCACGGTGTGCGCTCCGCGGAGGGTGAGCCTGTCGCCGGTGGCGATCCGGCCTCGGACGCCTCGACGGTGGGATCAACAGACACGACGGCACCGGGCACGGCGCCGACGGCGGACCGCTAGGGCCGGCCGGGAACGGGATGAGATGGAGAGCTTTCGGTTCCTGACCGCCGGGGAGTCACACGGGCGGACCCTCGGCGTGACCGTTGATGGCGTTCCGGCGGGCCTGCCGCTGGCCGCGCAGGACGTCAACATCGACCTGGCCCGACGTCAGAAGGGCTACGGCCGCGGGGCGCGCCAGACCATCGAGCACGACGAAGCCGACATCGTCTCTGGCGTGCGCCATGGCCTGACCCTGGGCTCCCCCATCCTGGTCCTCGTCGCGAACAAGGACTGGGAGAACTGGACCACGGTCATGCAGGCCGAGCCCCTGACCGACGACGAGGCAGCGGCGCTGCTGGCCGCCGTCGAAGCCGGCAACAAGCGGGCCACCCCGGTGACGCGCGTTCGGCCCGGCCACGCCGACCTCGCGGGCTCCCTCAAGTACGGCTTCAACGATGTCCGCAACGTGCTGGAGCGGGCCTCGGCGCGCGAAACCGCCGCCCGCGTCGCGGCCGGTGGGGTAGCCCGGGCCTTCCTTCGCCAGCTCGGCATCGAGTGCTGGTCGATCAGCGCCGAAGTGGGCGGCGTCGGCCTTGATCGCGCGAACGCCACCCGGTCGCGCGAGGAGACGGACGCCTCCCCGCTGCGCTGCCCCGATCCCGTCGCCGAGGCGGCCATGATGGCCAGGGTGGACGAGGCCCGCTCGAAGGGCGACACCGTGGGCGGGATCTTCGAGGTCGCGGTCACGGGGCTCCCGATCGGGCTGGGCAGCCACGTCCACTGGGACCGGAAGCTCGACGGCGCCCTCGCCGCGGCGGTGATGAGCATCAACATCGTCAAGGGTGTCGAGTTTGGCCTGGGCTTCGACCAGACCCGCCTGTTCGGGTCGGCCGTCCACGACATCATCGACGGCCGCGATGCGACGGGCCACTGGGCCCATCGGTCAAACAACGCGGGCGGGCTGACGGGCGGGATCACCAACGGGATGCCGCTGGTGATCCGCGGGGCGGTCAAGCCCATCTCCACCCTGGCGCGACCCCTCCCGTCCGCCGACCTGATCACCGGCGAGCACGTCGAGAAGGCCCACTACGAGCGGAGTGACATCTGCGTGGTGCCGGCCGCGGGCGTGGTGGCCGAGGCGATGGTGATGCTGACCCTGGCCCGCGCGATCATCGACAAGGTTGGCGGCGACTCGATGGACGAGATCCAGGACTCGTTTGCCCGCTACCAGGCGCGCCTCGCGATCCCGCCGGCGGGACCCATCGCCGGCGGCCCGCGTCGCCGATCACGCGCACACGGCCTGACCGGTACCGACGAGGCCGGTTCCGGCGGGGACGACTGACCCGCCCGTGGACGTCGTCCTTGTCGGGCTGCCGGGGAGCGGCAAGAGCGTCGTCGGTCGGCGTCTTGCCGCCCGCTACCGCGCGGTGTTCATCGACCTCGACGAGGTCATCGAGCGCGCCGCCGGCCGCTCCGTCGCGGAGATCTTCGAAGCCGAGGGTGAGGCGGGCTTCCGTGCCCGCGAGCGCGCGGCCGTGGGGACCCTCGGGGGGCCGGACGCGGCGGCAAGCGTGGTCCGCGTCATTGCGACGGGCGGCGGCACGGTGGTGGATCCCCGGAATCGCTGGCGACTCTATCGAGGCCGCCTCCCGGTCTGGATCGACGGCCGTCCGGAGGTGCTGGCCCAGCGCCTGCGCCGAAGTGTCACGGTGCGCCCCCTGGTCGCCGGTCGGGACCCGGTAGGAGCCGTGCGGGCCCTCTCCGCGGAGCGGCGGCGCTTCTATGCCGCTGCCCACCGCGTCACGGGTGTCGCCGAGCTCCGGACGGTGGTGGACTCGGTGTCGCGGATCATCGAGGAGCATGGCCGCCATGGGATGGTCTTCGACGGCCGCCTGCACGGACCCGGGACGCGGCTCCTCCTCGCTGAGACCCCACTCGGCGTCGTGACGATCGGCGAGGGCAATGCGGGGGCGGGTGTCGCCTCGGCCCTCCGGCGCCTGGAGGCCCGCCGCGCGATCCTCGTCTCCGAGCCCGGCGCGTGGTCGGCCGCAGGGGAGGAGCTCGCGGCCGGGCTGGAGGCTCGCGGCTGGCCGGTGGAGCTCGTGCTCCTGCCCCAGGGCGAGGCGGCCAAGCAGCTGGCGGTCATCGGCGACGGGGCAAGCTCCCTCGCTCGCCTCCGCGTCGAGCGCGGTGAGCCGATCGTGGCCATCGGCGGCGGCGCGCTGGGTGACACGGCGGGCTTCCTCGCCGCAACCTACCTGCGCGGGATCCCGGTCATCCACGTGCCGACCACGCTGGTGGCGCAGATCGACAGCTCGATCGGCGGGAAGACGGCGGTTGACCTCCCGGAGGGCAAGAACCTCGTCGGATCGTTCCACCAGCCGGCCGCGGTGGTCATCGACATCACGTTCCTGCGGACGCTCGCAGAACGGGAACGTCGCGCCGCGCTGGGCGAGGCCGTCAAGATGGCCGCGCTGGGCGACGAGCGCCTGTTCGACCTCCTGGAGTCGGACGGCGACGCGATCGCGGAGGGAGCCGCCGCGACGTTCGACTCCGGCCTCGTCGCCGAGCTGGTGGAGCGGGCGGCGTGGGCGAAGGTGCAGATCGTGAGCGCCGACGAGCGCGAGGCGGGCGACCGGATCCGGCTCAACCTGGGCCACTCGCTGGGCCACGCCTACGAAGCGGCCGCGGGCTTCGCCAACCTCCTCCACGGCGAGGCCGTGGCCTACGGCCTCCGGGCGGCCTGCCGGATCGGCGAGGCGATGGGCATCACGCCCACCGACCGGGCGAGTCGCGTGGAGCGGCTCCTCGACAAGCTGAGCCTCGCGCTGCGGCCCCTGCCCTACTCCATCGACACGGTCCTCGCGCTGCTGGGGGCGGACAAGAAGCACAGCGGCGGTCGGCTCCGCTGGGTGTTGCCGACGGCGGACGGAACCGAGGTCCGCAACGACGTCCCGGCGGAGCTGGTGGCGCACGTTGGCGCCGGACTGCTAGAGGAGGAACTGCGGTCGTGACTCGTGTGCTGGTGGTCAACGGACCCAACCTGAACCTGCTCGGCACGCGCGAGCCCGAGATCTACGGCCACACCACGCTCCAACAGGTCGACGACCTGGTCCGAGCCCACGCCGCGGAGCTTGGGCTGGAGGTGGTTGACTGCTTCCAGTCGAACCACGAGGGGGCGATCATCGACCGCCTCCAGCGGCGGGACTTCGACGTCACGATCATCAACGCCGGTGGCCTGACGCATACCTCGGTCTCCCTCCGCGACGCCCTGACCGGCATCAGCCGTCCGTTCATCGAGGTCCACATCTCCGACCCATGGCAGCGCGACGCGTTCCGGCGCGTGAACTTCCTCCACGACGTGGCCTTCGAGACGATCAAGGGCCAGGGGGTCCAGGGCTACCTGCTGGCGCTGGACGTCGTCGCGGAGCGGCTGGGCCAGCCGGCGGGCCAGGATGACTGACCGGCGGAAGCGACCCGGTGGAACCACGCCGCCCCCTGACCCGGACACGCGCGCCGAGGCGGCATCTGAGCTGTCCGGCCTCCGCAGCGAGATCGATGCGCTTGACGTCCTGATCGTGGGGCTCCTGAACGAGCGGGCGAAGCTGGGCCTGGCCGTGGGACACGCCAAGCAGGCGGCCGGCTGGAGCGGCGTGCGCGATCCGCGCCGGGAGCGCGAGGTCCTGCTCCGCGTGACGATGACCAACGGTGGCCCACTCCCGCAGGCCGACCTCCTGGGAATCTACAGGCGGCTGATCGCCGCGACGCGCGGCCTGGAGGACCGCGACCGGACCGCCGCCCACGCGGCTGGCGGAGACGCGGCCAACGCCGAGACGGCCACGACCGCCGACGAGACGCCCCGTCCCGAGGTCTAGCCGCGAGCCCTGCCGTGCTCAGCCCCGGCTGGTCGCCGCCCGCAGCTCGCCGATCAGCCGCCCGAGCGCGGCGACGTCGCGCCCATCGGGGCCCAGCACGTCGACCAGGGCGGATGCGACGATCACCCCATCGGCCCCGCCCTTGACCAGCGCCCGGACGTGCGCGGGTCGGCTGACGCCGAAGCCCACCGCCACCGGGATTGGCGAGACAGCCTTGACCTCGGCCACCAGTCGACCCACCGTCCGCGGGAGGCTGGTCCGGGCGCCGGTGACACCGACCAGCGAGACGCAGTACAGGAAGCCCCCCGAACGTGCCGCGATCATCGCCCGGCGCGCCGGGGCGGTCGTGGGAGCCACGAGGTAGATGACCGCGAGCCCCTCCGCGGCAGCGGCGGCCTCGAACGGCGCGCCTTCGTCCGGCGTGAGATCCGCCACGATGACGCCGGATGCCCCGGCCGTGGCGAGCGCGCGGGCGCGGTCACGGCCGTCGCCCCCGCCCATCAGCTGGTTGGCGTAGCCCATCACCACGAGGGGTGTCCCGGGCCGGGCGGCCGCGATGCGACCCACGAGCGCCAGCGAGCCATCGAAGGTGGCGCCCGCCCGGAGGGCGACCTGCGACGCGCGCTGCAGCGTGGCACCGTCCGCGAGTGGATCGGAGTACGGGAGCCCCACCTCGAGGATGTCCGCCCCCGCGTCGATCGCGGCGCAGGCGATCTCGAGCGAGCGGTCCGCGTCCGGGTAGCCGGCGACGACGTACGGCACGAGCGCGGCTCGTCCCGCGGTTCGGGCCGCCTCGAACGCGCTCGCGATCCGGCGTGCCCCCGGCGTGGCGTTGGTGACGCCGGCCGGGCCGGCGCCGGGGGTGGCGGCGGGGCTGCCAGCCGAGCTCATTCGATCCCCTCCCAGGGCCGCACATCGGTGAACCGCTCCAGCGCGGCGAGGTCCTTGTCGCCGCGACCCGAGAAGCCGAGCAGCACGATCGTGTCAGCCGGGTAGGGCGCGGCGGCCCCCTCCACCCCGGCGAGAAGCTTGGGGAGCGCCGCGATGGCGTGCGACGTCTCCAGCGCCGGGAGGATGCCCTCGAGGCGGGTGGCCGAGCGCATCGCCGCCACTGCCTCGCGGTCCGTGGCCGTGGCGACCTCGAGCCGGCCACCCTCCGCCAGGGCGGCCAACTGCGGGCCGATGCCGGGGTAGTCCAGCCCTGCCGATGCCGAGTGCGCCTCGACCACCTGGCCGTCACGGTCCTGAAGCATCAGCGAGCGGCTGCCGTGGAGGATCCCGGCCGTGCCGCCCACGATCGCCGCGGCGTGCCGGCCGGTGTCGATCCCATCCCCGGCCGCCTCGGCCACGCCCAGCCGAACCGAGGGCTCGCCGATGAACCTGGCCAGCAGGCCGATGGCGTTGCTGCCGCCGCCGACACAGGCAAGCGCGAGATCCGGGAGCCGACCCTCGACGGCGTGGAGCTGTGCCGCGGCCTCGTCCCCGATGCGGCGCTGGAGGTCGCGAACGATGGTGGGATAGGGATGCGGCCCCATCGCCGAGCCCAGGACGTAATGGGTGGTCTCGACGTTGGTGACCCAGTCGCGCATGGCGTCGTTGACCGCGTCCTTGAGCGTGGCCGTGCCGGAGGTGACGGACCGGACCTCGGCCCCCAGGGCGCGCATCCGGAGCACGTTGGGTGCCTGGCGGCGGACGTCCTCCTCGCCCATGTACACGACGCACGGAAGGCCCAGGAGCGCGCAGGCCGTGGCCGTGGCGACCCCGTGCTGGCCCGCGCCGGTCTCGGCGATGACGCGGGTCTTCCCGAGGCGCCGGGTCAGGAGCGCCTGCCCGAGCGCATTGTTCATCTTGTGGGCACCGGTGTGGGCCAGGTCCTCGCGCTTCAGGTAGAGGCGGAACGCCGGGACCGTCCGCCCGGTGCGACCGGCGACCGCCAGGCGCATGGCCTCGGCCCGCGCGGCCGCGGCGAGGCGGTCCGCCCGGTAGAGCGCGGTGGGCCGACCGGCATACGTGCGGAGGAGCGCGTCCAGCTCGGCCCAGAAGCGGGGGTCGTGGCGGAGCGCGGCGTACGCAGCCTCGAGCTCCTGGAGCGCGCGCATCAGCGTCTCTGGAACGTAGCGGCCCCCAAAGTCACGCTCCAGCCCCCATCGGCCGTGCTCATCGGCCTCCACGAGGCCCGCGGCGACCGGCGTCGGCCGGGCGGGGAGGTTGGGCCGGTAACGGCGTGCGTCACGGGCGCGCTTGGCGAAGAGGGCGACCTTGAGCGGGTCCTTGACGGGGCGAGCGCCGGGGACGCGAGGGGACTCGACACCGGATGCGACGTCGACGCCGATCGCCGGGACCTCCCGGATGGCATCCGCGACGTTGGCCGGGCCCAGGCCGCCCGCCAGGATCACCGGGACCTCCCGGGCCACGGCCGCCGCGAGGGCGCGGTCGACGGGGACGCCGGTGCCGCCGAGGTGGGCGCCCCCGGCGGTGTCCAGGAAGATGCGCCGGGCGCCGGCGAGGAGGTAGGCCCGGGCGCGCGAGACGGTCTCGTCGACGAGCGCCTGGGGCTGCGCGCGCTCCGAGGCAGCGGGGAGGTGGAGGACCTTCCAGGCCGGCCGGTCGAGGCCGGCGATCAGCCCGGCGGGCTCGCTGCCGTTGAGCTGGATGGCGTCGGCCTCCAGCGCCGCGGCAATCCGGTTGAGCCGCTCGGCGGGCTCGTCCACGGTGATCGCGACGACCTCCGGGCGACGGGCGGCCGGTGCGATGGCGCGGAGGTGGCGGGCGAGGACGGTGGCCTCCTCGAGCGACAGCGCCCGGGGCGTGCCCGGGACGAGGTTCAGGCCGATGCCGTCGAAGCCGGCCCGGACGGCGGCCTCGACGCCCGCGACATCCACGACGCCGCAGACCTTGAGGTAGGGCGCGCGGTCGGCGTCGACGGGATCGCCGGGATGGGCGCCGGCGGACACGAACGCACGGGCCGCGGCCGCGGGATCGGTGGAGCGCATCAAGGCCTCGCCCACCAGCGCCGCGTCGTAGCCCTGGGCGCGCCAGTCGCGGATGGTGGCCGGGTCCTTCACCCCCGACTCGGCCACGGAGAGGCGGTCCGCGGGGATCGTGGCGCGAAGGCGAGCGGCCACCTCGACGTCGACCCGGAGGGTCCGGAGGTCCCGGTTGTTGATCCCGACCAGGCGCGCACCCGTCCGGAGGGCGGCCTCGACCTCGCGGGCATCGTGCGCCTCGACGAGCGGCTCCAGGCCGAGGTCGAGCGCCTGCTCCACCAGCCGCGCCAGTCGCGCCGGCGGATGAAGGACGGCGAGCAGGAGCACCAGGTCGGCCCCGGCGGCGCGCACCAGCTCCAGCTGGCCCGGCTCGACGATGAACTCCTTGGCCAGGACCGGGATCCCGACCGCGCGGCGGACGGCGGCCAGGTCGTCCAGCGACCCGCCGAACCAGTGCGGCTCGCACAGGACCGAGATCACCGAAGCGCCGCCGGCTTCGTACGCCCGGCCGCGCCGGATGAGGTCGTCGCCGGTCGCCGCGATCTGCCCGACGGAGGGCGAGGACCGCTTCAGCTCCGCGATCAGGTGCAGTCCGGGTCCCGCCAGCCGCTCCGCGATGGGCCGCGGGGCCGGCGCCGCGGCGACTCGCCGGCGAAGCTCCGACTTGCCGAGATCAGCCAGCAGGGCAACCATCTCCACTCGCCGCCGGGCTGCGATCTCCGCGACGACGCCGCCGCGAGCCTGGGACGCGGGACGACCCCCGTGCGAGGCTGGGGCGGTCACGCGTTGCCCGCCGTCGCGGTTGCCCTGGCCGCCTGGGCGGCGCGGTGCTCGGCCCGAAGCCGTTGGAGCAGTTCGGCCGCCAGGCCAGAGTCGATCCCGAGCGCGGCCTTGTCGATGCCATCCTCCAGCCGGTCAACCTCGCCGGCGACCAGCAGCGCCGCCGCCGCGTTGAGCAGCACCACGTCACGGCGTGCCCCTGACTCGCCGTTGAGGACCGCCTCGATCAGGCGCGCGTTCTCCTGCGCCGTGCCGCCCGCGAGGCGGGACGTTGGCGTGCGCTTGAAGCCCAGCCGCGTGGCGAGGACCTCGTGCCGGACGATCCCCTCGGGGCTCACGTCGTAGAGGACCCCAGTGTCATCCAGTGGCAGCTCATCCACGCCGTCGCCGTGGATCACGAACGTGCGCTCCGTGCCCAGGCGGGCGACGACCTCGGCGATCCGCGGCGCCGCCGAGGCCACCCCGACCCCGATGAGCGCACGGGTGGCGCCTGCCGGGTTGGTCAGGGGGCCCAGGAGGTTGAACGCCGTGCGGACGCCGATCTCCCGTCGGGTGGGGCCGGCGTGCCGCATCGCGGGGTGGTAGGTGACCGCGAACAGGAAGGCGAAGCCAAGCTCGCGGATCGCCTGGCCGGCCGATTCGGGGTCGTGGTCGATCCGGACCCCAAGGGTCTCGAGGACATCGGCCGAGCCCGATTTCGACGTGATGGCCCGGTTGCCGTGCTTGGCCACCGGGACCCCGAGCGCGGCGACGATCAGCGCGGCCGTCGTGGAGATGTTGAACGTGCCGGAGCCGTCCCCGCCGGTCCCGACGACGTCGATCGTGCCCACCGGGGCGTCAACGCGGACCACCCGGTCCCGCATCGCCGTCGCGAAGCCGGCCAGCTCGTCGACCGTCTCGCCCCGCATCCGCAGCGCGACGAGGAGCGCGGCAAGCTGGGCCGACGTGGCCTCGCCGTCCATCACCGCGCCCATCGCCCCGCGGGCCGCATCCAGCGACAGGTGGCCGCCATCGACCACCGTGGCGACCGCCGCCTTGACCACGTTGCTCATCCATGCCCCCGGGCCGCACCGGCGGCCGACTTCGAACCGTTGGCTGTCGGACCATCATCATCCGCCTGGGCCAGGCCCCGCGTCGCGAACGAGCCGGCGGCGTCGTCGAGGACGCCACCGTCGCCCTCGCCCGCCTGGCGCAGGAAGTTGGCCAGGAGATGCGGACCGTCCGGCGTCAGGACGGACTCGGGATGAAACTGGACGCCCTCCATGGGCAGCGTCGTGTGGCGGATCCCCATGACCACCCGGTCCACCTCGCTCATCGCCGTCACCACGAGTTCCCTGGGGAGGGTGGCCGCATCCACCGCGAGCGAGTGGTAGCGGGCCGCCGGGAAGCCGGGCGGCATGCCTGCCAGGAGACCGGCGCCGTCGTGCGTGATCTCGCTCGCCTCGCCGTGCACCAGGGTTGGCGCACGAACGATGCTGGCACCGAAGGCCTGGGCCAGCGACTGCATGCCCAGGCAGACGCCCAGGAGCGGAATCTGCCGCGCGGCGGCCACCCGGATCGCATCCATCGAGACGCCGGCGGAGTCCGGGTCGCCCGGGCCGGGCGAGACCACGATCCCACGGAGGGCGACGCCAGGGTCGGCGGCGAGCGCCTCGATGCCGGCCCGATCCACGGCGTCGTTGCGGAGGACGGTCACGTCTGCCCCGGCGGCCTGGAGCGCCTGGACCAGGTTGAACGTGAAGCTGTCGTAGTTGTCGATCACGAGGATCATCGGGAGGCCTCCTCGCCCTCGGCGGTCCCGGTCGGGGCGGTCGTCCCCGCAGGCCTGGCGCCCTCGGGAGCCCCGGTCGCCAGCTCGATGGCCCGACGGAGGGCCGCGGCCTTGTGCTCGGTCTCCTCGAATTCCTTCTCGGGGACGCTGCCCGCCACGATCCCCGCCCCGGTATGGACATGGGCCCGACCCTCGCGCAGGACGGCGCTACGGATGGTGATTGCCGTGTCGAGGTTGCCGTCGTAGCCCAGGTAGCCGACGGCGCCGCCGTACAGCCCACGCCGCTCACCCTCCGCGGCCGAGATCAGCTGCATGGCCCGCACCTTGGGCGCCCCGGACAGGGTGCCGGCCGGGAAGACGGACCGCAGGGCGTCCAGCGCGTCCAGTTCCGGCCGGAGCCGCGCCTCCACGTGGGAGACGAGGTGCAGGACGTGGCTGTAGGTCTCGACCTCCATGTACTTGGTCACCGCGACGGAACCGGGGCGCGCGACCCGGCCCAGGTCGTTGCGGCCCAGGTCGACGAGCATCACGTGCTCGGCGCGCTCCTTGGGATCGTTCCGCAGCTGGTCCGCGATCTGGCGGTCCTCCGCCTCGGACGCACCCCGCGGCCGCGTGCCGGCGATGGGATGGTTGACGAGGCGGCCGCCCTGGGCCTGGAGGAGGAGCTCCGGGCTGGCGCCCACGACTTCGAACGATGGCGCCCGGACGAAGAACAGGTACGGGCTGGGGTTGACGCGGCGGAGGGCGCGGTAGATGGCGACGCCCTCCAGCTGGCGGCCCGTGCCGGGGTCCACCGGTAGGTCGAACGACTGGCGCCGCGCCAGCACCACCTGGATGGCCTCCCCGGCGGCGATCGCCTCCTTGGCGCGTGCCACGGCGTCGATGTACTCGCCGCGACTCAGGCTGGTCTCGAGCGACGCCGGTTCGACAAGCGACGCCGGTGCGGGCGCGGCCGGGCGCGCGCGGACGTTGGCGCCCGCGATCTCGGCCGCAGACGGGCGACCCGTGCGCTCGAGGGCGGCGAAGATGGCCTCCTCGGCGATCCGGTAGCGGCCCTCCAGGTTGGGCGTCTCGGTGTGGAGCGACGCGATCGCCGAGAGGGTATGGGTCAGGTGATCGAAGACCAGGACGAGGTCCGACTCCAGCCACGCCGCGCCCGGGACGCCGACGGGATCCCGAACCGGGAGGGGAACCGTGGGCTCGAAGGCGGAGATCGCGTCGTAGGCGAGGGTCCCGACGGCACCCCCGGTGAAGCGCGGCATCCCCTCCGTTGGGAGGACGCGCCGGCGCGGGACGAAGTCGCGGATGGCCGCCATGGGGTCCGCTGCCGGCACGGTCCGCACAGGCAGGTCCGGGGCCCACTGGTCCACGCTCAGCGGCCGCTCCTGGATCCGGGCCACCCCGTCGCGCACTTCGAGGACGCGCCGCGGGCTGACGCCGAAGAACGAGTAACGGCCCAGGCGCTCCCCGCCCTCCACCGATTCGAGCAAGAAGGCCGGGCCCCCGTCGTCGAGGCGCATGAACGCGCCGATCGGGGTCTCCAGGTCCGCCGGGCGAGTGGCATGCAGCAGCACGGTGTCGGCGTTGGGCGCGAGGCGCTTGGCCTCTCCCAGGCTGAGTGGGTCCGTGATGCTCACGATCATCGCCTCCGTGCGCCCTCGGGCATGCGCCTGCGGGTGTGCCCCTGTGGGCTGGCGCCCAGCGGGCGGGCCCATGAATCAGAAACGGCCTTCGTCCCCAGGGACGAAAGGCCGGGCCTTCCGCGGTGCCACCCTCATTCGGCAATGCCGCACTTGCGTGACCGACGGGCTGGGTCACCCCTGCCGATCGGCGCTGCCCTCTATCGCTGGCGCTCTGCGCCGGAGCCTACTGGCGGCGGTAGTGCGGTTGATCCGCCCTGCCCCGCGTTTGGTCCGGAGGCTCCCGGGTCCATTCCCTGCCGCTGCCGCCCGGTTTCCACCAGCCACCGGGTCTCTGTGCCGACGCGCGACGGGTACTCGTCCCGTTCACAGCCAATCTTCGTGATGTGGGCGGAGTCTACGGGCTGGGCGCGGCGGGCGTCAACCGCGATGGCGCGGACCTCCCTGGCGGCCAGAGCCGAGCCACGACGCGCGTGGGGGGCCAGCCTGGCGGAGAGGGTGGGATTCGAACCCACGGACCTCTCGGTCAGCGGTTTTCAAGACCGCCGCAATCGACCGCTCTGCCACCTCTCCGTGGCGTCGAGGATAGCGCGCCCGTGCCGCACAGGGGAGGTGGGGGCCCCACCCGTGGTCGTGGATCATCCAGGCGTTCTCGTCGAGGTGCGTGCCCAGGTCGCGTTCGAGGTCGATCGCCAGGAGGGCGGTGCCGCCCGGGATCCAGTAGTCGCCGGATTCGGGGAAGGCCATCCCGGTCCACCGCTCCCAGGTGGCGGCGTCCGCGGTGATGACCATGGACCGCGGCTCGGGTCGGGCGAGGCGGGCGCCCAGGCGGGCGTGGAGGCGCATCCACGGGTCGAAGGGGAGCCCGTCGTCCGTGCCGTCCCAGGCGATGGGCGCGGCGCGCTGGATGGCCACGATGGCGCCCGCCTGATCGAGCAGCGCCAGCTGGAAGGCCGCGAAGTCCGCCGGCAGGTGGTGCCGGAGCCGGTGGGCCACCGGGTCGTTGTTCAGGTACTCGGGCCAGAGCGCCGAGGTGAACTGGGAGAAGGGCCGGCGCAGGTCGGGCCGGTCCACCAGCGAGACGAGGGGATGGCCGGCCGGGGGCTCGAGTCCGAGTTCGACCATGCCCGCTTCCTTCGGCCCCGAACGCCGGCGGGTTGGCCGGGGTGGCGTCGCCTATTTCGGCGGGACGATTCGATCGACGCCCAGGTACGGGCGCAGGACGTCCGGCACCCGCACGGTGCCGTCCGCGTCCTGGTAGGTCTCCAGGATCGCCGCCACCACCCGCGGCAGGGCCAGGCCCGAGCCATTGAGGGTGTGGACCAGCTCGGGTCGGGCGCCGGGCTCAGGCCGGTAGCGAACGGCCATCCGGCGCGCCTGGAAGTCCTTGAAGTTGGAGCACGAGCTGACCTCGAGCCACTTCTCCACGCCGGGCGCCCAGACCTCCAGGTCGTACTTGCGGGCCTGCGTGAACCCCATCTCGCCGGTGGACATCAGGAGGACGCGGTAGGCCAGGCCCAGCCGCTGGAGGAGGTCCTCCGCGCGCCCGGTCATCCATTCGAGCGCCTCGACGGAGTGCTCCGGGCGCTCGAAGAGCACCATCTCCACCTTGTCGAACTGGTGGACGCGGAGGATGCCGCGGGTGTCCTTGCCGGCGGCCCCGGCCTCCCGCCGGAAGCAGGGCGAGTAGGCGGCATAGCGAACCGGCAGCTCCGACGCCTCGAAGATCTCGTCTCGATGGAGGTTGGTGACCGGAACCTCGGCCGTGGGCACCAGGTACAGGTCGTCCCGGGTGGCGACGTACATCTGGTCTTCCTTGTCCGGGATCTGGCCAGTGCCGCGCGCCGACGCGGCGTTGACCACCGCGGGTGGCCAGATCTCGGTGAAGCCGTTCTCGCGGGTGTGCACGTCCAGGAAGAAGCTGATCAGAGCCCGCTGCAGCGCGGACCCCAGGCCGCGATAGACGGGGAAGCCGGAGCCGGCGATCTTGGCGCCACGCTCCAGCTCGAAGAGTCGCAGCGCGTTGCCAACATCCCAGTGGGCCTTGCGCTCCCAGGCCAGGGCGTCGGGTGGGGCGTCCGCGCCCACCTCGCCCTCGAACGGCTGGACGCGGGGCAGCTGCTGGCCCCAGGTCCGGATGGTGACGTTGGCTTCCTCACCGCCGACCGGGACATCGGGCTCGGCGGGGTTGGGGATGCGCAGGAGCAGGTCGTCGACCTCGGACTCCACCTCGTTCACGCGCGCGTCGGCGGCGGCCGCCCGTTCCCCCACGGCGGTGGACTCGGCCTTCAGCCGAACCACCTCGGGGTCAGACGCCGGGTTGGCACCGCCCTTGATCAGCCGGCCGATCTCGCCCGAGAGCTGGTTGCGGGCGGCCTTGAGGGCGTCACGCTCGGCGAGGAGGCGGCGGCGCTCCGTGTCCAGCTCGACGGCACGGTCGACCAGGGCCGGGTCCTCACCCTTGTCCAGGGCGCCGCGCCGGATCAGGTCCGGCTCCTCGCGCAGCCGCTGCAGTCCGACGCTCATGCCAATCCTCCCGGGACGTTGGCCACCGCCTCATGGAGGCGCCCGATCACGAAGGCCGGCTCGAGGCTGGACAGCAGCCAGCCGGCACGCGGGCCGTTGGACCGGCCCAGGAACGCGAGGTAGATCGCGGTGAACGCCCGGCCAGAGGGGAGCTCGTCCGCCTGGGCTGCCGTGAAGATGGCCCCCTGCCACGCCTCGCCAGTGACGGGGGCGCCGGGGGTCGTCACGGCCTGGGCCAACCGCGCCAGGAAGGCTCGCTGCTGGTCGTCGAGGGCGGCCGCCTCCTCGGGCAGGCCATCCCGCCGGACAGCGAGGCGCGCCCGGTCCGGCGCATAGGCCTCCAGCCAGCGGCCGACCGAGATGATCCGCTCGTCGAGGGCGGCACGCTCCCGCGCGGTCAGGGGACTCCCCTTCTCCGCCTCGATCCGCGCAACCACGTCAACGCCCGGGATCTGGACGAGCAGCGCCAGGTGCGAGAACGCGGCGCGGTAGGCGCCGGCCTCCGCCGCCAAGTCCGCGTCCGGATCCAGGAGCGAGTAGCGGAGCGTGGCATCGAAGCCGGCCGCCAGCTCGCCGCGGAACGGGCGGCCGGCGGTCGCGTCCGCGTAGCGGTCGAATTCGTCGAAGAGACGAGGGATGGCGTCTGTCCCCTCGGGCTCGAACTCCACGACCTGGTTGGGCCGCGACCGGACGAAGAGGAAGCGAAGCTGCTCCGGCGGGATGGTGTCGGCGATCGCGTGGGCCGCGGCGCCCTTCCCCTTTGACGTGCTCATCTTCTTGCCGCCGACGTTGAGGAACTCGTACGGCACGTTGATGGGGGGCTCGCGCTCGAACACCTCCCGCGCAATGGCATCAGACCGGTCTCGCGAGCCTCCGGCGGTGGCGAGGTCCTTGCCGCACGGCTCGATCGTGACCCCGAACAGGCTCCACTGGGCCGCCCACTCCAGGTTCCAGGGGAGCTTGGCCCGGCCGCCGAACGGGCTGACCCAGCCGGCACTGCCGCAACCGGCGGCCCACTTGACCAGGTCCGGCCGGCACTCGTAGTAGACCCGATCGCCGTCCCAGTGCGTCACGATGGTGGTTCCCACCTTCCCGCAGCGCTCGCAGATCACCGAGATGGGGTGCCACGCGTCCGGATGGCGGACGTTGGCGACGCGGCGGTAGATGTCGCGAACGACGTGGGCGCGATCCAGCGCCAGCCGGATGAACGGGTCGAGGTTCCCGGTGGGGTAGATCTCGCTCATCCAGTAGTAGCGATCCGGCCGGATCCCCAGGCCCGCGAACGTCTCCACGAAGGTCTGGGCGTGGTGGCGCGCGTACGAGGCGTGGCCGTCGCCGGCCTGGTCCGGGATGCTGGCCAGGGGCGCACCCATGTACCGGTCGACCGCATCCGGCGTCAGGAGCGACTGCGCATCCATGGGATCCATGTCGTCGATCCCGTACAGGAGCGTCGTGGGAATCCCGGCGGCCCGCAGCGCCCGGGCGACGACGTCCAGGATCACGGGGCCGCGCAGGCTGCCAACGTGCACCGTCCCCGACGGCGTCTTGCTGTCGTTGACGACCTGGGGCCCGGATACGCGAGCCGCCAGCTCGTCCGCCCAATCCATGGGGAGTGCCTCTGTCTGTGCGAGCGCCCGGACGAGCGGCTAGCGAATCTCTTTGACGGTGTACGTGAAGTCACCGGCCGGGACGTGCACGACGACCTTGTCGCCCCGCTTCTTGCCGAGCAGCGCGCGCCCGACGGGGCTCTCGTTGCTGATCCGGCCTTCGGTGGGCTTGGCCTCCGCGGAGCCAACGATGTGGAACTCCTCCAGGCCAGCAGCCGCGCTCTCCACGGCAACCGTGGTGCCGATGGAGACATGGTCCGTGGCGTGGTGGTCGGAGATGAGGATCGCGTTCTTGATCAGTGCATCGAGCGCCTGGATCCGCCCCTCGACGAACGCCTGCTCGTTCTTGGCGTCCTCGTACTCGGCATTCTCGGTCAGGTCCCCGTGCTCCTTGGCGTCGTGAATCCGCTGGGCGACCTCGACACGACGGGTGCCGACCATCTCGTCCAGTTCCGCACGCAGCCGCTCGAGACCTTCCCTGGACAGGTAGCTGGGCTTGTTGTTCACGGGAGTTGTGACCTCACCAGGGGGCGCTGGCCGCTCTGCGGCGCCATGCGAGCGATCAAGGAAAGGAAAGAACTCCAGGTGTCCGCGGAGAGCGCGCACCTGAAGTTCGGACCGGCGGTAGGGTAACGCGGGCCAGCCGGAGTGTCAAAAAGCGCTCGACTGGCCGGGCGTACCGGCCGAGCCGCACCGCGCGATGCCGTCAGCGTCCAACCGCCAGCCACCACGTCACCACCACGGCGGCGAGGACGATCCGATAGGCCGCAAACACGGTCGTTGGGTTGCTGCGCAGGAAGCGGAGGAGCGCGGCGATCGCGATCATCCCCGAGACGCAAGCAGCCACCATCCCCACGGCCAGGGGCGCCAGCTGGATCTCGACGCCGGACTCGCCACGCAGGAGCTTGAGCGTCTCGTAGGCCCCCGCCATCGCCGTGATCGGCGTGGCCATGAGGAAGCTGAAACGGGCCGCAGGCTCCCGGCGCAGGCCGGCCAGCAGCCCCGCCGAGATGGAGATCCCGGAGCGACTGATGCCCGGAACCAGGGCGAGCGCCTGGGCCACGCCGATGCCGATGGCGATCGGGAACGAGATCTCGCCGATGCCCAGCCGGCGACTCCCCCAGCGGTCCGCCAGCCACAGGATGGCGGCGCCGATCACGAGCATGACGGCGACCAGCCTGGCCTCGCGGAAGACCGTCTCGATGGGATCGTTGAGCAGGAGGCCCGCGATGACCGCCGGGAACGTGGTGGCCAGGATCAGCCACGCGAGACGACGGTCCGGATCACCCGCGAAGGAGCGGTCCCGAACGGCGGCCAGGCCCGCCGGGACCAGCCGGATCCAGTCCCAGCGGAAGTAGACGAGCAACGCCACCAGCGTGCCCAGGTGGAGCATGACGCTGAAGGCGAGCGAGTCGATGAACGGATCCGTCCATCCCAGGAGCTGCGGGACCACGATCAGGTGACCCGAGCTGGAGATGGGGAGGAACTCGGTGAGGCCCTGGATCAGCCCCAGGATCAGTGCCTGTATCAGCGTATCCATGGCGCCCGTCGATGCCTCCCGGATGTGACGACGCGCGGGCTCCGGCGAGCGCCGCGCGTCATGCGATGGTGGTCAGATGGCCGATCGTCCGGCCGCGTGCTCAGCGAATGAAGAGCGGGGCCAGCACGAGGGTGATGGTGGCGAGCAGCTTGACGAGCACGTGGAGCGACGGGCCGGCGGTGTCCTTGAACGGATCGCCCACGGTGTCGCCGACGACGGCCGCGGCATGCGCAGGGGACTTCTTGCCGAGCACGTTGCCGTTGTCGTCCTTGAGGTTGCCCGACTCGATGTACTTCTTGGCATTGTCCCAGGCGCCGCCGCCGTTGTTGAGCACGGTGGCGAGCAGGACGCCGGAGATGGTGCCGACCATCAGCATCCCGGCAACGGCCTCCGCGCCGAGGAGGAGCCCGACGATGATCGGGGTGGCGACCGCGACGACGCCGGGCGCGATCATCTCGCGCAGCGCAGCCTTGGTGGTGATGTCGACGACGCGAGCGTAGTCGGGGCGAGTGGTGTAGTCCATGATCCCCGGCATCTCGCGGAACTGGCGGCGGACCTCGACGATGATCGCCTGGGCAGTCGTGCCGACGGCGCGGATGGCCAGCGAGCTGAAGAAGTAGACCAGCATCGCGCCCATCAGGGCGGCGATGAAGACGTTGACGTTGGCGAGGTTGATGGAGTCCAGCAGGTGGACGTTCTTGGCGCCGGCGGCAATCTGGCGGCCGAGGATCAGGTTGACCTTGTCGATGTAGGCGCTGAACAGCAGGAAGGCCGCCAGCGACGCCGACGCGATCGCGTAGCCCTTGGTCAGGGCCTTGGTCGTGTTGCCGACCGCATCCAGCCGATCCGTGATCTCGCGCGCGCCGGCCTCGGCGCGGCTGAACTCGGCAATCCCGCCCGCGTTGTCGGTGATGGGCCCGAAGGTATCCATCGCGAGGATGTAGGCCGTGGTCATGAGCATGCCCATGGTGGCGACGGCGGTGCCGAAGATGCCGCCGACGTCCTTGCCCTCGGCATTGGTGATCCCGGCCTGCGAGCCGAGCCAGTGGCTGGCGAAGAGGGCGATGCCGATGGTGATCGCGGTGACGAGGGTGGTCTCGAAGCCGACCGCCATGCCCGAGATGATGTTGGTGGCGGGGCCGGTCTTGGAAGCCTCGGCGATCTCGCGAACGGGCCGGAAGCTGCCGGCCGTATAGAACTGCGTGATGTACACGAAGGCGACGCTGGTCGCCAGGCCGACCACGCCGGCGGCGAAGAAGTAGACCCACACCGGCATGCCGCTGGGCGCGTTGCCGTTGGTCTGCATCATCACGTTGGTGGTGAGCAGCAGCGCCGCGACCGACAGGATCGTGGTGACCCAGTAGCCGCGGTTGAGCATGTTCATGGGGTCTTCGTCCTCGCGACCGCGGACGAAGAAGATGGCCACGATGGTGGACAGCAGGCCGAAGGCCCGGACGACGAGCGGGAAGAAGATCCAGGCCGCCGGGCTGGGCCAGCCGGCCGCCAGGGCGATGCTGTAGACGCCGACGCCCAGGATCATGGCGCCGATGTTCTCGGCAGCCGTGGACTCGAAGAGGTCCGCGCCTCGGCCGGCGCAGTCGCCGACGTTGTCGCCGACGAGATCCGCGATGACGCCCGCGTTGCGGGGGTCGTCCTCCGGGATGCCCGCCTCGACCTTGCCGACCAGGTCGGATCCCACGTCGGCGGCCTTGGTGAAGATCCCGCCGCCCAGCTGGGCGAAGAGCGCGACGAAGGAGGCGCCGAAGCCGAAGCCGACGATCAGGAAGGGGGCGTCGTGGGTGGCCTGGCCACCGCCGAGCCCGCCGAACAGGGTGAAGATCCCGTACACGCCGAGGAGCGAGAGCGCCACCACGAGGAAGCCCGAGACGGCGCCGCCGCGCATGGCCACCTGAACGGCCTCGACGAGGCTGCGGCGCGCCGCGGCGGCCGTGCGGACGTTCGACTTGACGCTGATGTACATGCCGATGATCCCGGAGGCCATCGAACAGGCCGCGCCGACGAGGAAGGCGATGGCCGTCCGCCACCCGAGGTCGATCCCGAAGGTCTTGGTGTCGGCCACGGACTCCGTCTCGAAGACGGTGATGACGGCGCCGATGACGACGGCGCCGACGAGGGCGAGCAGCCCGATCGTGGAGTACTGGCGACGGATGAACGCGACCGCACCCTCGAAGATGGTGCCGGCGACGTCCTGCATCTCCTTGGTGCCCGTGTCGCGCGCAAGCACGTCGCGGGCCAGCCACAGGGCGAACAGGACGGCGAGCACCCCGGCCGGCAGGATGATCAACTGGAGCTGGTCGGCGGTCATCGGGGTACGCGACTCCTCAGCGGTGCAGTCAGCTGGCCCGGGCGCGATACGCGCGCCGCCCTGGGGCGGACGCCGGGGAGTTGGTCCAGGCGAGGATCTGGCCGGCAGCCTCCGTTGCATGCACCGACCGAACCCCGCACAAGCGCGGAGTGTAGCAACGCGTCTCTTGCGCGGTCAACGTTACGCGCGGGGTTACGCGCGGGCGTGATGGGTGGCAGTCACCTCAGGGCAGCCAGCGCGGCTCCGCGCCGTCCGTCGTCAGCTGGGTCAGCCCGCCACCGCTTCGCGCCACCGACCAGATGCCCGTCGACAGCGACGACGTGCCGGCGGCGACGCGGCTGAACAGGATGGTGGCGCCGTCCGGCGAGAACGCGGGCCAGCGGTCGTCGATCGACGCGTTGTCAGCCAGCAGGGGCGTCGCCGCGCCCGTGCCCAGTCGAACGACCGCCAGCCGGGCCGTGCCGCCCGGCTCCGTTCGCGCGAGGGTCACGAGCACGCCGTCCAGGGCCGTGTCCAGGGTCCCTGTCGCCACGACGCCGAGATCCCGGCGGCCGCCCTGGTCCAGCGCCCAGATCGACGTGCCCTGGCGGCCGACCTCGCGGGCGACGATCCCGAAGCGGCCCTGGCCCGCCAGCCAGACGGGCCTCGACTCGGCGGCCAGGCCGGTAGGCGACCCCGTCGGAGGCGTCCGCCGCACGGGCTCCTGCAGGTCCACCAGCACAACATCGCCGCCGCCGGTCACGACGAGCAGCCACCGGCCGCTGGGGTCGAAGGCCGCCCGGCCGGACCACGTCGAAAGACCATCGCCGCCGACCGCACCATCGCCACCGAGGCTCACCGACCCGAGCGGCGGCGCCCCGGCCGCCAGGACCAGGCGCTCGGAGCCGACGAGCTGGTTCAGCGGCTGGAGCCAGTAGCCGAGGTCGGCGCCTGCCGCACTCCGGCGACCGACCAGCACCCAGCGGCCGTCCGGGCTCACCTGCGACGCGTATTCGACCTCGTCCGAGGCCGTCAGGCGGCGGCGGTCCGTGCCATCGATCCGCATCACATACACCGCCCCGGCCGCCGAGTAGACCAGGGTGGCTCCGTCACCGGTCACGTCGAACGCCGTCACCGGGGCCAGCTCGGTCGTCAGCTGGCGAGGGTTGGAGCCATCCGGGTTCATGAGCCACAGGTTGCGGACCCCGGCGCGCGTGGACAGGAACGCGACCTGGTTCTGGCCGTTGGTGCTGGGCGCACCCGTCGTGAATGTCCAGGACCGCCCGGCGGCGACGCGGCTGGCGTCGTCCGCGCGGGCGACGATCGGGGCCAGTGTCACGCTGTAGGTGGTGTGTGCGGCCAGTGGCGCCGAGGGCGTGAAGAGGAGGACCCGCGTGGGCCCTGCCGGTCCGGCCGTGTCGTCCGGCATCGCCACGACCCGCGATTCCCCCGCGACCGCGGGCGTGATGCGCAGAGCGGCCGCCACGGTACGGGGGTCGATCGCCGCGTCGAACACGACGGCGATCGGGGACCTGACGGAGATGCCCGAGACCCCGCTCGAGGGCACGTTCATGACGACTCCCAGGCCCGCGCTCACGGTCGTGAAGCGAAGCGCGAAGGGGCCCGTGATCGGGTTCCCGGCCGTGTCAGCCGCCCGGTTGCCGATGGTCAGCGCGTACGCCGTCCCGAACCGGAGCGACCCGTCGAAGCCGATGGTCAACCGATCGCCGCTCCAGCTGAACCGGAGGCCCACGGCCGGCTCGACCCGGACGGCGGCTTCGACCGCCTGGGTATCCATCAGCCGATCGAAGCGAACGACGACCGTGCCGTCGACGGGCAGGCCGGCGGCTCCGTCGACCGGAGTGGCCTCCACGATCGTTGGCTGGCCCACGGTGGCGAACGCCCACGGCTCGAGCCCGACGGGCGCCGTGTTGGTCGCGAGGTCGGCAAAGCCGGGATCGATCGTCACGCTGAACCTTGTGGCCGCGGGCAGTCGGCTCGACGGCGTGAAGATGGCGGTTGAACCATCCCACGAGATCGCGCCCGCCACGTACGGCTCGATGCGGAAACGGCGCTCCACCGATCCGTGGTCGACGGCCTCGCTGAACTGGATGTCGATGGCGCTCAGCGTCTGGGCGATCCGGTCGCCACCGGCCGTGGCGCTCAGCGAGACCCGCTCGACGAACGGTGGCCGCCGGTCGATGAGCGTGGCCGTATACAGGATCACCGCCAGGAGCACGAAGGCGCCCAGCAGGCTCACGAGCGAGATGATCCGCCGCGCCGTCATCGGGCAACGGGCATGAAAGCAGCGTCGGCGGGCGGGACGAGGCCCGGCCCGAGGGCAGTTGCTGCGAGGCCGGTCATGGGGCGGGACAGTAGCACAGCCCCTATACTGCCGGTCTTGTGAGTCAACGACCAGCGCTCGGCTGTCTCTTCGAAGTGGTCGAGACCCTGGTCTTGACCCTCGTGATCTTCCTCGTCATCCAGAACTTCGTCGCGCAGCCGTACCAGGTGAAGCAGCAGTCGATGGAGCGCACGCTGGAGCCGGGACAGTACGTGCTCGTCGACAAGCTCACCCCCCGCTTCGGCCCCTATCGGCGGGGCGACATCGTCGTCTTCACGCCGCCCCCTGGCTGGACGGACAACGACACCCCGTTCATCAAGCGCGTGATCGGGCTCCCGGGCGACACGATCGACGTCAAGGACGACGGGAAGGTCTACGCCAACGGGGTCGCGCTCCATGAGCCGTACCTGTACGCCGTCAACGACGTGGCCCAGCCCACCATCGCGCCGCCGACCCAGGCACGCTGGGTGGTCGGCGCGGACCAGTTGTTCGTGCTTGGCGATCACCGGATGAACTCGGCCGACTCACGGAGCTTCGGCCTGATCGATCGTGCCAGCGTCATCGGCCGCGCCTGGCTCCGCTACTGGCCACTCGACGCCTTCGGCATCGTCGGGACGCCCAGCTACCCGGAGCTGCAGCCCACCGCTCCATGAGCGCGCTCCCGGTGCTGGTCGGGACGGTCTTCACGATCGTCGTGATCGCCGCGGCGGCACTGGCGGTGTCCACTCGCGACGCCCGGATCGCCGTCATCGGTCTCCTCGTCGCGCTGCTGGCCGCACCGTTCGTGGCTGAGCCCGTCCCGGACCTGCGCGGCATCGGCGCCCGGCTTGCCGGAGCGGTGCTGGGCACCTACCCGCTCTGGATGATCTATCGAGGCCGCGAGGAGCCCACCACCGGGTCACGCGGCGGCGCCGTGATCGACGGGATGGTGGCCGTCGTCGCCGCGCTGGCAGCGGCGTCAGCGGCGGTCGGCTGGGACGTCGCCGGTCAGCTCAATGCCAGCGGCCTGGGTGGGCTGATCACGCAGCTCGGCAAGATCGGGACCGGCCTGGAGCCGCCGTTCCTGCCCGCGATCGGGGCAGGCGGGGCACTGCTGGTCCTGGCGGTCTCGCCGGTCGCGTTCGCGCGTGAGCCGCTTCGACTCACGCTGGGGCTGACCCTGGCGATGCTGGGCGTGACGCTCGTGGAGGCCGGCCTCGCCGGGCCGCCGACCCCGTTCACCAACCTGTGCGTGGCGCTGGCGCTGGCGGCCGTCTCTGCGGGCGGCGGCGTCGTGATCCTCGCATCGCGTCGCTCGGCCCGGCCGCTGCCCAAGTCGTCGGTCAACCCCGTCCTCCGGGCGCTCCCGCCACTCCACCTGCCGACACGCGGCGAGCGCGGGCGCCGAGGTCCGGTCCTCCCCGACGGTCGTCGGGTGCCGGGCGGCCTGGCCACGCGGCCCGAAGCGCCGAGCGCGCCCGCGACTGAACCCCCCTCAGCGGACCCGCTCCCCGTGGACCTGCCCACCGGGAGCGATCCCCTGTTCGGCACCACCCAGGTCGAGCCGACCAGGGGTGTGGGAGCGGACGCGTGACGCCGGCGGGCCTCGCCGCGCTGGGCCTCGTGTTCGCCGGCATCGTGATCGCGGCGCGGCGCTGGCGGGCGGGCCCCTGGATCGCCGGGCTGGCGGGCTTCACGGTGCTCCTGGTGGGGTCGTGGTCGCTTCCGCTCGGGCAGCGAGCCATCCTCGGCGACGAGGTCCTCGTGTCGACCGGCTACCTCCGGCTGGTGCTGATGCTCGCCGCGGCATCGGGCGGCACCCTGACGTTCGTGGGGGCAGCCACCGGTGGCAATCGGGGCGTCCCGGCCCTGGCGCTCCTGTGGTTCGGCGCCACGGCGACCGCGCTCTCGCTGGTCAGCCCCATCCCCGCCATCCTGCTCCTGACAACCGGCTCGGTCGCCGCGATCCTCATGGCGGTCGATGAGGAGGGCGCGGAACGCGCCCTGATCGTGGCGCGCGGCCTGCGGGCCATCGTCGTCGCCGGCATCCTCGCCGCCATCGCCATCCTGTGGGCCGAGGTCGCCGGCACCAACCTCCGGCTGGGGCTGGGCGACGGGGCCTCCCCGCCCGATGGCGGCGCCCTCGGGCTGGCGTTCCTCGCCGCGGCCCTCGCCGTGGCCCTGCGCGCCGGCGCCATCCCCGTCCATGTCTGGGCGTCGCGCCTGGGCGAGCGCCTGCCGATCCTGGCGTTGCCCGTCACCTTCGCGTGGGGTCCCGCCGCACTCGCCATCGTCGTGCTGGGCTGGGCCGACCAGGGCGTCATCGCGCTGGGCCAGCCCCTCCTGGTCGAACGGGGCGTGATCGCATCGATCGCGGTCGCCAGCATCATCTTCGGGGCGCTGGCGGCCTATCTGCACGATGACGTGGAGCGAGTCGTCGCCTACACGCTGACCACGGATAGCGGCGTGGTGCTGCTCGCGGTGGCCGCGGCCAGCCCCGAGGCGTGGGGGCCGGCCCGCATCTGGATCCTGGCCTACATCGTGGCCAAGAGCGCATTCGCGGGCTGGGCGGCCGCGGTCCGGACCTCGTTCGGCACCACCAGCGTGCCGCGGCTGGGCGGCTGGGCCCGCCGCTCTCCGCTCCTCGCCGCCGGACTGATCCTCATCGCGATCACGTCGATCGGGCTGCCGGGGCTCGCGGCATTCGATGCGCGAGCCCAGCTGATCTCGCTGGCCTTGCCGGCGCCGTTCAACGTCGTGGCATGGATCGGCATCCTCGCCTCCTCGGGCGCCTACCTGCGGCTCCTGATCATCGGGTTCGCCCCGGCGACCGGCGACGTGGGGACTGCCGCGAACCTCCAGCCGGCATGGCCCGGTGGGCGGCCAGCCCGGCTGTCGTTCGACCTGGTCCGACAGCTGCCCGACGCGCTGCGCCTGAACCGTGCGCCTGCCGCGGCCGCCAGCGTCCTGGTGCTCGGGCTGCTGGGCCTCTCCGTGGCAGCCGGGGCACTCCACACGACCACCGCGGCCGGCGCCCCGCAACCCGGGGCGGGCACGTTCGAGGAAGTCTCCCCAACGGCGTCGCCCAGCGCGATGCCCATCCCCACGGTGCCGCGAGCGACCGTCGTGCCGGGCGGCGGCGCGGGAGCATCGGCGCTGCCGACGGCGGGGACGTCGGCGCCGATCACGCCACGAGCAACGCCCGCGGCCTCGTCAGCCCTGCCGGCCGCCTCGCCAGCGGCGCCTGCCTCGACGAAGCCGTAGCCGGCTGGGCGGGCGAAGCGCCTGCCAGCCGGCCGGACGTGATCGGGCCGTTGGCCTACTCCTCCGGGCTGAGCGCCCAGCGATCGATCTCGCGCGCATAGGCCACGAGCTCCTCGGGCTGGAACCAGAGCGCCAGCTCGGCGGTGGCCGTCTCCAGGCCATCAGAGGCATGGACCAGGTTCTGCGCGGTCTCGAGTGCGTAGTCGCCGCGAATAGTGCCCGGAGCCGCCTCGTTGGGCCGCGTGGCGCCAACCATGGCACGCACCACGGCGATCGCGTTGGGACCCTCGAACGCCAGCGCGACGAGCGGGCTGGATGTCATGAAGTCGACGAGACCCTTGAAGAAGGGCCGGGCCTTGTGTGCGTCGTAATGGCGCTCAGCGAGGGCGCGATCCGCCTGTACCAGCTTCAGGCCGACGATCTTGAGTCCGCGCTCCTCGAACCGGGTGATGATCCGGCCCACGAGAAGCCGCTGGACGCCATCAGGCTTGACGAGGACGAGGGTCTGTTCGTTCACGGGATCTCCTCATTGTCGGGTGCGGCTGCACCGGGTTCGCGTGCTGGGTCGACGGACACGGCACGGGTGTCCGTCGGAAATGCCACAGATGATGGGTGGCCCGCGGGCTCGCCTGACCGGCGACTACGCGGCGGTACGGGGGCCGACACGTCCGCGGCGGCGCTCAGCCAGGCCCGCTCCGCCTCGGTCTCCCGGCCGACCAGCCGGTAGGCGTCGCCACGAACCAGCTCGGGCATCGGGCCAGGGACCCCGGCGAGGAGGTCGAGGACCGCCGGGGCGAGATGCGGGGCCAGGCGCAGGACGACCGAGAGCCGAACCGCGGCGCCCTGCACATCGCCGGCCTCGAGGATGGCGCGGGCCGCGTCCAGCGTCGCCACCGGGTCCATGGCCGATGCCGGCGGCCGCCCCGTCGCGTGGCCGGCCCCGGTGGGGGTGAAGCCTTCGTCGTCAATGGTGGCGCTCAGCCTGGCGGGCCCGGGACCTTCCTCCTGGGGCCAGACGGCGCTCCGTGGCATGCCGTTGAAGGCGGCATCGAGGGCCTCCGGCGTGGGTTGCGGCAGCGACTCGAGATGGCGCCGCGCGTCGGAGGGTCGCCCGTCGGCCATCGCGGCCTCCACGGCGATCAGGCTGCCCAGCAGCCCCGCGCCGCCGGCCGTGAGCCACATCTCGGCAGCGAGCCCGGCAGCGGCCAGATCGCCGGTCCGCCAGCGCACCTCGGCGAGATCCAGGAGCGCGGCACCCTGCAGGGGCTGGGCCGCGGCCGCGACCTCCAGCTCCGCCCGGGCCAGTCCGGTGGAGCCCAGCCGCAGGTGCAGTCGGGCCAGCCGGAGGTCGGCGGCCCGGTCCTCGTCGTCCCCGGCGGGTGCCGGAGGGAGTCCCGGCCCATCGCCGGGCGGCGAGCCGCCCTGGAGCGGATCCCCCGGGCTATCGTCGCCGAGGGTCATCCGGGCAGCCGCAGGTGGCGCTCGATCCCCCGGACGTGGCGTGCCGGCGCGACCACCGCGAGACGCAGGGCGTCGTTGGTGAACAGCTGCCCGGCCAGCACCTGCATCCCGGCCGTGTCGACCGCATCGATCGACGCCAGGGCGTCCTCGAGCGTCATGACCCGGGCGTGGAGCGCCTCCTGGCCGCCCAGCCAGGAGGTGAGATGGCGTGTCTCGTCCATCCGCAGCTCCAGGCCGCCGGAAAGGTAGGCCTTGGCTCGCGCGAGTTCGTGCTGCGTCACCGGCTCGTCGCGGAGCCGCGCCAGCTCCGCGAGGATCGCATCCAGCGCGGGCGCAATCCGGTCGGGGTCGACGCCGGCGGACACCTCGAGCGCACCCGCGTCCGCGTATTCCGCGACGCCGGAGCCAACGTCGTAGGCGAGGCCGCGCTCCTCGCGAACCGTCAGGAAGAGACGGCTGCTCATCCCGTCGCCCAGCACGGCGTTCATGACCGAGAGCGTCCACGTGTCGAGATGGTCGCGCCGCAGCGCCGGCACCCCCACGACCAGTTGGGCCTGGCTGGTGCCGCGGCGGCCGAGCATGACCCGCGCGCCGGCCGGGAGCGCCGGGGCGGGCTCCACCGCGGGGAGCGCCGGCCCGTCGCCCCGCCCGAATGCGGCGTCGGCCAGCTCAACCGCCTGCTGGTGGGTCAAGCCACCGGCCACGGCGACGACCAGGTTGGACGGCCGATAGCCCATCCGCCAGAAGCCCTGGATCGACTCGGCGGGGAGGGCGCGGATGCCCGCCTCGTCGCCGCACACCTCTCGGCCCAGCGGTCCCTCGCCGAACATCGCCTGCTGGAAGAGCATCTGGCCGTACTCGGTCGGGTCGTCGAGGTACGAGCGGATCTCCTCCACGATGATCTGCCGCTCATGGTCGATCTCGCCCGGGTCGAGCGTGGGCCGCGAGACGAGCTCGCCCAGCACCGCCATCCCGCGCGCCGCCTCGCGGAACGGGACGCGGACCCAGTAGATCGTGGTCTCCCGGTCCGTGGCCGCGTTGAACGACCCGCCGACCCCTTCGATCGCCTCGCTGATGGCGCGCGTGTCGCGGTACGCCGCGGTGCCCTTGAAGGTCAGGTGCTCCAGGAAATGGGCAGCGCCCGCCTGCTCCGGCGCCTCGAGGCGCGAGCCAGCCAGGACGTACACCGCGATGGAGACAGATCGCGCCCCGGGGATGGTGGCGCTGATGACGCGCGGCCCCTGAGCCAGCGCCGTCCGTTCGAACATTGGTGCGATGGTACAGGAACGCCCGCCCGGCCAGATTGGCCGGGCGGGCGCCCGCGTTGCGACGTGACTGGGTCGACCGCGGAACGGTCGTCCCAGGGCTACTTGGGGAGGATCGCCTCGATCCAGTCCTTGGCAAAGAAGATCACGAAGCCGATCGAGACGACCCACATCAGGGGGTGGACGGCAGCGGCCTTGCCGCGCACGACCTTGAGGAAGACCCAGGAAATGAAGCCGGCGCCAATGCCGACGGTGATGTCATAGGTCAGGGGCATCAGGATCATCGTGAGGAGGGCCGGCAGGCCATCCTCGACATCCCCGACCGGGATGTCCTTGACCTGCATGAACATCAGGTAGCCCACGAGGACCAGGGCCGGGGCCGTGGCCTGCGCGGGAACGATGAGGGCGATCGGCGAGAGCACGATCGCGAGGAGGAAGAGGACACCGGTGACGACGGAGGTGAAGCCGGTCCGGCCACCCTCGGCGACGCCCGCCGCGCTCTCGATGTAGGTGGTGTTGGAGCTCACGCCGCCAAGGCCACCGGCGACGGCGGCCAGGGAGTCGACGACCAGGACCCGCCCCACGCCCGGGACGCTGCCGTCCGGCCGGGAGAGGCCCGCCTCGGCCGCGATGCCGGTGACGGTGCCCATGGTGTCGAAGAAGTCGCTGAGCATGATCGCGAAGATGGTCAGGACCGCACCGATCAGCCCCAGCTTGCCGAACACCTGGAAGGGATCCTGGAGTCCGAGGCCCAGCGTGCTGAAGTTGGCAGAGACGACCATGTCCTTCGGGATCGATGTGACCCCGGCCAGGAGGGCGATCACCGTGGTCACGAGGATGCTGATGACCAGGGCGGCACGGACCTTCATCACGTACAGGGCGAAGGTCAGGAACAAGCCGATGATGAAGACGGCCTGGCCGGCGGTGTCCGGGAACGACATCGTGACGAGGGTGCCATCACAGGCGGGCAGGGGCACCTTCGAGAATGGCGAGCAGCCCGACTGGATGAGGCCGCCGTTGGCGAAGCCGATGAACAGGATGAACAGGCCGATGCCGACGCCGATGGAGCGCTTGAGGGCGAGCGGCACGGCGTTCATGATCGCCTCGCGGAGGCCCACCGCCACCAGCAGGGTGATGATCACGCCCTCGATGACGATGACGCCCATGGCGCCCTTCGCGTCGAGGCCCTTGGCCGTCAGCGTGAAGGCCACCAGCGCGTTGATGCCGAGGCCCGCGGCCAGCGCGAACGGGTAGTTGCCGACCACACCCATGGCGATGGTCATGATCCCGCCGATCAGCGCCGTGCCGGCGGCAACCGCGACAGGATCCAGGCCGAGCGGCTTGGCGATGATGTTCCCGTTGAGGAAGATGATGTAGGCCATGACCAGGAACGTGGTCAGGCCCGCGCGCGCCTCAGTGGCGAGGTTGGTGCCCCGTTCCGCGAATTTGAAGTACCGCGCGATTGCGTCCAAGCGGTTCCTCCTCCAGCCCAACGAGCACGCCGTGCCACCAGCGAGCGGGCACGGTCCGCGCTGACTCCCCTCCTGTCAAGCTGCCGGCATCCGACCGGCACCCGCGCCACCCGCGGGCGATGCCCTCCTCCTCCGCGCCGGGCCCTCGGCCCTTGCGCTACTCCTCCCCCTGAACGTCGATCCCCGGCGGGCCGCTGCCCCCGCTGTCGGGCGGGGCATCCGACCCCACGGCATCGCGCCATGACGCGTCCTGCCCCAGGAGCTCCATCTGCACATAGCCCCCCGCCTCCGGGGGCATGGGCCGGACCTGGGCCAGCAGCGGCGGCTCGATATCCTCCGCGGCCCCGGGGGCAAACTCCACGACGACGCGCTCGTCGCCCTGGACGAGGCTGTACACGAGGAGCTGGTCGGGGCGGGTCTCGAACTCGAGATGCTCGAACGAGTCGATGTTGAGGGTGATCGCGATGGGGGTGAAGTAGGTGGAGACGTCGGGCCGGTCGACGACGATCCGCTCCACCCAGCCGGTGCCGCGCGCCACCACCTGGCGGCCCCGCTCGTAGCGGTAGCTGACCGTCTGCTTGAGCAGCGGCCGCAGGACGTTGAGCATGTCCTCGCGGCTGGACACGATGCCCTGGTTGACGAAGAACTTGGCGCGCTGGGGGCTGGACACCGGTGCCTCTCCTGGCGCTACTCGCGGGCGTGGGGCCGAGGCGGATGGTACCGCACGCCACCGCCCAGGGAAGGCGTGAATTGAGCCTGGCGGAGCGGGTGGTGGGGCCTCGCGCCGCGGCAGGGGCCGGGCGTTCCGCCGTAGCAGGCGCCGCGTATGATCCGGCCATGCTGCTCGCCATCGACGCCGGGAACACGAACGTCACGATCGGGCTCTTCCGGGGCGGGGCACTGGTTGCCACGCGCCGCGCGGCAACCAGTCCGCGGGCAACGGCGGACGAGCTGGAGCTGCTGCTCGCCGGGATCCTGTCACTCGACGGTGTGACCATCACGGACATCGGCGGGGTCGCGTGCGCCTCGGTGGTGCCGACCATCACGCACGCGATCGAGGCCGTCGCGGCCCGTCGCGGACTGCCCCTGGTGGTGGCCTCGGCCGCCACCGTGCCCCTCCCCGTCCGCGTGGACCGGCCGGGCGAGGTCGGCGCCGATCGCCTGGTCAACGCACTGGCGGCCATCCGGCTCCACGGCGCACCCGCGATCGTCGTGGACCTGGGGACGGCCACCACCTTCGATTGCGTCGCGCCGGACGGATCGTTCGTGGGCGGGGCGATCGCCGCCGGCCTGGAGCTCGGGATCGAGGCACTCGCCGCACGAACCGCCCAGCTGCCCAGAATCGAGCTGCGAACCCCCGATCGCGCGATCGGGCGGAACACCGTCGCGGCGATCCAGGCGGGGACGGTGTTTGGGTACCAGGCGCTGGTCAACGGCCTCCTCGCCCGGATCAGGCGCGAGCTGGCCGAGCCGTCCGGCCTGGACCCCGCCGGCATCACGACGATCCTGACCGGTGGTCTCGCCGCGGCGCCCTGGGCGGCCGACCTGGAGGCCATCTCCATCAACGATCCAGACCTCACCCTCAAGGGCCTCGCCATCCTCCACGCCGAGGTCGCCGGTGGCGTGCCGCTCGACCTGGGCCTGCGCTGATGGCGGACGACGGGCATCCGCGCGGCCGCCTCGCTGGTCGACTGATCGGCCTGGGCGTCACCGGCTCCATCGCCGCCTACAAGGCCGTCGACCTCGTCCGCCGCCTCCAGGACCAGGGCGCCGATGTCGTGGTCCTGCTCACCCCGTCGGCGGCGCGGTTCGTTGGGCCGCTCACGTTCGCCGCCATCTCACGCCACCCCGTCGAGGGAGACGTCCTGGCCCTGCTGCCGGACGGCCGGATCGGGCACATCGTGATCGCGGACAGCGTGGACGCGCTGGTCGTGGCACCGGCCACGGCGCACTGGCTGGGCGCGATGGCCAACGGCCTCTCGGGCGACAGCGTGACCGCCGCCTGCCTGGCGACGACGGCACCCGTTGTGGTGGCGCCCGCCATGGACGGCGACATGTATGCCCACCCGGCGACGCAGGCCAATGTCCGTCGCCTCCGGGATGACTTCGGCTACGCCCTGGTGGAACCCGAGTCCGGGCCGCTCGCCTCGGGCCAGCAGGGCATCGGCCGACTGGCCGAGAGCGGACGCATCGTGGACGCGGTGGTCGCTGCGCTGGCGGGACGGCCCATCCGCGAGCCCCGCTCGGAGCGGCGCCCACCAACCGTGGCGCCGGTGCGCGACCCCGACCTTGCCGGGCGCCGGATCGTCATCACCGGTGGCGGGACCCGCGAGCCGATCGATACGGTCCGCTTCATCGGCAATCGGTCCTCGGGCAAGATGGCGGTGGCGCTGGCCGAGGCCGCGCTCGACCGGGGGGCCGCGGTCACGCTTGTGGCGGCCAACACCACGGTGTCCCTCCCCGACGGGGCCACCATTCGCCAGGTGGAGACCACGGGCCAGCTCCGTGCCGCGGTCCTGGAGGCGCTGACCGGGCCGGGCGACGAGGCGGGCCCGGATGCCCTGATCATGGCGGCCGCGGTCGCCGACTTCACGCCGACACGTCCGTCGGCCGGGAAGCTGACCCGCGGCGAGCGGGTGATCCTGGAGCTCTCCCCCACCCCGGACATCCTGGCCGAGGCGGCGCGAATCGCCCGCGGTCTCGATGCGGCCGGGGAGCCCACGCGGCAGGCACTCCGGCCCGTGCCCGTGCTGGTTGGCTTCGCCGCGGAGGCAGGATCGCTCGACCGGGCGCCCGGCAAGCTGGTCCGAAAGCAGGTCGACCTGATCGTGGGCAACGACATCACCGCGCCCGGCTCCGGCTTTGGGACGGACACCAACCGGGTGGTCATCTTCGACGCCTCCGGTGGCCAGGAGGCCCTGCCGCTCCTCGCGAAGCGCGAGGTCGCCGACCGGATCCTGGACCGGGTGGCGCGCCTGCTGGGCGAGCGCGACGCAACAGACGTGGACGGGGACGCCGCGACGAGGCAGACTGTGGGCCCCACGCACGAGGGCCAGCCGTGAGCGCCACCGGATCCGATGCCATCCGCCGCCTGACCATCTCGGACGTCGCCATGATGCACGCCGAGGGCCGCCGAATCGCGATGCTCACCGCGTACGACTTCCCGACCGCACAGATCATCGATGAGGCCGGGGTCCCCCTGATCCTGGTCGGCGACTCGCTCGGCCAGGTGGCCCTGGGCTACGACTCCACGGTCCGGGTGACCATGGAGGAGATGCTCCACCACACCAGGGCGGTGGCCCGGGGCGCCCGTCGCGCGCTGGTGATTGGCGACCTGCCGTTCCTGTCGTACTCCACGTCGGCCGCGGCGATCGAGAACGCCGGTCGATTCCTGCGCGATGCCGGCGCGGGCGCGGTCAAGGTGGAGGGAGGGGTCCGAACCGCGCGGGTGGTGGAGGCGATGACCTCGGCCGGGATCCCCGTGATGGGCCACATCGGCTGGACGCCGCAGTCAGAGGGCAGCCTGGGCGGCAAGGTCAAGGTGCAGGGGCGGACCCGGGACCAGGCGCGCAGCCTGCTGGCCGATGCACACGCCATCGCCCAGGCGGGTGCCTTCGCGATCGTCCTGGAGCTCATGCCGGAGCAGCTTGCCGCCGCGATCACCGCGCGGCTGCCCATCCCCACCATCGGGATCGGCGCCGGGACGGGCTGCAGCGGCCAGGTCCAGGTGATCACCGATCTGTTGGGGATGGGCGATTTCATCCCGCGGCACGCACGACCGTATGCGCGGCTCCGGGGCACGATCCGGGACGCGGCCATGGCCTACGCGGCGGACGTCGCCGCGGGCACATTCCCCGGCCCGGAGCAGTCGTCGCGAATGGAGGACGGTGTCCTCGACGCGGTGTTGGGCCGCAGCCGCGAGGACCGCGCGGAGGCCGGCATGTCCAGCGGCCCCATCCCGCTGGACCGCGACCTCTAGCCGCCCGTGCCCGGCGACAACTCCGTGCCCGGGTTCGGGCCATCCCACCCGGGCTCGCAGCCATCCCATGGTCTCTCGCGGCCACCCCGTGGTCTCCGGCCGCGCATCGTGCGCACGCGTGCGGAGTTGCGCACCGCCCTCGCGGCGGCTCCCCGTCCCGTCGGCCTCGTGCCGACGATGGGTGCCCTGCACGATGGTCATCGCGCCCTGCTGGAACGGGCGCGCCGCGACAGCGCCACGGTCGTGGCCACCATCTTCGTCAACCCCAAGCAGTTCAACAACGCCGCGGACCTGGTGGCCTACCCCCGGACGGAGGAGCGTGACCTGGCGATGTGCGCCGAGGCCGGCGTCGACCTGGTCTTCATGCCGCCCGGCGATGAGGTCTACCCACCCGACTTCGACACGGTGGTGCGGGTGGGCCGTCTTGCGACGAAGCTGGAGGGCGAGCACCGCCCGGGCCACTTCGACGGCGTCGCGACGGTCGTGGCGATCCTCTTCAGCTTGGCCGGCGCCGAGCGCGCCTACTTCGGCCAGAAGGACGCGCAGCAGCTCCAGGTGGTCCGCCGCATGGCGCAGGACCTGGGGATCGGCACGGAGGTCGTGGCCTGCCCCACCGTGCGCGACCCGGACGGACTGGCCATCTCGTCGCGCAACGTCCGACTGACGCCCGATGAGCGAGCGGCGGCCCCGGTGCTCAGCCGGGCGCTCAGGGCCGGTGAGGCGGCCTGGCTGGCTGGCGAGCGGTCAGGCGATGCCCTGCGCGAAGCCATGCTGACGGTCCTGCGATCGGAGCCCCTGGCGGAGCCGGAGTACGTGTCGGCGGCGGACCCGGTCACGTTCGACGAGCTGACGCAGGTCGGTGGGCCGGTGCTCCTCTCGATGGCGGTCCGATTCGGGGCCATCCGGCTGATCGACAACCTGCCGCTGGGCTAGTCGAACCGGGCCTCGGTCGCAACCTCGAGCACCCTGTCGATGTCCAGGTGGTCGGCGACGAGGGCCTTGATCATCTCGATCTTCTCCTTGTCGCCGGCGTGCGTCTTGACCAGCAGGTCGTGGACCTGCGAGGCGACGGAGTAGGTGTCGTCGGCGACCAGCGCCGCGAACAGGTCCGCCCGCCGGACCTGGTCGAGGACCGCCTGGCGGGGGATGTAGCCGCCGGTCAGGACCAGGCCCACGGCCTTGCGCTCCCCCGCCGCCTCGGCACCACCGGCGGCGCCGTGCGCCAGCGCGATCGTGCTGATCACGTCCTCCCGGTCGCCCGGCACGATCACGAGGCTCCCGGCGCCGATGTGCTGGAGCATGTGCTGCGGCTCCATCGCGCCGATGGAGACCCCGCCGATCACCAGGTCGAGGTTTGGGCCGGGGTGGATGAGGTTGCCGTGCACCCCCTCGAGGATCATCTCGAGGGTGGGGTTGGAGAGGATCGGCCGGCGCGGCAGCGTCCCCAGCAGCCGGATCCCGTGGATCGCCAGGCCGCGCTCGATCGTCCGCGTGAGGGCGGGCTCCGCGGCGGCGTCGACCTTGTTCACGATCGCACCGGCCACCGGGACGCCGTGGGCGGCGAACAGCGCGGCGTTGAGCACGATCTCGTCGATGGGCCGACCGATGCCGCCCTCGCTGATGATGATGGCCGGTGTCCCCAGCAGCTTCGCGACGGCGGCGTTCGACAGGTTGATCACCGACCCCACGCCGGCATGGCCGGTCCCCTCGACGAGCAGGAGATCGTGCTCGGCGTAGCCGCGGTGCGCGGCGGTGATCCGGGCCGGGAGGTCCTCGACGACGCCGCCGTTGATGAAGGACCGCGTGAAGCCGCGCGGGATGTGGACGGGGCTCATCAGGGTGTACGGCTCGGGCAGATTGAACGCCTCGCGCATGAGGACGGCATCCTCATCCGCCGGCTGCCCATCGTCGATGACGGTCCGCTGGCCGACCGGCTTGGTGAAGCCGGTGCGCAGGCCGCGCTTGATGAACCCGTCCAGGAGACCGAGGGAAGCCGTGGTCTTGCCGCGGTTCTGGCCGGTGGCGGCGAGGTAGATCTGGCGCATGGAGGGTTCAGCCTCGGGATGGGGGCCTGCCCGCGCCGGGAACGCGGCGCGGAGTGGTGGGCCGGCGCATGGCCGGGCGCCGCCTCGCGCGGATCAGCCGCGTGAGGTGGTCTTGCGCTCGATCAGGTTCACGCCATCGCGGAGCCGCGTGATGGTCTCGGGGTCGATGGAGTCCGGCTCCAGGTAGGGACCGAGGCGCTCCATGACGTCGGTGACCAGCCCCATGAAGACGCTGGCGTCCGCGACGAAGAACTGCGGCTCGTTGTTGTAGCGAACCAGGGTCAGCCTGCCCTGGAGGACGCGGCGATCCTCGACGTGCGCGATCTGGGTCGCGAAGTTGTGGCCCTGGATGCCGTCGGGGTTGTTGAGGAAGTTCAGGGCGTTGTCGATGGCAAGGCCGAACCGGGCCCGCCAGGCGACCAGGCGCTCGTGCAGCTCGGACGGGATTCGGACCTCGGCGACCTCATCGAAGACCTCGGGGGCCACCGTGAGCAGGCCGACCAGCGTGGTCCCGGCGCGCGGGCCCAGCATGACCTGCAGGCTGCGCTCCAGCGTGAAGACCTCCGAATCGAACCGGGGGCTGGTGATCACGTCGGTGAGGAGGTCCTCGACGTTGTCCAGCACGCCCGCCTCGGCCACGGCATTGGCGAGGTGGAGGATCTCCTCCTTGAACAGGAACTTCTCTTCGTGATCAAGCATGTTGGCGATGGTAGCACCCGCCCAGCCCCCAACGGCACCGCGGGGCGCCGGGATCGGCGCCCGGGGGCCGGCTACGCCACGCGGGCGGGCTACGGGTAGAGGCCGCGAATCGCGGTGGCGTCGGCGACCCGTTCGACCGCCAGGAGGTAGGCGGCCATCCGGTTGTCGCATTGCTCGTGGTCGGCGATCGTCATGACTTCGTTGAACGAGCGGACCATGATCTCGCGGAGCTTGGCGTTGACGTTCGCCTCGGTCCAGTGGTCGCGGTTGAGGTCCTGGACCCACTCGAAGTAGGAGACCGTCACGCCGCCGGCGTTGCACAGGATGTCGGGGATGACGAAGATCCCTCGCCGCGCGAACTCCGCGTCGGCGTCCGGCGTGCATGGGCCGTTGGCGCCCTCGGCCACGATCCTGGCCTTGACGTTCCCGACGTTCTCGGCGGTGATCTGGCTCTCCATGGCGGCGGGGATGAGGATCTCGCACTCCATCGCGAGCAGCTGGGCGTTGTCGATGGAGGTCCCGGCCGGGAAGCCGGCGACGGTCCCGTGCTCCTGGTACCAGCTCTGGAGTCGGCTGACGTCGAGCCCCTCGTCGTTGTGGACGCCGCCGCGCGCGTCGGAGACGGCGATCAGGCGCGCGCCCTGCTCGACGACAAACTTCGCCGCGGTACCGCCCACGTTGCCAAAGCCCTGGATGGCGACGCGCGCGCCCGGCAGGTCCAGCCCGATCTTCTTCGCCGCCTCGACGATGCAGAACACCACGCCCCGGCCGGTGGCCTCGTTGCGACCCTCGGAACCGCCCAGCGAGAGCGGCTTGCCGGTCACCACGCCCGGGACGGTGTAGCCCGCGTGCATGGAGTAGGTGTCCATCATCCAGGCCATGATCTGGGGATTGGTGTTGACGTCCGGCGCGGGGATGTCGCGCTCCGGCCCGATGAGGACCGAGATCTCCGAGGTGAACCGGCGGGTCAGGCCCTCCAGTTCCCGCTTTGAGAGGCGCTTGGGATCGACGATCACGCCGCCCTTGCCGCCGCCGAACGGGATGCCCACCACGGCGCACTTCCAGGTCATCCACATGGCCAGGGCGCGGACCTCGTTGAGGGACACGTCCTGGTGGTAGCGGATGCCGCCCTTGGAGGGACCGCGGCCCAGGTTGTGCTGGATCCGGTAGCCCGTGAACATCCGGACCGTGCCATCGTCCATCTTCACCGGGAAGTGGACGGTCAGCTCGCGCTGCGTCTGGCGCAGGATCACGCGCAGGGCCTGATCGAGGTGGAGCCGCTCCGCCGCGATATCGAACTGGTGCTGGGCGACCTGCCAGGAATCGACGCGGCGCGCGGCGTGCTCGGTTGTCATGGAACGGACGACCTCCGTGTCGGCTGGACCGCGGCGCGTGGGCGGCCGCGGCAGGGGGCCGCGACCCGCGCGGCCGTGGGGTGGCCGCGGCCGTCTGCAGGGACGTGGACCGCGTTCATTGGCGCCGAGTATATCCCCGGAGCCCGCACTGCCAATGGGCCATCGGTACCGAATGACAACCTTGCCGCAACCGGGGCGCAACCCGGCGCGCGGCCGGGCGGAGGGGTCAGCTCCGGGCGTACAGGATGACGGCACCCACCGCGCCCGGGCCCAGGTGCGGCCCGACCGATGGCCCCACGAGCTCGATCGAGACCTTCTCGGGCGCGATCCCGCCCGGGATCCGCTTGACGAACTCGTCGCGGAACGCCTCGATCTCGGGGGAGACGGTGTGCAGGAAGGTCACCTGCTCCATCGGGCGGTCACAGAGCAGTTCCATCACGCGCTCGCGGGCCTTCCCCTTGGTGCGCACCTTCTCCACCGTCTCGACCAGGCCGTCGCGGATCTCGATGATCGGCTTGACGGAGAGGAGTGTCCCGATGGCCGCCTGGGTGCCGCTGATCCGGCCGCCCTTCTTGAGGTACTCGAGCGTGTCGAGGACGACCATCACCTTGATGTCCTCGATCCGGTCCCTGAGGGTCGCGACGATCTCGGGGGCCGATGTACCCTCGGCCGCGAGGCGGGCCGCCAGCTCGCACAGGATGCCCTCGGCCATGGAGACGGACATCGAGTCCACGATGTGGATCTCCCGCTCCGGGAGCAGCCCGCGGGCGACCGAGGCGCTCTTGATGGTGCCGGACAGCGTGTGGGCGACGTGGATGGAGATGACGGCGTCGGCGCCCTCGGCGAAGCAGCGCTCGTAGGCCGCCTTGAAGTCACCGGGGCTGCACGCGGCCGTGGTGGGGAACGGCGCGTCGGATGCCAGCATCCGGTCCCAGAACGCGGGCGTGGGCAGCTCGGTCCCGGCCTTGAAGCTCAGCGGGCCGAAGCTGACGATCAGGGGGACGACGACGATGCCCGCGGCGGCGGCCCGCTCGACGGACAGGTCCGACGCGGAGTCGGTGATGATCGCGATGCGGCTCACGACTTCGAACCCTCCAGTGTCCGGGGTGGGCTCCGGATGGCCAGATGATACGGAGCGCCGCCGCCCCGGTGCTCGTGTTTTCAGATTCACGGGCCAGCGGGCCCGGGACCCGATACCCTTCGACGTCATGGACCGATCCCTCCGGGCCGTCATGCTCGGCACGTTCACCCTCCGGTTCAGCACCGGACTGACCGGCGCGATGCTCGTCTTCTACCTGCGCCGCCTCGACGAGCTGGGGGGTCCGACGGTCGATTCCGTCCTCATCGGGATCTACGCCGCGCTGTTCTACCTGGCGGAGCTGGGGCTGTCGCCCTTCTTCGGCATCCTGGGCGACCGGTTCGGGCACCATCGCCTGATGCTCTGGGGCCCGATCTTCGGCGGGGTGGCGGTGGTGCTGACCGGGCTCTCCACCAACACCGTGATCCTCGGCGCCACGCGGCTGCTGGAGGGCGCCTCGACCGCGGCGAGCGTGCCGGCGATCCTGGGCTACATCGCGATGGCCACGGCCGGCAACGAGGCCCTGCGGGGCCGGGCCGCGGCCCGGTTCGAGGGCGCGACGCTGGCCGGCCTCGGCGCCGGGTTCATCGTGGCGCCCAGCCTGTTCGCGATCGTGGGACCGGCGGCCTTCTTCATGAACGCGCTGATCTACGGCGCCTCCTTCGCCATCTACCGGCTGGGCGTCAAGGAGCCGCCGGAGGAGGCGCTCGAGCGGGCTCGACCGCACGTCACCCTGGCCCGCTACGCGGAGTTGCTGCGGTCGTCGCACATCTGGCTCCTCGCGCCCACCTGGATCGCGATCAACGCCTCCATCGGGCTGTGGTTCAGCCAGTCCCTGTTCGCCTTTGCGAAGCGGAACCCCGACTTCCCGGAGCAGGTCCTGATGCGGGGCTTCTCGACGTTCGAGATCACGGGGGCGCTGGTCGTCATCGCGATCGTGTTCGCGGCCGGCCTCTTCTACTGGGGCGGCCGGTTCAAGCGGTTCCGCCGGACCACCATCATCCTGTACGGGATCCTGGGTGGCGGCGCGGCCGTGGCGGCAGGCCTCTTCGTCAACCACGGCGAGGCCCTGCCGGCCGTGGTTCCATGGCTCGCCGGGGTGGTGATCGCGGGGGGCCTGTTCGTCCTGGCCGGCGCGACACCCGCCGCGGTCGGCCTGCTGGCCGACGTCTCGGAACGGTTCCCGGCGGATCGCGGCGCGATCATGGGGCTGTACTCGGTCTTCCTGGCAATCGGCCAGATCGGCGGCAGCCTCCTGGGCGGCTACTTCGCGCAGTGGGCTGGCATCGATGGCCTGTTCAGCGGAACGCTGCTGCTCCTCGCGGTGGCCCTGGTCCCGCTCTTCCGGCTACGCGGGCAGGAGCAGTACGTCGGCGGGCCCGAGGCGCCGGCCCACATCGGCCTGGACGACGGAGACGCCTCGACGGCGTCGTAGCGGACAACGCCACTCGGCCGCCTGGATGGGGCGGCCGCCCGAATCGGCATGGCATACTCGTGACGCCGCGCGCAGCGCCACCAGCGCCCACCATGTGACCAGCATCCCGGAGCCCAGCCGTGTCGTCGAACGTCTCCCAGAGCTACCCCTACAGCAGCGAGACCGAGGCCGGGCGCGCCGCCCGTGTCGCCGATCTCATCGCGGCGCGACCGGGCCTGGACGCTACCCTGGCGGCCGAGACCAGCCCGCTGGACCACGCGGACCGGTCGTGGACCTGGAAGTGCCCCACGAAGGGCTGCGCGGGACTCCTCCACGTGGCCGGCTACGCACGCGAGAAGCACGCCCTCTTCGTCATCTGCGACGGGACGTGCGCGAAGACGTTCCTCCGCTGAGCGCGCCCGCGGGCGCGTCCGGGAGCACTGGCGCAGACCGGGCGGCGCTGGCCGCGTCCCGCCGGCGGATGGCGGCCGACGGCGTCGGCATCGTGGCCTCGATCATCGGCTTCGGGCTGGTCTTTGGGCTTTCCGCCCGGCTGGCCGGCTACTCGCTCATCGAGGCATCGGCCATGAGCAGCATCCTGTTCGCGGGCGCATCCCAGTTCGCCGCCGTCGGTGCCGTGGCCAGCGGGGCGGGCTGGCCGGCGATCGTGCTCCTGACCCTGCTGCTCAATGCCCGGCACCTCCTCTACTCCGCCGTCCTGGCACCCTGGATGAGCGACCGCCCGCGGATCGAGCGCGCCCTGGCCGCCCACGTGCTGACCGACGAGGCATTCGCGCTTTCGATCGCCCACTTCCGGCGACTGGGCCGCGGCGACATGCCCGGCTACTTCGGCGCTGCGCTGCTCACCGTGTTCATCCCCTGGAACCTGGCAACCGCCGCCGGCTTCCTCATCGGCAGCGGAATCCCGGATCCCGCGCGGCTGGGACTTGACGTCGTCTTCCCCGTGACCATGGCCGGGCTGGCGGTTGGCCTGCTGGCGGGCCGCCAGGAAGTGGTCGCCGCGGTGGCGGGCGCGGGGATCGGCATCGCGGCGGGGCTCGCCTGGGGCATCCCTGCCGGGATCATGGCGGGCGGCATCCTTGGGCCGCTGGTAGGCATGGTCGTGCCGAGCGGACCGGCACGGCCGGCCGGTGCGCAGCCGTGAGCACGCAGCAGTGAGCACCCAACTGGTGGGCCTCGCGATCCTCATGGGCCTGGTCACCTACCCGTGGCGGGCGCTCCCGCTCCTGGCGCCCGGCATGGAGCGCCTGTCGCCGCTCGCACAGGCCTACCTGCGCCTGGTGGCGCCGGCGACGCTGGCCGCGCTCGCGGCAGCCAACATCGCGGTCGCGGTGGACGCCGGTGGCGCGCGGAGCCTGCACGTGGGGGTGGAATGGCTCTCCCTGGCCGCGTGCGTGGCGCTGGTCGCGTGGCGGCGCAACCTCTTCGCCGGGCTGGTCGTCGCGGTGCTGATCGCGGCGGGCGGTCGGGCGATTGGAGCGTGACGTCGCGCGGTAGGATTCAGGGGCCTGCGGGCCACGCTCCCAGCCGCTCAACCGAGGTCGAGGTCGTCGTGTCCAGGGTCTCCGCCACATGATCCCGCCGCTCCGCCTCCACCGCCCGCGCGCGCTGCCCGAGGCCGTGGGCCTGCTGGCCGAGCTGGGCGACGAGGCGCGCATCCACGCCGGCGGGACGGAGCTGGTCCTGATGCTGCGCGAAGGGTTCATCGGCGCGTCGGACCTGATCGACATCAAGGGCATCCCCGAGTTGGGCGGCATCTCGTTGGACGAGCGCCCGGGGCTGCTCCGGCTTGGCGCGACCGCCCGCCACGACGAGCTCGCTCGCGATCCCCTCGTCCGCCGCCATCTCCCCGTGCTGGCGGACCTGGAGGCGCAGCTTGCCAACCAGCGGGTGCGCAACGCCGGCACCATCGGCGGCAACCTGGCCTTCGCCGAGCCGCACGCCGACCCGCCTGCGTTCCTGGTGGCGGCCGAGGCCGGGGTGCGCCTGGAGGGCCCGGAGGGTACGCGCTATGCCAAGGTCGAGGGCTGGCTGGCGGGCGCCTTCGACGTCGACATCCGGGTGGGCGAGATCCTCTTTGGCATCTATGTCGAGCTGCCGCGGCCGCGGACGGCCTTTGGCTACCGCCGGTTCAAGGCGTTGGAGCGGCCATCCGCGACCGCGGCCGTCCGGCTCATCTCGGGTGAGGACGGCCGGATCGAGTCCGCGCGGATCGTGCTGGGCTGCCTGGGCGGGGCGCCGCAGGTGATCCGGGGCACTGATGACCTCCTGGCCGGGCTGGCCCTGGACGCCCTGGACAGCGTGGCGGACGTCGTCGCGGCCGCCGTGGCCGCCGAGGCGGACACCGTGACGGATCCGCACGGGCCCCAGGACTACAAGCGCCACATGGCCGGCGTGCTGGCGGTGCGGGCGCTCCGGGATGCGGCGGCGCAGCTCGTCCAGCCGGGAGCCCAAGCATGAGCGGGCACGACATCGGCTTCAGTGCCATGGTCAACGGCCTCCCGGTGAGCCTGGAGATCCCGGCGGGCCGGACCCTGGCCGAGCTGGTGCGCGAGGACCTGGGGCTGACCGGCACCAAGGTCTCCTGCGCGATGGGGATCTGCGGGGCGTGCACGGTCCTGGTCGACGGCCGCTCGGCCTCCTCCTGCACCACCCTGGCGGCCGATGCCGACGGGGCGGCGATCACGACGGTGGAAGGCCTGGCGGGGCCGGACGGGAGACTATCCGCGCTGCAGGACTCCTTCGTCCGACACGGGGCGCTCCAGTGCGGGTACTGCACGCCGGGCTTCCTGGCGGCGGCCACCGAGCTGCTGGCGCGGAACCCCTCGCCCAACGAGTCGCAGGTCAAGTCCGCGCTGGAAGGCAACATCTGCCGCTGCACCGGCTACCGGCCGATCGTCGCGGCGGTGCTCGACGCGGCCAGGGCCACCGCGGCCGGCGGGCCGGCCGGAGGCGCCGCGAATGCCCAGCATGCCCCGGATGAACACGCCGGGCCCACGCCGGGCTTCACCGTCATCGGCTCCCCCGTCCCCCGGGTGGATGCCCGGGTCAAGGTCACCGGGGCCGCCGCCTTCGTCGGCGACCTCGCCGTGGCGGGGCTGCTCCATGGGGCCGTGGTCCGTTCGGACGTCCCCCACGGGCGGATCGAGGCCATCCACGCCGCCGAGGCGCTGGCCGTCCCCGGCGTGCTGCGGGTGCTCACCTTCGCCGATCTCAGGGCCGGCCTCAAGGGCACCCACTACGGACCCGTCGTCCGCGACTGCCCGCTCCTCGCCGACGGCGTGGTCCGCTACGAGGGGGAGCCCATCGCCGTCGTGGTCGCCCGCGACGCCGGCACCGCCCGGCGCGCCGCGCGCCTGGTCCGCGTGGAGATCGAGGACCTGCCCCGGATCGTCGACGTGGTGGCCGCCATGGGCGACGAGGCCCCGCGCCTGCACGCGACCGCCGCCAAGGGCGAGTTTGGTGGCGCATGGGCCGATGGCTGGCAGCCCACCCGCAACATCGCCGGGCAATACCACGACGCCCGTGGCGATGTGGACGCGGCACTGGCCGTGGCCGATCGCGTCTTCGAAGGCACCTACACGGTCCCGACCATCACCCACGCGGCGATCGAAAACCAGGTTGCCACCGCAATCCCCACCCCCGGGGGCATCACCATCCACGGGTCCAACCAGTACCCGTACCTGATGTCCAAGCTGGTCGGCGACCTGCTGGGCCTCCCGGAATCGGCCGTGCGCGTGGTGATCCCATACGTGGGCGGCTCGTTTGGCGGCAAGGAGTACGCCAGCGTCCTGCCGCTCAGTGCGGGAGTTGCCTGGATCATCGGCCGCCCGGTTCGGCTGGAATACGGCCACGAGGAGTCATTCCGGACCGTCGTCCGCCATGCGGCCACCATGCGCTTCACCACCGGCGTCACGCACGGCGGCCAGATCCTCGCCAGGAAGATCGAGATCGTGTTCGACACGGGCGCCTACGCGGACCAGGGCCCGCGGGTGGTCCGCCAGGCGGGCTACCGCGCCCCAGGGCCGTACCGGATCCCCAACCTCCGCGTCGATGCGCTGGCGGTGTACACCAACAAGGTCCCCGCGGGCGCGTACCGCGGCTTCGGGGCCAGCCAGCCGATCTTCGCGTGCGAGCGGCACATGGACGAGATCGCCGCGGGCCTGGGCATGGACCCGGTCGAGTTTCGAAAGCGGAACCTCCTGGGCCTGGGCGACGACTTCGTGGTGGGCGACCTGCCCCTGGACTGCGACCTGCCGGAGCAGCTCCGGATCGCGCAGGAGGAGATGGCGCGGCCACACCCCGTGGCGCCGGGCGACACCCGGCTGCGCGGGGCCGGCTATGCGATCGGCCTCAAGAACACCGCGAGCGGCAACCTGCCCTCCGCGGCCATCGTTCGCCTCCATGCCGACGGCTCTGCGACGGTCCTCGCCAGCTCCGTGGAGATCGGCCAGGGCACGCTGACGATGCTCGCGATGGTGGTCGCCGAGACCCTCGGGATCGCGGCCGAGCGAGTCCGCGTGACCACGCCCGACACGGCCGTCACGCCGTTTGACCAGCGGACGTCATCGAGCCGCTCCACCGTCCACCTGGGCGTGGCGGCCCAGCGGGCGGCCCAGGACGCGGCCTCGCGGGCCATCGCAGCGGCCGCGCGGCTGCTGGGCGTGGACCCCGCAACCCTCCGCCTGGCGGGCGGGGCCATCACCGGCGGCCCCAAGCCGATGTCGATCGGCGCCCTGCTCAAGGCGCCCGGCGCCGGCTTCGGCGGCGAGGTCATCGGCGTCGGCGACTTTGTCCCCGAGAACCCGGAGGCGCCCACCAACTTCGGGATGCGCGCCGGCTACTGGGAGGGTTCGGTGGGGGCGGCGCTGGTCGCCGTTGACGCCGAGACCGGCGAGGTGGAGGTCCTGCGCTACGTGACCGTCTCGGACGTGGGCCGGATCATCAACCCGCTCACGGCCCACGGCCAGGAAGAGGGCGGGGCTGTCATGGCCTTTGGCCACGCGCTGTTCGAGGACAGCCAGTTCGAGGATGGTTCCTTCCTGAACCCGTCGCTGGTGGACTACCGTGTGCCGCGGACCACGGACGTGCCGTCGGACTTCACCGTGCTCGCGCTGGAGCGCGGCGACGGGCCGGGGCCGTTTGGCGCCAAGGGGCTGGGCGAGAGCTCGATCATCACGGTCGCCCCGGCGATCGCCAACGCCGTGGCGGCGGCCACCGGCGCCTCGTTCCGCGACCTGCCGCTCAACGCCTGGACGGTCTGGCGCGCGATGCGGGAGCGCGAGCAGGCCTGACGCTCGCGGCCGCCGGCCCCGATGGCCGTTGGCCCCGCCGGCGCCCCCGGCGCAACCTGTCGGTCAGTCCTCCGCCAGGACGATCACCCGGTCCCCGGCGGCGAAGGCCACGTCCGCGTCCTTGCGGGGGTTGAGCCGAACTCCATAACCCGCGTCGGCCTTGCCCTGGTCGGCCGCCACCCGATAGCCGATGGCGGTCTCGCCGCGCCGTCTCGCCGCCTCCACGACCGCCGCGTACGGGACAGGCCGATCCGTGACGACGTAGTCTGCCGCGGGCTTCAGGTAGATCTCCGAGCCCTCCGGGTCGAGGATGTCCGCGAAGACGGCGTTGAGATGCTTGTTCTCCGAGACCTGGGCGATCATCAGGCTGATGAGGCGATCGCTGACGATGAAGTCGTCGGCGCGGGCGACCTCGGCCAGCGCCCGATCACGAAGGTCGAGCATCTCGCTGACGATCGAGAAGTCCCGCCCCAGGCGCGATGCGATGTCGCGCAGGTGGAGGAGCGTGATCAGCGTGCGGGCGTCGGCGCGCGACACGTCGAGGTGGTCCGACTCGCACAGGACCACGATGTGATCGAAGACCTCGACGCCCAGTGCATCCAGGACGGACCGATCGGCCGAATCGGCGGTCCGGACCTCCAGACCCTGGCGCACCAGCAGCGCGCCGAGCCCGGCCAGCCCCGCGTCATCGGCCGCGGCAGGCGCAACCACGGTCACGGTGCTGCCGGCAGGCGCGTAGCGATCGAGCTCCCGCACCAGGGCCGGCGCCCGGCGGTTCCAGCCCAGGATCAGCGTTCGCTCCGGCCGTTCGGCGCGCGGCACGGGCATCGCCAGGAGTGCCTCGTCCACGGCATTCACCGTGGACGACCCCCGGGTGATGCGGTCGTCGTCCGCTGCGATGACGACCAGCCGGTCGCCGGGCCCGATGACGGTGTCGGCGGGCGGATTGAGCCGGGGGCCACCTCCCGGCACCAGGAGCCCGATGGGCGATGCATCCACGAAGGCCGTGAGCACGTCGCCATAGCTCCGGCCCTGGAAGTCGTCGGCGCTCGTCATGTAGATCTCGTCACCGCTGAAGTCCAGCAGCTCCTGGTAGACGATGGAGAGGCCCGACTGGCGACAGGTCTGGGCCGCGATACGGGCGATCACGTCCCCGGCGAGGATCAGCTCCACCTCGTCCCGGCCCACCATCTGCGCAACCCGCAGGTTCGCCCGATCCTGGAGCTCGGCGACGATGTGGTACGGCGCGACGCGGCGCCGGACGGCGTGGCTGGTGATTGCCAGGATGGCCTTGATGACGTCGGGGTCGGGGTCGTCCGTCTCGGGCGCCAGGACCACGATCGAGCGCGACGTCTGGACGCTGGCGATCGCCAGGTCGGCGACCTCCATCGGGCTCCCGGATCGGAAGACGAGCCGCGTGCCGCTGGTGCCAGCAGGGCCCAGGCGAGCCCGGACTTCCTCCTCCATCTCGATCGGGTCCCGCTCGGCGAGGATGACAATGGCCCGCCCGCGGTGATTGCCGTTGGCGACGATCAGCTCGGCGATCACGGTGTGGACCTGCTGGGACCAGCCCAGGATCAGGGTATGGTCGCGCTCGATCACGCGGCTGCGTCCCTTGCGCAGGTCCGTGAGTCGATCCTGGATCCCGGCGTTGATGATGCCGATCAGGGTGCTGGTCACGAAGATGCCGAGGAGCGTGATCACGAGCATCGCGCCGAGGAACCCGCTGCTGCCCTCGTCGCCGCCCATCGTGCCGGCGTCGAGGGTCCGGAGCAGGTTGCGCCACACGATCGTGGCGAAGTCCAGGCCCTGGTCGTCGGCGACGCCCGTGATCGTGATCAGGACCGCCAACAGGAGGATCGCCACGAGGGTCAGCGAGAACAGGCCCACGATGAGCGCACGTGTCCCGCGCGCCATGACGTTGTCGAAGGCGTAGCGGGCCCGGTCCCGCCAGGTCACCTGGTCCATCGTGCCTCCCGGTCCCCGCCGAAGACGCCGTCCACGCCCGACCGGCCACGACCGGCCGCCCGTCGGCCACCGAACCGGCGATGACCATCGTGATCCGATGCTGGCTGCTCCGGTGCCGGCTCGCGAGATTATAGGGCGGACGGGGCGCGCGGAGGCCGTCACAGGCTGGCATCCCGGCCCGCGAAGAACTCGGCCGACCCGCGATTCGCGAGGCTACCGGTAGACGTCGCCGAGGAGATTGAGCTGGCTATCACGCAGCGCGACGAGCACGACAGCGCCGTCTGACGCCAGGCGCAGCTCGCCATAGGCCGCGGCCGCGTAGCGACTTCCCGTGCCTTCCTCGAAGAAGAAGGATTGCGCCCCGATGTCGACCGCCCGAAAGCCCTGGCCCCGTCGGAACCTCATCAGGTGCTCATCCGAACCCAGTGCGACGCCAGGGTCATGAATGCGCACGATGCTCCCGATGTCGCGCTCATCGAGGCGGACCACCAGGGACCCGCTGTCCGGAATCTCGAACGAGAACGGGTGCGCATAGCGCAGGGCCATGTAGTCGCCCTGGACCAGGGAGCGAGGGTCGACGGGCGCCAGGCGGAGGTAGACGGTCCGTCCGTTGGCGATCACCTGCTCCTTGCCGTAGATCAGCACATTGCCGGTGAGCAGGATGAGCCCGGCGAAGATCCACACGAACAGCTTGCGGCGGCCGTTCATCTGGATCCGACCCGCCGTTCCGCGCCGGGCTGGCGCTGCACCAGCCAGCGGACAGCGAGCAGCATGAGCCCACTCCCGAACAGCACGATCGACTTCACGAGCAGGGTCAGGGCCAGGTTGTAGTAGTAGAAGACGAGGAACCAGCCAAGGAACGCAGCCGCCGCCCAGAAGACCGCCCGGTTGCCGTGCTGGAAGCCCACCACGAGCACCAGCACGGCCAGCAGCAGGCCCGGTGTCGACACCGTCAGCGCCGCGACCGTGACCGTGACCCCCGCAGCGAACCGGGCACCCGTCGTCGAGACGGCGGATCCATGGCGCACGATGATCCGGTGTTCCTGGTAGAGCAGGACCGCGCACAGGCCAACGGAGAGCAACCACCAGAAGTCCCCACCCAGAGCCTCGAGGGTCCGCCCAACCAGCGGTGCGACCAGGCCCAGCCCACCCAGCGTGATCCCCATCGCAGCCGGCGGCAGGATGTCGAGGAGATGGCGTGACCCGGCCCAGTCCAGCTCCTTCTCCCAGATCAGGGCGGTGAGCAGCCCCAGGAGCACCCCAAGGCCCAGTTGGAGGCGGGGCTCGATCAGGAACAGATACCCGGCGAGGCAACCGATGATCACCAGCGTGGACAGGAAGCGGTGCAGCCAGTCCCGGTAGACAAGAACCAGCGCCACCTGCAGCAGGATGGTGATCAGCAGGATCGGCTCCACACCGAGATGGAGCGTCAGCAACAAGCCGGCGACCAGCGATAGCTGACCGGCAATGCTGACCGCCAGCGCAAGCTGCGATGCGAAATCCGATGCGGCAAGCGCGTTGTGGACAACGATGGCGACGATCAGGAGGACGGCGCCGACAACGAGAAGCCTGTCTTCCGGGTGGGGCATGAGGAGGGTCAGCGCCGCGACGATCAGGATCGCTGCGATCCAGGCGCTGACGGCCATGCACCCGCGGATATACCAGGGTCGCTCCTTGCGGGGCGCGGCGGCGAGGGCTGCCTCAACCGCTGGCTGCCCCTCGAGGTCGAACAGACCTTCGCCCGCCAGGCCGGCCAGCATCTGCTCGACGGTGGGCCTGTCAGCCGCCATCTGCCGCCTCCCAGGCCTCGGATGTGCGCCGCAGCCAGAGAACCGCGGCCCCGGTCAAGCCGATCAGGATGAGGGCCGTCAGTAGCAGGCTCTCTGCCCCACCACTTCGCGAGTCGACAACCAGGTACTTGACGGCTACCCCGAAGAGCACCGCAACCAGTCCGAAGGCGGCCAGCGCCAGCATGAACAGATCGGGCAGCTTCCTGCCGTAGAGGTAGATCGTGATCCCGGTGCCGAGCAGATAGACCATGGGGCTCAACTGGAGCACGCTGCCCCAGATGTCGCCCATGTAGACAGGGAGCAGGCCGAACAGCAGCGCGAGGACGGGAGCCACCATCACGAGGTAGGCGACGAAGGCAACGACGCGGGGAGTTGCCCGGCTTTCGAGCCAGGTGACGTGGCGGCGCCGCGCGACCTCCCAGGCCGTCAGGGCCAAGGTGTTGAAGATGAACAGGATCAGCGCCAGGCTGACAGGACCGGCGGTGACGGCTCCGAAGTACGAGGAGCTCCAGTACGTGGCGATCGCCAGGTGCGCCAGCACGTAGGCCAGGAACCAGACCGGCATGAACTGCGACACCGCCATCCATCCGAGGATGAGCAGGAGCCAGGTCATGAACAGCTCGTAGCTGTCAGCGCCCGTCTGGTAGACCTGCCCGTAGACACCCAGCATGACCCCGACCAGCAGGGAGGCGACGGTCAGTCCGATCTTGCCGGGCAGGCCGTCCAGCCCGCGCAGGTGCACGAAGACCACCGCCGCCAGCACGAGCACCTGCGTCAGGCCCAGCTTCACGACGTGGTTCAATCCCTGCCAGTTGTAGGCAAAGAAGAAGAAGACCCCGCTGATTGCCAGCGCAACACCGAGGATGAGCAAGGCTCGATCCAGGAACTGCGCCCAGGCAAGCCGATTCGGGGTGATCGCTCCCAGGGCCAGCCCCCGCTCGGCTGCCCGAGGTCCGAGGATCCCTTGCCGCACCAGGGTCAGCACGACGGCTCTCGTCACCGGTCTGCCAAGGGCTCCATCAGCCATCCGTCGCCCCCATGATCCGGCTTGGCTCCGCTCTCAACCCGGTTCGATCGCTGGCCCGGGGGTCCGCGTTGGCCAAGGCAGCGCTGCCGGGATCGACGCGCCGGACGAGCGTCGAGGGACGAGCGTCGAGCCGCACCTCCAGGGTCACGGTACCGCCCGCGCCGGAGCGACGGCCGCGGCTCGCCTGGGCTCCACGACCGGTCGGAGGAGGAGCGCGCCGAGAGCGAAGAACACGACCGCCAGCACGAAGGCGGCCCGTGGACCCGCCCCGTAGCCCGCGGCGGCGTTGACCGCGTCCATCAGCCAACCTCCGCCCAGGAGCGCGACGATCCCGGAGGTGGCCGTGGCCACGTTGCTGATGCCCATGTAGCGGCCCGACGAAGCCTTGGGGATGATGTCGGTCATCAGCGCCCAGTCGACGGCCAGGAACATGCCCGACCCTGCGCCCAGGAGGACCGAGCCGGCAACGACGACGGGGATGACGGGCGCGGTGGCCACGATCAGCATGCCCGCCCCCGCCACCGCGCAGGCGGCGTAGATCACGGGCTTCCGACCGACCCGGTCCGAGATCCGGCCGGCGGGTAGAACCGTGAGCAGGTTCCCGACGACGACCGCGGCGAGTACCGGGAGGCTGGCCTCACCGGTCTCCTTCTGCGACAGGCCGAAGGTCTGGGCAAAGAAGAAGACGGAGAAGTTGATCAGCATGTTCGGGCCCATCAGGAAGAACCAGCGAGAGCCGACCAGCCAGATGAAGGAGCGCTCGCGGAGGATGTCGGTCCCCCACGCCTCGCGGGCGATCGCCGGCCAGGACCGGCCTTCCCGGGAGCGGGGGGCGCGCCCTTCCTGCACGCGCCAGACCACCGACACCATCGTGACCACCTCGAGCACGCCCAGCGCCATGGTGCCCAGGAAGAAGCTGTCCATCGCGACGGCTGCCGCGCCGATGCCGAACCCAACAGCGTTGCCAAGCGTCTGGAAGAGCCCCACGAGCGCGGACGCCAGCCCGACCTGGCGTTCGGGGACGAGATCCGGCACGTAGCCCTGGAACGGGCCCTGGGCGAAGTTGGCGCTCACCTGGAGCAGGACCATGAAGGCCGCGACGGCGACGATGGTGTTCGACGAGGCGATCCCCAGCAGGAAGACCAGGTCGAGGATCGAGCCGATGAAGATGTACGGCTTGCGCCGCCCCCAGCGGCTGACGGTGTAGTCCGAGATGGTGCCGATCGTGGGCTGGACGAGGGCGGCGATGAGGGCGCCCGCGGCGTTCAGCACGAACAGGGTGGAGCCCTCGGAGCCGGGCGAATAGAGCCCGCTCTCCTTGTCGAACTGGATCCGCCCGCTGAGGATCTGGGTGAGCCCGATGAAGATCGTCGACAGGCCGAGCCAGTACAGCGAAAGGCGGACGAGCTGGGTGGTGGGCATCGCCGCGGTGGGGCGATCCGAGTTGGAGGGCAGTGCCTCGGTGTTGATCACGCGAGCATCCCCTTTCCGCACGCGCCGGCCGCCAGCTTGCCGGCGCCACAGCATGTTCGCGGAGAGGGCCACTCCATCACTCCGCGGCCATGGTCGAATCGTACGCCGCACCGCAAGTCCCGCCGGGGAGTGCCGACCGTCGCCTCGCGCCCGGCTGGCGCTGCTCACGCGCTCCCGCGGGCCTTGCCCGGCCCCCCGAGCCGCGCTCAAGCGTCGCGCAGCACCAGGCCGCGGTAGCCAGGGACGAACCCGGCATCAATCAGGGTGTCCCGGAACGGTGAATCGGCCACCGGCGCGCCGTCCACCCGGGCGATGATCACCTCGCGCTCACGGCCGGGTCCCAGCAGGGCGCGCAACGACCCGAACGCGAGCCCCGCCGCGACGGGATCGTCGGCCGCGGGCAGGGTCTGGAGAGAGCGGCCGCCGCGCTCCGCGTAGAGCACCGCCACGCCGTCCACCAGCACAACCTGGGCACCCGCGGCGCGCTGGAGCGGGCGGCGGTCCGTTTCGCCGCGGCGAGGCCAGGCCACGGCGGCGCCGTACGGGTTGGCCGGATCCGCGGCGGCGAGGAGATGGACCACCGGCGCGTCGCCCCTGGCATCCGCGGGGTCGCGCGCGGAGCGGAGCCGGTCGATGGCACCCGCCAGCGCAAACTGCGCCGCCCCCAAGCCTTCGACGAAGTAGCCCCGCCGGATCCGGCCGGCCTCCTCGAGCGCGCGAAGCACCGGGTAGATGCCCGCAAACCCGCCCTCGGTGCCCTCCGCCATCACGGCCTCACGGACCAGCACGCCGTGGCGGTCCAGCATGGCGAGTGCGGTGGCGTGGAGACGCTGCGTCGCCGTCGCGGCCGCAGTGCCGAGTCCCGGCCCGGCGCGCTCCACCAGGGACCAGCGGCCCGCGGCCTCGGGTGGACCCAGGGCGGTGAGCCGGCCGGGTCGCGGCCCGGCGCCGCCCCCGGCTGGACGCTTCCAGCGCAGGGCGCGGAGCGGCGCGAAGGTGTCGTTGGTGACCTCGCCGGCCCAGACCAGGTCCCACAGCGCGTCCAGCACCTCGCGGTCGGTACCGCCACCAGCGGCGACGTGGATTGCCCGGTAGAACGACGCGCCCCGGCTCTCGAGGTGCTCCCGGATCCGCCCGTGGCGCTCCCCGTCCGGCCGCTCCGTGACGGCCGGGCCGCCGCCCACTGGCCGCAAGGCCTCGCGGCCCGGCCGGTACAGGACCACCCGGCCGTCGTCGCGGCCCAGGCTGCCGCGTCCCACCCAGGCCACCTCGCCCATGGCCCCCAGCTCGTCGAGCAACCGGGGCTGGTAGCCCGGGATGCGGGCGGGGAGCACATCCCTCTCCAGCACGGACGCCGGGATGGCCACGCCCGAGAGCTGGCCAATCACCTCCGCGAGGCGCTCCAGCGCCGCGGCCCCGCGCAGCGGCGGGCGTGACTCCCCCACCGCTGCCACGCCGTGCCACGCTGGGAGGAACCGCCCCAGCGCCGCGGGCTCCACCGGCTCCACCTCGCGGCGGAGCCGGGCCAGCGACCGGCGGCGGAGCTGGCGCAGCACCTCGGGGTCGCAAAACTCCCGCTCCGTGCCATCCGGCCGGAACTCGCCGCGGACCAGCGCGCCCCGCTCCAACAGCCGCTCCAGGGCGTCGGCGACAACCCCGCCGGGCAGGCCCCAGCGCGCCGCGGGTCCCGCCGCCAGGAACGGGCCGTGGCTCCGCGCCCAGCGGGCCAGCAGGCCGTCGAGCGCGCCCGGGACCGGGTGCAGGAACGCGTCCGGCACCTCGGCCGGCGTGAGCGCGCCCGCCCCGTCGCGGTAGCGCGCCGCGTCCTCGATGGCGATCCAGCGCTCCTCGCCGCCGATCCAGGCCGGCACGGCGCGACGGGAGCCGCGCAGCTCGTCGAGCCACGCGTGCGCGACGTCCGCGTCGGCGACGCTGGCGTCGCCCGCCTTCCCGCCCGCCGCGACCCGCGCCGCCACCTCCGGGCCCGACAGGTCCCCCACCCGCCGGAGCAGGTCGTGCAGCTGGTCGGCGGTCTCGGCCTGCCGGTCCTCGGTCAGCCCCTGGAGGGAAAGCTCCAGGTCCGCGAGCGCCGCCGCGTCCAGCAGCTCGCGCAGCTCCTCCTGGCCCAGCAGCTCGCGGAGCAGGTCGCGATCCAGCGCCAGGGCGCCCGCCCGCCGCTCCGCCAGGGGCGCGTCGCCCTCGTACATGTACGCGGCCACGTAGTCGAACAGGAGCGACGACGCGAACGGCGACGCACGCTGCGTCTCCACCGCGTGGACCGCGATCTCGCGCCGCTCCACCGCGCCCAGCACCTCGCGCAGCGCGCCCAGGTCGAAGATGTCCGACAGGCACTCCCGGTAGGTCTCCACCAGGATCGGGAAGCTGCCGTAGCGCGACGCCACGGCCAGCAGGTCCGCCGATCGTTGGCGCTGCTGCCAGAGCGGGGTGCGGCTTCCCGGCCGGCGCCGCGGGAGGAGGAGCGCCCGCCCCGCGTTCTCGCGGAAGCGGGACGCGAACATCGCGGAGCCGCCCAGGGCCTCCACGACCAGGTCCTCCACCTCGTCCGGCGAGGGGAAGAGCACCGCCTCGATCTCGGCGATGCGCGAGGCAGATCCCTCGCCCTCGCCCTCCGGCAGCCGGATCGCGATCCCGTCGTCCGACCAGATCGTCTGCGCCTCGATCCCCAGGCGCTCGCGAAGGCGCGCCTCGATGGCCAGCGTCCATGGGGCATGGATGCGGCCGCCAAACGGGGTGAGGATCACCAGGCGCCAGTCGCCCAGCTCGTCGCGGAAGCGCTCGATGACGATCCGCCGATCCGTGGGGAGGGCGCCGGCGACGTCACGCTCCTCCTGGAGATAGGCGACCAGGTTCCTGGCGGCGAGCTCGTCGAGGTCGTGGCGCTCGCGGAAGCGCGCCTCTGCCTTCGACCGTCCGGCCGCGCCGCGCGCCAGGTCCGCTTCGGCCTCGCGCACGAACGCCCCGATCGCCCGCCCAAGCTCGATGGGACGGCCCACGGCGTCGCCCTTCCAGAACGGGAGCTTGCCGGGGATCCCGGGCGCCGGCTCCACGATCACCCGGTCCGGCGTGATCTCCAGGATCCGCCAGCTGCTGGCCCCCAGGACGATGACATCGCCGTGCATCCCGGCCCGCAGCTCGTAGACCATCTCCTCGTCCAGCTCTCCCACGCGTCGCCCAGGCGTCCCCGTCTCGCCGGCCAGGAAGACCCCGAACAGTCCGCGGTCCGGGATGGTGCCGCCCGAGGTGACCGCGACCACCCGCGCGTCCCGCCGGCCCTGCACCACGTCCGTCACCCGGTCCCAGGTGATGCGCGCCCTGAGCTCGGCGAACTCGTCCGACGGGTAGGCGCCGGCCAGCATGCCGAGGACGCCTTCGAGCGCTTCGCGAGATATCCCCTCGAACGGGGCCGCCCGAGTGACGACCGTCAGCAGGTCGGCCACGCTCCAGGGGTCCATCACCGTCATGGCGACCAGCTGCTGGGCCAGGACGTCGATCGGGTTGCGCGGCATGACCGTCGTCTCGATCGCGCCCTCGTGCATTCGGCCGACGACGACCGCGGCCTCCAGCAAGTCGCCGCGGTACTTGGGGAAGAGGACGCCCTTCGACGGCTCCCCCACCTGGTGCCCGGCCCGGCCCACCCGCTGAAGCCCCGAGGCGACGCTGGTGGGCGACTCGACCATGATCACCAGGTCCACCGCACCCATGTCGATCCCCAGCTCCAGGCTGCTGGTCGCCACGATGGCCGGCACGCGGCCGGCCTTGAGCGCCTCCTCGATCTCCTGGCGCTGCTCGCGGGCGATGCTGCCGTGGTGGGCGCGGACCAGCTCCTCCCCGGCCAGGTCGTTGAGCCGGTGGGCCAGCCGCTCCGCGAGTCGGCGGCTGTTCGTGAAGACGATCGTGGATCGGTGCGCGCGGATCAGCTCCAGGATCCGCGGGTGGATCGACGGCCAGATGCTGGTCCGCAGGTCGTCGCGCCAGGCCGGCCCCCCGGGCTGCTCCTGGGGCGGCAGGGTATCGCCGAGTCGGCCCATGTCCTCCACCGGCACGGTCACCTGGAGGTCAAGGGCCTTGCGGCTCCCGGTATCGACGACGGCGACGTCGCGGCCCGGGCCCACGCCGCCCAGGAAGCGGGCGATGGTCGCCAGCGGGCGCTGCGTCGCGGACAGGCCGATCCGCTGGAGCGGCGGGCCGCCGGCGGGACGGAGGGCCTCGAGCCGCTCAAGGCTGAGGGCCAGGTGAGCGCCCCGCTTGCCACCGGCCAGGGCGTGGACCTCGTCGACGATCACGTGATCAACCGACCGGAGGATCTCGCGGCCGGCGCTGGTGAGGAGCAGGTAGAGCGACTCCGGCGTGGTGACCAGGATCTCGGGCGGATGGCGAACCAGGTCGCGGCGCTCGCCCTGGGATGTGTCACCGGTGCGCGATGCGACCGTGATCTCCGGCCACGTGGTGCCCAGCCGCTCGGCGGCCAGCCGGATGCCGCGCAATGGGGCCATCAGGTTGCGCTGGACGTCGTAGGTGAGGGCCTTGAGGGGCGAGATGTACAGGACGCGGACGCCGGCGGGGTGGGCGGCAATCGGCGCGGCGCCCCGTCGGGCGGCGGCCTCCCCGGTCCGGCTCCGTCCCAGCAGCTCCAGGCACCAGAGGAACGCCGCGAGGGTCTTGCCGCTCCCGGTGGGCGCGTGGATCAGCGTGTGTCGCCCGGCCGCGATGGCCGCCCAGCCGCCCACCTGCGCGGGCGTTGGGGTGCTGAAGCTGGCGTCGAACCAGGCCCGCACGGGCGGGGAGAAGGCCACGAGCGGGTCCGGCCCCGGCGTCGCGACGGTCTGGGTGGGTGCGGCGGGACGCCGCGATCGGGTGGTGGCCACGGGAACCCGAGTATAGGCAGCCGGCCAATATCGATCGGGCGTTCGACCGGCTCGCGGCCGGAGCCGGGCCGACATGGAGCGGCCGGGCCCGATTGGAGACGAGCCCGGCCACGCGAGGGAGATGCGGGGATGCCGCCGGGTCCGGAGGGCGGGCCCGATGGCGGGGATGGGGCAACCGCGCCCGGGGGGAACGGGCGCGGTTGCGGGTGTGGTGGGCCGGGTCAGCCCCCGGGGCGAAGCGTCCCGCTGAAGACCTGCCAGGCCAGGAGCGACTTGGCCAACAGGCTCATGACCATGTAGGTCTTCTCGCCTGCCAGATAGTCCTTCCAGCGTCCGACCTGCTTGAACTGGAGCACCATCGTGATCGCGAAGACGTTGAACGTGAGGAAGAGGGTCCCGACGATCACGTACACGAAGGCCGGGATCTGGGCGTTGGCCGGCAGGCCCTCCTGGAAGCCGTAGGCCAGGAGGATGGAGAAGATCCCCAGCCACGGCATGATCCCGGCGACGCAGCCGAAGATGTAGTGCTTCCAGTCCGGATGGTCGCGTCGGCCCTCATTGGCCGCTTCCATGCTCCAGCCGAACAGGTTCATGGCCACGTTGCAGCCGGCGATCGCCACCAGCGCCGGGAAGTCCCGGATGTACGAGATGTAGGCGATAGCCACGATCATCACCGTGCTGCTGAACGAGTACTCAACCCAGCGGAGCGGGTTCATGCCGCGCGCCAGCCACGCCTCGTAGCGCGCTCGGAGCGGCCATCCGGCGGCAAAGTGGGCGATGGCGCTCATCGCCAGGAACGAGGCGATGAGCCAGGAGAGCGGCATCGAGAAGAGCTGGACCTGTGTCTGGTCGATCCCCTTGAACGCGCCGTTCTCGATGATCGGCTTGATCGTGGGCACGTACGGCGCGAACGTGGCGGCCGTCGTGGCAATGGCCATCATTCCCAGGAACTGGATGCCGTGGAGGAAGACGAGGGTCCGGTTCCAGCGGGCCAGCGAGGCGGCCCTCCCGACCGGGATGGCGGCGGGCGCCGTGATCGGCGCCGCGGCCGGGCTGATGGTTGCGCTGCTGGATGTGGTCATCGGGGTTCCGGGAGTCCCTTTCGTGGATGGGTCGACTCGTCCCATGTATGTCTAAGGTCTGTGCAGACTCTACAGGGCCGATTTGGGTTGTGTCAAGGGTTTCGTGTGCTACGCTTGACAAACGATGTACACCATCAAGCAGGCCGCGGCTCGGAGCGGCATCGGGATCTCGCTCCTCCGTGCGTGGGAACGCCGGTACGGCGTTGTCCATCCCGAGCGCACGACCAGCGGCTACCGCCTGTACGACGAGGAGGCGATCGCCCGGCTCCGCGCGATGCGCCGGCTGGTCGAGACGGGCTGGGGCGCCTCGCAGGCGGCGACCGCGGTGATCAACGACGCCGCCGAACGGGTGCTGGCCGGCGCGGCGCACCTGACCACCGAGGAGCAGGCGGACACGTTCCTCGGACCCGCGTCGGCGGTGGACCCGTCTGCACTCGCTGGCGCATTCGTGCTGGCAGCCACGCGCCTCGACGCAGCCGGCCTCGAGGACGTCCTGGATGCGATGTTCGCCCGCGGCTCGGTCGACATGGTCCTGGACGTCCACCTCCTGCCGGCGGTCCGCGCCCTCGGTGATGCGTGGGCGGCCGGCCGCCTCGATATCGCTGGTGAGCACCTCGCCAGCGCGGCCGTGATCCGGCGCCTCAGCGCCCTGTACAACCTGGCCGGCGCGCCGGGGACTGGTCCGCGTGTCCTGGTGGGCCTGCCTGCCGGCGCGCGGCACGAGATTGGGCCGCTCGCGTTCGCCGTGGCGCTCCGCCGGCGCGGCATCGACGTCCTCTACCTGGGCGCCGATGTACCCGTGGACTCGTGGGTCGCGGCGGTCGACCGGAGCGGGGCGGCGGTGGCCGTGATCGGGGTCCATCGCGCAGCGGACGTCGCCCAGGCCCGCGAGGGCGCGACCGCGATCAAGGCGGCCAACCCCGGCGTGTCCGTCAGCTTCGGTGGCGCTGCGGCGGCCCAGGCCGGGGTCGGGCTCGACGTCGTAGGACTGCCCGAGCGCCTGATCGATGCTGCGACGCAGATCGCCCGTGGGTTCGCCCAGCGGGGCTGAGAATCCCCGGCAGGCCCCTGGACCCGGGCCAGGGGTGCCAGCCTGGCGGGTGTCGCGTGCCGTCTGGCCCGGCCCGCGGATCGCAGGGGCCCTTCGGCCCTGTCTCGACAGGCCTACTGGCCCGCCTCAGGGGGCTGAGACGCCCCGCGAGCGGGGGCCGATCTGGCACGTATGGTGCGTTCGCACTACGTGGATACTGTGGTCAACGGAAGCCGATCCGGGGGTCGTCCAGAACCGGGGGCGCTGTCCGCCTTGGAAGGGAAGCATGACCATGAAGACTCTGCGCGGGTTGATCGTCCCGATCGCGGCGCTGGCCGCCGTGATCCTCATCTACATGGAGAACCCGTGGGTTCGGCCCGAGCAGATCAGCCAGGGCCTCCGCAATGCCACCACCCTCGCGTTCTGGGCCCTCTCGATCCTGCTCCTGGTGCTGCTCTTCTCCGACCGACGGCAGCCTGCGGCTGACGTCATCGAGGTCGAGGGTCCGGCCTTCACCCGCTACCTGTTCAGCAACACCCGGGCCGGCCTGTTCTGGCTCCCGATCCGCATCTTCGTCGGCTTCGAGTGGCTGACGGCCGGCATGCACAAGCTCTTCCCCGACGGCAAGGCCGTGGGCGCCGGCTGGCTCGACGGCGGGAACGCGCTCCTGGGCTTCTGGACCAGTGCCGCCAGGATCCCGGATGCGGCCTCCGGCGCCAAGCCCCCCATCTCCTTCGAGTGGTACCGCAGCATTCTCCAGGTCATGATCGACAACCACGCGCAGAACTGGTTCGCCTACCTCGTGGTCTTCGGCGAGATCGCGATCGGGCTGGGCCTCCTGTTCGGAGTGCTCGTGGGCGTCGCCTCCTTCTTCGGAGCCACGCTCAACATGAGCTTCCTCCTCGCCGGCACCGCCTCCACGAACCCGATCATGTTCGCGCTCGGGATCAGCCTGATCCTGGCCTGGCGGGTCGCGGGCTGGTACGGGCTGGACCGGTATCTCCTCCCGCTGCTGGGCACCCCGTGGACCCGTCGGGTCACGAACCACCCGGTCGCGGCGGCCCCTTCCAGGGCGTGACCGTCAGCTAGCCCGGGGAGCGCAGTCCCCCACCCTCCGGGCGTCCCGCTCCATCACTCCGCCGCCGCTCGGGCCCGTCGCCCGACCGGCGGCGGAGGTGTGTCTGGCGCGGTCAGGCAGGGCGATGCGCCAGCAGCGCCCGGGGATCCCGCAGGCCGACCCTGCCCGGCGCTCGCACCACCTCGAACCCGGCGGCTACCAGGATCGACCGGGCCGCTGCCGCACCGGCGTCGCGCGCCAGGGGCTCGAATGGATCACGCTCGGCGGCGGTCACCAGCATCTCGATCCCCCGCCGCGGTCGTCCGTCCTGGTCATCCGCCCTGGTCGCCTCGTTGATGTGGGCCGTGAAGATCGCGCGGCCGAGACCGACCCGACGGCAGGGGGCGGCGACGCCCAGCGCCAGCAGGCGGCGTACCCCGTCCGCGCCATCGACCACCGAGACGGCCAGGCCCACGATCAGATCGCCGACAACGGCGGCGGTCACCAGGATCCGGTCCCCCGACGCCAGTGCGGCGGCCACCAGCCGGTGCCCGTCACCGGGATCCGCCGGCCCGGCTACGCCACGAGCCAGCCGGAGGCGATCCCAGCGCTGCGCGTCCACGGCGGCCAGCACCTGGGGCATCCCATCGCCCGGGGCGGGGACCGACCGGCGAGACCGCGCGTCGCCCGGGAGGGGGCCCTTCGAGTCGAGGGCCGTCCACCAACCGGCATCCACCGCCTGGCGGATCAGGGCAGGCACCACCAGGGACCGGACAAGGCCGGCTGTTTCCGCCGTCCGGTCCTGGACCTGTGGATCGCCTTCCGTCGCGCCCAGCGCCTCGTCGTCTTCCAGGCGGTCCGGCGGCGGGCCCTGGCCGTAGCGGGCGGCCTCGACCGACCACCGCTCGCGCCATCCAGCGGGAATGGCCTGGGGGGCGGGCCGGTGCGCCGCCGCCAGCCAGACGAGCGACCAGGCGCGCGGGACGACCCGGTACACGTCGTAGCCGCCGCCGCCCGTGGCCAGCCAGCGGCCTCCCGCGTGGCGGTGCGCGACGGCGTCGGTGAGCCGCGCGGCCGCGCCCATGGCCGTGGTCGTCACCCGCAGATGTGCGAGGGGATCCAGCGCGTGCGAGTCGGAGCCGTGTTGTGAGACGACGAGGTCGGGCCCAAACGCCGCCGCGATCTCCGGGACCAGGCGCTCCACCGCGGCCAGCCACGGGCCGGCACCCGTGCCGGCGAAGAGCGGAAGGTTGACCGCGGTCCCCACGGCGGGCCCCTCGTCGCCCAGCGCCACGCCGCCGGTGCCCGGGAAGAGCGTTCGGCCGGATTCGTGCAGCGAGAAGGTGACAACCCCCGGATCGGCGCGATGGATGGCCTCCACGCCATCGCCGTGGTGGACGTCGAAGTCCAGGTAGAGGACCCGCAGGCCGGCCGCGCGGGCCCGGGCGATCGCCACCGCCAGGTCGCTGTAGACGCAGAACCCCGCGGCCCTGCCCGGCATCGCGTGGTGGAGGCCACCGCCGGGATGAAAGGCATGCTCGACATCACCGCGGAGGATCGCCTCGGTCGCGCGGAGTGAACCGCCGGCGACGGCCGCAGCGGCCTCGTGCATGCCCGCGAAGGCCGGCACGTCTGCGGTTCCGATCCCGAACGCCTCGCCGACCGGGGCGACCGAGAACCGGCGCACCGCCTCGATGTAGGCCTGCGTGTGGACGGAGGCCAGCTCCATGTCGGTGGCGGGCTGGGGCTGGAGCCCTGGCTGCGCCCCGAGCTCACGAAGCAGGTCGATCCCCGGCCCGAACCGACGCGGCGTGAATGGATGCGACGGCCCGAAGTCGTACGTGGCCGAGCGGCGACCGAAGACGAGGAGGGGGCCATCCGACGACGACATGGCGGCACAATACCGCGCCTGCCCGACTCGCGGCCGCCGGGGTGGCCGCCGCGGTGGCCGCCGACGCGCCCGGGGCCCGGAGTCGGGTACCATCCCCGCGTGCAGGACACCGCCGTGGTTCTCATCGTCATCCTGATCGTCGCCATCGTGTGGCGTGGCCCAAAGACGCTGCCCCAACTGGGCGCGATGCTGGGCCGGAGCGTCAAGCAGGCGCGCCGGCAGGTGGATGAGGCCAGGGCCGGCCACGACAGCGGCGACAAGCCCGCCTGATCCGGTCCGTCCGGCGTCGGGTTCGGCCCTCATCACCACCGTGCGTACCGATGCCCCGCCCGATCTCGCCGCCCTGACGCATCGGCCGGGTCCCGGGTCCCATCTGGCCACCATGCTGGTCGGTGGCCGGAGCGTTTCCACCCTGGCTGATCTGCCGCCGCTCCCTGGCCGCCTGCTGTTCGTCGGCCTGAACCCCTCCCCGGTCAGCGTGGACGCCGGCCACTACCATCAGGGTCGCCTGGGTCGGCAGTTCTGGCGCCGGCTGATGGAGGCGGAGATCCTCCCGGCCGACACGGCGCTGGAGGCTGCCGACGACGCGCTGGTCGCCGCTGGCCACGGCATCACCGACCTGATCAAGGACCCCACCCCGCGGGATGTCGCGACCGACGCGCAGCTCACCGCCGGCATCGGTCCGCTCTGGCAGAAGGTCGCGATCTGGCGGCCCTCCGCGGTGGTCTTCGTCTACAAGCGCCCGGCGCAGGTCCTCGCGCGGCGGCCCATCCCCGAACGGTGGGGCATGCTGGCCGACGTGGCCCTCTCCGGACGGCCCTGCCTCCTGATGCCCGGTCCCTACCGCCCTGCTGCAGAGGTCCACGAGGCGATCGAGTTCTTCCGGAACCTGGGCGTGATCCTGCCCGAAGCCCTGGCCGCCGGTACGAGACCGCGCAGCAACCCCTGACCCGGCATGGGTCCGGTCGGCTCGCACTCCGGTCGCCAGGTGGCCGCGGTCCCGAAGCCTAGGCGGGCGCGATGCCCTCGGCCAGGAGCGCGGCCAGCGCATCCGGCATCGTGACCGGCAGACGACAGGTGGAGCCCCGGCACAGGTAGGCCGTGGGGGTGTCCCTGGTTGCGCTCCGGCCGTGGAGGATGGGGATCGCGCTCTGGTCCGGGTCGGCGGAGGCCGCGAGGACCTGGTTGGGGCGGAAGCCCCGGGCCGGCGCCAGCAGGGCGCGGGTCGCCGGCGCGCCGGGATCCCCGGCCACGACCACCTCGTCGATCCCCGACAGCGCCATGTCAAGGGCGGAGAGCCAGGCCGCAAAGGCCGTGGGGTAGCGACCCAGGAAGCCGCCCAGCGTCGCGATGGCCCCCAGGGCGGCCTCGCCGTAGCGCCCCTCGCCGGTCCACGCCCAGACACGGAGCAGGACCCGGGCGGCCATCGCCCCACCGGACGGCAGCGCGTTGTCCTGGGAATCCCTGGGGCGGGCCACAAGCGTCTCGTGGTCGTCGGGGGTGTCGAAGAAGCCACCGGCCGGATCGGCGAAGCGCGCCAGGACCTGGTCGGCCAGGGAACGTGCGGTCACGAACCAGCGCTCGTCGAAGGTCGCCTCATACAGCGCCAGGAGCCCATCCGCCAGGTCCGCGTAGTCCTCGAGGACCGCGGCGCCGGCGGCACGGCCGTCCTTCCAGGATCGCCGCAGCTGTCCGCCGTCACGCAGCAGCCCGCCCGTCACCACCTGGGCGGCACGGACCGCGGCCACCCGGTAGGCCGCCGACCGCGCGGCGATCCGCGGATCGACGTCATCCTCCATGAGCCGGGCGGCGGCGGCCAGCGCCCCGATCGCCAGCCCGTTCCAGGCCGCCAGCACCTTGTCGTCCCGGGCCGGCTGCGGCCGCTCGGCGCGGATCGCCAGCAGGCGTCTCCGGCTCGCGGCCAGGGTGGCCTCGATGGCGTCGTGGTCGAGACCGAACGCGTGGGCCAGCTCGGGGGTGGCACGCACCCGCCGCAGGATGGTCCGGCCCTCCCAGTTGCCGCCTTCGGACACGTCATACGCCGCGGCGAAGACCTCGAAGGCACCCGCGCCGAGTCCTGACTCGCCCAACGCGAGCGCCCCGCGCACCTCGGCCGCCGACCAGGTGAAGGTTGCCCCCTCTTCGCCGTCCGTGTCCGCATCCTGGCTGGCCGCGAAGCCGCCCTCGGCGGTCGTCAGCTCGCGCAGGATGTAGTCGAGGGTGCCAATGGCGACGTCGCGGTCCGCGACGTTCCCGGTGAGCGCCCAGGCGTGGAGGTAAACGCGCGCCAGCTGGGCGTTGTCGTAGAGCATCTGCTCGAAATGCGGGACCAGCCAGACGTCGTCCGTGGAGTAGCGGTGAAAGCCGCCGCCCAGCTGATCGTGCATCCCGCCGGCCGCCATCCGATCGAGCGTCAGGCGGACCATGGGCAGGGCCCGCGCGTCACCGTCGGCGGCGCGCCGGAGGAGCAGCTCCAGGACCATGGGCTGCGGGAACTTGGGCGATCGGCCCCAGCCGGCGTTGCGCTGGTCGAAGCCCAGCTCCAGCGTGGCAATCGCCTCGTCGACGGCCGCATCGGACGGGAGGTCGCCCTGCGTCGGCGGCTTGCTGGCCTCCACCAGGCCCTGGACCAGCCGGGAGCCGGCCTGGTCCACCTCGCTGCGCTGGTCGTGCCACGCGTGCAGCACGGCCTGCAGAATCTGGCTGAACGCCGGCAGCCCGTTCCGCGGCTCGGGAGGGAAATAGGTGCCGCCATAGAACGGCTTCCCGTCCGGGGTCAGGAAGACCGACATGGGCCAGCCGCCACTCCCGGTCATCGCCTGGACCGCGGTCATGTAGACCTGGTCCAGGTCGGGGCGCTCCTCGCGGTCCACCTTGATGGAGACGAAGTTCTCGTTGAGGATCCGGGCGATGTCGTGGTCCTCGAACGATTCCCGCTCCATCACGTGGCACCAGTGGCACGCGGCGTAGCCGATCGACAGGAAGATTGGCCGATCCAGGAGCTGGGCCTGGGTGAGCGCCAGCGGACCCCACGGCTGCCAGTCCACGGGATTGTGGGCATGCTGGAGGAGATAGGGCGACGTCTCGCCGGCGAGTCGGTTGGGCATTCGCGCGATGGTACCCGGCTTGGCCCGGCAACGCGGCGAAAGCCGGGCGTGCCCGAAGCCGGGCGTGCCCGAAGCCGGGCGTGCCCGAAGCCGGGCGTGCCCGAAGCCGGGCGTGCCCGGCCGGGGTAGGCTTGGACCGTGATCGATCGCACGGTCCCGGGCTTCCTGCCGAGCGCCCATGGGCTCCGCTTCGCCAACCGCTGGCCGGCCACTCCCGCCTTCTGGCTGGGCGCCGGCTACGTCCACCTCGGGATCGGAAACGTGGCCGACGGGCTGTGCGGCGGGATGTGTTTCGTGGTCCGGGACCGCTGGGAGGCAGCGGTACCGGCGCCCGAGGCCGCCAATCCCCCGCCCGCCGGATCGCCGCTATTCGGGGAGATCGTCCGGCGCCAGGTGGATTCGTTCGATGGCCTGGTCCGGCTCCCGCTCCGCTTCTGGGCGATGGCGGCACTCCACCCGACGCGCCCTAACGGCTGGTCGCGACTCACAGGCCTGGGCTCGCACGGAGCCGTCACCCTCCGCCGGGAGTGGCCGCGGATCCGCGCCGGGATCGATGCCGGGCGGCTGCCGCAGGTCGGCCTGGTCCGGGCTGCGGGGCCGAGTCCGCTGATGCTCGGCCGCCACCACCAGGTCCTGGCGTGGAGCTATCGCCTGGACGCGGCCGCCGGGACCCTGGCGGTCCGGATCTACGACCCAAACTGGCCGGGCCGCGACGACGTGGAACTGCTGGTCGGCCTTGACCGCGACGCCACGGGCCGACAGGCGGTCACCATGGCGCAGTCCACCGGGGAGCCGCTCCTGGCGTTCTTCGAGGCGCCCTACTCGCCGCCCTGACGCGGAACCTCTCGAATGTCAGCCACGGTGACGTTTGCCGCGTGCGTCGCGGCCGGCGGACGGTCCGCGTGCTGGGGGGCGTGATGAGACTACTCGAATGCCTGCGAAACCGACATGTCGCTGGAACCCATCGCCACGTGCCAGCCTGGGTGACATCCGGGAGGAACCGGGGGCGGGGCGGCGGCGGCACCGGGCGGCGGGGCACCGGGTGGCGGGGGCGGGGCGGCGGCGGCACCGGGCGGCGGGGCACCGGGTGGCGGGGGCGGGGCGGCTGAGCCGCCTGCCATCTCAGCCCGGGCTGGTCAACGGTTGGCCATCCGGCGGCCAGGTCTCGGGCGCGCCGTGGGGCTGCGCCGGCTCGATCGCCTCACGGATCCGCTGCTCCTCCGCCAGGTGGCGCCGGAGCCAGAACGTTGCGTAGATTGCGGCCGCGGCGCTGACCGCGCCGCCGAACGAGACGGCGATGTCCGTGCCGAGCCGGGAGGCAATGGCGCCGACGATGAGGCTGCCGATGGGCGTAGAGCCCACGAAGATGGTCATGTACACGCTCATCACCCGGCCGCGGAGCTGATCCGGGACCCGCAGCTGGACCGTGGCGTTGGACGTCGCGGTCATGGACACCGACCCGAAGCCGATGATCAGCATGGCGAGCCAGGAGAGGGGGTAGATCCGGGAGAAGCCGAGCAGGACCTCCATGCTCCCCAGGATCAGGCCACCGACGCCGATGAGCATCAGCCGCGACCGCTTCTGGGAGGCGATCCGGAGCGCGGCGATGAGCGCACCCAGGCCGGACGCCGACATGAGGAAGCCGTAGCCAGCCGCGTCGGTGCCCAGCACGTCACGAGCCAGCGCCGGGATCAGGACCGTGAAGTTCATGCCAAAGGTGGCGACCGTGCCCACGAGCACGACGCAGACCAGCACCAGCGGCGTGCGCCGGACGTAGCCCAGGCCCTCGCCGAGCGACGCCACCACCGCCCGGACGCTCTCGGGTCGCGCGATGGTGGGCGGCGACTTGAGCTCCTGCTGGCGCATCAGGAAGAGGCCGCCGATCACGGCCAGGTAGCTGATCCCGTTGAGGAGGAAGGCGATCGAGACCCCGAACAGGCCGATCGTCAGGCCCGCGACCGCCGGCCCCACGATCCGCGCGGCATTGAACAGCGCGGAGTTCATCGCGACGGCGTTGGCCACGTCCTCGCGACCCACCATCTCTACCGAGAAGGAGTTCCGGGTGGGCATGTCCATGGAGTTGGCCAGACCGAAGCCGAAGGCGACCAGCACCACGTGCCAGACCTGGACGGTGCCAGAGGCAGACAGCGCCCAGAGCACGAGCGCGAGCGCCCCGAAGATGGATTGCGTCGTGAGGAGCACGCGCCGCTTGGGCAGACCATCCGCGACCAGGCCGCCGAAGAGCCCGAAGACGAGCACGGGCGAGTACTGGGCGGCGGCCACCACGCCCATCATGAAGGGGTCGCCGGTGAGGCTGAGGACAAGCCAGCTCTGGGCAACCATCTGCATCCAGGTGCCGATCCCGGAGATGGACTGGCCCACGAACCAGAGCCGGTAGTTGCGGTGCTTGAAGGGGCGCAGGACCGGGTTGGCGCGCAACCCGGCGATGGCGGGGGCCAGGAAGGTCATTGGTCCAGCTCCGCGAGCCGGCATCCCACGCGCGCCCGACGCTCCTCCACCCCGGCGATCATCGCCCCGAGGCGCTCCGCCTTCTCATGGAGGCGCGCCAGCTGACCGTCCAGCCGGCCCGCCGACGCGCGCAGGATGGCGCGCCGTTCGGCGACGTCGCTGGTGGCCATGAACCGTTCGCGGGAGCGCTCGCGCGCGGCCTCGTCTTCGAGCAGGAGGCCGATCTCCGCCAGGCTGAAGCCGGCGTCATCGCGCATCGCCTTGATGAACAGGAGGCGCTCCAGGTCATCCCGGTCGTACAGGCGGTAGGCGCCCTCGGAGCGGCCGGCGGGCTTGAGCAGGCCGACCTCTTCGTAGTAGCGGATTGAGCGGGCGGTCAGTGCGCACAGCTCCGCGACCTCCTGGATCCGGAGGAGGCGAGCCCGGTCCGGGCCGGGAAGGGTGGGGGCCACTGGCAGATCCGGCGCCGTGGGGCGTGGGGAGTCAGGTTGAGCAGGGGCCGTCACGGCGGCCGGGATCGTTGACATCGAAACGATCTTAGCAGCACCTTCACGTTGACGTAAAGGTTAGCGCTCTCGCCGCCCCGCCCAATCTGGCCGAGCCAAGCGGAGGTCCCACCACAGGTCCGGGCCGGACAAACGAGGGAGCCGAGACGCGCATGCCGCGGGCCGCGGGCCGCGACAAGGTCACCGAGCGGCGCGCAGTTCCATCTCGGCCTCCGCGACCTTCGCGAGCACGCCCGACCGGAGCGTGTCGAGCCCGGCCCACACCGCCTTGGTGGCATTGCCGATGGAGGTCAGCTGGGTCTTGAGCGTCTTGATGGCCTCCAGCTGCTCCCGGATCCCGGTGAGCGCGGCCACGACGACGGCGGCATCGAGCTCCACCTCGCGCTGGTCCAGCTTGGCGAGAGCGAGGATGCGCGCCAGCCGCACCGAGGCCTCCAGCACCGCCGCCTCGGGGTCGGCAGGGTCGATCACGCAGTACACGTCCCCACCCACGACGTTGAATGGCGCAACTCCAGTCGGCGCGTGCGCCGGGGTGAACACGATCACGCCGACGGAGGCGCCACGATTCTCCTTGGCCTCCCGGAGCTCCTCGCGGATGGCCCGCGAGGAAAGCGGACGGTCCTTGGCCTCCACCACGATACGGACCTCCGCGCCGCGACTCCGCGCGGGATCGATCGTGAGCACGAAGTCCCCCTTCTTGGACTTCATCAGGGAGCCCGTCTCCGTGCCGGTGCGGTCCAGGAAATCCCCCGCCCCGCGGGCCACATCGCCGAGCATCGCCTCCAGCAGATCCTCGAAGTCGGCGCCCTTGGCCGTGGACTTGGACCGCTCCGTGGCCCGGGCGGTGGCCGCGGCCTCCAGCGCGACCAGCCGGTCCCCGACAGCGCGGAAGCCATCCGCGATCTCGCGCCGGAAGTCGTGCAGCGGCGAGCCGCTCCGCGTGGGGTCCAGCAGGAGCGCGAGGCGCGACGCGTCCCCGTCGAAGTACGACTCCAGCATGCCGCCGATCCGGCCGATCGCCGAGTCCCTGCGGGACGGATCGAACAGCTCGTCTACCATGGTCCGCAGGCTGCCCCGGTCCCCGAGGAAGGCCTCCATGGTCCGCGGCAGGCGCCCGTCCCCGTCAGCGAAGTTGGCGCGCAGGACCTGCTCCAGCGCGGCCGCGGCCCGTTCGTTGGCGGCGGCGGTCTGCTCCACCAGGCGCTCGAACTCGCTCTTGACCACATCCACGTTGACGCTGATTCCAACGCCCTGCAGGGCGATCAGCCCGATCCGCAGCGCGCGCTCCAGCGTGGACCGCCGCTCCTCCAGCGGCTGCGCGGCGAGCCAGGCCGCGAGCCCGGGGTCCACCAGCTCCAGCTGGTCGATGACGATGCGGTCGGCCTCCACCCGCGTTCCGCGGACGGCGCTCCCGGTGAGCGCGACGAAGGGGAGGACGTTGTCGGCGGGGGTCAGGGGTGGCCAGGTCGCTTCCATGGCGACACCTTGGCGGTCCCCTGTGACACCTCGTCTGTCACGGGTCCCAGCGGGGCGTCGAGGGGACGCACGGCCGTGGCCGGAGCGAGTCCCTGCGAGCGTCCGGCCAAACGCCGCGAGTCAGCTGCCCGGGCTGGTGACCACCAGCGCATGGCCAGCGTCGCGGAAGCCCAGCGCGCGATAGAGCCCAACGCCCTCTGCGGTCGACTCGAGCACCGCCGTCCGCGCCCCGCGCCGCCTGCCCTCCACCAGCACGGCGGCGGCCGCGGCGCGACCCAGGCCGCCGCGGCGCGCATCCGGGAGGGTGGCGACGTTGTACACCCCGAGATGCTCACCCCGCACGATCCCCAGTGCCGTGGCAACCGGGCGGCCATCCAGGCGTGCGACCGCGACGATCAGGGGACCATCCGGCGGAGCCGTCACGTCCGCGAACATCGAGGCGAATGGTGCCGCTTCCTCGTCCGCCGCCCCGAAGCCACGGGCGGCCAGCAGCTCGGCCTCGACCAGCTCGTCGGACCGCTCGCCCAGCGCGACCGAGATCCCCGGTGTCAACCGACCGAAGGGCTCGTCGCGCACGCCGTCCCCGGCGAGGTCGAGCGCCATCACCGGGACCAGCTCCATGATGCTCCGCGGCACCACCCAGCCCAGCGTCTCGGCGAGGTCGACGGGGGTCGCGCCGGGGTCCAGCCACCACGTGAACGGCAGGATCCCGAAGTGGGCGTTGATGGCGTCAATCCGGGCCTCCACGACGCCCGGGCTTCCGGCGAGGCGCGGCGCCACCACCCGGTTGATGTCCGGCATCGCGACGGGCGCCCAGCCCCAGGCACAGTCTGGCTCACGGCCGAATCCACCGCCCGGCGGCCCGGTCCGCCGCCGTCCCGGTCGGGCCGGCCCCGCGTGGGTGGCCTCGACGAGCGCGAGGTAGGTCGCCGCCAGGGCGTCGAAGACCCGCTGATCTCCGCTCGCCCGGCCGATCACCAGCCCCCGGCGTCCCGGATGATCCGATGGAGGATTCGGGCCGTCACCTGGCGACGATAGTCTGCCGTGGAGCGGACGTCGTCGATCGGGCGGATCTCCGCGGCCACGGTCTCAGCAGCGCCGTCGGCGGTCTCGAGCGTCGCCCGCGAGCCCTCCAGGTACAGCTCCGTGGACCGCGCCCGAATCGGCCGGTCCGCGACCGAGCCGAGCGCCAGGCGGACGTGGCTCCAGCGGTCCTTTCGGTCGGCCTGCTCCCAGGCGAGCGCCAGGACCACCTTGCTGATCGCCTGGGCGCGGCGCGTCCCCACCTTGCGGAAGCGCACCTGGCGCGCCTCGACCAGGGGGATCCGGACGCGCAGGACCAGCTCGTCGGGCGCCAGCGCCGTGGTGCGGTAGGCGATCCAGAACTGGTCGGCGGGGATCGACCGCTCGCCGCGCGCGCCGCCCACCTCGATCACGGCCTCGAGGGCCAGGAGGAGCGGCAGGGTGTCCCCCGCCGGTGACGCGTTGGCGATATTGCCACCCAGCGTCCCGCGGTTCTGGATCTGGACCGCACCGACGGTCGCGGCCGCCTCGGCGAGTACGGGCAGGGAACGCGCCACCAGCCCCGACCGCCGGATCTCCGCGTAGGTCGTGAGCGCACCGAGCGTCAGCCGACCATCCTCGAGCGCGATCCCGCGCAGCTCCTCCAGCCGCGACAGGTCCAGGACCTGGTCGGGCGGCGAGCCGATCTCCCCGGTGATCCGGACCATCAGGTCGGTCCCGCCGGCGATGGGCGTCCGCGGCGACAGCGCCATCAGCCGGAAGGCCTCTGCCAGGTCCCGCGGGGTCTCGACCGGCGGCTCCACCGGCATGCTCAGGCCCCCGCCGGGCGGCGCCCGGTCTCCGCGGCCAGCGCGATCGCCTCGACGATCTTGGTGTAGCCCGTGCAGCGGCAGAGGTTCCCGGCGATCGCCTCGCGGATGGCGTCCTCGTCGGGCCCGCCCCCGGCGTCCAGGTAGACACGCGCCGCCAGGAGCATCCCGGGCGTGCAGATCCCGCATTGGGCCCCGCCCGTCGCGAGGAACGCGGCCTGCAGGTCGTCCAGGATCCGGCCGTCGGGGGTCAGGGCGGCCAGGCCCTCGACCGTTCGAATGATCCGGCCGTCCACCTGGCAGGCCGGGATGAGGCACGAGTCCACGACGTCGCCATCGAGGATGACGGAGCAGGCGCCACACTCACCCTCGCCGCAGCCCTCCTTGGTGCCGGTCAGGCCCAGGTCCTCGCGCAGCACGTCGAGGAGCCGCCGCATCCCGGGCGCCTCCAGCTCCACGGGCGCGCCATTGACGAGGAACCGGATGGCGGTCATGGCCGGCCGCCCGGGCGGTCATGCCCCCCGGAGCCCGGTCGACCCGACTCGTTCGCACCCGCCGATGCGGTCAGCCCGGCGAGGACGCGCTCGGGCGTGGCCGGCAGGCGATCGATCCAGATTCCGGTGGCGTCGTGGATGGCCGCGATCACGGCGGGCGCCCCGACGTCCATGGGCATCTCGCCCAGCCCCTTCGCGCCGTGGGGCACGCCGTCGAACGGCGCCTCCACCATGATCGCGGTGATCCGGGGGGCGTCGACGGCGGTGGGGATCAGGTACGTCGACAGGCGATCGTTGAGATACCGACCGTCCTGCACCTTCATCTCCTCGATGGTGGCGTAGCCGACCGCCTGCAGGGTCCCGCCCTCGACCTGCCCTTCGGCAAGGATCGGGTGGATCACCACCCCGGCGTCGTCGACCGCCACGACCTCGCGGACGGCCACCTCGCCGGTGTCGAGATCCACGTCCACCCTGGCGGCGCAGGCGGCCCAGCCCCATGCCGGATACGGATCGCCGGTGAACGCATGCTCGTCGAATGGCTGGCCGGGGAACGGCTTGAACTGGTCGCTGGCCCGGCTGGCCCCGTGGCGGGCGGCATCCTCGCGGTAGACCCTGGCGAACGACCGTCCGTCGTTGCGCGCCTCGACCTCGGCCCGCAACTTGCGCGCCGCGTTCACCAGCAACCCGCCGACGATGGCCGCGGTTCGCGATGCGACGGTGGGCCCGGAGTTGGGCACCAGCGCGGTGTCCTGGGGCGCGTACTCGACCTCGTCGGAGGGGATGCCCAACGCCTGGGCGGCGATCATGGGGAGGATGGTCCGGGTGCCCTGGCCCATCTCGGTGTTGGCAGCCAGGACGCGCACCTGGCCCGTGGCATCCAGCTCGATCGTGACGATGCTGTTGTAGCGCAGCTCGCCCGACCCGGTGAACCCGCAGCCGTGCCAGGCCAGCGCGATCCCGATCCCGGAGGCCGACGCCCGGACCGGCGAGCGCAGCGGCGACGTCGCAACCGCATCCCAGCCCTGCCCGGTCAGGCGGGCCCGGTGGGTCACCGCGCGTGCGGCGTCGAAGTCGACTGCCTCGGCGGCCCGCTCCAGCACCTCGAGGCCGGCGACGCTGCTGGACAGCACCTGGCCAGTGGGCGTCACGTCGCCCAGCCGATAGACGTTGCGCCGGCGAATCTCCAGCGGGGAGATGCCGAGCGCCTCCGCGATCCGGTTGAGGTGCGTCTCCACCGGGAAGATGACCTGCGGGGCGCCGAAGCCGCGGAACGCGCCGTTGGGCGGGGTGTTGGTCCGCACGGCCCGCGACGTGATCCGGACGTTGGGGCAGCGGTACGGCCCGCCGGCATGCGTCGTGGAACGGCCCAGGACGACGGGCGAGAGCGTGCAGTAAGCCCCGCCGTCGAGGATGACCTCGATCTCCTGCGCGACCAGCGTGCCATCCCGGAGGACACCGGTCCGGTGGCGAACCACGGCGGGGTGACGCTTGGTGGTGGCCGCGATGTCTTCGTGGCGCTCGTAGATCATCCGGACCGGCCTGTGGCACTTGAGCGCCAGGAGGGAGGCATGGATGGCCAGCAGCGAGGGGTACTCCTCCTTGCCCCCGAACCCGCCGCCCGTCTCCGCCTGGACCACGCGGGCCTGCCGGGCATCGATCGCCAGCGCCCGCATGAGCGCGGGATGGACGTAGTAGGGGCACTGGAGCGAGCCGTGGACCGTGACGCCGCCGTCATCCGTGGGCACCGCGATCATCGCCTGGTTCTCGATGTACAGCTGCTCCTGGTGGCCCATCCGATACTCGCCCTCGAGCACCATGTCGGCGGCCGCGAAGCCGGCCGCGAGGTCCCCGGCCACCACGTCGTGCGACACGAACACCTTGTCGGAGTCCAACGGGTCGAAGACCGGGGGGAGCGGCTCCGTTCGAACGGTCGCTGCGCGCCGGGCGGCCCGCAGCGTGCGCCGATCCGGCGCCGCGATCAGCGCGAGCGGCTCCGAGTGGTGCTGGATGTCGCCACCCACCGGCACCAGGACCGGCTGGTCCGGAGTGAGCCCCTTGACGGCACCCATGAGCGGCTCGCCCGGGATGTCCGCCGCGGTGACCACCACGACCGTGGACCAGTCGAAGCCGGGGTCAAGTTCCAGCGCGAGGAAGCGCGCACGCGCCAGGTTCGACCGGATCGTGGCGCCGTACCAGGCCCCGGGGAAGACCAGGTCATCCGCGTAGCGTGCGTCGCCGGTGAGCTTGGCCGGACCCTCGCGCCGGATGGGGCCGCGGGTGATCAGGTGGCCCCGAACGGCGATCCCGGGCGCGATGATGACGGCCTCGGCGGGTCGGACCGCCGGACGCGCGGGAGTAGCCACCGTCGACTGGGCGCTCGGGCGCTCGGGGGTCCGGCTGGTCATTGGGCCGCAGGGATCTCCATGTCCCCAGAGGGTACATCGCAGCGCCCGCCGCGGCACCCCCGCGCGCTCGCCCGAACCACCGCGCCGGCGACCCACCCCGCGATGACGTCCACGCCCGGAGGCCGGCGCCGCGGACGCCGCGACGACCGCGACGCTGCCCGGCGGACCGACGACGATGCCGAGGGCCTGGTGGGCCGGCTGATCTTCCGACTGCATCCCGCGATGGTTCGCGGGGCCTGGGTCAACGGCCGCCCACTGGCGGGACCCCCGCCCGGCCAGTGCCTAGCGCTTGCGAGTGCGGAATTCCGCCAGGTGTGCGGTCCAGTCCGAGCCGCCGCGCTCCGTGGCGGCGCTGCTGCCGTGCCAGCCACAGACGCAGGTAATGGTCTGTTCGCGGTGACGATAGACCTCGATCACGTGCTTGGGCGGCTCCGCGGCGGCGGCGGCGGGTGATCTGAGGGGAGGAAAGGATGGTCGGCCGTTCATCCGCGGGCTCCTCGGGGGGTCGGCTGGGCGACTCATTGTGCGCCTGTTGTCGATTTGGTGCCGGGCGGTTCAGCCCGGGCCATCCGGGCCATTGGACCCTTGCCCGTCATGGCAGCGCAATGGCCGCACGAGGATCCCCGCGCGGCCATTGGATGAGCATGGTGGCGGCGCTCCGCGCGCCGCCCGTTGACGCGGCTCGTCGGTCGTGCGGCCGCTGGATGTGCTGCCCCTAGGGGAGCAGGTCCGAACGGGTGGCGTCGGCGGCGGTGATCGGCTTGGTGACCAGGCCCAGCTTGGTCAGGTAGGCGATGGTCTTGGTCCAGCCGTCCGTGTCGATGGCGCCCAGGCCCTTCGAATCCGTGAGCGGGCTCTTCCAGACCTCGATCGTGGCCGCCAGGATGGCCTCCTGGGTGGCCCGAGTTGTTGCCAGGTCGGGGACCAGCTTGAGCGACGCGTCGACGCCCTTCGATGGGGTGGCGACGATCTCCTTCATGGCGGCCAGGGTGGCACCCACGAACGCCTTGATGGCGGCCTTCTTGCCCGCATCATCCAGGGCGCCCTTGCCGACGATCATGCCCGGGCCGGGGAGGGCGATGATCGAGTCCACCTTGAGGACGGTGACCTTCTCGCCGGCCAGGCCGAGCTGGACGACCTCGTTGTTCGCGTAGCCGGTAGCCGCGTCCACGGCGCCCTTGGCGACCGCAGTCCCCTGCCCGTAGTCCGGGTACTCCGTGATGGTCAGGTCACTGGTTGTCAGCTTGGCCGACTCGAGCATGGCCTGGAGCATGACCCACGACGACCCGTACTTCCCGGGGGTACCCAGCTTCTTGCCCTTGAGGTCGGCGGGCGTCTTGATGTTGGCCGAGGCCTTGGCAAAGATGATGTTGGGAAACTGCCCATAGATCGTGGCCACGTACTGGATCGGGATCCCCTGCCCCACCGCGGGCACGACGCTGGTGCCGTCGGCGAGCGCGATATCGATCTTGCCGGCGCCGGTGAGCGGGATCAGGTCCTGGTCGTTGCCGTTCTGGAACGTGACGTCCAGGCCGGCCTTGCGGTACAGGCCCTCGTCCTGGGCCAGGTAGAAGGGGGCGAACTGGATGTTGGGGATGTAGCCGAGACCTACGGTCAGCTTGGTCAGCGCCGCGGGCGAAGGGGTAGCCGCGGCGCCACACGCCGAGACGATGAGGGCCACGAGACCAACGCTGGCGGCAACGAGTCGGGTAGCGGGACGAATCCGGTTCATGCGGTGAGCACCTCCACGATGTGCCTCAGCGGGCGCCGACAAATCGGCGCTCGAGCAGGACGACGACGAGATAGAGCGCCATCCCGACCAGCGCGATGGTCAGCAGGGTGGCGAACAGCAACGGGATGTCGAAGAGCGACCCGCGCGCCAGGTTGATCAGGACGCCCAGGCCCCGGTCGGCACCGGCCCATTCCCCGACGATCGCCCCGACCACGGCGAGGGTCACCCCCACCCGCATGCCGCCCAGGATGCTGGGCAGCGCGGCGGGGATCTCCAGGGTCAGGACGACCTGGCGCCGATTGGCGCGCAGGCTGCGCCCCAGTTCGAGCAGTCGCTTGTCCACGGACCGGATCCCGACCATGGTCGCCACGGCGACGGGGAAGAAGACGATCAGCGCGCAGATCACGACCTTGCCGAGCAGCCCGGGCCCGAACCAGAGGACCAACAGCGGGGAGAGCGCCAGGATCGGCGTGGCCTGTGCGGCGACGATGTAGGGCGAGATCAGCCGCTCCACGAGGGGCGACCTGGCCAGCACGTAGCCCACGAGGAGGGCCGCTCCGGCCCCCGTGGCGAAGCCCAGGAGGATCTCCTGGAGCGTCCCGGCCAGGTGGGGCTGGATCGTGCCCTCGACCCAGGCCCGGATGAATCGATCGGCGACCACCTCCGGGGCGGGCAGGATGAAGACCGGGTACGCGCCAATGACCACGACGGCCTTCCACGCGATCAGGAAGACGCCCAACGCGGCGGCGACGGGGAGGACCGTGCGGGTGCCCATCAGGCGGCCCCGGCCACGGTCGTGTCGGCCACGGTCGCGTCCGGCACCGCGGCCTCGGCGGAGGCTTCGCCGGAGGACTCCCCCAGCCACGCCCGGATCTCACGGGCGGCCCGGGTGACGAAGGCGTCCTCCAGGCTGGCCAGCGTGCGGGGGCGGGGCAGGTCGACCGGGATGTCGGCGACGACTCGCCCGGGCCGCGCGGAGAGGACGATCACGCGGTCGGCGACCAGGATTGCCTCCGCGATGTTGTGGGTGACCAGGACCGTGGTGGTCGCGGACCGCTCCCAGAGGGCCAGCAGCTCCAGGTCGAAGCGCTCGCGAGTGAGGGCATCCAGCTGGCTGAACGGCTCGTCCAGGAGGAGGACCTCGGGCTGGAGCGCGAGGGCACGGGCGAGGGCCACGCGCTGGCTGGTGCCGCCGGAGAGCTCGAATGGTCGCGAGCCCACGGCCGACGGGTCCAGGCGGACCAGGTCCAGCAGCTCGGCCAGCCGACGGCGACGGCGCTCGGCGTCCCAGCCTGCCAGCTCCAGCGGGTAGCAGATGTTCTCGGCGGCGGTCCGCCACGGCAGCAGGCGCGGCTCCTGGAAGACGAGGCCGATCCGCGGATCCGGGCCGGTGATGGGGACGCCGTCCAGCTCCACCGTCCCACGGAGCGGCGGCAGGAGGCCGGCGATGGCGCGCAGGAGCGTGGACTTGCCGCTCCCGTTGGGCCCGATCAGCGCCACGATCTCGCCGCCCGCGATCTCCAGGTTGAGCTGGTCGAGGGCAAGGAGCCGGCCGCCGCGGCGCAGCGGAAAGTCCACGGCGAGTCCGGTGGCGCGGATGGCGCCGGTCTCGGTCGCGCCGCCGGGGCCGCCGGCCGGGCGTGCTCCCGGGGTCACGACGCGACCTCGGCCGCCGCAGGCGTTCCGGCACCCGGCGCCGCCAGGGCGGCCGCCGACGCGGCCGGGGCGGGCGCCGTCCAGAGCGGGCGGAGGATCGGCGCCAGTGCCGGGTAGAGGCCCGTGTAGGCGGCGTACAGCCGGTCGTAGGTCAGGCGATGTTCCTCGCGCGGCTGGAGCACCCGCTCGAAGCGCACCATCCCGCCGATCGCGGCGACGAGATCCGGGTACGCGCCGACCGCCGCCGCCGCCGCCACGGCCGCCCCGACCATCGCGGTCTCCAGGATCGCGGGGACCTCGACGGTGAGCCCGGTGACGTCGGCCTTGACCTGGTTCCAGAGACGACTCTGGGCCGGGCCGCCGCACACGACCATCGAGCGGATGGGGATCCCGGCCGCCTGCATGGGCGCGACGATGTGGCGAATGGCGAGGGCCGCGCCCTCCAGGATGGCTCGCACAAGGTGGCCGCGACCGTGCGCCAGGGTCAGGCCGGCGAAGGCCCCGCGGGCGGTCGGGTCCCAGAGCGGCGAGCGCTCTCCCGCCATGTATGGGAGGAACACCAGGCCGTCCGCGCCGGGGGGCGTCGGCACGGCCTCGGCGATGAGGGACGTCGTGGTGGCGGCGTCCCGCACGATGCTGTCGCGAAACCAGTCCAGGGCGCGGCCGGTCGCGGCGAACGCGCCCCCGACGTTCCACAGGCCGGGGATGGGCGCCGGTGACGAGAACAGCCCAGGGATCTGGTACGGAACTCTGGTGTACACGCCAAACCCGCCTGCCGTGCCGCCGACATCGACCGCGTCGCCCGGCGTGCGCAGCCCGGCGCCGTTGAAGCTGGCAAAGGCGTCGACATGGCCGGAGACCACGGGGATCCCGGACCGAAGCCCCAGCTCCGCGGCGGGGCCGGCGAGGAGGCCCGCAAGGACGGTCCCGACGGCGATGGGCGGCGGGACCTTGTGCGCGGGCAGGCCGGCGGCGACGATGCCCGCGGCCGAAGCGACGGGTTGGCCGGGCGTCAGGCTCAGGGCGGCGCGGCCGGAGAGGCGAAGCCCCAGGTACTCCCAGCTGTTCAGGTACCAGCGCGCCCGGGCCGCCGCCTCGGGGCGGTGCTCCTCCAGCCAGAGCGCGGCCGGGAGCACGCCCAGGGACCAGCCGAGCAGCCCGGTGCTGGCCTCCAGCCGGGCCTGCTGCGCCAGCGGGCGGCGGTCGAGCCAGGTGATGGACGGAGCAACGGGCCGTCCATGCTCGTCCGCGGCCACGAGGGAGGGCCCGTGGCCGTCGAAGGCGATCGCAACGATATCCGGGCCGGGGCCGGTGGTACCCAGGGGGCCAGTGGAGCCGCCGCTCGAGGATGGCCTGGACGCCGCCTCGGCCAGCGCGGCGCGTGACGCGGCGACGAACGCTCCCCACCAGGCATCCGCGTCCTGCTCGGCGACGCCGTTGGCCTCGTCCAGGTGGAGCGCGTAGCGCGCCCGGGCCGCGCCCAGGAGGCGTCCGTCCAGCGCGATGACGCCGGCCTTTGCCTCGGTCGTACCCAGGTCCACGGCCAGGATCGCCCCGGGGGCCACCGACAGGCTGCTCATGCCCGGGATCCGTGGCTGGTGACGGGCTCCGCGACCGCCTCGGCGGCGCGGAGCGGCTCGGCATGGCCCAGGGCGCTGGCGCCGGTTCGGTCGTCCAGCTCGACCACCGCTTCGGCCGTCTCCACGTCCGTCACGAGCACCTTCACGGCGCCCGTCTTGAGCGCGCCCAGGATGGGTTCGACCTTGGATGGACCACCGGCGACACCGATCGTGACGGGGACGCGGCGGAGGTCGCGCGCATCGAAGGCGATGGTCCGGTCGCGCAGCGCCTCGCCGAGGAAGCGGCCGTTGCCGTCGAACGGGGCGATCAGGACCTCGCCGACGGCGCCGCCCTGCTCGATCTCGCGGACGATCTCGGGGCCAAAGCTGGCATCGCCCCACACTCGCCCGCCGATCCCGAAGAGGGCGATGTCCAGCCGCTCCCACAGGTGGAGGATGACCTGGACCCCGGCGTGGCCATACAGGCTGCGCTTGGTGGCCGCGTCGTCCACGAGCCCAGGGGCCAGGAGGCCTCGGACGCTGGCGCCCAACGATCCTCCGATCCTCCGGAACGGCTCATGGGAGGCGCCGGCAAACCAGTAGCCCCCGCACAGCGGCACCACCGTGGCGGCCACCGGGGCGACCGTCTCGGCAAGGGCATCGGCGATCGCGGAGGCCGTGGAACCCTCCCCGATCCCCACCACCATGCCGTCGCGGATCGAGCTGCGGAGCACCTCGGCGGCAAGGCGCCCGACGACGCGCCGGACCAGGTCCTCCGACCCACCGATGCTGGGGGCGAGGTGGACCGCCTGCAGGTTGAAGCGGCGCTTCAGCTCGTCGCCTGCGAGTGAGTCATCGTGGGTGCCATCCACGATCCGGATCTCGACGATCCCCTCTTCGCGCGCCTGCTTGAGGAGGCGCGAGACCTGCGGGCGCGCGATGCCGAGCAGCTCGGCGATGCGGCCCTGGGTCTCCCCCAGCTCGTAGTAGAGGCGGCTCACCCTGACGAGGGTGGCAACGTCGGTCAACGCGGGCTCCGGTGATGGATACTCGCGGCCCTGTGGGACCGCTGCACATTTGCACTATACAGATGTGCAGGCCCGCACGACGGGGTGGCGCGGTGGTGGGCGGCGCAACGGTGCGGGTGCGGCCGTGGGTTCGGGCGCGGGCCGGGCAGGCAACCGCGGCCTGGTGCCAGGCGATCAGCCCCTAGAGCACGCGTCCGGGATTGAGCGTTCCCAGCGGGTCAAGCGCCGCCTTGATGGACCGCATCACCTCCACGGCCCGCCGTCCGCGCTGCGGCTCCAGCCACTCGCGCCGTGACGCCCCGATCCCGTGCTCTCCCGTCACGGTCCCGCCCAGCTCCAGCGCCGCCCGGTAGAGGTCAGCGCAGATCGCCTTGGTGCGGACCTCGGCGTCCGGGTCGTCGCGCGCCAGCACGATCGTCGGATGGAGATTCCCGTCGCCCGCGTGCCCGAACGTCCCGATCATCACCCCATGCTTGGCGGCGATCCGCTCGATGGCCGCGATCAGGTCCGGCACCCGCGCCCTTGGCGCCCCGATGTCCTCCATCCGCGCCGCGCCCAGCCGGTCGAGGGCCCAGTAGGCCATTCGGCGCGCGTTGCGCAGGAGGTCGGACTCCTGCGCGTCGGCGGCGCGGAAGCTCCCAGTGGACCCGCAGGCCAGACAGACCTCCTCGGCGCGGGCCATCTCCGCGTGCCCGGCATCCCCGGGCAGGTCCGATTCGACCATGAGGAGCGCGGCCGCCTCGCGGTCCAGGCCCAGGTGCTGCCAGTCGTCGACCGCGGCGATCGTGATGCGGTCCATCAGCTCCAGCGTCACGGGCGAGAGCCCCGCCAGCGCGATCGCCGCCACCGCCCTCCCCGCGTCGGCGATGGACCCGAAGAACGCCAGGAGCGTCACCCGGGGTGGCGGCGCCGGACGGAGCTTGAGGGTCGCCTCCGTGATGATGCCCAGGGTGCCCTGGCTCCCGACGAACAGGTGTTGCAGCGCGTAGCCCGCCACGTCCTTGACGTTCTTCCCGCCGGTCCGGATCACGCTGCCGTCGGCCAGGACCACCTCCAGCGAGAGCACGCTCTCGCGCGTCTGGCCGTACTTGACGCAGCACAGGCCGCCGGCGTTGGTGCCGAGGTTGCCGCCGATGGAGCAGATCTCGTAGGACGCCGGATCGGGCGCGTAGAAGAGCCCCTCGGCCGCGACGGCCGCCTTCAACCGGGCGTTGAGCACGCCGGGCTGCGTCACCACCACGAGATTGCCGTGATCGATCTCGACCAACCGGTCCATCCCCGTGAGGACGATGGTCAGGCCGTCCTCGATCCCCGCTGAACCGCCGGACAGCCCCGTCCCCGCCCCCCGTGGCACCACGGGGACCCGGTGCTCGGCGGCCAGCCGGACCAGTGCGGCGACGTCGTCCGTGCACGTGGGAAGCGCCACGAGGCCCGGCAGGCCCGTGGCGAGGTACGTGGTCTCGTCGCGGCGATACGCCTCGCGATCCCCGGGGTCCGTGAGCACGCGGAGCGCTGGCAACGTCGAACGGACGGCGGCGATCAGCCCCGCCGTATCGGCGGACACTCGTGGCGGTGAGGCTGTGGGAACAGGCTGTGGGAGCTAGCGCTCCCCGGGGCGCCGGCCAACCAGCCACCAGGCGGCCGGGAAGACGGCGGCCGCGGCCACGATCTTGATGGCGTCCCAGAGCAGGAACGGCGCCACCCCGACCGCGATCGCGTCGCCCAGCGAGCGGTGGGTCACCACGGCCAGCCACGGGGCACCGAATGCGTAGATCGCGATGTTGCCCACCAGCATCGCGCCGATGGAGCCCACGATGTGGCGATCCCAGCCCAGCTCGGCCAGGCGACCGGCAACGGCGGCCGCGACGATGAAGCCGATGATGTAGCCGCCCGTGGCGCCCAGGATGAACTCCGTCCCGTGCCCGCCCCGGGAGAAGACGGGGAGACCGACCGCCCCCAGCAGCATGTACAGCGCGAGCGAGAGTGCCGCCCGGCGGAAGCCCAGTGCGCCGCCCACCAGGAGCACCGCGAACGTCTGCCCGGTGAATGGGATGGGGCTGGTGGGGATGATGATCTGCGTCGAGAGGCTGACGACGATGGCGCCCAGGAGAATCAGCGCGATGTGACGGGCCCGTGAGCTGATTCGCTCTCCGATCCGGATGGGGACCAGGAAGTCGCCAATCGTGATCCCCCGTTCCGCCTGCGGCAGGCGCTGGATCCGGGGCAGGGCGATCGTCATCGGTGGGCTCTCCTTGGACGGCTCGCGGGACAGTGTCCGGCGGGCCGGATTCTAGCAGAGACCCCTACTCGAACTGGACCGCCCGGATGATCGAGATCCGCGACGCGAGCCGGGCCGGATAGTAGGCGGCAGCCATGGAGACGAGGAAGCCGAGGGCGACGGCCAGGCCCATGATCATCCACGGCGGCTCGAAGGCAATCCGGAATCCGGTGCCCAGGCCCATCATCATCGCGCCAGCCGCGAGGCCGGTGACGATGCCGATCACGGAGCCAACCAGGCCCAGGATGCCGGCCTCCACCATGACCATTCGGGCGACCTGCCGGCCCGTCATCCCGGTGGCCCGCAGGATGCCCAGCTCTCTGACGCGTTCCAGGACGCTCATGCTCAGCGTGTTGACGATGCCCAGGGCCGCGATCAGGACGGCGATCAGCGCCAGTGCGTCGAACAGCCCGAAGACCCGGCCAAGGGCATCCGTCACGGCGCCCTGGACTCGGTTGAGCGTCGCCGGCTCCAGCGCCAGCAAGCGAGCCGCGTCCTCAAAGGCACCCTGGGCGGAGGCTTGCTGCCCTGGCAGGTAGCGAACGGCGAAGAAGTCGGCGCCATCGATGCCGAAGAAGCCGGTGGCGTCGGCCCAGCCCACCAGCACCGACTCGCCCGACCGGCCAGGGATGCTGCGTTCGACGATCCCGGCGACCCGCAGATTGAGCGCCTTGCCGGCACCGCCCGTGAACACCATGGTGGACCCGACGCGCAGGCCCAGGCGATCCGCCGTGGATCGCGCCACGATGGCGCTCCCGCCGGCATCAAGCCCGTTCAGCGCGGCCGACCGGCTCCCCTCCTCGAACGAGAGCCGGTTGTCGCTGAGGAAGTCGGCGCCGACCACGGCCGCGGCATCCAGGCGAAGCCCCCGAAAGGCCATGTCGAAGGTGGCGATGGGGGTCACCGAGCCGACGCCCGGGATCGCCTTGAGCGCGACGGTCACCGGCTCGTCGAGACCCACCGGTCGGATCGAGGTCGCGATCTCGTCACCCGGGATCACGTTGGCCAGCCAGGCCGTCGCCGTGGCGCGGGCCTCCTGGGCCACGCCCCCGATGGCGACGATCATCGCCAGGCCCACGGAGAGGGCACCCATCGTCAGCGCGGTTCGGCTCCGGTCACGGCTCAGCGAGCCCCGGGCCAGCCGCTCGTCGAGCCGCATGAGCAGGACGAAGGGGAGGCCCACGATCCGGGCGAGCGGCGCGATGAACAGGGGCGAGAGGAGCGTCGCCACGACCAGCAGCCCGTAGACCGCGAGTGAGCGCAGGGCCATCAGGTCGCCGGCGGCGCGTGGCCAGGCCAGCAGGCCGACGCCACCGACCGAGACGAAGATGACGATGAGCCAGCGCAGCCGGGCACGGCGTGCAGACCCCGGGTCGATCCGGAGCCTGAGCGACTCGATGGCCGTGATCCGCGTGGCGCGCCAGGCCGGCTCGAGCGCCGCGGCCAGGGTGACGAAGAGACCGATCCAGGCGGCGACGGCCACCATCTCCAGCGAGAGCCGTGGCTGCTCGTAGGGCGCGGCACCGGTGGCCTGCACGCCCATCCCGACGAGGTAGCCCAGGACGGCACCCGTGCCCAGGCCCAGCAGCGAGCCGAGCACGCCCAGGACGGCGGCCCCGGACATCACGAACCAGAGGACCTGCACGCGCGTGGCGCCCGCGGCACGCAGCAGGCCCACCTCGCGGGACCGCTCGATGACGGTCAGCGAAAGCGTGTTGAAGACGAGGAAGGCGCCCACGAAGAGCGAGACTGCCGCGATCATCGCCAGCGTCGCCTGGAAGTCGGCGGCGGTGGCGCGCAGGGAGGCCTCCAGGTCGGGCGGCGTGGAGAGGACATACGGGTCGGCCGTGAGGCGCAAGGCGAGCGCGGCCGTGACCGCGGTCGGGGAGGTGCCGTCCACGACCCGGATGTCCATGCGCGTGACGCCGGTGGCCGGGAACACCTTGTGGGCGAGGTCGATGGCCACGATGACCGTGCGACCCGCGGCTCCGTTGATGGGGCCGTCACCGGCCACGATGCCGACCACCTTGACCCTGGTCGGCTCGCCGACGGTCTGGAGCGTGAGCTCGCTCCCGATCCCGTAGCCGTCCTCGCGGGCGAGGCGCTCGGTGATGAGGGCCCATGGCTCGCCCGCGTTCGTGAGCGCGCTGCCGTTGGCCAGGGGCATGTCGTGGACCTGGGGATCGAGAACGGGGTCGATGCCGAGGACCGTCACGGGGCCCGTCGCGGTGTCGCCGCCGGCGCGTCGGACGTACAGCCGGCGCTCCAGCGATGGTGCCGCCAGCGCGACGCCGGGCGTCGCGCGGATTGCGGCCACCGAGGCCTCGGACAGGCCCTGCTCCTCGAAGGCGGCAACCCGCAGGTCCGCGCGGCCGATCATCGCCAGGACGGTTCGCTCGACGGCCTGTTCGATGCCGAGGCTGGTCACGAGGGAGGCATACAGCATCCCGACGCCCAGCGCGATGCCGATGACGGTCAGGAGGGTTCGGACCCGGCGGGCCGTGAGGCTCCGCCAGGCGAGAGGCACCAGGGCAAGCATGACCGGGCCGCCTACAGGCCCAGTTGCGCGAGGCGGGCGATGAGGGGCCCTGTCTCGTGCGTCGCGCGCCGACCCAGCACGATCTGGTCGTGGATCCGGCCGTCGTTCATCACCAGCACGCGGTCGGCGTAGGCCGCCGCCTTGGAGTCGTGGGTGACGAGGACCACGGTCTGGCCGCGGTCGTGGCATGACGCCCAGAGTGCGTCGAGCAGCTCCAGCCCGGTGTGATAGTCGAGGTTGCCGGTGGGCTCATCCGCGAACAGGATGGCAGGCCGGGTCACGAGGGCCCGAGCGACGGCCACGCGCTGCTGCTCGCCTGCCGACAGCTGGTCGGGTTTGTGGCGCTCCTTGCCCTTGAGATCGACCAGCTCGATGACATCGGCGATCCGCGTCTTCAGCTCGCCCTTGTTTGGGTTCTGGCCCGCGATCCTGAATGGCAGCCCGATGTTCTCGCACACGTCGAGGAGCGGGATCAGGTTGAAGAACTGGAACACGAAGCCGGTCTCGCTCCGCCGGAGACGCGTCGCCTGATCCTCGGACAGCCGGCTGATGGGCTGGCCGGCCAGCATGACATCGCCCGACGACGGCTGATCCAGACCACCCAGGAGCTGGAGGAGCGTGCTCTTGCCGGAGCCCGATGGACCCATCAGGGCCACGAACTCACCCTCCTGGATGTCCAGCGAGACGCCGCGCAGGGCATCCACGCCGGTCATGCCTGGCTGGTAACGCTTGGTCAGATTCCGGGCCTGGAGGATGGTTGTCATGGGTTGGTCGGTCGCTCGTCAGTCGGGTGGGCCGGGGGGGGGTAGGTCAGGAGCCGAAGAAGTCGCCCGTCACGCCGCCCACGATGGTCTCGAACAGGCCCTGGAGGGCCGGCGGGTCGACGATCCGCATGCCCGGGTCCGTGGTCTGGGGGATGATCGGCGCCGTGCTGGCGGTCGGGATGGGCGAGGGCCTGGGGCTGGAGCTGGGCTGCTGGCTCAGGGGCGTGAAGATCCGGTCGGGGGGCTCAAGGTCCGGTGGGAGCGTGGGGATCGGGGTGGGCTCGGGGGTGGGCTCTTCGACCGGCACCGGCTCCTCCGTCGGAGCGGCGGAGGGCCGCGGCGTGCCCGGCCCGGGTGTGGGCCTTGGCGTGGGCGTGGGCCGTGGCGTGGGCGTGGCGGCCGGGGGCGGACCACCCGGGCCGCACGGCAACGAGAAGAGGACGGTCCAGATCTTCTTGTCGGCGGCCTGGTAGGCACCGATGCCGATCTTGGTCCAGGCCGTCCCGAGGATGTTCTCCAGGTGAATGGGCGAAGCCACGAACGAATCCATCATGGCTTGCGTGTCCGGCCCATCCGGGTAGTTGTTCCAGCCGATGTTCTCGCCGGCCACGGTGTAGCAGTAGCCCCGGTTCTGGAGCTCGATGAAGACGCTGTGGCCATCCGGCGGGATGCTATGGCTGAAGTAGCCCTTGTCACCCATGTCCTTGCTGCGGCTGCGCGCCTCGGTTTGCAGGACGGAGTCGACGCTCAGCGCGGGCAGCCCGGCGTTGGCGCGCGCCTGGTTGTGGAGCTGCATCAGGAGGGACTCGGACGTGGAGCTGAACGTGCTGACCGTCCAGGCGAGCATCGCGGACGGCGCCGCCAGGGCAACCAATGCGGTCACGAGGACCGCGTGGCCGAGGAGTCGATGGGCCAGTCGGCGAGGGCGAGCCGGGCGCGGGACGCGGCTCGAAGCGGGCTGACCAATCACCGGTGGTGGTGCTCCCCGGGTGTGAGCGCTCGACGAGGGGTCAGCGCTGCGTGGGCTGATCGTACGCGACCGGACGGCCAGTCGTGCCGCTGCGAAGGTCCCGGTTGCCGGGGGCAGGAGTACCGGTTGCCGAACCAGACCGCCCCGGAACGCACCGAACCACACCGCGAGGACCCCCCCCGTAGACCGGGCTTCCCGGAGGGCCGATCCGGATCGGGCGGTGCCGGCCAGGCGCCCCGGGGCGGACGACCGGGGTGCGGCTCACGCGCTCCGTCGGCATGGACGGCCGCCCGCTCGGGCTCGATTCCCGGTACACTCCGTCCGCCCAGACGCCCGTGCTCGATCGGGTGCCCGCGGCAGCGGCGGTGGCCTTAGCTCAACGGCAGAGCAGCGGATTGTGGATCCGCAGGTTATGGGTTCGAAACCCATAGGCCACCCCAACTCCCCTCCCCGCTGAAGGGACGTGCCCGTGTCGCACCAGGCTGCAGGCCGCGAACCGTCGGGCGAGCCCACGGGCTCAGTTCGTGCGGACGCGCCCGCAACGGACCTGACCGAGCGCGTGACCTCGTCGCGGGTCGTCTACCGCGGCCACTACCTGGACATGCGCGTCGACCAGATCCAGCGCGCGGACGGCACCCGCAGCCAGCGCGACGTGGTCGTCCACCCGGGCGCCGTGGGGATCATCGCGGTCGACGCACAAGACCGGGTCCTCCTGGTCCGCCAGTGGCGAGTGCCGGCTGGCCGGGCGCTCCTCGAGATCCCCGCCGGCACCCTGGACCGGGACCCCGTGACCGGGGCCATCGAGGATCCGGCGCTCGCCGCGCCACGCGAGCTCGAGGAGGAGACCGGCCAGCGTGCCGGGCACTGGCGGCTCCTGGGCTCCATCTGGACCGCTCCCGGCTTCGCCACCGAGCTGATGCACCTGTTCCTGGCTACGGAGCTGCGGCCGGCCGACGGGGACCGCCTTGGACCGGACGAGGACGAGCACCTCCTGCTGGAGCGTATCCCCTGGCGCGAGGCGGTCGCCATGGCGGAGCGGGGTGAGATCTGCGACGGGAAGTCTGTGGCCGGGCTCTTCTGGCTCGCCCGGGCCAGGGACACGCGCTAGACGGCACCCGACGCACCGCGGGCGTGCGACGCGTCGGGCCGCCTCGGCCTATGCCTCCTCGACCGGTAACCGTCCCAACGCGTCGCCGTAGAGTCGGCTGCCCGGGCTGAGCGCGAGCGCGAGGCGCAGGTGGAGTCTCGCGCGCCCCGCTTGACCCAGGCGCTTGAGCGTCTGGCCCAGCGCGTAGTGCGCGTAGTGGGCCGACGGATCCACCTCCAGGAGGCGCTCGAAGGTCGCCGCGGCCGGGATCCACTGGCGGCTCATGAAGTAGGAACGGCCCAGGACCTCCAGGATTGAGCCCTTGCCGGGCTCCAGCCGATCGGCGCGCTCGAGGACGACGGCGGCCTGTGCGTAGTGGCGGCGGGCCAACAGGTCCTGGCCGCGCTGAAAGAGCGCGTAGGCAGACTCCCGATCGTCGTTCGACGCGTCGTTCGACGAATCGTCCGGCGCGGGCTGCTCAGGTGGCCGATCCCGCTCCATCGACTTGATCATCGCCGAATCCGCGCCGCGGGTCTGCCGGGCGTCCCTCGGCTGCGGCGTCACCGCCGGGCGCGTCGCCGCCGGGTGTGCTGCCGGGGGCTCCGACGGGGCGATACGGGCGGAACGTGCGGCCGGTGCTGCCGATCCGGAGCGCATCGCGACGATCCGAGACGCGATGCGCGGCGTCGCGCCGGCTGGCCATGGGCTCCATCCCCGGCCTCAGGACCGCCAGCCGCGTGCGCCGGCGGACCACCGCCACCGCCACCGCCACCAGGATGCCCGTCGCCAGGACCAGCAGGCCGGCCGAGATGAGGCGTGCCTGGCCCATCTCGGCTGCCGAGAGCCAGGCCAGCCGGGCGGCGGCGGCCGCGGCCTCGGCATCGGCAAGGCGCCCCTCGGCGAACGCTACCCGCGCGGCGGCGAGGTCGGCATCCGGCTCGACGCCCAGGAGGCCGGCCCAGCGCACCGGGTCCAGCCGCCAGGGACGGCTGTCGAGGGTGGCCGCGTAGGCGGCGATGGTGGTCCGCTCCGCGGCCGCCTCCTGGAGTGCCGCGGCCAGCGCGCCATCGCGCTCGAAGAGGGTCCGGAGCGTTTCCGGCGGCGTGAGCCCCTGTCCCTCGGCGTCGGCCTCGATCTCCGAGCGCTGCGCCAGCACCGCACGGGCGAGCTGCATCTGGGTGTCCGCCGACGTGAACTGCCACGCGCGGAGGACATCGCGAATGGTCCGCGGGAGCCGCCACGCACCCGCCGACTGGAGCAGCGCCGCGTAGTCGGCCCGCGCCGCCGTCCGTGCCTCCAGAAGCGGGAGATCCTCGGGCCGGGCCACGAGTGCCGCCCAGAGGTCCCCGTATGACTGCCCGTCCGCCTCGAGCAGGTCCAGGAGGCCGCGCCAATCGGGCGCGGCCTCGACCAGCTCGGGTGCGCCGATGGGAGGCTGATAGGCGCCGATCCCCCGGGCGGCCGCCGCCCAGGTCCGTTGCAGCCCGGGGTCGCCGGCGCGTGCCGCGATCACGCGCGCCAGGTCGAGCGAGGCGGCGTACCCGTACTCCTCGCTGTCCAGGGGGGTCTCCCCCACCGCCCCCCAGCTGTTGAGGGGGATCGCCTTCGCCTTGAGGGCGTCGGTCAGCGCCGGAGGCGTGACCTTCTCGCCCAGGGCATCGGCCGCAGCCAGGCCGTACCACGAAGCAAACGCCTCGTTCGCCCAGCGGTCGGCCAGCAGGGAGCCGTTGAACCAGGCGTGGGCGGCCTCGTGCAGGATCACGAGCGAGCCCGCGTAGTAGGCCACCTCCACCTTGCCCGCGGCGGCGTCGAACAGGCCCGCGTAGCCCCCACTGGTTCGGCTGACCGCCTCCTGGACCACGAGGGCGCCGGTGCGCGGCCAGGGCAGGCCGATCCGGGCGCCCAGGACCGGGAATGCCCGCTCGAAGAGGCCACCGACGCGCTTCGCCCAGTCCGGGTCGTCCGGCCAGGACCGGACCAGGAGGGATGCCGGGACGCCACCCACATCGACGGACAGCGGCGTCTCGGTATAGGCACCCGGCTTGTCGGCGACTGCGTAGGCGTAGAACGCCAGGGCGTCGGGCAGGCCCGTGGCGGTCCAGGTCCGCCGGCCATCGGCCTCCGCCTTCGGTCCCGCCAGCTTGCCGGCATCGAACTGGACCGCGTAGTCGACCGGGAACGTGACGGCGACGCTGCTGCCGGGCGTCTCGCTGGAGCCGTACGCCCAGATCGGGAAGCTGACCAGCGTGGGGCTGATCCGGGTCGTCCGGGTCGGCGCGCCACCCGGGTCCTTGAGGTCCATGGTCAGCCGGAAGGTGATCGACTTGCCGGCGGCCAGCTGGCTCCCGAAGGTGAGCCGGAGGAGCCAGTACGCGGCCTGCTTCGATTCCACGACCGGGGTGGCCGTCCCCGTCCCGGCCGTGACCTTGAGGTTGGTCATCCCGGGCATGACGGCGATGTACGCGCGATCGAAGTAGAACTGGCGCGTGACGGTGTCCTTGAGCCGATTGGTGATGGTCAGGTCCACGGTGATCGCCACCCGCGCCTCGTCGGGCTTGACCTCGTACCGGCTGCTGGTGATGACCGTGAGGTCGGGCGTGGCGGCGCGCGTCTCGGGGACGGGGCCGCCGGCCAGCGCGAGCAGCGCCAGGGAGGCCGCCAGGGCGACGAGGACGATCCCCCGGAGCCGCCGGCTCATGTCCCGAACAGCTCCGGCAGCCGGGCCGCGCAGCGCTCGATGAGCTGCGGGTTCCGTCCCGTCCGGTCGCCGTAGCCCGCCGGCAGCCGGCCGCCGATCCAGAGCCAGCCCGCGGTCTGCTCCAGCAGCCGGTCGGCGATCCCCACGATCCGGCCGAGGGCCAGCCCGAGCTCCGCGGCGTCCAGGTGCCGGGCCGCGATCTCCACGGACAGGATGGGACGACCGTCCTCCGCGACCGCGAACTTGGCGAACGGGTAGTCGTCGTTCCAGGCCAGGAGTGTCCGATAGGCCTTGCGCAGGCTGTCGCCCAGCGGCGGCGCCAGGTGTCCCCAGCAGATCAGCCCCAGGGCGGGGTCCAGGATCAGCGTGGTGCGCAGGTCAAAGCGCCGACGGCCGTCCAGGTCCAGGTCCCACGCCGTGATCCCGTCGCGCTCGGTGCGCTGCTGCGGCGCCAGGCCAAGATCGGCGAGCCAGCGCTCCACGTCGGCGGCGACGGTTGCGGCCCCGGGTTCGACCACGGGTTGGGAGGACATGGGCGGGAGTCTAGCCCACCGCCCGATGGCTGCCGCGGAGTACCGGGGCCAGGGACAACGCTGACCGCGGGGCAGCCCGGGCCGGGCGGTGGTTTCGGGCTGGATCAGCGGCCGCGGCCGATGCCGGTCAGGACCGCGCGCCGGCGCTGCCGGTGGCCGCGTCGGGATCCGCCGCCTTCCGCGTGCGCCCGCCGCGGATCGCCGAGCGGTCGGTCAGCGGTCGGTCGCCGCCGTGGAGCACGGAGGCACCCGTCCTGACGACTCGCGAGACAAAGTCCGAGATCCGTACTTCGCCGGCAATCTTGACGTTGCGTCCGATCCGCGTCCCGCGCGGGATGACCGCCTGCTTGCCGACCACGGTGATGCCGGTGTTGAGCCGGCCGGGCTCGTCCACGTTGGGCGTGTCGTTGTCGGGGCCCTCGCCGACGATGGCGCCGTGACCCACCACCACCTCTTTGTCCAGGATGGCGTGGTCCACGACTGCGCCGGCGCGGATGACGCTGTCGAACATGACGATGGAGTCGCGAACGATCGCGCCGACCTCCACCCGGACACCCGGCGACAGGACCGAGTTGACGACCGTGCCCGCAATCACACAGCCATGGCTGATCAGGCTCCGATGGATCTGGGCCGTGGCTTCCACCTTGGCGGGCGCCCGCTCCTCGGACCGGGTGTGGATCAGCCACTCCTTGTCGTACAGGTCCAGCTCGGGGTGCTCGGCGAGGAGCGCCATGTTGGCCTCCCAGTAGGACTGGACGGTCCCCACGTCCTGCCAGTAGCCCTCGAAGTCATAGCCGAACACACGGGCGCCGCCGGCGAGCATGGCCGGGATCACATTGGCGCCGAAGTCGGTCCGCTCGTCGCTCAGCCAGCGCCGGAGTGCACGCTTGGAGAAGACGTACACACCCATCGAGGCCAGGTCGCTCTTCGGGTGGGTGGGCTTCTCCTGCCACTCCACGACGCGATGGCTGTCGTCGAGGCTGAGGATCCCCATGCGGGTGGCGTCGGCCAGCGGCACGCGCCGGACGGCGATGGTCACGTCGGCCCGGTGCCGCCGATGGAAGGCCACGAAGGGCTGGTAGTCCATCTTGTAGACGTGGTCGCCGGCCAGCACCACCACCGTGTCGGCGGGGTGCATCTCGATCACGTTGAGGTTCTGCAGCACGGCATCCGCCGTCCCGCGATACCACTCAGCCACGCCGCCGCGGCTGACATACGGCTGGAGCAGCTTGACCCCGCCGCGGTTGCGGTCCAGGTCCCAGGGCCGACCCAGGCCGATATGGTCGTTGAGGGAGCGTGGGTTGTACTGCGTCAGGACGAGGACGTCGTCGATCTCGGAGTTGACGCAGTTGGACAGGGTGAAGTCGATGATCCGGTACTTGCCGCCAAACGGGACCGCGGGCTTGGCGCGGACCGACGACAGGATCGACAGCCGCTCGCCCTCGCCGCCGGCGAGGATTACCGCCATGGTCCGCTTCACCGGTAGCTCCCCAGGATCATGGGTTGGACGGGTCCGTCGAGTCGATCCTAGCACCCCGACCGAGGGGTCCCGGGGGCCGGACGGCCCCTACAGGAACAACCTTGGGTTAAAGAACTCGCTCTCCAGCTCCACCATCCAGTGGAGGTGCGGTCCCGTCGTCCGGCCGGTCATCCCCTCGTAGGCGATGACCTGGCCGGCCTGGACGACCTGGCCGACGCTCACGGCCGGCGGGTGCGCGGCGTTGTCGATGTGGGCGTACCAGGTCCGCAGCGCCACCGAGTGGGCGATGATCACGATCCACGCCTTGGGGTTGCTGTCATACGGGTTGGCGCCCACGAAGACGACGGTCCCGGGACCCGCCGCGCGGATGGGCGTGTACATGGGGGCGGCGATATCGATGCCGTTGTGCCAGTGAGAGCATGTGCCCTTGGGGGGCTCCCAGACGACGCCCGTGCAGCCGTACTCCTGCGTGATGCTGCCCGGCATGGGCCAATCCAGGCTCCCGTTGTAGATGGACGGGATGTTCCCCTGGCGGGCCATGTCCGCGATGATCTGGTTGATCCGCTGCTGGAGGGATCGCTCGGCGGCGGCCTGGTCGGCGAGGATCCTGTCTGCCTGCGCCTTGCTGTAGGCCAGCTTGGCATAGGTGGCGGTCTGCTCGTCCAGGAGGCGCCTGGTCTCCGCCTCCAGCGCCTCGAGCTGAGCCCGGGCGTCGGTGAGGCCGGAGAGCTGACTGTCCAGGCTGGCCTTCTGGTCCACGGCCTGGCGGCGCAGCAGATCCGTCTGTTCGCGGGTGTAGACCACGGTGGCGTGGACCTCGGCGAGGACGGCCTGATCGGCCGCGGCCTGCTGGGCCAGCGCGCGGTCCTGGGCCGCGATGTCCAGGTAGTAGCTGGCCTGGGACAGGATGTCCGTGAAGGAGTCGGACGAGAGGACCACTTCCAGGAGCGACACCCGATCCTGGTCGTAGGCGTTCCGGATGCGCGCCGCCAGCTGCGCCCTCCGGGCATCCAGCTGCTCGGTCTTGAGTGCCTCCTCGGCCTGCACCTGGATCAGCCTGCCGTCGAGGTCCTTGAGGGTGGCTACCAGTTCGTCGTAGCGGGCCGATACCTGGTCGATCTGGGCGGACATGGCCGCGACCTGGGCGCGCATGGCCGTGAGGTCGGCGTTGACACCCGCGAGGGAGGCCCTGGTGGCCGTGATCTGCCCATTGAGGCTCGACTGCTGCACGGCGAGCGCCGCGACCTTCGCCTTCTGGTCGGCGATCTGGCGCTGGATGGCCTGCTGCTGCGCCTGGGCGTCGCTCAGTGCGTCGGCGCTGGCGGTCCGTGGTGGGCCAAGGGCCAGCCCGCCGACGAGGACGGGGATCGCCAGGAACAACGCGACGAGGCGGCCAAGGACGCGCCTCCGCTGGCGCGCCGAATCGGCGGGCAGCGGGGCGTTGGGCTTGCGAACAGACATCAGCGTGGCGTCGTCATCGTGCAGGCAAACTCCAGTCGCGGTCAGGTGCGCGGTTGGCTACGCCCGCCGGTGGTTATCGCCGTCCCAGCGCGGGCACTGCCCCAGGACGACGCCGGCTTGTCGGGATTCTACTCCCGACCGTGTCAAGCCCGTCTCGTCCGCCCTGTTCAGATCGAGATGAGCGCCGCCCAAAGCGTCCCGATGATCAGGAACGGCCCATACGGGATGTACGAGCGCCGGCTGATCACGCGGGCGGCCAGCAGCACGACGACCACCAGGCCGCTGAGCAGGACGGCCAGCATGATGCCCTCGAACGTCCGGACCAGGCCCAGGATGAGACCCACGCTGACGAGCAGCTTCAGGTCCCCCACCCCGATCGCCCCGGGCCCAAACGGGATCGACAGGGCCAGGAAGATCGCGGGAAACACCAGGGCCGTGATCACGGGCCAGAGCATCCCGTTGAGGATGAACGGGTTGAGCCCGGCGATCCCCAGGACCAGGGCGATCGGGATCAGCGGCAGCGTCAGGACGTCGGGCAGGAGCCGCTGGTCGAGGTCCGTGGCGAGGAGCAATGTCAGGACCACGACCCAGGCGCCGAACAGGACCTGCTGGGTCAGGCCGTCGAACTTGATCGGGACCAGGGCAAGGCTGACGCCCCCCACGACGGCGACCACCACGGTGCGCCAGTCGGGGCGACGGGTGGGCGGCGGGTTGGCGACGGGTCGCGCAGGAGCCGAAGCCGGGGCGGCATGGTCGGCGGCCGCTGCGGCTGCGGCTGGTGCGGCCGCGACGGCGACGGCATCGGTGTCAGCTTCGGGTGCGCCGTCCGCGTCGGGGCCATCGGGCCCGCCCGGGAGATGCTCCGGCCAGCGGGCGGCGATGCGATCCGCCGCCACCCCCCAGGCCAGGCCCAGCAGGCCAAGGACGATCGCGAATGGCGTCATCGGCTGGCGGCGCCGGCCAGGGCAAGTTCGACCAGCGTCGCGTGGGTGACCCCCGTCGCGCCCTTGGGGCCCCACGCGGCGGCCGAGCGCAGGTAGGCCGTGCCGGCAATGTCCAGGTGCGCCCAGGGCCGGGTGACGAACTCACGCAGGAAGAGCGCCGCGTGGATGGCCCCGCCCTCGGGCTGCGACGGGCTGTTGAGCAGGTCCGCGTACGGGCTGTTCAGGTCGGCCCGCAGCTCTTCGACCAGCGGCAGCGGCCAGAACCGCTCTCCGGCTGCCCGGCCCGCGGCGGCCAGCGCGGCGTTGAAGTCGTCGTCGGTTCCGAACGTGGGCGTGTCGAACGAGCCCAGCGCCCGGTGCGCCGCCCCCGTCAGCGTCGCCACGTCAACGAGGTGCGTGGCGCCCAGCCGCTCGGCGTAGACCAGGGCATCGCCCAGGATCAGGCGGCCCTCCGCATCGGTGTTGGTGATCTCCACGCGCTTCCCGTTGAGCGCGGTGACCACGTCGCTGGGCCGCGTGGAATAGGGCCCGGGCATGTTCTCGACCGCGGGTGCCACCACCAGCAGCGGCGTGCCCGGCGCCAGCCGCGAGACGGTGTCGATCGCCGCCAGCACCGTGCAGGCCCCGGTCTTGTCGTGCTTCATGGTCAGCATCCCGGACGACGGCTTGAGGCTGAGGCCGCCCGTGTCGAAGCAGACGCCCTTGCCCACCAGCGCCAGGTGCCGGCCCAGCGCGTCGCGCTGCCCTTCCGCCCCGGAGCGGACCACGATCATCCGCGGCGGGTTGACGCTCCCCTTGCCGATCGCCATGAACATGCCCATGCCCAGCTGCGTCGCACGCTCGGGGCTGATCACGTCGATCCACAGGCCGTGGCGGGCCGCAATGGTGGCCGCCTCGTCGGCGAGGACCTCGGGCGTGACGTCGTTGGCGGTGCGATCCGAGAGACGCCTGGCCCAGTTGCTCCCCTCCCCGATGATCCGGCCCCGATCGGCGGCCCGGGCCAGCGCTGCGGGGTCCGCACCCGCCGGTACGACCAGCACCAGCTCGTCGAGCACCGGTGGCGCCGACTTGACGTGCTCGCGGTAGATGGTCGCGGGATCGAACCCGCCCAACACCGTGCCGCGCGTCGCCAGCTCGGCTGCCGCGGCGAGCCCGCCCGGGAGGCGCGCGGCGAGGGGCTCCAGCCAGATTGCCACGGTCCGGACGGTCCGGCCACCCAGCTTCCGGCGCGCGGCGGCGGCCAGGTGGAGGACCGCCTCGGCGGTCAACTTCTGCGGGTCGCCCGCGCCGGCCAGGAGGATTCGTCCAGCGCCTTCGCCCGCCCCGGTGATCGCGCTGTCCGAGCCATCGCTGGCCCCGGGACCGCCGGCGACCCCGCCTCCGGCGGTCATCGTCAGCGCGTTGCGCTTGCCCGTCAGCTCCCCAAATGCCGCCAGCGCGCGCAGCTCGCCGCCAAGGCGCCGGTCCAGTTCGCCCAGGACGCCATCGATGAGGGGTCCGGCCGAGGCATCCTCGCCGTCCTCCCCGGTGGTCGCGCCCGACGCATCGCGTCGCCCACCGAAGACCGGCACGACCAGAACGTCCGCGCGCGCCTCCCAGGGCTGCCCGACCACGATCCGAACCTGCACGCCTGGTTGCCTCCTACGAGTCCGGCATCGACTCCAGGGAGTGGGCCAGCTGTTGGCCCGCCTGGTCGATGGCGATGACGGCCTGGTTGAGACCGCCCTGCGAGATCTCGGCCATGATGACCACGAGGCTCCGCGAGTCCGGTGGGAGCCGCGCCTTGGCGGCCTCCTGGGCCGCGAACGCCGCCGAGACCTCCTGGGTGACCTTGCCGCGCGAAGCCACGAACGCCTTGTAGAGCGCGTCGAGGGCGTTGTCGTAGGCGGTGTTGAGGGCGACCCACTGGTCGAGCGTCGACACGTTGGTGGTGTTCGCCAGCTGCGTCCGAAGGGTGACGGCCTGGGCCAGGATCGACCTCGCCTCGGCAATGGTGACCACCGCATCGGCGTAGGCCTGGGCCACGCCCTGGGTCGCCGCCCTGGCCATCGTCGTATCGTGATCCGCGAGGACCGTCATCAGCCGGGCCGCCGTGGTTGAGCCGGTGACCAGGCGCGACCAGGCCGACTCGATCCCCTTGGTGGCGTCCAGCGCCTGGAGGGCCACCTTGTGGCGGGCCAGCTGGATTGGCGAGACCCGGAGCGCCGGGTTCTGCCCGGAGACGGGCAGGGCCTCGAGGCGGCCCCGCATGGCCAGCGCCTGCTCCACGATCACGGCTTCCAGGGCACTGCCGCCCGCGATGCTCTCGCCCAGCGACGTGGCGTTCCGGGCGGTGAGGGCCGTCAGGACGTGGCGGCCCGAATCGGTCAACTGATCGACCTGGATCGAGAGTGCACTCAGGTCCTTGGCGGCGTCGTCGAGGGCGGGCGTGATCCGCCGGTCGGTGTCCCACGTGAGCTCCACGCGACCCGCGGTCCCGGGCGGATGGTCCATCCCGCCGAGGAGGCCGGCGGCGCCCGCGGCAATCAGCAGGACGGCCACGAACCAGACGACGGGGAGGACGAACCGGTCGACGAAGCCGGGCGGGTCCGCAGATCCGTCGTCGGCCTCGGAATCGTCCACGTCGGAGGCGTCGTCGAGCGGATCCGGATCGTCATCCGCGGCGGTCGCGAACGGGCCCCTGGGGCGGGCGGGGTTCGTGGCGGTGCTCCTCGCCGCGGCCACGCCGGCTGGCTCGCGCTGACTGGGGATTCGTGCGCCGGGCGAACGGCATCGTAGCATCCAGTCATGAGCACTCCCCGGGTCAGAAGGGACAACCCGGCATCACCGAACGTCGCGAGCGCCACGGAGGCTTCGGGCATGGGCGGCGATGGCCTCGTCGCCACCGGGGACGACGCCGGCCTCGTCAGCCGCATCGCGTCCATGCCGAAGGCCGAGCTCCACCTCCACCTCGACGGCTCCGTCACCGTGGAGCGGGCGATCTGGCTGGCCCGGACCCGCGGCGTGGAGGCGCCCGCGACGGCAGCGGACATGGCAGCCGTCCTGGTTGCGCCCAGCATCGGCACGGACCAGGCCACGCTCCTGCGCGCGTTCGATCTCCCCATCGCCCTGCTCCAGGACGCGGAGGCGCTGGAGCTGGTGACCGCGGACCTGGTTGCGGCGAAGGCCGCGGACGGCGTGCGCTACGTGGAGATCCGCTGGGGGCCGCTCCTCCACGTGCGGCGCGGCCTCGCCCTGGCGGACGGCATCGCGGCGGTGTGCGCGGGCGCGGACCGCGGCATGGCGGCGGCCGCGGCGGCCGGGAACGCCATCGAGGTCAGGCTCATCTGCACGGCCCTCCGCTCCCACGAGCCGGGCGCGAACGTGATCCTCGCCGAGTCCGCCTCCCGCTTCCGCGACCGCGGGCTGACCGGCTGGGACCTGGCAGGCCCGGAGGCCACCTATCCGGACCCGCTGCTGCATGCGCGGGCGTTCGCGGCGGCGCGGGCGGGCGGGCTGCGCATCACGCTCCACGCCGGGGAGTGGGGCGGCGCGGCGCAGGTGCGGCGGGCACTGGCGCTCGATCCGGAGCGGATCGCCCATGGACCCGGCGCGGCCGACGACCCGGGGCTCATGGCGGAGCTGATCGCGCGGGGCGTCTGCCTGGACCTGTGCCCCACCTCAAACCTGCAGGCCGGGATCACACGCACGCCGGCCGACCACCCGCTGGCACGGCTGCACCGGGCCGGGGTGCCGGTGACCCTCAGCACGGATGACCTGACGGTCTCCAACCTGGCGCTGTCGGAGGAGTACCGGCGGGCGGTCACGATCCTGGGGCTCACGCTCAACGAGCTCTGGGCGATCGACCGGCGGGCGCTGGATGTCGCCTTCGCGGACGACCACACGCTCCGTCGGCTGCGCGGGGAGTTCGACCGGTGGGCGGCGGAGTCGGGCGTGGGGGCTTCCGACTAGGCCGTCGGCCCGGTTCTGGCCGGTTCGGCGATCAGGCCGGGCGCGAACCCTCGGCGGCGAGGCGCGCGAGGAGGACCCGCAGCTCCCCGGCGTCCGCGACGACCCATGTCGGCTGCAGCTCCGGTGGTGCCGCGTCGGCCTCGGCGCGCGTCGTGACCCCGGTCAGGATCAGGATCGAACGACAACCGACCGCGCGGGCGGCCGCGATGTCGCTGACCAGGCTGTCGCCGAGCATGACCGCGTCGTCGATGGCCCCGCCGCCCGCGTGGGCCGCCGTCTCCAGGAGGAGCGGCTGCGGCTTGCCGATGACCAGGGGCGAGGTGCCGCCCGCCACTTCCACCGCGGCCACGATGCTGCCGGCGCCGGGCCGGAGGCCGCGCTCGGTGGGATAGAGGGGGTCGCGGTTCGTGGCCACGAACAGGGCGCCGGCACGCACGCAATCCGCGGCCGCGGCCAGGCGCATGTACGTGACGGCGGGATCCAGCCCCACGACCACCGCCTGTGGCCGTCCCGCCGCCGAGTAGCCGTCGATGCCTTCGGCCTTCATGCGCGCGGCGGCGTCATTCGCCGTGACCACGGAGATCCCCACGTCAGCCAGCTCGCGCTCCAGGCCGCTCGCGCCAATGGTCAGCGCCCGGCGCACCCCGGGCCGGTGCTCCTGCAGGTAGAGCGCGGTGGCGCGCGGGGAGCTGACGACGCGATCTGCGGCCACCGGCGCGCCCATCCCTGCCAGACGGTCCACGTAGTCGGCGCGGTAGTGCATCGAGTTGTTCGTGACGTACACGATCGCATCGCCCTGGGCGGCGCGATCGTTGAGCAGCGCGGCGACCCCGGGGATGGGGTCCTTGCCGCGATAGACGACGCCATCAAGGTCGACGAGGAGGATCACGGGCCGATGCTAGCCGAACCGGGCGCCCCTGAACGCCCGCCCGTCGTCCTTCAGCCGTCCGCAGGGTACCCTTCGATCGTGGCCCACCCCCGAATCGACCCTCTCTCCGGCATCGACCACATGGTCGTGGACGGCACCAACCTGCTGTACGCGCTCAAGCGCGGCTCCAGCACGCTGCCGGCCGCGGCGCTGGTGGGTCGGCTGCGGGCGATGATCCGGCCCGAGACATCGATCGAGCTGGTCTTCGACGGCGCGCCCGAGCCGGGGATGCGGCGCGAGCGGATCGCGGTCGGCGTGTCGGTGCGCTACGCCGCGCCGATCAGCGCGGATGCCGCCATCGTGCAGCGGTCGTGGGGCCTGGACCAGGACGCGGCCGATCACCTCCTCGTCGTCACGGACGACCGCGACCTGCGCTCCGAGCTGGAGCGGCGCGGCGCGCGCACCGTGCGCTGCCACTGGCTGATCACGCGGCTCGAGCGAGGCACGCTGGCTGCCCCGTCGGTCGGCAACCCGAAGCCGCCGGCCGCCCCGTCCGCGGGGAGCGGCGCCGGCCGCCGACTGGCGGTGGACAAGGACGGCGACCACGATGGCGCCGCCGCTTCGGGACCCGGCTGGACACCCGGTCGAGGCGCCACGGCCAAGCGGGGCAACGGCCGGCGGCTGCCCCGGGCGGCCCGCCAAGGCTGATGGCAAGCCTGCTAGGATGACGCCGTGATCGAGTCACTCCAGACCGGCTGGCATTCATTCCTGGACCTCATCTCGGGGATCATCATCCCCGACTGGGCGGCCCTGATCGGGCTCCTGCCGGTCTTCCTGTTCTTCGGCGTGATCATGCCGATCATCACCCTGACCGTCGTGCGCTGGCTGCTGTACGCCGTGCGCAAGCCACGCGCCCACGTTGCGCTCGCCGAGGGTCCGCGCAGCGCCTCGCTGGACGCGGCCGGGGCCCCGGTCTATCCCACCGGTGAGCCTTTCTGCACTCGAGACCAGCTGGTCTACGCACCCGGTCGGGTCGAGTGCGTCACCTGCCACCAGGCGCTCTCCGTGGTCTGCCCCAAGTGCGAGGTTGGTCGCCCGGCATCGCTCTCGACGTGCGGGAACTGCGGCCTCGTCCTGGTAGCGGTGCCGCGGGTCCATGCGCTGCGACCCGCCGGTCCTCCCCGGGGCGGCGCTGCGGCGGCCTGAACGTCCGGGCACCCCGGCCCGGAATGCTGCATCGCTCTCGGCCGGCGCTCCGGCCGCCGTCCTGCCCCTCGCCACGATCCTGCCTGCACCCTGATCACTCGCGACTGTCCTACCGGCGTCCCCCTCCACAGTCGAACGGCGGCGTCCCATGAGCCTCGCGTCCCTCGCCGGCCTCCTGTTCACCCTCGGATCGATCCTCGTCTCCGTCGGCTTCGCGGCCCACATCGGCCACGCGGTGCTGCTCGCCAATGGGCGCCGGCTGGTCGCCGCCGCGACCGGATCCGGGTCGACGGCCGCGGCGGGTGCGGCCTCGGTGGGCTCGGCCGCGGCGGGCGGCCTGGGTGATCCGGGCGCGCGGCGGATGCCGGCGTACGCGGGCGTCGCCTCGGGGTCGTTCGTGGCGGCCCAGCGGGCGGCGATCGGCGTCGTCCCGGAATCGGCCGCGCCCAGCCCGCTCTCCAGGGCGGCGCTGCTGATCACGTTCGCGGGATGGGTGGCGTTGGCCGGGGCGGTCCTGGTTCGGGCGTACCTGGTGGGGCGCGGGCCGTGGGGCAACCTGTACGAGTTCAGCGTGGCGTTCGCGTTCAGCATCATCGGCGGCTACCTGGTGCTGGGCCGCCGCTACCCCATCCGGTCGATCGGCTTCATCCCCGTGGGCGTCGCGCTGGCCATGCTCCTCTACGCGTCGTCGCTCCCGTCGGACATCGCGCCGCTGGTCCCCGCGCTCCAGAACGCTCCACTCCTCACGATCCACGTGGGAATGGCGGTGATCTCGTACGGGATCTTCGCGACGTCCTTCGCGGCGGGGATCGGCTACCTGGTGCAGGGTCGCGACGACCGGTTCTCGTGGCTCCCGTCACACACCACGCTGGACCAGGTCGCGTACCGCGCCGTCGTGATCGGCTTCCCCATCTTCGCGACGATGATCATCCTGGGCTCCTGGTGGGCCAGCATCGCCTGGTCGCGCTACTGGGGCTGGGATCCCAAGGAGACGGCGGCCCTCGTGACGTGGCTGATCTACGCGATCTATCTCCATGCACGCAACCAGCGCGGCTGGGCGGGCCGGCCAGCGGCGCTGCTCCTGGTGTTTGGCTTCGCGATGGTGCTGGTCACGTACTCTGGATCGCTCTGGTTCAGCGGACTGCACGCGTATTCGGGGCTGTAGGAGCGGATCGGCGCTGAAGAGCGGCGCGTGCGAGGCGGCGCGTGCGGCGCGGCGGCGGTCTTCCTGCCATCTGCCGCGCGGGCGCGCCATACCCTTGGCCAGGTCGCTGCTTTCCTCTCATCTGCCGCGCGGGGACGCCTTGGACGCGCTAGACGGCCGGTTGGCCGGTCCGCGGCCGGGATTCACGATCGGGCCGGCCGCGCAGCGCCTCCTGTGCGCGCTCGCCGGAGCGTGGGCCGGGCTCCGGGGATCGCCCCTTGGGGACCCTGACCCGCCTCGCGCCGGAGGAACCCAGTCCAAGACGTGCAGGCGCCGCAGGTGACAGGAACGTGAGGGCGGCGACGGGGCCGGTCGGCGCGTTGAGCCACGCCCGAAGCTGCGGACCATCGGCGGGCAACGCGGCGCGCATCGTGGCGGCGTGATCCCGGAGGCGTCGATGGTTCGTGGTCGTGTCCAGCAGCGCCACGCACGTCCCGACGGTGCGGGCGAGGAGACCGAGGTCGGCGCCCACCTTCGGGGCCAGCCGGCGCTTCCGATCGAGCGTGCCGAGCATCTCCCCGACATCGACCAGCTCCGTCTTGATCTCGACGACCAGGAGTGTTCGCGTCGGCGGGTGCCAAGCCAGGATGTCGATCATGCCGCGCTCGCCCCAGATTGAGAAGGACACCTCAGGGTGGGGCTCCCACGCGCCACCGACCAACACACGCGTGAACGACTCTGCCATGCCCGAATGACGAGCGGAGACGAGGCGTTCCCCGTCGCCGCCGCGCCAGCGCGTCCGCACGTCGACGGCAACCTCCACGGCGGCCGCCACCGCCCGAAGCTCCCCGAGCCGGACATACGCCGCCCCGCCACGCTCCAGGAGCGACACGATGTCCCTGCTCACGCCGGCACGCGCGACGACATCCGACTGACGCCAGCCGCGGCGGAGCCGGGCCGCGCGGAGCAGTGCGCCGAGTCGAACGTCGTCCATGCGAAGAATCATCGCGAGGTCCGCATACCCACGACTCCCCGGCCGCTTACCGAACACTCCCCGGCCCCTCGGCGGGATGACCGGCTACCGGCCGCTCACCGGCCCCTTGCCTCCCGCGTGCTGGCCGTCTACCGCCCACGTGCTGGTCGCTCACCGGCCGCTCGGCGGGATGACCGCGACCACTCGCGCGAATCGGCCGCTATTCGAACATCTGTGCTATTCTGAGCCAGCCGAACCCGTCCGGCGCGGGCCGGCGCGGGCACGGGGTGGGTCAGCCATGAGTGGCCCAGGGCGGCCATCCACAGGGCGTCCACAGGGCGCGGGCAGTCACCCACAGGCGCCGGCCCGCTTGTCCACAGAATGCGCCCCTGCACCACATGTAGCGGTGGCGGCCATATTCATACCACAACATCTTGTGTTTTACCGTCTTGACGGAGTCTGGCGGCAGGCGTAAGGTTCGGCCTCGCGCGATCGACCCGCACTGTTCCGATCCGGCCGCCGGACGCATCCCGTCGGCGCCCCACCGGCACCGGAATGACCCCGCCGAGCGCGCGGGAGACGACAGGCCTCGGAGATACGGGCAACCGGCGGAACGTCGGCCGACCGGCGCCACGAGACGGCGCATCGCACGCCCCGGAGCCGCACGGCAAACGGCCCGGAGCAACCAGCCCAGATCCCCCGCCGCCGGGCGGCGACGGGGGCAAGACGGGATCAGCCACACCAGGACCGGAGGACACACACATGGCCCGTGCCACCGCAGCGGCCGCCGCCGCGGACCGAAGCAGCAACGTCAGCACCAGGCAGGCCCGCAAGAACCCGGCCTTGGGCGGCCCGTGGGGCGCCAGCTTCGATGGCAAGGGCGTCCGCGGCCTGACGTTTCCGCGCCGCTGGACCACCCCGGGCGTCCACCCCTACGACGAGATCGAGTGGGAAACCCGGACCGCCAGCATCGGCAACGAATCGGGCAAGCTGGTCTTCGAGCAGAAGGACGTCGAGGTCCCCAAGTTCTGGTCCCAGCTCGCGGTCAACGTCGTCGTCAGCAAGTACTTCCGCGGCCATATCGGCACGCCGGAACGTGAGCGGAGCGTCCGCCAGCTGATCGATCGCGTCGTCAACACCATCGCCGACTGGGCGGACCGCCAGCACTACTTCGCCACGGCGGCGGACCTGGACGCGTTCCGCGCGGAGCTCACCCACCTGATCGTCCACCAGAAGATGGCGTTCAACTCGCCGGTCTGGTTCAACGTGGGCATCGAGAATCAGCCGCAGTGCTCGGCCTGCTTCATCAACTCGGTGCAGGACACCATGTCCAGCATCATGGACCTCGCCAAGACCGAGGCGATGCTCTTCAAGTTCGGCTCCGGCGCGGGCTCCAACCTGAGCACCATCCGCAGCTCGCGCGAGAAGATGACGGGCGGCGGGACGGCCTCGGGCCCGGTCAGCTTCATGAAGGGCTACGACGCGTTCGCCGGCGTTGTGAAGTCGGGCGGCAAGACCCGTCGCGCGGCCAAGATGGTGATCCTGGACGTGGATCACCCGGACATTCTGGACTTCGTCGACAGCAAGAAGCTGGAGGAGCAGAAGGCCTGGGCCCTGATCGAGGCGGGCTACGACGCCAGCTTCACCGGCGAGGCCTACGGCAGCGTCTTCTTCCAGAACGCCAACCACTCCGTGCGCGTCACGGACGAGTTCATGCAGGCGTACGCCAAGGACGGCGACTGGACCACCCGTGCCGTGGTGGACGGCGCGCCCATGGGCACCTACAAGGCGCGCGCCATCATGCGCCGCATGGCAGACGCGGCCTGGATCTGCGGTGACCCGGGCATCCAGTACGACACCACCATCAACGACTGGAACCCGGTCGCAAACTCGGACCGCCAGTACGCCACCAACCCGTGCTCGGAGTTCAGCTTCCTGAACGACACCAGTTGCAACCTGGCGTCGGTCAACCTGATGAAGTTCGTGGACGCCAACGGGGACTTCAACGTCGAGGACTACCGGTACGCCTGCCGGGTGACCATCACCGCCCAGGAGATCCTGGTCGACAACGCGGGCTATCCGACGCCCCGGATCGAGGAGAACTCTCACCGGTTCCGCCCGTTGGGCATCGGCTACGCCAACCTTGGCGCCCTGCTGATGAGCCGTGGCCTCGCCTATGACTCCGAGGACGGACGGCACTTTGCCGCCGCCCTGACCTCCGTCATGACCGCAGAGGCGTATCGCCAGTCGGCGATCCTCGCCCGCGACCACGGCGGCCCGTTCATCGAGTTCGAGAAGAACCGCGAGCCGTTCATGCGGGTTATCCGCAAGCACAAGAACGCCGCGCAGGGCCTGTCCGAGATTGGCGTCCCCGCCGATCTCTGGCAGATCGCTCGCGACCTGTGGGACGAGACCGAGAGCCTGGGCGACGCCAACGGCTACCGGAACGCGCAGATCAGCCTGCTGGCCCCTACCGGGACCATCGCGTTCATGATGGATTGCGACACCACCGGGGTGGAGCCGGACATCGCCCTCGTCAAGTACAAGAAGCTGGTCGGCGAAGGCTTCCTCAAGATCGTCAACCAGACGGTCCCGGCCGCCCTCCGCCAACTGGCCTATGACCCGGACGAGGTCCAGGCCATCCTCGACTACATCGCCGAGCGCGAGACCATCGAAGGCGCGCCCGCCCTCAAGCCCGAGCACCTGTCGGTCTTCGACTGCGCCTTCAAGCCCAAGAACGGCGTGCGGTCCATCCAGTACATGGGCCACATCCGGATGATGGGCGCCATCCAGCCATTCCTGTCCGGCGCCATCAGCAAGACCGTCAACATGCCCGAGGCCGCCACGGCCGAGGAGATCGAGCAGGTCTACCTGGAGGGCTGGAAGCTGGGCCTGAAGGCCATCGCGGTCTACCGCGACAACAGCAAGCGCAGCCAGCCACTCAGCACCAGCAAGAAGTCGGACGGGGACGCGGTCACCGCCGCCGACAGCGAGATCATTGCCAAGCTGCGAAAGCAGCTGGCCGCCGCCCAGGTGGAGGCGCAGAAGCCCCATCGCCGGCGCCTGCCGGCGGAGCGGTCGGCCGTCACCCACAAGTTCGATATCGCCGGGCACGAGGGCTACATCACGGTGGGCCTCTACCCGGACGGGACCCCCGGCGAGATCTTCCTGAAGATGGCCAAGGAAGGCTCAACGGTCAGCGGCCTCATGGACACCTTCGCCACCACGGTCTCCGTGGCGCTCCAGTACGGCGTGCCGCTGCGCGACCTGGTCAACAAGTTCGCCCACACCCGGTTCGAGCCCTCCGGCTTCACCGGCAACAGCGAGATCCCGATCGCCAAGAGCATCGTGGACTACATCTTCCGCTGGCTCGGCTCACGCTTCCTGGATCCGCAGGACAAGGCGGCCCTGGGGTTGATCGACCGCTCGGCCATCGTGGACGAGCCGCCCTACGGCTCCGGCGGGGCGCAGATCGCGCGGGCGACCGAAGGGTCGGCCGAGTCGGTCGGCATCGCTATTCAGACTGAGGCGCCGCGGGCGACCGAAACCCGCACCGACGACGCCCCCAAGGCGGTGATCACCACGATGATCGTGGGCGCGCCGACGGAGCTGACCAAGGTGATCGCCAACGGGCACGCCAACGGCCACGCGGCCAACGGGAACGGCAAGGCGGCCAACGGCAGCGGCGTCGGGACCATCTCGCTCTCGCTGGGCAGCCAGAACGTGGCGTTCAAGGTCCAAGAGGACGCGCCCAGCTGCGCGGACTGCGGCAGCATCATGGTCCGCAACGGCTCCTGCTACAAGTGCCTCAACTGCGGCTCCACGAGCGGCTGCAGCTAGGTCTCACTCAGCGGCGAAGCAAGAGGCCCGGCCATTCGGCCGGGCCTCTTCGATTCCGGGACGCGCTCCTCGGAACTCTGCGGCGGTCGGCTGGGGCGGTCGGCTGGCTCCGCGCAAGCCGCGTACCCGGCGGTCAGCTGGTGCCGGGTAGGTCGCGTACCCGACGGTCGGGCTCCATCCGGGCGCTGCGCCGACGGTGCGTCGGCCTACCCCACCGCCTCCAGTGCCGGCTTCACCTCGCTGATCAGCCGCTCCATCGTCTCCTCGTCGTAGGGGGACGGGAGGCCAACCACGAGGTGGCGATAGCCAAGCCGGACGAACGGGGCCCACAGGTCGATGATGTCCTGCGCCGTGCCCACGGCGTGCGTGGGCTGGAGCTGCGAGCCGCCGTTGCGGGCCAGGATCTCGGTGGCAACCCGCTGCGCCTCCTCGCGGGTTGAGCGGATGATCGTGGGCCCGCGGCCGGTGGTGCGCTCGATGGTGGCCGGGTCGCGCCCCACCGTCTCGCAGTGCTGGACCAGGATGGCCTCCTTGCGGATCATGTCGTCGATCGGTCCGTACAGGTTGCACGCGTCGGCGTACTGGGCGACCAGCTTGAGGGTCACCTTCTCCCCTCCCCCGCCGATCAGGATGGGCAGGTTGGCCTGCACCGGCGCGGGCAGGTTCATCACCTCGCGCGTGGCGTAGCGCGGGCCGGCGGCCGACGGCGTCTCGCCGTGCAGCATCCCGCGGATGACCGGGAGGGCTTCGCCCAGCCATCGAAGCCGTTCGGCCGGGCTCTCGCCGAAGGCGAAGCCGAAGGCGGCGGCCTCCCCATCGAACCACGCGGACCCGATGCCCAGCACGGCGCGCCCGCCGGAGATGTGGTCCAGGGTGGTAGCCATCTTGGCGACCAGGGCCGGCTCGCGGTACGGGTTGGCGCCCACCATGAGCCCGATCCGAACCCGGCTGGTCACCTTGGCCCAGGCGGCCAGGGTCAGCCAGCCTTCGAACATGGGCCCGTCGCTCGAACCCACGATGGGGTAGACGTGGTCCCAGGTCCACAGGCTGTCGAAGCCCAGCCGCTCGGCCCGCACGCCGGCGGCTTCGAGCGACGCCCAGTCGGTGTACTGGTTCCAGCAGAGCGCGCCAAGCTTGATGTCAGTCAATCCAATGCCTCGTTTCAGCCCTTTTGGACGATGTCGACGGAGATCTCCACCGCCGGCGTCACACCGCGGTTCTCCAGCCAGTGGGTGGTGTTTGAGTCCTCGGGCCAGCCCAGGCCGGGGCCGTACTCCGTGGCGACGCCGTCCCGGTGGTCGGTGATGGTCCCCTGCAGGACGTACACGGTGCCGGGCCGGCCCTTGTGGTCGTGCACGGGGCCAAAGACGCCCCCGGGCGCCATGGTCACCAGCCGCATCCGCAGCTGGCGCCCCTCCAGGCCCTCGATCTCGCCGTCCAGGTCGACGGCCGCCAGCAGCTCAACGGTGACGCCCTTGGTCTGGGGCGCCTGCGGTTCGTCGTTCAACGTGCGCTCCTCGCCGGATTTCGGCGCACAGCGACCGCGCCGCAGAGCACGCCAAGCCCGATCCTGGTGATGGCCGCGGGCACGGTGGCCGGCCCGGCGATCCCCTGCACGAACGCGACCACGTCCACGACCGAGGCGGCGACCAGGTAGGCGGCGAGGGCGAGCAGGACGACGGCCGGCATCCGCCCGGCGATGGCCACGAGCAGCAGCAGGCCGCCGAACAGCACCGCGATGCCCTGGGTTCGCAGGAGGAACTCCGTGGTGGAGGTCGCTTCGATGTCCAGGATGTCGAGGGCCACGGCCGGCACCGCGACGTACATGGCGCCGGTGGCAAGGAAGAGGACCGCGCCCACCGCGAGCATCAGGCGGGCGAGCCCGGACGTCGCGGCCCTGGCGGGTGTGGCCGCGGCGCTCGAGCCAACCTCGGCGTTCGGGGCCTCGGACTCGTCGTTCATGTGGCTCCTCCGGCTCTCGCCATCGCTTCCGTGGTGGGGCCATGCGGCGGCGTTTCGGGCGGCCAGGCGTCGTCGCGCGTCATCGTGCGAACGGTAGCGGATAGCTGGCCGGGCCAGAGGAGGCGGCCCTGTCCCTGCCGATCGCACGACTCACCTGAGTGAGCGCCAACCACGCTGGAGACGGTGAAAGCGGCCGTGGAGGCGCGATTCAGCGATGCGTCCACCCCATGAGCACTATCCAATGGGCGGCCGCCGCCGCGAGCGGGTTCGTGCACGGGCGAGCGGCCGGTTGTTGCCAGATGCCCACTGGATGGACGGCTGGCAACAAGTCGCCCGATAGTGCTCAGGGGGTGCGCATTACGGAGATTCGGGCGACGGTGCCTCGGCGGGTGACGGCTCGGTGGCGCCTTCGGGCGGATCGGTGCCTTCGGGCGTCTGGACGGCGTCGGGGGCTTCGGTCGCGGTCGAACCGGTCGGCGCCAGCACCGTATCGGTCAGCGCGAACGCGGCACCCGAACCGGTCGCGGTCGTCGCCCCGGCCGCGGTCGTCGCCCCGACCGCGGTGGCCGCGGCAAGGCGGGCGCGCGCCCGGCGGCGCCGGAGCACAAAGGCGATCCCCACCATCAGCAGCACCAGCGCCAGCACCACGGCCAGCCGGATCGCGCCCTGCACCGGCGAGTCGGCCAGGACCTGGTTGATCGCGGCGGTCGCGCCCTGGGCCCCGGCGACGTCCGCCGCACCAACCGCGGCCATCGCCGTGGACAGCTGCGGGCCGAAGTCCGCACCCAGCAGGCCGATCCAGCGGAGCGGGTCGCGCGGAGCGTCAATCCCGGCCTTGGCATCCGTCACCGCTTGCGCGGCCGCGGCCTCGTCGGCCAGCTTCTGGTCCAGCGCAGCCACGGCGACGGTCGCGGCGGGCAGGTCGGCGGCGGCCACGGCGCCCAGCGCCGCGTCCACTTCGGGGCCAAAGGCGTTCGGCGTCAGCCCCAGCGCCTCGACGCCGGGCCGGGGCGCGGCCACCCGCAGCAGCGCGGCGGCCACCGCCTCCGCGGCCGTCACCTGGTCCGCCGCGGCGGCTTCGACCTCCTTCATGACCGCCGGGTCGGTGGTCTCCTGGAACCGCGTCCGGAGGGCACCGGCAAGGACGTTGGCCCGCGGGACGAGCGTGTCGGCCTTGTGCGCGGCGTCGATGACCGCGGCCGCGCTGGCCAGCACATCGTTGGCGCGTGCAAACGACCAGCTATCAAGGGGGGCCAGGACGGCGGCCGGCATCGCCCAGTCGCCGGCCTTGGCCAGGAGCGCGTGATAGGCGGCGCGCGCGCTGGATCGCAGCTTCAGGGCATCGGCGTTGACCGTGTTGCCGCCGTACAGGACCACCAGGTTCTGGGCAAATTCCAGGTCCGTCACGCCCGCCGGCACCAGTCCCAGCTCGTCCACGGCGTCCAGCCACGCGCGCCAGTCGGCGGCACCCGTGCGGGTGGGCAGCGTCGCCGCGGCGGACTGGTAGGCGGACTTGCCATCGATGAGGGCGGCCAGCGCCTGCTGCATGCCGGGCGTCCCGGCCTTGGCAGCCACGCCGCCCACGACGGCGCAGGCCGCGTTGTACTGCCAGCCGACGATGGCCCGCTGGGTGTCGTCGGCGGTGGGACCCGCGAAGCGCCAGTCGGCGATGTTGGGCGCGACGCCGGCGACCGGGTAGGCGCCGGGCTCCTTGCACGGCGTCCTGGTCACCACCGATTCCGCCCAGTCGGCCGAACCCTCGCGCAGCCAGTTCGAGTTGAAGAGCGCGGCGTTGAACCACCCGTGCGACAGCTCGTGGGCCACGACGCCAGACTGGATGGTCTCCCTGACGCGGGCCACGGCGGCCTTGGCGTCGAAGGAGCCCGCGTAGGCACCCAGGGCGCCGTCGGCCACCTCGTGGATGGCGATGGCGCCGCTGCCGGGCAGCGCGCGGCCGATCAGCTGCTCCAGGGCCGCCAGCGACGTGCTGGCGTCGGTCGCGACCTTCTGCTGCCATTCGGCGTCACCGGGCCAGCCCATGACCTTGACCTGGCGGCCACCGGGGCTCGTCACCTGGGTGGACTCGTACCCGCCTGGGTTTTCGCCGTTGAAGCAGACCCAGAAGTTGCGCGTGTCCTTGAGGGCTCCGCTGTCGTAGGTGGTCACCCCGTCCGCGGTGGTGGGGGCCATGGTGCCGCCGTGCTCGTCGACGCCCACGTCGTAGCCGGACGGCATCGACACCTTCAGGCTGCCGCCGTCGGGCCCGTTGGTGATGGCGCAGAACGCGACCGCGGCGGCGTTCATGCGGATGTGGGAGTCGGAGCGGGGGGCGCCACCCGGCAGCTGGTAGGCAATGTGGAGGCGGCGGGTGACGCCGCCGTAGGTGTCCGTGAACGAGATGCGGTACTCGTCGAAGGTGGTGCCCGCCTTGTACAGGCTGGCCGACGCGGAGCCGACGTCCGCCGTCACCTTGATGGCCGTGGCCTCATGCTCCATGGAGACGTACACGACGTTGACGTAGTACGTGGTCGTCTGCGGGCACGTGTAGTTGCGGAGGTACCACCCGATCCAGTAGTCCCAGACCCACTGCTGGCAGGTCATCAGGCTGGTCGTCGCCGCCTTGTTGTTCTTGAGCACGTAGTCGATGGCGACGTCGATCCGGCCGTCCCCGGGGTTGACCGCGTAGGTGGTGCTGGCGGTCCCCACCGTGTCCGCGGCAGCGGCGGCGGGCTGCGGGCGGGCGAGCTGCGCCGTTGACAGCGTGAACAGCAGCGCCGCCATGGCTGCGGCGATGCGCGGCGCCTGCCGCCGACCCCTCATTCCCATGTTCCCCCCTCCGAACCGCCGAACGCGGGCACGCCCCATCCGAGGTTACGCGGACTGGGACCGGCGATCAATTGGCGCCTGGCGCCGCGTCGCCGGATCAGATCCAGCGCCCGCTGGGCAGCGAGCCGCGTTCACCGTGCTGGGACTTGACCCAGGCCCGCCCTGCCGTGGCGGGCCTCCTGACCCGAGTCTCCGCCGCCGCGACCAAAAGTCAAGTGCAAATGCGCCCGAGCGGTAATCCCCTAATGCGCCCGAGCGGTAGCCCCCTGCAGCGCCCCCTGGACAAGCCCCCGGGCTACCTCATGCCAGGCGTCCAGGGCCATGGGCTCATAGTCGCCCTCCTCGAGGCCCCCACCCATGGCGGGGTGCGGGCTGGCGGCCCAGACCTGGTCGCGGGGGCGGGTCATCCCAACCGATTCCAGGCGCAGGACCACGTAGATCATCAGCCGTCGCTGCACCCACTCGGGGTCGCGAAAGAGTTGCGCCAGCTCCTGCCGGGAGGACGCCACCGGCACGCAGGCGATGTGGTTGGGCGATGCCAGCCAGACCTGGCTCTCATCCACCTCGACGAAGATGTCGCCGAAGGCCGTCACGAGCAGCACGACGAGACGCCGGCCGGCCAGTTCGGGCCAGCGGCCCAGCGCCCGCTCCAACTGCTCGGGCGGCGGCGCAGCGAAGAGGCGAGGATCCAAGGCGATCGGTCCCTTCGGGTTCGACGGTCGTGGTTGGGTATGGGCGCCCGGCCAAGGCTGAGCGCCCCAGCGCCGCAGCGCCGGGTTCGAGATCCAGCGCCGCGGGAACGTACGCAATGTCCACCGGGTGAGCACTATCCACGATCAGGAGGCGGCGGGACTCGCCCCTGAGCGTGGACGGAGCCCGGATTCTTGCCAGATGCCCGCGGGGTGGTCAGGTGGCAACAACGTGTCGGATAGCGCTCATGGGGTGAGCAATACGGAGAATCCGCGGCCGCCGGGGCGCCGGTTCCGCGGCGGGCCCCCGCCTGGTCGCCATGGCGCCCGACTCGTGTCATGACCCCCAGGCGGGCTCGCTCCCCTGGGCGCCCCTACTCCCCGAGCAACGGGAACGCGCTGAGCAGGGACGGCGGCGTGACCGACGGGACCCCCGTGATCACGTGCTCGCGCCTGATGTCCGCGATGGTCGGGGTGCCCAGGTAGGTCATCGCGTAGAAGATCTCCTCCTGCAGCAGCTCGAAGAGGCGCACCAGCCCAGCCTCACCGCCGGCTGCCAGGCCAAAGCACTGGAGCCGGCCGATCGCGACCGCCGTCGCCCCGAGGGCGATGGCCTTGACGACATCGGTTCCGCGCATGACGCCGCTGTCCAGGATCACCTGTGCGCGGCCGCCGACGGCCGAGACGACGTCGGGCAGGTAGTCGATGGCCCCCCGTCCGTGGTCCAGCGCGTGCCCGGCGTGGTTCGAGACGTAGATGACCTCGAAGCCCATGTCCACCAGTCGCCTGGCGTCCTCGGGATGGGTGACGCCCTTGGCGATGAGGGGGAGGCCGGCGCCCTCGATGACGCTGGGCAGCAGGTCCCAGCTCATCCCCTGCCGGAGCGCCGAGGTGGGGCGGATGGGCTCGTGGGTCGCGATCATCTCGCGCTCCATCCGGCCGAAGCGCGGGGTGTCGAAGGCGAAGCACACGCCCCGGTAGCCCACCTGCCTGGCCCGGGCAATCGCCTCGCGGGCCCACGCCACGTCGCCCGAGAACGCCAGCTGCAGGATCTTTGGCGCGGGGGTCACGCCGGCGATCTCCTCCCAGGTGGAGATCACGACCATCGACGCCAGGATCGGCACGGTGCCGAACGTCTCGCTGGCCCGGGCGACGGCACGATGGCCCTCCGGGTCGTAGAGCTGCGTGGAGCCGATCGGTGCCGGCAGCACCGGGATGCGCAACTTGTGGCCCATGAACGTCGTGGACGTGTCGATCCTGGAGACGTCCACGAGGATGCGGGGCTGCAACGCCAGGGTGTCGAAGCCCAGCCGGTTGCGCTTCATCGTGGTCTCGGTCTCGGCGGCACCGTCCAGCCGCGCCCATGCCTTCTCGGACATGTGCTTCCGGGCGTAGGCGACCATCTCGGTCGTGGTGACGAAGTCCTGGCTCATGGCGACCCTCCGGCGTGCTGGCAATCAAGCCAGCGTAGCGACTGATCGATCGAGCGACAGGGCCGAAGGAGGCCATCGGTGGGGCCGAAGCGGGGGGCGCCCCGGCGAGCCACGCCGTAGCGGACGACGTGGCGCGCGACCAGCCGGGCCCCCGGAGCCGGCCCAGGCCCGGAGGCGGCGCGCAGCCTCGGCCTACCTGGCCTGGGCTGCCCCGCGGTTCTCGGCGATCTCGCGCTCGCGGAACTCGGCCACCATCTTGTCCAGCAGCCAGCGCGCGGTCTTCTCGGCAAAGCCGTGGATCAGGGCCTTGTCGATCAGCAGGCCCAGCTGGCCGCCGGGCGGCGCGTAGACCCCCTGCAGGGCGATCCGGTTGCCGGTGATGCTGAGGTGGCCGGCAAAGACCGGGAAGAGCGGCGAGAAGGACGATGCCCGCCACCCGATCTCGCCGACGCAGCCGGTGGCACCGGCGGGACCCATGCCCACGTCGATGAGGGCGGCCTTCTTGAAGGTGATCTCACGGCCGTCGTTGCGCAGGATGAAGGCCAGATCCGTCTCCACGCGAACCAGGTCGGGGCGATCCGGCGGCGGCGAGACGATCTGCCCCAGCCAGCTGGGATCGCTGAGTGCCACGCACAGGCGCCCGGGGTCCGAATGGAGTGCCCGACTGACCTCCAGACTCGCGACGGACTCGACCACCGCTGCGGCGGTCATTTGGTCATGGAAATGGCAAGCCGGCCTTGCGGCACGTGGTGCTCCAGTCGTCTCCGCCCTTCAAATGGCCCGCCCGATGCCACGGAGACTGGGAGCGAGTGTGCCGGGCGGTCGCGCAGGCCCTGTAGGGCCGTTCGGCCCCATTTCCGCCGGTCGTCCGGATCAGGCTCACGGCGGGGGCAGCGGCAGCGGCGGGGCAGCGGCGGCAGCGGTGCCAGCCGAGCAACGGTGGGTGGCAGGGCGGCATCGCGCGGCCCGGGCCGGGGATCAGCCGCGCTGGAGCGCCTCGAACTCATCCAGCGCCTGGCGAGCCTCCTCGATGAGCTGGGACCGCTCCGGATGCGCGGACTCGCGGTCGATGAGCGCCCGGGCCCGTGCATCGCCGCGGACCGCCAGGCCGTAGATCGCCTCGGCGCGGGTGTCGTCGTGGGGGTCGTCGCTGCGCGCGGCCAACGCCTCGATGGTGGCGTCGTCCACGGCGCCGCCGACAGCCAGGGCGAACGTCGCCCAGTCTCGGACCGCGTCGACCGGATCCGCGGAGAGCAGCCGGAGGCTGGCGAGCGCGTAGGAGTTCTCGACGAACGGGCCCAGCGCGAACGTCACGGCGAACCGGACGTCGGCGTCCGGATGCGCCACGTGGTCGAGGATCCCGTCCACGGCCCGCACGTCACCCGCGTAGTGGAGCGCACAGATCGCCGACTCCAGGGCACATGGGTCCTGCTCCAGCCGCAGGCGCGGCAGCAGGGCCTGGGCCATGACGGCGACATGGTCACGCCGCGCCTGGACCACCTGGCCCAGGAGATCGGCGCTTGCCTCACGCCTCGAGGCTTCGGCCGAAGCCAGCCCGTCGATGCCCTCGGCGAGCGCTCGATCGGGATCGGCCTTCGCCAGGTCCACGAGGAGCCGCCAGCGGGCATCGTCGTCGGGCTCCGCCAGGATGCGGTCCAGCAGTGGCGGTCCGGGCGGTGGCTGGGAGGCCCCCATCGATCCCCTACCCGGCCACGGCGTCGAGCTCGACTTCGATGAGCTTGCCCGGCGTGGTGAACCCGTCGCACCGTCCGATGGTGACCGGCAACCCCGGGAAGCCGAGCCGCTCCGCCAGCCACGTACCGCTGCCCGGCTCCTGGGTCCGGTCCACGTGCGCGGTGATGGCAAGCGGGGCCACGGGCCGGCCAAGGGCCTGCGCGGCGTGGGTGACGGTCGCCGCGACGCGCGGGCCGATGTCGGCCAGCTGCTCCTCGTAGGTTGGGAGCGTGGACGTGATCCCGGTGTTGAAGACCAGGTTTCCGGTGGCCACCCAGCGGCAGAGCGGGCCGCCATCCTCGTAGCGGGCGACGACCTTGTCCCCGGCCGCGCCCTCCAGGGCCATCCCGTCGAACCGGACGCCGTCGCCACCCGGGAAGGCGCCAGGCTCGATGAAGCTGGACGAGGCGCTGACGCCCGGCCCGTTGAGCAGGCGGGCGGTTCGCACCTTGCTCCCGGCGTCGCGCGCCGGCCGGGAGGCGGCGAAGATCCGGGTCCGGACGACGTCGGCCACGCCGTCGAGGCCGTTGGCCCGCAGCTCGGCATCGATGGCGTCCATCAGGGCGTCGACCTGGGCGAGGTCGCTCGAATCGACCGTCCCGCTGAACGCGACGCCCTGACGCCCCGCCCGCTCCAGCGGCTGGCTGTGCACCGTGATCGCCATGCAACCCTCCTGTCGGGTCCGTGCCAAGGGTGCTGGCCGGCCAGCATGCCCGCTATCCTGCACCGAACGTGAGCCGTTGTGCGGCCGACTTTATCCGGAAGGAGACCAGATGACCGGTACCAGTCGCGCCGCCGTCCTGGAGGCGCCCGAGACGCTCGTGATGCGCGAGTTCCCGCTGCCGACGATCGGCCCCGAGGATGGGCTGCTGCACATCGAGATGGCCGGGGTCTGCGGCACAGACTGGAAGTACTTCTCGGGCAAGCTGGCGAACGCGATCCCGTTGATCCTGGGCCACGAGATCCTGGGCCGGGTGGCGGAGATCGGCGAGGCGGCCGCGGCCAAGTGGGGGGTCCGTGTCGGCGACAGGGTGCTCGTGGAAGGATCGGTGCCCTGCTGGTCGTGCGGGCGCTGCCGGTCCGGCGAGTATCGCTTCTGCCAGAGCAAGAACGGCTACGGGCTGAATACGTCGTCCACAACGCCGCCGCACCTGTGGGGCGCGATGGCGGAGTACATGTACCTGGCGCCAGGCAGCATCCTCCACCGGATCACGCCGGACGTGCCGGCCGGGACGGCGATCGCGGCGGCGCTGCTGGCGAACGGGATCGAATGGCTGCGCGATCGCGGCGGTGTCACGCTGGGCGATGACGTGGTCATCCAGGGCTGCGGGCCGCAGGGACTGGCCGCGACGGTCATCGCCCGCGAGGTGGGGGCACGCCGGATCATCGTGACGGGGCTGGCCCGCGACGCGGCACGGCTGGAGCTGGCGGGTCGGCTGGGGGCCACCCACACCATCTGCGTGGACCGCGAGGATGCCGAAGGCCGTGTCCGGGAGATCACGGGCGGCCGGATGGCGGACGTCTGCCTGGACGTCGCGGGGAGCGCCCTGGCAACGCCGGTGTCGATCAAGCTGGTCCGGACGCTGGGCACGGTGGTGCTGGCCGGCCTGGCGGGCAAGGACGCGATGGCGCAGATGCCGATGGACCACATCGTCTGGAACGAGATCCGGATCCAGGGGGTGTACGTCAAGGGCGAGGCGGCCTACGCCAAGGCGATCGACTTCATCGAGACGCGTGCGGCGCACTACCCGGTGGACGAGATCGTGAGCCACACGTTCCCGCTGGAGCGGGCTGAGGACGCGATCCGCGCCGCAGCCGGGCAGAACCAGCCGGCGGGCTTCGTGAAGGCGGCGATCGTCCCGTAGGCGGCGGCCGGCCCTACGCCTCCCGCCAGTCGCCGATCCCGACCATGCGCTCGACCGTGATCCGGATCACCCAGCCGCCCGGCGGATCCGGCATCGCCGGGAAGGCCGCGTCGGGGCCCAGGTAGCGCCTCGCGAGTTGTCCCAGCAGCTGGGGCGCCCCGCCATCGGTGAGCCGGGCGCGGCCGTGGAGGACCAGGTAATGGTCGAGGCCGTCGTCCGTGCGGCCGGGCGCGTCAAAGCTGAGCGCGACGCGCGGGTCGCGACGCAGGTTCCGCAGCTTGGGCTGGTCGAACATGCTGCCGATGACGATCTCGTCCGCCTCGATGCCGACCCACGCGATGCTGACCTGCGGGGAGCCGTCCGCGCTGAGGGTCACGACGTGGGCGAGCGGGCCGGATTCGAGGAATGCGCGGACCTTCGGCGGGAGGGCTGCGAGTGATCCGGACGGCATCCGATGATGGTAGCGAACCCCGGGTCCGAGGCCGGTATCCTTCGCCGATGAGCGACCCGAACGCCGCCCCGGCCGGCGCCACCTACATCCACGGCCATCACGCGAGCGTCCTTCGATCGCACGGCTGGCGGACGGCCGAGAACTCCGCGGGCTACCTGCTCCCCCACCTCCACCAGGGGATGAGCCTGCTGGACGTGGGCAGCGGGCCAGGCACCATCACGGTTGGGCTGGCGGCGCTCCTGGCGCCGGCGCTGGTCGTCGGCGTCGACATCGCCGAGGCGGTGGTCGACAAGGCCCGGGCCGACGCCGATGCCGCAGGTGCCGACGTCCGCTTCGGGGTCGCGAACGCCAACCGGCTCCCCTTCCCAGCCGGCTACTTCGACGTCGTCCACGCCCATCAGCTGCTCCAGCACCTGGCCGATCCGGTTGGGGCGCTGCACGAGATGGGGCGGGTGGCGCGGGCGGGTGGCCTGGTGGCGGCGCGAGACGCGGACTACTCGGGAATGGCCTGGGGGCCGGCCGACCCGGCGCTGGACGGGTGGCTCCAGCTGTACGACCGGATCGCCCGAAGCGCGGGCGGCGAGCCGAATGCCGGCCGGTTCCTGGTGGGCTGGGCGCGGGAGGCGGGGTTCGCGGACGTTACTGCGAGCTCGTCGGCCTGGCGGTTCGACTCGCCCGAGGATCGCGCGTGGTGGGGCGGGACGTGGGCTGAGCGAGTGACGGCATCGACGTTCGCGGAGCAGGCCGTGGCCTTGGGATTCGCGGATGCCGCGGCGCTGGAGCGAATCGCGGATGCGTGGCGGCGCTGGGCGGCGGCGCCGGACGGGTGGTTCACCGTGCCGCACGGCGAGATCCTCTGCCGGCTGCCCGGGGAGGGATAGGCGCGAAGGCGGCGCAAAGCGAGGTCCGGCGCGGCCGCCACCCTCGGCCAACCGCAATGGCGGCGGTGTGCCGTATCCTCTCGCGATGCCGCTCTATCGCCTCCACGGCTCGCACGAACTCATCGCCCCGACCATGATCGCCGCGCTGGACGGGTGGGTCGATGCCGGCTCCGCGGCCACCAGCGCGGCCGCGCAGCTCGCCGGTGATGGCGACCCGGTGGCCACGTTCAACCCGGACCTCGTCTACGACTACCGCGCCCGCCGGCCCACGCTCCACATCATGAGCGGGCGCCCCGGCACCCTGGACTGGCCGGCGCTCCAGATCCGCCACCGCCGCCTGGGAGATCGCGACCTGCTGGTCCTGACCGGCCCCGAGCCGGACTTCCGCTGGAAGGAGCTGTCGGACGACCTGGTGGAGCTGGCACAGAGCCTTGGCGTCGCGGAGTGGATCTCGCTGGGGGCCATCCCCGCGGCGGTTCCGCACACGCGGCCCGTGCCGGTGATGGGCACGGAATCGCGGCGGGGGCTGCTGCGCGCCAGCGTGAACCCGGGGCCAACGGGGCTGCTCCGGGTCCCCGCGGCGGCGATCAGCGTCATCGACATCGCCGTTGCCACATCGGGTATTCCGGCGGTGGGCTACTTCGCGCAGATCCCGCACTACGTGTCCGGCCCGTACCCGCTCGCAGCCGTTGAGCTGCTCAAGACGATGGAACGGCATCTCGCGGAGGAGATCGACACGTCCGGGCTGCAGGGCGAGGCGGACGCGATGCTGGTCCGTCTCTCCGCGGCCGCCGCGGCCGACGACACGACGCGCGACTACGTGTCGCGCCTGGAGGCCATGGTCGACGAGGCGCGGCTCCCCTCCGGGGACGACCTGATCTCGGACATCGAGCGCTTCCTGCGCGAACAGGGCGGGCCGGGGAACGGGGGCGCGGAGCTGGGCTAGGGTTTCGGGGTGCCGCGGCGGACCCGGCTCGGCGCGGGGGCCGCGGCGCGCCGCCGACCGGCCTTCACGGGCTGAACCTGGTCCGCCTGTTGGTCAGCCGCGCGGCTCGCCCATCTCCGGCGAGAGGTGGCGCGCCGGGACCACGCCCATCTTCCCCGACTGGTAGTCCTGGATCGCCTGGATGATCTCCTCGCGCGTGTTCATCACGAACGGGCCGTAGCTCACCACGGGCTCGCCGATGGGGCGGCCGCCCAGCAGCAGCACCTCCAGTTCCGGGACCAGCCCATCGGCCCGCAGGCCCGCCGATGCCGACACCGTCAGCGCATCGCCCGGCCCAAAGACCGCGAGCTGCCCGTCGCGGATCAGCCGCTCATCGGCCCCGGCGCCCACCGTCCCGTGCCCGCGCATCACGTAGACGAGGGCGTTGTAGGAAGGCTCCCAGGGGACGTCCAACTGCGCGCCCGGCGCCAGCGTCGCGTGGGCGTAGGAGATGGGCGTGTACGTCATCCCCGGCCCGGCATGCCCGGCGAACGCGCCGGCGATGACCCGGATCAGCGTCCCGCCATCGGCGGAGGTGAGGAGGACGAGCCGGTCCGGCCGGATGTCCTGGTAGCGCGGCGGCGCGAACTTCTGCGCGGCCGGCAGGTTGACCCAGAGCTGCACGCCGTGGAAGAGTCCGCCCGACCGGTAGATCGCGTCGGTGGGCATCTCGTCGTGCAGGATCCCGGCGCCGGCCGTCATCCACTGCGTCGCGCCGTCCCGGATCACCCCGCCGCCGCCGTTGGAATCCGTGTGGCGCAACTCCCCGTCAATCATGTACGTGACGGTCTCGAAGCCGCGGTGTGGATGCCACGGCGCGCCCTTGGCCTCGTTGGGGCCGTACTTGACCTCGCCCATCTCGTCGAGGAGGAGGAACGGGTCCGCGATGTTGCCATAGGGCCCGGGGAATGGGCGGCGAACGGGGAAGCCCGCGCCCTCGAACGTGGTCTGGGCGGTGATGATCTGCCCGACCGGACGCTGTCGAGCGGTCACGTCCGGGCGCGGAATGCGCGGGAGGACGAGGAGGTCGGGGACGGTGACGGCGGGCATGGGCTCCTCGATCGGCAGCTGCGGGGCGGCGCGTTGTCGTGCCGGCCGTGATCAGATCATAGTTGTCTGCGCAACGACTGTCCAGCGTGCGGCAGACGGCGACCGCGGGCGCCGAGGTCGAAGGCCGGGCTTGCGAACGGGACGAACGGACGAGCGGACGGGCGCGGTGGCGACGGGACGGACGGCTTCGACCTCCTAGCGGTCGAGCTCCCCCTCCGCGCGGGCCAGCGCCCCGACCAGCGAGACCCCGCGGCCCGGTGTCCCCACGGCGGCGCGCAGCCAGAGTCCCAGCGTCCCGCGCGTGGCCTCGCGCTCGCCGTCGATCTGCGCGCGCTCGGCGTACAGGCAGGCGGCGTCGAAGGTGGTCTCCGGGAGTAGGACCTGGAACCGGTTGGCGGTGACCCTGGTGAGGCGGTCTGTCTCGCGCATCGTGCCTCGGAGCACACGGGTCAGCTGCGCGGCCAGCCCATCCACCATCGAGCGCGCCGGCTGTCGCCCCGTGCGGTCGTACGGCAGGGCGTCAATCACCACCACGGCCACCGGCCGGCCGTATCGCTCGAAGCGTGAGTCCTCCAGGTGGAGGGCGACGTTCCAGTCCGCGCGGCTGTCGATGGCTGGCGGGCCGCCCGGGCGCACCTGGCCGCGGCGGGCAATGAGGGCCGAATCCGCCGGGCGACGCGCGACGGCGGGAGTCGCGGGTGCCGGCGCGGGTGAAGGCACCGGCGCGGGCGGGACCGCCGGGATCGCGGCGGTTCGCGCGGGGCCGTCCAGGAACGCCGCGATGGCGTCGTTGACGCGCGGGTCGTGGCTCTCCGGCATGGAGAACTTGCGCTGCCGCCTCGGCGCGGGCTTCCGAACGGGCTCGCGGACGGGCTCCAGACCCTGACCGGGACCCGGCCCGGGGTCAGGAACGGGTGCGGGCTTCCCCGTGGTGGTCAGGCCCGCTGACCCTGGGCGCGCAGCTCGGCCTTGCGGGCCCGCTTCGCGGCCTGGTACGCGGCGACGGCGTCGGGCGTGCCCGCGTCCCCGAGCGTGGGGTGCGTTGGCAGCACGTCGGCCATGCCGGGCGGGTTGACACCCAACTGCTTGCTGAGCACCGCCAGGAGCGTCATGGCCTTCATCTCGCCGAAGCCCGGCAGGCCCAGGATCCGATCTCGGATCTCCTTGCCGCTGGCGGCATCACGCCAGACCCGGCCCGCGTCGTTGTCGTACTGCTCGGCGATGGTGGCGCACAGCTGCTGGACCTTGCCGGCCATGGCGCCGGGGAAGCGATGCAGCGCGGGGCGCTCGCGGAAGACCTCGTCCAGCCTGGCCGGGTCCATCGCCGCGATCGTGGCCGCATCCAGGTGACCGATCCGCTGCTGCAGGTCCCGCGGACCGGCGAACGCCTTCTGGAGGGTGATCTGCTGATCGAGCGCGAATCCGATCAGGAGCGCGAGTGGGTTGGTGGCATTGAGCCGGTCGGCTTGGGGATCGCCCGTGTAGGGCAGCTGATCTGCTGGCATGCGGCCGATGGTAGCGCGGAGCACCGGTGCGCGCCTGCGAACCGGGACGTCCGCCGGGTGGTCGACGGACTGGCACGCTGACCACCCGGGCGGGTGCCAGCGCTGGCGTCAGGCGTGCGTGCCAAGCCCCCGGCGCAGGCGTTCGGGCGACAGCCGCCACGACGCCGCCGCGAAGATGACCGTCAGCCCCACCAGGGCCCAGAGCACCGCCCCAAAGTCGCCGGTCACATCTCGGACCACCCCCAGCGAGGCCGGGCCGACCGACGAGAGCATGTAGCCGCCCAGCAGCATGAGCGCCGCCGCCGCGCCGATGTCACCCGGCTTCTCCGCCACGTCCACCGGCAGGATCAGCACCAGCGGGAAGACGCCACCCACCGCAAGGCCGAGGAATGCGGCCCAGAAGAAGCCGTAGTCGGGCACCAGGATGACGCCCAGCAGGCCGACGATCTTCATCGCGGCGATGACCAGGAGCTGCTGACGCCGGCTCCCCCACCGGTCGGCGATGAGCGGGGCGCCGAACGTGCCGGCGATCGAGGCGGTGTTGAGCACGCCGACGAGGCTGCCGGCCGCCGTGGGATCCCAGCCGCGCTCGACGTAGATGTTGGGCAGCCAGGTCTGGGCGCCGAAGTAGATGATCGACTGGAGCCCAAAGACCGCGACCAGCCCCCAGGCGATGGGCCGGCGCCAGGGCAGCGCGCGGGGACGGCTGTCCACGTGCTCGCTGGGGGCATCGGGCGGCAGGAGGGCCAACCAGGCCACCAGCGAGAAGGTGCCCGCCAGCGCGACCAGCAGCAGGGAGTGGCGCCAATCGCCCGAGGCACCGCCCAGCGTGGTCTCCAGGGGGATCGCGAGGAGGGCGGCCAACGAGCTGCCCACCACGAAGCCGGCCGCGTACGCGCCAGTCGCCAGCCCTGGACGGTTGGGGGCACGGAGGCGGACGGAGATGCTGAGCAGCGGGCCCGCCATACCCATCCCCGCACCGGCCCCGAAGGTCAGCAGGAGGATCTGCCACGCCTCCGGGGCAAGCGTTCGGGCGACCCCGAAGACGACGGTGATCACGACGCACAGCCCGAGCGCGAGCCTCGGGCCCAGCTTCATCCCCAGCCACGGACCCACGGGCGCGAACAGGCCCAGGCACAGGACAGGGATGGTGGTCAGGAGGCCCGCGACGCCGAAGGGGACGTTGAGGCTCTCGCGGATGGTCGGGAGGAGCGGGCCGATCACGACGATCTGGGGCCGGAGCGCCAGCGCCACCAGGAAGAGTGCGGCGATGGCGGGGATGGTGCCGCGGAGCGTGGTCGGGGCGTGCGGGAGGGCTGGAGCCGAGGTGGGGGTGGAGGCCGGCCCAGGGGCGGCGGCGGTCAGGTTGGACATCGAGCCGAAGGCTAGCGCAGCCGACGAGGCGCCGCGCCCCGGCGCACCGCTAGCGCTCCCGGGCGATCGCGGCGAGCCGGGCGTCGGTCAGGCGGACGAGGTCGTCCGGGGCCAGCTCCACCTGCAGGCCCCGCCGACCGGCGGAGCACAGGATCGACCCGAACAAGACCGCCTCCTCGTCGAGCACGACCGGCAGGGCCCGCCGCGTCCCGAGGGGGCTGATGCCCCCGACCTGGTACCCGGTGAGCTTCTCCGCCACGGCGGGATCCGCCAGCACCGCGCGCCGACCCCCGGCCACGGCGGCCAGGGCGCCCAGGTCCAGCTCACGCGACACGGGCACCATCGCCAGCCACGGCGTCCCGTCCACCAGCACGACCAGGGTCTTGAAGAGCCGCTCCGGGTCCACGCCCAGCACCGTCGCCGTCTCGAGGCCGTACGCGGGACGCGCGTCCCGCTCGCGCCCGGCCTTCTCGGGCAGCTCGTACTCGTGGAGGGCATGGGGCACCCCGGACTGGCGCACCGCCTCGACCGCCCGGGTCCCCACGCTCGGCATGTGCCGGATGGTACCCATGGCCGACCCCGCATTTCCGCTATGCTCGCGACGGCCCGCCCGTCGATCCGATCCCACCGGTGACGGTGACCGTGGCCCGCTCCTCCATCCCGGAGCGCACAGGAGCAACGCTTGACCTTCGATTCGCTCGGCCTGTCGGCCGATCTCGTCCGCCTCGTCGCCGAGGAAGGCTACGAACGCCCCACCCCGGTCCAGAAGGCCGCGATCCCACTGGTCCTCGCCGGACACGATGTCCTGGCTGCCGCCCAGACCGGCACCGGCAAGACTGCCGCCTTCGTCCTCCCCATCCTGGATCGTCTGCGCGGCCACGCCAACACCAGCTTCTCGCCGGCGCGCCACCCGGTCCGGGCGTTGATCGTGGTCCCCACGCGCGAGCTGGCCGTGCAGGTCCACGAGAGCGTGGTGACCTACGGGCGCACGGTGCCGCTTAGGCCGGCCGTGGTGTACGGCGGCGTCCCGCTGGATCCCCAGATCCAGCTGCTCCGCTCCGGGATCGAGATCCTGGTCGCCACCCCGGGTCGCCTCCTGGACCACGTGGGCCAGAAGACGGTGAACCTGAGCCAGGTGGAGATCCTCGTGATGGACGAGGCGGACCGGATGCTCGACATGGGCTTCCTGCCCGACATCCGCCGGATCATCGAGCTGCTGCCGGTCAAGCGCCAGAACCTGATGTTCTCGGCGACCTTCTCCGAGGACATCCGGCGCCTCTCGGGCACCATCCTCACCGACCCCAAGACGGTCGAGGTCGCGCCGCGCAACGCCGCCGCCGAGGCCGTCGCACAGATCGTCTACCCGGTGGACCGCGACCGGAAGGAAGAGCTCCTCGAGCACCTCGTCCGCAAGTACGAGATGCGCCAGGTCCTGGTCTTCACCCGGACCAAGCTTGCCGCCTCGCGCCTGGCCTCGTGGCTGGACCGCCGGGGCGTAGAGGCCGTGGCCATCCATTCGGACCGAAGCCAGCCGGAGCGCACCCGTGCGCTCGACGGGTTCAAGGCGGGCGACATCCGCGTCCTGGTGGCAACGGACGTCGCCGCGCGTGGCCTCGACATCGAGGACCTGCCGCACGTCGTCAACTACGAGCTCCCCTGGCAGCCGCAGGACTACATCCACCGGATCGGCCGAACGGGCCGCGCCGGCGCCACGGGTGAGGCGATCAGCCTGGTCAGCATCGATGAGGCGGACCTCCTGCGCGGCGTCCAGAAGCTGCTCAAGCGCGCCATCCCGTGGACGGTCGAAGACGGCTTCGTGCCGGACCGCCATGCGGAACCGCGACCACTGCGCGGTGGCGGATTTGAGAGCGGCGCCTCAGGCGGCCGAAGCCGGGGCAGCAGCCCCGGCGGCCGGAGCCGCCGCTGACCCTCGGGTCTCGGGCCCGCGGTATCCATCGCCGCCGGGCCAGCCCGGAACCCTACGCGACCGGTTTCTGCTCCAGCCGCTCCAGGCGCGCCGCCGGGAAGAAGAAGCCCAGCTCCAGCGTCGAGGCCACGCGGTCCACCGCGTAGCGGTTGACCAGGACCGTCTCGCGGTCCAGTTGCCCGGCATCGGGGTAGTCGATGATCTCCAGGCGGGCGGACCTGAGCGGGATGAACGTGCCGCCCGGCCGGGTGATCGCGCGGTTGGGGTCAAAGCCGGGGAGCACCGCGAGCGTCCCCGAGATCCGGTATGGCCCCGCCTCCAGCACGACGTCGTGCCAGTTGGCGTGCACTGCGCGATGCGGATCCGGCTCGGCGACCGCGGCCAGGACCTCGTCCACCGGCAGCGACTCGCCCGTGTCTCGCTCGTCGGGCGGGCGATGGAGTGGCGTCCACTGCGGCTGAGCGAGGCGGACCGCGCCCCCGGACTCCAGGGTCTCGCGCACGGCCGCCCGGTCAATGCGGTAGCCGGTCACGACGGCCTCGGCGGTATAGAGCTCGATCAGGGTTGACATGGCGCACTCCTCGGGGACTCGTCGAGGTTGCGCCGGTCGTTGTCGGGACGCCAGACCCAGCGGTACGGGGGCCGGCCATCCGGTCGTCCCGCTGAACCAGATCCGGCGGGTTGTCGGTGCCCGCCGTCACCGTCGGATGCCGCAGCTGCTCGAGCCCTCGCGAGCCAGCGGCCGATGCCCCTACCCCGCCGGCAGCGCCAGCGCCAGGCGGACCAGGTCCACCACCAGGTCGCCGGGATCGGCGCGGCTCTGGTTGGTCAGGACGGCGATCGAGAGCCCCTCCAGGGGGAACCAGCGCAGGGCCCCGCGGGCGCCCAGGTAGCGGCCCGTGTGCCCGTACGTCGGGTGGCCATCCACCGTGACGACGTGGACGCCATAGCCATAGGGGAGGCGCGACGCCAACGCTACCGTGCGTGCCGCGTCGTCCACCATCTGGCCGACCGTGGCAATCGGCAGGACCTCCCCCGAGTAGAGGGACCGGGCCCAGGTCGCCATGTCCGTCGCCGCGGCGACCACGGACCCCGACGCTCCGGCGGCCGTGATCACGGCCGTGAACGGCACTGCCGAGCCGTTGCCCGGCATGAGGATCGGCGCCTCAGTGGGCGACGCCGTGAGGAACTTGTAGCCGCGCGCCACGGCAAGGGCCGAGGGCTCCACCGCCTGGTAGGAGGCCGAGCGCAGACCCAGCGGGTCGAAGAATGCCTCGCGCAGGTTCGCCGCCATCGACGACCCGGTCAGCTTCTCCACGATCAGGCCGAGGAGCATGTAGTTGGCGTTGGAGTAGTAGAAGCCGCCACCCGGGGGGAAGACCGCGGGCGGCTGGTAGGCCCACGACTGGAGCGGCGACCAGCGCTGGTCGGGGGTGGCGGCCCATGGCGCCTCGATCTTCGGGTTGACCAGGTAGTCCCCGATTCCACTGGTGTGGTCCAGGAGCTGGCCGATCGTGATCCGCGCGTCCAGCGTGATCCCGGTCCCGGCCAGGCGGGGCGCGGCCGGCTCGTCGATGCGCAGCCGCTTCTGGTCGATCAGGCGCATGACCAGCGCGGCCGTGAAGGTCTTGCTCATCGACGCGATCGAGAACGGCGTGCCCGGTCGAACCGGGATGCCACGCGCCACGTCGGACAGGCCGGCGACCCCGTTCCAGCGGCTGCCATCCTTGAACACGATCGTGGCCGCGACGCCCGGCGTGCCCGTCTGGACGCGCCAATCGGCGATACGGGCATCAAGCGTGGCGAGCAGGCGGGCCTCGGGCGCCAGGGTGGGGGTTGGGACCGGGCCAGCCGAGGACGGGACAGACGTGGACGGGCTAGCCGAAGACGCCGCGCGCGGCCCGCCACCCTCCGAGGTCGAACGAGCGGTGGATCCGGCGGCGACCGAACCAGATCCGGCGGCCACGAACGACACATCGGGCGTCATCGCCGGCCCGTAGATCGGGCTGAGGCCCATGCCCGCGACCAGCTCCAGCAGCGGCACGGCCAGCAACGCGGCGATCAACCCCACGACGAGGCGGCGTGCGCGAGGGCGCTGGCGCTCGGGGGGTGGCATGCGGCGACGCGCGGGCGGGGCTGTCACGATGATGCGACGATACCCTGACCGGCAACGATGCCGGGCGGACGCCGCGGGCAGGAGGATCTACGCGAGTGACGATCGACCGGGACAGCACGATCCGGGACGTGGCCGCATGAGCCGGGCCGGGCGGGGAGCCGCCGACCTGCTCCGCGCGGTGGGCCTGATGGCCGACGGCCCGGTCCCGTGGGGGCGCCCGGTGGGCGGCCGCGGTCCGGGGGTCTACGTCGTCGAGCTGCCCAGTTCGCCTGCCGGCGCGCCGATCGACATGAGCAAGGTTGCCGCGTGGCTGGCCCACCGCCCCGAGATCCGCATCGAGGGGGCACGGCCCACCACCAAGGAGCTGGCTGCCCGCCTGGCCGCGTTCTGGGTGCCCGGTGAGCCGGTGGTGTTCGCGACCTCCACGACCATGTCGATCGGCGGTCGCGTCACCGCGCTCTACAAGCACGTGCCCGGGGACCGCAAGCCGCACGCCGAGGGGCAGTGGCTCCACATCCTCTTCGGCCTCGCCGCCGCCCGCGTCTGGTGGGCCGGCACAACCGCCCCGGACGAGGCGCTGGATGCGTTCCTGACCGCCTTCGCCGAGGGCCTGGACCCGGCCGCCAGGGCCGCCCTTCCCGACCAGGCGGTGGTCCTCCCCTTCGCCACCACCCGCCGCCCCACCGGGGAGCGGAAGGCGCACGGGATCGTCGGCGCCATCGCCGCCGCCGAGAGGGTTGCCCCGCCGCCGCCCACCCGCCTCACCGAGCTGCCACCCGGCGATGCCGAGGGCACGGACGAGCTGACCGCCGGCCTCGGGACCACACAGCGCCTGGTGGCCCCGCCCGAGGGCCGAGCGCCGCGCCGACGCGCCGATGATGGCTCGGCGCCCGAGCGGACCGCCGCCCCGCTCACCCCGGCCCCCAGGAAGGCCGCCACCAGGGCCCCGCGGGTCCCCAAGGCCGTCGCGCCGGCCAGCCACCTGACATCGCAGGCACCCGAGCCCCGCTCGACGACGGTCCGCCGGAGCGGCAAGGAAACCCGCTTCATCCCGCCGACGGTGGTGACCGCCGACGGCCTGGTCCGTCTCCAGGCGGAGCACGAGGAGCTCACCAAGGTCATGCGGCCCGTGGTGATCCTGCGCATCCGGACGGCCAAGGAGCACGGGGACCTCAAGGAGAACTCCGAGTACCACGCCGCGCGCGCGGAGCAGTCCTTCCTCGAGGGCCGGATCCAGTCGATCGAGGCGATCCTGCGCAACCACGTCATCGCCGAGGCACCGGAGGGCACCAGCGTCGTCCACCTTGGGTCCACGGTGACCATCCAGGACGACTACGGGACCGTCCAGTACTCCATCGTGGGGCCAACGGAGGCCAGCCCGGGCCAGGGCCGGATCTCGACGTCCTCCCCGGTGGGCTCGGCCCTGCTGGGACGCGGCGTCGGCGACGACGTCCTGGTCCGGACGCCCCGCGGCGACGCACGCTACAAGATCGTCTCGATCGAATGACCCAGGGCGCCGTCCCCGCTTCCCTCCCCGACCCGGACATGGACCCCGGGGCTGGCGGCGTGACTGGCGGCCCCAGCGGGTCCGCGACCGAAGGGCCGTGGCACGGCCACCGGGGGCAGCCGGTCAGCCGGCTGGCCCGGGCCGGTGACGCGGCGGTGATCGCCGCCATCTACAACCAGGGGATCGAGGACCGAACGGCCACCTTCGAGACCGACTTTCGGTCGGCCGGCGATGTCAGCCTCTGGTTCGACGCCAGCCACCCCATCGTGGTGGTGGAAGACGACCCGGGCGGCCCCGTGGTGGGCTTTGCCTCCACATCCACGTATCGACCCCGGCGCGCCTATGCGGGGATCGCGGAGTTCTCGGTCTACGTTGCACGCGGCTCGCGCCGCCACGGCGTGGGCAAGGCCGCCATGCTCGCGCTCATCGACGCGGCGGCGGCGGCCGGCTTCTGGAAGCTGGTCTCGCGGGTCATGGTCTCCAACTCGGCCAGCCGCGGGCTGCTGCGCTCGGTGGGCTTCCGCGAAGTGGGCATCTACCGGCGCCACGCCCGGCTCGATGGGGAGTGGCGGGACGTGGTGATCGTGGAGCGACTGATCGGCGCGGCCGCTGAAGCCGACTGATCCCCGGGCCGATGACCGGCCCTCCCAGGCAATCCGGTGCACCAGACAAGGAGCCGTTCGTGCCCAAGCAGGTCCTCAAGAACCCCGGCCTCATCTTCAAGCCGCTCCCCTTCAGCCCCGCGGTGGAGGCGAACGGGATCGTGTGGCTGGCCGGCCAGTGCGGCCACGCCCCGGGCGAGACGGTGGCAGCCGCCGGCGGCATCAAGGCGGAGGCCCGCCAGTCGCTCCAGAACATCGGCGTGACGCTGCACGCCATTGGCCTGGACTACAAGGACGTGGTCAACGTCTCGATCTTCATGACGAACATGAACGACTTCTCGCAGATGAACGAGGTCTACCGCGAGTTCTTCACGGAGGACTACCCGGCCCGCGTGACGGTCGGCGTGGCTCGCCTGGCCTCCAACTACTCGATCGAGATCGTCGTGGTGGCCGCCCGCTGATCGACGCGAGCCCCGTCCCGGCGAGCCGGGACGGGGCTCGCCGGGACGGCGCAGGGGCCACGACTCGCTAGAAGCCGATCACCAGATCGTCGATCGCGACCATCGGGTGGCCGGCCGTGCCGGCGACCACGATCCGGACCGTGTGCCGGCCGCCGACGCCGAAGTCGCGCAGGTAGAGCACCTTCTGCGGGCTGTACCCGCCGGCGTACTCGGTGACGTTGGCGGCCAGCTGACCGTCAACCCAGACCTGGGCGGTGCCGCGCGTCGGGCCGACCGGTCCCACCCACGAGAAGGTCCGCCCCGTGAAGCTGATCTGGGCGGCGGCCCCGGCCTCGGTCGCCCAGGCGACGGTCCCACCGGTGTACCCGGCGTGGCTCGCGGAGCCCCAGCTGCCCGCGTACGTGATGGCCGAGGCAGTCTCGGACAGGTGGAGCGGGGCCGGCGTCGGCGCAGTGGCGGCCGTGGGCGTGGTCGTGGCCGTGCCGCCCTGCGGCGCCGCACCCGACGATGCCCCCGAAGGCGGCCAGCCCAGGCCGCCGGCCAGCGTCATGACCTTGTCGACGTAGCGCCGCCCGTAGTTGGTCCACTGCTCGATCGGCGCGCTGGACCCGGTCAGCCACCAATAGGCCACACGTGGCCAGGTGCCCAGCCAGCGATAGAGCACGATCATCCTGCCTCGGGCCACCTTCTCCTGGTTGTCCGGGGTCTGGGGCGCGCTGGCATCACCCAGGTGGGTCCTGGCCCAGACCGCCCAGTTGGCCGGCATGATCTGGTACTTGCCGTACGCGCCCGAGACCGGGTTGACCGCCGTGTACCGGCCACTGGACTCCACCTGCCCGATCGCCTTCATGAAGGCGTCGATGCCGGCAGGGTCGGTGGCGGGTGCCGCGGACGCGCCCGGAGCGAGCAGGATGCTCGCCAGCAGGGCCGCGCCGATCAGCGCGATGGGCAGGCGGAGCGAGAGTCGGAGGAAGGGGCGGCGGACCAGGTCGGGCAATGGGAGCCCTCCACTACAGGGAGCCTGGGCGCCGGGCGAGTGCGGGACGGGGCCGAGTGGTGGGGCGGTGACCGCTCCGGTGCCTTGGATGGCCACCGTAGGTGCCGGTGCATGCACGCACAAGCGGCCCTTTCGGGCTACGCCGCGCGGAGGTTCGACGCCGGAGGTCCTAGCCTTCGATGGCCCACAGGAAGGCGGCGACGCGGTCCAGCACGTCCTCCAGGACCGACTTGAGGGTGTGCGCCAGGCGGGGGTAGGTCACCAGCTGGGCGTCGGGAAGCAGCGGGATGGCGGACCGGAGGAGGTCGATGCGTGCGAAGGGATCCGACTCGCCGGAGAGCAGCAGGACGGGGCAGCGGATCTGGGGCCAGTGGGCGATGCGCGCCTCCGTGCGCTCGGGCTGGCCGGGCGGATGGAGCGGGTAGCTGAAGCAGACCAGGGCGCGATAGAGCGTGTCGGGCCTGGCCGCGGCCAGGCTGGCGACCCGGCCGCCGTACGAGTGGCCGCCAACGGCGACGCCTGGGCCCTCCGGCACCACGGTCCGGAGCGCGGCGACGGCATCCTCAGCGCGGCGCCTGGGCAGGGCGATGGCATGCGCCTCGATGCCGCGCGCGATCAGGCCGTCCACGAATGGCGCCATGCTGGCGACGTTCCCGGCGGCGCCGTGACCAAGGTAGATGCGGGGCGGCATGGGCAGAGCGTAGCCCGGCGGCCCCGGCACGGTGCGTCGGCGGTGATCCGGAGTGAAGCGCCCGTGCAGTCCGGCCCGATATGCTGCCGGCATGAACGATCTGGAAGTCCAGCGCTGCGCCTGGGCCACCGGCGGCACCAGGCCGGACCCGCTGATGGTGGCCTACCACGACGACGAGTGGGGCGTGCCGGTGTCCGGCGACGCGGAGCTCTTCGAGCGGCTCTCCCTGGAGTGCTTCCAGGCCGGTCTGTCCTGGGCCACCATCCTGCGCAAGCGCAAGCAGTTCCGGGTGGCATTCCAGGGGTTCGATCCGGCCGTCGTCGCCCGGTTCGACCTCGCGGACCGCGATCGGCTGATGGCCAACCGCGGGATCGTCCGGAACGGCCTGAAGATCGACTCCACCATCACGAACGCCCTTGCGTTTCAGCGAGTGGTGGCGCAGTTCGGGTCGTTTGATGCCTACCTTCGGACGATGGCCCCCCCGCTCGCCCCACCATGGCCGGCCGGAACCGGGCTGTCCGACCTGCCCTCGCGGTCGCCGGCCTCGGACGCGCTCTCGGCGGACCTGAAGGCCCGCGGCTTCCGGTTCGTGGGCTCCACCATCGTGTACGCCTTCATGGAGAGCGTCGGGCTGGTGGACGACCACCTGCCAGGCTGCTTCCGGTATCGCGGCTGACGCAACCGCCCCCGCCGTCGCGGTCAGTTGCCCGGATGGTGCGGCGGTTGGGTAGCATGGCGCGATGATCGACGATGAGTTGGAGCTGCTCCGCGCCGCCGTGGTCGCCGCGGGCAGGCGCCTCGCGGCGCGAGGGCTGATCGCCGCCAGCGAAGGCAATCTGTCGGTGCGCCTCCCGGACGGCTCGCTCCTGATCACGCCGTCGGGCCTGCGCAAGGACGAGTTGACGCCCGCGGACATGGTGATCGTGGGGCTCGACGGGGCGGCGGTCCCCCACCGACGCGGGCTCCGGCCCAGCTCGGATCTGGCCCTCCACCGGGCGGTCTACGAGGCACGGCCCGACGTGGTCGCGTATGCCCATGCCCACATCGCGTCGGCCATGGCGCTCACGCTCGCGGGCGAGCACCCGGACCCGGCGGAGCTGCCCGAGACCGCCTTGTTCATCCCGCGCCTGCCAGTCGTGCCGCTCATGCCGCTCGGCAGCGCCGCCGCGGCGCAGGCGCTGGCCGCCGCCCTCGCGGAGCCGCCGGAGCCCCTCCCGGGCGTCGCGCTGATGGCTCGCCACGGGGCGGCCGCGGTGGGCAGCGGCCAGCCGGGCAACCCGGCGGCCGCAGCGCTGGCCACGGCCGTCGATCGCCTTGAGCTGGTCGATGTCCTCTGCCGGGTCTGGCTGGACGCCGCCCTGATCCGCGCCGCCCGGGCCCTCGGCGGCTCCTGAAGCCGCTCCGGGCCAGGGCCCGGGGTCAGTCGAGGTCGAAGCGATCCAGGTTCATCACCCTGGTCCACGCCGCCACGAAGTCCTGCACGAAGGTCGGCTCCGCATCGCTGCTCGCGTAGACCTCCGCCAGCGCGCGCAGCTGCGAGTTGGAGCCGAAGACGAGATCGACGATGGTGCCCGTCCAGCGGGGCGCGCCGGTCGCCCGGTCGCGTCCCTCGAACACGCCGGCCGTGGTCGCCGACGGCTGCCACGCGGTGCGCATGTCGAGCAGGTTCACGAAGAAGTCGTTGGTCAGCGTCCCCGGGCGCGTGGTGAACACCCCGTGGCTCGACGCGCCAACGTTGGCGCCCAGGGCACGCAGGCCGCCGACCAGGACCGTCATCTCGGGGGCGGTCAGCGTCAACAGCTGCGCCTTGTCGATCAACAGCTCCGCCGCCGCGCTCTCCAGCCCCGGACGAGCGTAGTTGCGGAACCCGTCGGCCCGCGGCTCCAGGACGGCGAACGACGCCGCGTCCGTCTGCTCCGGCGCTGCGTCCATCCGGCCCGGCGCGAACGGCACGGTCACGTCATGGCCGGCTCGCTTTGCTGCCGACTCGACCGCGGCGCTGCCCGCCAGGACGATGAGGTCGGCCAGCGAGATCCGCTTGCCGCCGGCCGCCGACGCGTTGAAGTCCGCCTGGATCCCGGCGAGGATGGACAGCACCGCGGCCAGGTCGGCCGGCTGGTTGACCTCCCAGTCCTTCTGCGGGGCGAGGCGGATGCGCGCCCCGTTGGCGCCGCCGCGCTTGTCGCTGCCGCGGAATGTTGCGGCCGACGCCCACGCCGTGCGCACCAGTTGCGCGGTCGACAGGCCGGACCCAAGCACCCGCTGCTTCAGGGCCGCGATGTCCTGCGAGTCCACCAGCGGGTGGTCGATGGCGGGGATCGGGTCCTGCCAGATCAGCACCTCGGTCGGCGCCAGCGTGCCCAGGTAGCGCGCCCGCGGGCCCATGTCACGGTGTGTCAGCTTGAACCAGGCACGGGCGAACGCGTCGGCGAACGCCTGCGGGTTCTCCAGGAAGTGGCGCGAGATCTTCTCGTAGGCCGGGTCGAGGCGGAGCGCCATGTCCGCCGTGGACATCATCGGCGCGTGATGCCTGGCGGGGTCGTGCGCGTCCTCCACGGTGTCCGAGCCGGCGCCGCCCTTGGGCTGCCACTGCTGGGCACCGGCGGGGCTCCTGGTCAGCTCCCACTCGTACCGGAAGAGCGTCTCGAAGTAGCCGTTGTCCCAGGTGGTGGGCTTGGGCTTCCAGGCGCCCTCCAGCCCGCTGGTGATGGCGTCGCCGCCCTTCCCGCTGCCCAGGCTGTTCTTCCAGCCCAGGCCCTGCTCCGCGATGCCGGCGGCCTCGGGCTCCGCGCCGACGTGCTTGGGATCGCCGGCCCCGTGGGCCTTGCCGAAGGTGTGACCGCCGGCCACCAGGGCCACGGTCTCCTCGTCGTTCATCGCCATGCGCCCAAAGGTCTCGCGGACGTCGCGTCCCGAGGCGACCGGATCGGGGTTGCCGTTCGGGCCCTCCGGGTTGACGTAGATCAGGCCCATCTGCACGGCTGCCAGCGGGTTGGCGAGCTCGCGATCGCCGCTGTAGCGCTGGTCGCCGAGCCACGTGGCCTCGGACCCCCAGTTGATGTCCTGCTCCGGCTCCCAGATGTCGGCGCGTCCGCCGGCGAAGCCGAAGGTCCTGAAACCCATCGACTCCAGCGCGACGTTGCCGGCCAGGATCATCAGGTCGGCCCAGGAGATCCGTCGGCCGTACTTCTGCTTGATGGGCCAGAGGAGCCGGCGCGCCTTGTCGAGGTTGCCGTTGTCCGGCCAGCTGTTGAGCGGCGCGAACCGCTGGTTGCCGGTGCCGGCGCCGCCGCGGCCATCGCTCGTGCGATAGGTGCCGGCGCTGTGCCAGGCCATCCGGATGAAGAGCGGCCCGTAGTGGCCGTAGTCCGCGGGCCACCAGTCCTGCGAGTCCGTCATCAGCGCCCGGAGGTCAACCACCAGCGCGTCCAGATCGAGGGCCTTGAACGCCTCTGCGTAGTCGAAGTCCTCGTCCATCGGGTTGGAGAGCGAGGACTGCTGGGCGAGGATCCCGAGGTCCAACTGGCCTGGCCACCAGTCCTTGTTGTGCCTGGCTCCGGCGAGGGCGTTCGCCTGCTGGGACGCGGTGCCCTTGGACGGCAGATCGTTCGACATGATGGCCTCGTGAGGGTTCGCTGGAGTCGAGTTGGTGAGCGAAGTCTAGGAGTCTGGGTCCGGACGATCAAATGGTGCCGGTCTGGCGGCCTGGCGACCCCGCCGGGCCTAGGCCGTTGCCCGTGCCAGGCTGATCGCGATGCCCACCGCCATCACGATGATGGTCAGGTTGCCCACGACGCCGAAGGCCTCCTGGGCGCGCGCCGGGAGGCGCCGGTGGCCAAACGCGCCGATCACGGCCAGGAGCGTCTGCCAGGAGAGCGACGCCAGGAATGCCCCGGCGACGAAGGCGACCCCGTCGGCGGCGCCACCCCCGACCGTGGCCAGCCCCAGGATCAGGGCCGAGAAGTACACGATGGTCGCGGGGTTCAGGATGGTCAGCCCAAGGAAGCGGAGGTACGTCACGCGAACGCTGCCGGGGGGCTGGGTGGGTGCGGCCCCGGCGGCCCGAAGGCTGCCGCGGAGCCCTCGCGCGCCGATGACCAGCAGGGCGACCACCGCGGCGATCCGGAGCCAGGCCTGGACCGGCGCCAGGAGGGCGGCCACGGCCGTTCCGGCCAGCACGGCCAGCGACGCGTAGAGCAGGTCGGCGCTGGCGGCCCCCGCGCCCGCTGCCGCGGCGTGGCGGAAACCGCGCCGCATCCCCGCGTCGATGATCAGGATCGCGATCGCGCCGACTGGCACCGCGATGGCGTAGCCGGCCAGGGCGCCAGCCAGAAGGGCCTGCAGCATCAGGTGGGATCGAGGGCTGCGGCCGGATGGTCGCCGGCGGGTGCCATGCGTACCCCAGCCGCAAACAGATCGTCGAGGGCCGCGGCCAGCGGACCCAGCTCGACGATCCGCGCGCGGTCGACCATCACCGACACGGTCGGCCGGCTGATCCCCAGCGCCTCGGCGATCTGCGCGCGCCGGATGCCGTCAACGAGCAGCAGCCGGGCCACCTCGCGCTGTCGGTCCGTCAACCGCTCGAGGAGCGCCACGAGTCCGGGGGCCAGGTCATCCACGAGGGCGTCGGTCCGGGCGTCACCGGTCCGGGCGACGAGCCGCACGTGGCGGGCGGGGGCACCACCCTGCAGCCAGGCCAGCAGCAGGTCGCGAAACGGGGCGTCACCCGCCGCGATGGGCCGCAGCGGCCCGGTTGACGGCGGAGTCTCGGTTGACGGCGGAGTCCCGACCGGCGGGACGCGCGCGCCAGCCAACCAGACCCCGGCCGATCGCTCCTCCTCCACGGTGTGAGGGTATCGAGCGCGCGGGTTTGCCGTCAACGGCTAACCGATTGGCCTGAGCCTCGCGTCGCACGCCGGTGGCGGGCGACCCTCACCGCGCTCGAGGCGAGACTCGGGCCCGGATCGGCCCGCCGTGATCCCGGGACCGGCACCGTCACCCGCGATGAGGCCCGGCATGAACGGCTCCTGCCGCCAGAGCCCCGGCATCAGTGGCCCCTGGCCGGGTGGGGTCAAGGCTAGTCGGGTGGGGTGGTTGACGACCGAGCCGCCGCGCGCCAGCATGGCCCGCACGAACGGCCGGGCGAGGCCAGCCGGGACCAAGGAGGTTGCTTGTGGGCGTGGCCAGGGACCAGCATGTCGAGCTGCTGGGGGCGTGCCGGCTGTTCAGCGGCGTGGGTCGCGATGTGCTGGAGCTGGTTGCCTCCCGGGCCACCGAGGTGGACTTCCCGGCGGGCCACGTCATCGCCCGGCAGGGCGAGATCGGGACCGGGTTCTTCATCGTGGTCGAGGGTCAGGCGCGCGTGATCCGGGACGGGAAGCATCTTGCCGACCTGGGGCCAAGGGACTTCTTCGGTGAGCTCTCGGTGCTCGATGGCCAGCCCCGCAACGCGCAGGTGGCGGCCGTGGGCCCGTGTCGCTGCCTCGCGGTGGCGTCCTGGGACCTGGAGGCGCTGCTGGCCGAATCGCCGGCCCTCGCCCTCGCGATCATCCGCGGCCTGGCGGCCCGGCTGCGCGCGACCACCGAGCAGGCCACCCACTAGCACTGGGAGGGGGTCCGCCCGAGGCCGTCCGGCCCTATCCTTCGAACGTGCCAGTCGGCATCAGCCGTCGGCCGTCGGCCCTTCGACCAGCCAGACCGAGGTTCCGCCCGTGCCCACGCAGATCGCCCCGATCCACCTCAGTCGCCGCGTCCGCACGGGCCGTCCCGCCACATGGGCCGCGCTCACCGAGCCGGCCCTGGTCGCGCACTGGTTCGCGACCGTCACGCCGCTGGGCAAGGTGGGTGATCCCCATCGCGTTGAGTTCGAGGACGGCAGCGCGGTCGACGGGTTCGTGCTGGCGGTGGAGCCAGGGCGCCGTTTCATGCACAGTTGGCGGTGGGACGGCGACGAGGAGACGAGGACCACGCGGGTCACCTGGGCCGTGGAGCCCATGAGCACCGGAGGCAGCCGGATCGTCCTCGAGCACGATGGCTGGGCCGATGCGGGCCTGACGGAGTCCGACCGGGAGGATCACGCCGGCTACTGGGACTCGTACCTGGAGGGCCTGCGCGAGTTGCTGGATCCGGGTCGCCCGGAGCCGCCTGACGAGGTGGCCGGCTAGGCAGAACGCGGGCTGGGCGCCGGGGGCGCCGGGCGCTATCCTTCGGCCGTGAACCCCGAAGCCGCGCCCCGCGAGAAGACCGGCATTCCCCGCAACCCGGGCCGCCACGAGCTGGGCCTGTCCGCCAAGCTCCTCTTCCCCGACCGCGACATCGTCGAGAGGTTCTACGTCCCCATCATCTACACCGCGTGCCGGACGTGTTACTCGGAGATGGCGCCCGAGGAGATCTTCCGCAAGGCGGTCGACGGCGAGTTCGACCAGGCCAAGATGCAGAAGCTGATCAACGGCGTGATCGAATCGGGCCATGGCTCCACCATCGAGCACATCGTGTTCACCTTCGCCATCAGCGGCGTCTCGCGGACCCTGTCGCACCAGCTGGTCCGCCACCGCGCCGGCGTCGCGTTCGACCAGCAGAGCCAGCGCTACGTCAAGTTCAAGGACGCGGCCACCATGCTGCCCGGCACCATCGCGGAGGCGGATCCGGGGCTGCGCGGGAAATTCGAGGACCAGGTTGAGGGCTCGCTGGACCTGTACGACGAGCTGGTCAAGGCCGGGATCCCGGGCGAGGACGCGCGCTTCGTGTTCCCCAACGCCACCCGCACCAACCTGGTGATGACGGCCAACCTTCGGGCGCTGATCCACATGTCGGGACTGCGCCTGTGCACCATGGCCCAGTGGGAGATCCGGCGGCTCTTCCAGCTGATCCGCCACGAGATCTTCCAGGTGTCGCCGTTCCTTGGCACGTTCCTGGCGCCCAAGTGCGTGCCGCTGGGCTACTGCGACGAGATGGGCAACCGCGACGGGCACTGCCCCATCCGGCCGCACAAGGACCGGGTCCTGGACGCCTGGGCCGAGAAGGCCAAGGCGGCGCGAGCCGCGGGTCGCGAGCTGCCGGTCGCCTGATCCCGGCGCGTCAGGCCCAGCGCACCACGACCGGGCCGGGAAGGCCGGCGATTCGTCGGCGGCGAGTCGAGCGGATTGGTCATCTCGGTCCCCAATGCAGGTCTCCGAGCCCCTACGCCTCCAGCTCCCCCACAAACCGCCGGAGCACCCGGGCCAGGTTGGGGCCGATGGCGGCGGCGGCCACCAGCACCTCCTCCTCCGTCAGCGGCTCACCCGTGTAGCCCGCACCGGCGTTGGTGATGATGCTCACCCCCGCCACCTCCAGGCCCGCCCAGCGCGCGGCGATGCATTCCAGCACGGTCGACATGCCCACGGCGTCGCCGCCGAAGGACCGGTAGAGCCGGACCTCGGCCGGGGTCTCGTAATTCGGGCCGGTCAGGCCCACGTAGACGCCCTCGTGGAGGGGCACCCCTTCGGCCGCGCCGGCGGCGTGGAGGCGCGCCCGGAGGCGCTTCGACCAGGCGTCGGTCAGGTCCGGGAAGCGGGAGCCGATCGAATCCGCGTTGGCCCCCAGCAGCGGGTTCTGGCCGGTCAGGTTGAGGTGGTCGTTGATGACCATGAGCGTGCCGGGGCCCCAGTCGGGGTTGAGGCCGCCCGCGGCGTTCGTCAGGATCACCACCCGCGCGCCCAGCCGCTTGAAGAGCAGCACCGGCTGGATCACCAGGCCCGGGTGGTTGCCTTCGTACATGTGCATCCGGCCCTGGAGGACCACCGCGGGGACGCCGGACAGGCGCCCCAACAGGAGCCGGCCGGCGTGGCCGGGCGCGGTGGCAGGGGGCCAGCCGGGCAGGTCGGCGAACGGGATGGAGACGACGTCGGTCAGGTCGTCGGCCAGGCCGCCCAGGCCGGAGCCCAGGACCAGGGCCACGACGGGGACCAGATCGGTGCGCTCGCGGACGGCGCGCTCCAGGGCGTCGAGGCGGGCGGGCTGGTCGATGGGGCGGATGGGCTGGGTTCGATCGACGGGCGGGCGGGGGTCCGAAGTCGAGTTGGGCATTGGCGCGGGCCTCGGGCGAGCGGGGTGTCGCGGGCAAGATACCGCGCGGGCCGCGACAGACGGGGCTCGGCATCGGTGCCCGATCGCCGCTGCCCGATCGCCGCTGCCCGATCGCCGCTGCCCGATCGCCGCTGCCCGATCGCCGCTGCCCGATCGCCGCTGCCCGATCGCCGCTGCCCGATCGCCCAGGGCCGACCATTGCCCAGACCCGGATCACCCCCAGATTCCCATCGGGATGGCGTTGGGCGAGTCCTTGGTCTCCGCGGCTGACGGCCTCGCCGGATGGAGCCCTTGAGTTAGCCGTGAGAGGCTACTTCGGGTTCGCTGGCCCTCCCACGGCGCGGATCGCGGTGGAGATCGTTGCGCAATGCCATCGGGGTGGGATTCTGGCGAGATCCGGGGCGCCGGGGCGCCCGGCCCGGGATTCCCGGCTGGGCTCCGGACGAGCCCCGCGCGCCGGGCGTCGGGTGCGGGCCGGCGATGGCCAGGCCGGGTCAGCGAGGCGCCGACGCGGACCCGGAGTGGAGCGGCTCCCCTACCCGCCCATCGCGAACATCTCGACCCGCGGCAGGTGGCTGGTGGCCTCCGTGCGCAGCTCCGAGTAGCGGTCCACGCGTGCGCGCCAGGTGCGATCCACCAGCTCGCGGACCGCGGCGTCGCGTTCGGCCGCCAGGCCCGCGTCGGTCGCTCCGGCCGTGCCCTCCGCCCGGAGCAGCGCCCGGATGTCGTGGCCCTTCGCCGCGAACAGGCACGTGTACAGCTTGCCTTCGGCCGAGAGCCGCGCCCGCGTGCAGTCCCCGCAGAACGGCCCGGACACCGAGGCGATCACCCCGACCTCCCCGCCGCCATCCTTGTACCGCCAGCGCTCCGCGACCTCGCCGCGGTAGTTTGCCTGGGCCGGCTCAAGCGGCAGCTCCGCGTCGATCCGGGCGACGATCTGCTTCGCCGTCACCACGTCGTCCATCGCCCAGCCGTTGGCCGTGCCCACGTCCATGTATTCGATGAAGCGCAGGATGGCGCCCTGCTCGCGCGCCCAGCGCGCCATGGGGACGATGCTCTCCTCGTTGGTGCCGCGCTTGACCACCATGTTGACCTTGATGGGGTCGAAGCCGGCCTCGCGCGCGGCGGCGATCCCGTCCAGGACCCGCTGGACCGGGAAGTCGATGCCGTTCATGGACCGGAAGACCTCGTCGTCGAGGCTGTCCAGGCTCACGGTGACCCGCTTCAGCCCGGCGTCACGCAGGGGCCGCGCCAGGGCCTTGAGCGCGGAGCCGTTGGTGGTCAGCGTGAGGTCCACCTCGCGCCCGTCCGGCGTCCGGAGCCGGGCCAGTTGGGCCAGCAGCGTGGGCAGGTCGCGGCGGACCAGCGGCTCGCCGCCCGTGATCCGGAGCTTCTCCACGCCCAATTCCACGAAGACGCGGGCGATGCTGGTGATCTCCTCGAAGGTCAGGACCTCCGAGTGGGGCAGGAACGCGAAGTCCCGCCCGAAGATCTCCGCCGGCATGCAGTAGGTGCACCGGAAGTTGCAGCGGTCCGTGACGGAGATGCGCAGGTCGCGGAGCGGACGGCCGAAGCGGTCCGGGAGGCCCGGCTTGCCATCGAACTCGTTAGCCACCAGGCCGGGCGTTGGCGTGGCCGCGGCGGCGGGATCCGGGCGCGCGTGGGGCTCCATGGCCATATCCTAGCGCCGCGCATGGATTTCGGCGCGCATTGTGTCCAATTCCCGCCGTGGGCCTCCGCCGGTCCCCCCGCGCGGGCCGTCGGCACAGCCGCCGGTGGCCCCGGAGTACCACCGGGCAGGACCCGGTGGTACCTCTAGCGGAGTACACCGAACCCTCCACGAGTCGGACGATGGCGGGGACCGCCGGGCCGCGGTCTGTCCAGCGAGAGGGCCGTCCCTGATGACCACCGACCAGCGCACCGACGGGCGAGGCGGCTTTCGCCTGCCCTGGGCCAACCGGCCAGCCGCCCCCGCGGCGGAGGCGGGGGATGGCGATGCCCTGGGCCGAATCGATCCCCAGACCTGGACCCCGGACGAGGCCACCGCAGACGCCACCCGTGTCGGCGCCGCCCCTGGCCTCGACGACCTCGACGCCGACGGCGACGCCTGGTCGGTCGCTGGATGGCCGGGCCGCAAGGCCGCCTTCGACGGCGAGCACGGCGCCCCGACCAACGAGTCGGCCCGCTTCCCCGGCATGGGCGCCGATGGCGCCACGCCCGATCTGTTGACGCGCTCCGCCATCGACGAGTGGCCGGCCGTGGATGTCGCGCGCCTCCGGGCGATGACGTCGCCGGGCGAGGCTTCGGTCACCGGACCAGCACCCGCATGGCCCAGCTCCGATCCGCCGGCCGGTGCTCGTGGCGCAAGAGCCACGGCGCCGACAGCCGCCGATGAGCCGGCCGTCGACCTGGCCCGCTTGTTTGCGTCGCGCGCGGCGGCGAACGCCGCGGCCAGCAGCGCATCGAGCGCGCCCGCTCCGGTGGAGTCGGCCCCGGCGGCGGCCCCGGATGCCTCCGTGCTCGCCGCCGATGAACCAGCCGCCGCCGAACCGGCGACCGCCGAACCGGCGACCGCCGAACCGGCGACCGCCGAACCGGCGACGGCCCCCACGGCCTCCGGCGAACCAGCCGCCGCCGAGCCGGCCGCCGCGACCGCGTCCGGGATCGCGAGCCAGACACCGGGTCCATCCCCTGAGCGTCGTCCCGTCCAGGAGGCCCGCGTCATGCCGGCAACCGCGGCATCGCCCGTGCCCGTCGTCGAACACGCGGCTCCTCCCCCAGCCGCCGCCACGGGTGCCATGCGGCCCACCAAGTTCATGGTCGACCTGACCCGTGCCATGCAGGCCGCGGCCCAGTCGGCCCGCGATGAGTCGGTCGCGCGGCTCTCCGCGGATGCCCGCCAACGGGTCGAGGAGATCGAGCAACTCGCCACCAGCGACAGCGCCGAGTTGCGGCGCCGGGCCGACGAGGACCTGGTCGAGACCCGCGAATGGTCAAAGTCGGAGATCGCCCGGATCAAGGACGAAGCCGAGCGCCGAGTCGTGGACCGGAAGGCACGCCTCGACGATGAGTTGGCCGGTCATGCCGAATCTGTGCGCCGTCGGACGGAGTTGGTCCGCGAGACCGTCAGCGCCTACGAGTCGCGGCTGGCTTCCTTCATCGAGCGACTGCTCGCCGAGGAGGACCCGACCCGAATCGCAACGCTGGCCCAGACCTTGCCCGATCCGCCGGTCCTCGCCGACATCGACTCGGCGGCTGACCCGGACACGGCCGCCGACGCGGCCGCGGACCAAGCTGCCGCGGAGGCTGCGGCGGCACTCCAGGCGGCGGAGATCGCCGCCGCGGAGGCCACGGCCCGCGCCAGGATGGGGATGTCCACGGAGGCAGCGGAGGCGGCGGAGGCGGCGGCCATGGACGGCCTCGACGGCGGTGCCGGTGCGGAGGCGTGGTTTGCCGCCGAGCGCGGAACCCCGGGCGAACGTGGGAACGGGGCCGAGCGGGGGCGGGATGTCCGCACGGAGCTGGTCGTCGTCGGCCTCTCCAGCGTCGCCGGCATCGCGGGCTTCAAGCGCGCGCTGAGCGGGATCAAGGGCGTCCGGTCCGTCGGCGTCTCGGCGGGGCAGGCGGGCGAGTTCGTGTTCGCGCTGAGCCATCCGGCCAGCCTGGACGTGGCCACCGCCCTGCCGGCGCTGACCGCGTTCGCGACACAGGTCACCGGCAAGCGCGACGGCGGCCTGCTGGTGGACGCCACGGAGCCGGCCGCGGGCGAGTAGGACGGCCGGCCCGCCAGGCGCGGGCCCGACCGGGCGACGCCTGTTGTCGCGCACCGAACAACGCCACGGCTGAGGCCGCGCGGACTGGCTCTCCCGAGGCCGCCGAAGGCGGCCTCGCAAGCCGAAGCCGCGCCAGCGGCTTCGGCCGCCCTACTCCTCGGTCTTGCCAGTGTTCGAGCGGATCACGTCCACCACCCCGGCGTCGGCCAGCGTGGTCACGTCGCCCAGAGGCCGGCCCTCGGCCACGTCGCGCAGCAGGCGCCGCATGATCTTGCCCGACCGCGTCTTGGGCAGGTCCGGCACGAACATCAGGTACTTGGGCTTGGCGATGGGCCCGATGACCCTGGCCACGTGGTCGCGAAGGACGCGGGCAAGGTCCTCGGAGCCAACCTGGCCTCCGCGCAGGATCACGAACGCGAAGATGGACTGACCCGTGATCGGGTCGTTCTTGCCCACCACCGCGGCCTCGGCGACGGCCCGGTTGTCGACCAGGGCGGATTCGACCTCGATCGTGCTCAGCCGGTGACCCGAGACGTTCATCACGTCGTCCACCCGGCCCAGCAGCCACAGGTAGCCATCCGCGTCGCGCTTGGCGCCGTCGCCGGCGAAGTACATGCCCGGGAACCGACCCCAGTAGGTGGCGCGGTAGCGGTCAGGGTCGCCCCAGATCCCGCGGAGCATGGCCGGCCACGGCCGCTTGAGGACCAGGTAGCCGCCTCCGCCCAGCGGCACGGCTTCACCGTTGGCGTCCACGACGTCCGCCGCGATGCCCGGAAAGGCGAACGTGGCGGAGCCCGGCTTGGTGGTGGTCACGCCGGGGAGCGGGGTGATGAGGATCATCCCGGTCTCGGTCTGCCACCAGGTGTCCACGATGGGCGTCCGGCTGTTGCCGATGTGCTCGTGGTACCAGAGCCAGGCCTCGGGGTTGATCGGCTCGCCCACCGAGCCCAGGACGCGGAGCGAGGTAAGGTCATGGGCGGCCGGGTACTGCTCGCCCTGCTTCATGAAGGCCCGGATGGCCGTGGGCGCGCAGTACAGGATGTTGACCTTGTAGTCCTCGATGATCTGCCACCAGCGGTCCCACGTCGGGCTGTCCGGGGTGCCCTCATACATGATCCCCGTCGCGGCGTTGGCGAGCGGCCCGTAGACGATGTAGCTGTGGCCGGTGACCCAGCCGATGTCCGCGGCGCACCAGTAGACGTCGTCGGGCTTGAGGTCGAAGACCATCTCGTGGGTGTAGCCCGCGCCCAGCAGGTAGCCGGCCGTGGTGTGCAGGATGCCCTTGGGCTTGGCCGTGGTCCCGGACGTGTAGAGCAGGTAGAGCGGGTGCTCCGAGTCGACCGGGACGGGCGGGCAGTCCTCGGACTGGCGGTCGACGATCTCATGCCACCAGTGGTCACGCTTGGGGACCATCTCGATGTTGGCGTGCTCGCCCAGGCGGCGGACCACGAGGACGTTGTCGACCGTGGGGGTCTCGCGCAGCGCGTGGTCCACGGCCGGCTTCAGCTCGGCCGGCTTCCCGCGTCGCCACCCGCCGTCCGCGGTGATGACGAGCTTGGCGCCGGCATCGGTGATCCGGCCGGCCAGGGCTTCCGACGAGAAGCCGCCGAAGACCACCGTGTGGGTGGCGCCCAGCCGGGCGCAGGCGAGCATGGCGATGGGCAGCTCCGGGATCATCGGCATGTAGATGGCGACGCGATCGCCCGTGCCGATGCCCAGCTCCTTGAGCGCGTTGGCGGCCTTTGAGACCTCGCGCTGGAGGTCGCGGTAGGTGATGGTCCGCGTGTCGCCGGGCTCGCCGATCCAGTGGTACGCCACCTTGTCGCCCAGGCCGTTCTCCACGTGGCGATCGATGCAGTTGTAGGCGATGTTCAGCTTGCCACCGACGAACCACTTGGCAAACGGCAGGTTCCACTCGAGCGTGGTGTGGAAGTCCTGGTCCCAGGCCAGCCGCTCACGGGCCAGCCGAGCCCAGAAGCCCTCGAAGTCGCGCTCGGCCTCCTCGTACAGGCCCGCCTGGGCATTGGCCTGGGCGGCGAAGGCCGGATCGGGCGGGAAGGTTCGACGCTCTGCCATGAGCGCCTCGATCTCAGGACGCTGCTCCAGCTCCACCGTGGCTCCTCTTCGCTATCGGTACGCGCGGCAATCTTATGCGGGGTGCGGACAAATGAACGGCCCGGTGGCGCGGCAACCCAGGGACGCGGCCAGGCACGGAATCAGCCCTCGGGGGCGGGCGGCGGGGCAACCGGGTCGGACGACGGCGTCGAGTCCAGGCGGATGGCGGCGGCGTCTGCGGCGGGCTTGCGGACCGGCAGCTGGATGCCACCCGCCCGGAAGGCGACCAGCAGGCGCCGGCGCAGCTCTCCGGCGCCACTCCAGCGATCGGCCGCGAGCACGGTGGCAAGGACCTTGAGGGTGATCCCGAGATCGGTGACGGCCTCCACGCGCGCCACCCGGGCCGGCTCCAGGATCCGCTTCTCCCACTCGGGATCGGCGGCCATCTCCCGCCCGACCCGCTCGACGATGGCAGCCACCTGCTCCAGGTCCGTCTCGTGGGTGACCATGACATCCAGGTTCAGGCGCGCCCAGGTCCGGGTCATGTTGCTCGCCACGACAATGGCCCCGTTGGGCACGGTGTGCACCCGCCCATCGAGGTCGCGCAGCATGGTCCGACGGAGGCTGAACTCCTCGACGGTGCCGGACACGCCCGCGATCTGCACCACGTCGCCGCGGCTGAACTGGTTCTCCAGCAGGATCAGCGCGCCATTGACGTAGTCGCGGACCAGGTGCTGCGCCCCGAAGCCCAGGGCGACGCCGATGATGCCCAGGCCGGCGATGGCGGGGGCGACGCTGATCCGGAGCGACTCGAGCATCGTGGCGCCCGCGATCAGGATGATCAGCAGCCGGATGATCCGCGTGACCAGCGCGTCGATCGTGTCGATCCGCTTCTGGGCCTCGATCGCCGACAGCTCGCGAGTGGCGCCGGTGGCGGTCTCGCGGTCCACCAGCGCACGGACCACGCGGTGGATGGACGCCGCGCTCAGGCGGATCGCCACCCAGGCGATGACCAGGATGACGAACAGCTGGCCGATCAGCCCCGCCTGCTCGGCGAGGATCTCGATCAGCCGGCTCCAGGGCTTGGCTGCGAAGTCGGGCATGGCGGGAGGGTAGCGCGCCGGGCGGCCGGCGTCAGCCCGGCTTGGGCGCCACCCAGCCGGGCAGCTCGCGGGCCAGTGTCGCGAGCGGGATGGACCCGTGGCCGATCAGGGCATCGTGGAAGCCCGGCAGGTCAAACCGGTCGCCGTCGCGCGTCGAGATCTGCGCGCGAAGGCGCTCGATCTCGCGCTGGCCCACCTTGTAGGCGAGCGCCTGGCCGGGCATGCACAGGTAGCGATCCGTCTCGATCGAGGCATCGGTGGCCGACAGTCCGGCCCGGCGGAGCACCTCGACCGACTGGTCCCGGGCCCAGCCCATGGCATGCAGGCCGGTGTCCACGACGAGTCGGGCGGCGCGCCAGGCCTGGTGATCCAGCATGCCGAACCGCTCGGCATCCGTGCGATACAGGCCCATCTCGTCGGCCAGCCGCTCGGAGTAGAGGCCCCAGCCCTCGACATACGCCACCCCGATCAGGCGCGGCCCCAGGCGGCGGAAGATGTTGAGCGCCGTGTTCTCCACCTCCAGTGCGATCTGGAAGTGGTGGCCCGGGACGGCCTCGTGGGCGGTGACCGACGCCAGCTTGTGGAAGGTGCGCGACGGCAGGTCATACGTGTTCACGTAGTACAGGCCGCCGCGGGAGCCGTCGATCGCGGGGGCGAAGTAGTAGGCGAACGGCGCGTCCTTCTCCTTGTACGCCTCTACGGGCCTGACCTCGCAGCCCGCGACGGGCAGGCGGCCGAAGAAGCGCGGCGCGACCGCCAGCGCCGCGCTGATCCGGGACTCCGCAAACCGGATGAGCTGATCCGGCGAGCTGGGGATATTGGCCGGGTCGGCCTCCAGGGAGCGCCGGTACTCGCGGTGATCGGCGAAGCCCGCCCGGGCGGCGATGACCTCCCATTCGGCCTCGATGGCCTCAAGGTCGTGCATCCCGAACCGGTGCAGGTCCGCCGGGTCAAGGTCGAGCGTCGTGTTGTGGCGGATCCGCATCCGGTAGAGGTCGTGGCCGCCGGGCGCGGAGCCGAGGCCGGGCTGCGTCCGGGTCGCCGCCAGGTAGGCGCCCCTGAGGTCCGCCAGGAAGGCGGCGTCGGCCGGATAGACCCATTCCCGCACGGCCTCGCGGACCCGCTCGCGGTCTGCCTCGGAGGCCACGCGGGCCAGCGTCGGGATCACGGCCTGGTCGATGGGCGTCGCGAGCATCGCTTCCAGCTGGGCGATGACGCGGTCGGCGACCACCCGAGCCGCTGTGAGGCCACTGGCCATGCCCTCGCGGAGCAGCTCACGGTTGGCGGCCATGTACTCCGGGTACGCGCGCAGCCGGGCGAGAAACCGATCGAGGCGCTCGGGCGTGTCGGCCGGCTGGAAGGCACACAACTGCGGCAGGTCGATCTGGGGCCCGTTCATGGGGTCAACCACTTGGAGGAGGTCGAACCGGCTCTCGTCCAGCTCGACCACGCGCTCGCCCAGCAGCACGAGCATGTCGCGGGTGATCCGGTCCTCGACCGACAGGGTCGAGGCGTCCAGGGCCTCGGCCACGGCGCGTGTGCCATCGGCCAACCGGCGCAGGGCCGCCCGTCCGGCGGGTCCCGGATCCGGCAGGCGATCGTTGTACCGCTCGTCGCCGTTCATGGTGGCGGTCAGGGGGCTGAGCTCGAGATAGCCTTCCCAGAAGCGGGTGGCGATCTCGTCGATCGCGGAACGAATCTCAGTCACAGATCCTCCGAAGCTGGGGCATCGGCGCCCACCCGACCGGACCGGCTCCGCGCCGGTCCGGCGCGACGAATGCAGGCGCCCGCCTGGCTGTCACCCCCATCACTGGCCGGGTGGGTCGAACAGGCCGAGCTGTTCGCCGGTTCGTTCGATCCGCGGATCCAGGCCGATGAACGGCTCCATGCCGGTCAGCTCGAGTGGATCGGTCTCCATCCAGGCGCGCAGGTGGTGCCACTTGATGATGTGCCAGTTCCCTTCCTCCAGGGCGGCACGGAGGACCGGCGAGTGCTCCAGCTTGAAGCGGACCAGCTCGGTCCGCTCGGGCGCAATCACCAGAAAGCGGACCAGGTCGTCCGCCGGCGGGATCCGGGCGTGGCGGCGGAGCAAGGGCTCGCCCAGCATCGCCGTCCACTCCACCTCGAACATGAAGGCGCCGCGATGCCGGACATACCAGATGCAGTCGACCGCCTCCAGGTCCTCGAGCGGCGCCTTGCTGATGTTGGGCAGGTAGGCGCGGCGCTCACGTTCGTCGAGCCACTCACCGAGAAAGCGGTTGCCCAGCCTGTGGGCCTGCTCGCGACGGCCCAGCCAGACCTCCATCCCCATCCGGTGTCCGCCGTTGGCGAGGAGCGCCAGCAGCTCGCTGTGCTCATGGGTGCGCCCGCGCAGGTCGTCGGTGGTGGTCAGGTGGTCGGCATCGCTATTGACGCTCCGGTAGCTCTCCAGGCAGGCACGGATCTGAGCCTCGTCGGGGAGGTCCTGGCCGGCGAAGAGCCCGGCGATCCGGTCGAGGAACGCGGCCTCCGTCAGGGGGCCGGCGGTCGACAGGAGGCTGTAGACGGCCCACTCCACGCGGTCGGAGAGCGGGCTGGCGGCCGTCTCCCGATCCTCCCGCGATGCGAGCCACCAGCGACCTGGCTCCACCTCGACGAGGCGGCGCTGGGAAGATCGGGTCAGCTCGTCGCGGACCAGCGCGACCAGCCGGTCCACCTGGTCGGGCACGGCGGCGGGAACCGAGCGTCGAAGCCGGGCGGCGGAGCCGGTACTGGCTGGGCTGGCGGCGGACGAGCCGGCCATGCCGGCGCCGGCTGGCTCTTCGAGACCCATGCCCGCCGACAGGCCGGTCCTCGGCCCCGTTCCGCGTTCGCCGCCATCGCGCGGCCCACCTCGACCCTGCCTCGTCGGCCCTTCCCATGACGCCACGACCTCGGCGTCGTCGGGTGCGTCGCCGGCATCGCGGGCGATGAGGCGCCGGAGCTGGCCGCCCCGGTCCAGGCCCACCAGGATCTCACCCATCAGCCGCTCGGTATGGGCCGGCTCGCCACGCGCCTTGAGCACGTCCACGGCGGTCTCCGTCACGAGACGGCCCGCCTCCAGCGCGGAGTACGGGCGTGCGTCGTAGCGCTCGGGTGCCGAGAAGAGGCCAGGGCCGGGCACCATCTCCGGATCGCCGGTGCCGCCGGGGAGCGGAGCCAGGGCCTGGCCCGACCGGCTTCGCGCCGGGGAGACGGAGGCACCGGGCGGGCTCAGCTCCACCACGCCGCCCGCGTCCTGGTCGATCTCGGACAGCCGCGCGGAGACCAGCCGGTAGCCGGCGCTCACGCCGCCCAGGACCGCGGCCGCGAGCGCCTCGGAGCCGCCCGATTCCAGCAGCAGCACCACCCGGGCATCCCGCGCCAGGTCGGGTTCGATGGCCGCCAGGGAGCGGCGCAGCGACGCGGCCTGCCAGGACCACGGCGCCTTCACGGCCGGCCCGATCATGGGCTCCAGCGGGAGCAGCGAGGCGGCCTCCCGGCCGAGCGCCCACGCGGTGGCGTGGTAGGTGGCAACCAGGCGATCCTGGCTGAGGCGCATGGGCGGCTGGCCCAGCACCAGGCGGATCCGCGCCTGGGACGACCGGCTGGCCTCGCCGGCCTCGCGCCGCAGCGTCTCGAGCACGCTGGGGGTAGCCACACGGACCACGACGGTCGCCGCTCCCTCGCCCAGGCTCCGCAGGTCCGCCCCGAAGCGGGCCTGGATCAGGCCGCGCTGACCCGCCTCCAGGCGCTGGATGAAGGCCCGGACCTGCTTGACGCCATCCTCGAAGGCCAGCCACGGGTTGCGCTCCCGCCAGGCCTCGCCTGTCGGCTGGCGGAGCCGGCCGGCCCCGATCCGGAGGCTGGCGATCCGGCCCGGCTGGGCCCCGAGGCGGCTGGCGGCCGGCACGGCAAGCATGAATGCCAGGCGGAGGGCCGCCTCGACGGGAGCGGCACGGAGGTCCCCCTCCACCCGGTCCAGGATCGCGGACAGGCCCACCAGCTGGCGGTCCGTGTGGAGGGCCAGGAGCTGGTCGACGAGCGGGGCGCCGCCGTCCGCCGCCGGGAAGCGTTCGCGGAGGCGGGCCCGGACGGCCGCGCCACCAACCTCGGCCCCCGTCCGGGCCAGGTCGTCGGGATCCAGGGCGGCGGTCCGCTGCTCCCCACCCCGCCGCAGGTCCCGACAGATGTGACAGCGGAAGGTGCGCCGCGCGGGCGCGGAGCCGGAGCCATCCTCGGCATCGGCCCAGACCACCTCATCGAGGACGAGCATCCGCCCGCACGTGGGACAGCGGGACGCGAAGAGGTCCCCGATCGCCATCTTGAGGCTGGAGTCGCGCAGGGGCGAGGCGGACAGGGCCCCGAACGCGGCGTCGAGGTGGCGCAGGTCCGGCGGGCGGAGGACGACCTCGGCCAGGAGCCGGGTCATGGGTGACGTCTCGATGGTGACGGCACGGCGCTGGCGGTCCACGGCGGCGCGGGCGATCCAGCCGCCGCGGCCGTGCAGGTCCGCCACCACGTCACCGGGCGCGGTGTGCGCCTCGATCCGCGCCGCCACCAGGTCCGGTGACGGCGGCGGCGCGAGCCGATCGTAGATCGGCAGCGTGAACCCGGGCTCCGCCCGGGAGGTCAGCGTTCGGCCTGACATGGTGCGATTGTCGCAGACGGAGCCCGCGTCCCGGGAGACCCCCGCCCGGGCTGGGCCGCGATCCGGTAGGACGCGGACCCGTCAGCCGTCTGCCGATTGACCCGGCGGGGCCTAGCCCTCGTCGAGCTCGTCGGGCTCGTCCTCGAACGCCTCGTCGGTGGTGACGTCGGCCGGGATGACGCGATCGAAGTTGTCGATCTCCTCGTCCTCGTCATCCTCCTCCAGCTCATCCTCCAGCTCCATCTCCTCGCGCACGAGGGTGCCCTTGGTGTAGGGCCGCAGGTCCGTGGACTTGCCGGCGCTGGGGAAGCTGACCTTGCCGTAGTTGCGGGGGTCCTGGAAGACCTCGCGGATGATGATCCGGACGTCCTTGTCGCCCAGGGCGGTCACGCCGGCGGCGTACTTGTTGCCGTCGGCCAGGAGCTTCAGGAGGCGGGCCGCGACGCGCGGCTCCACCACGCCGATCCGGACGCCGTTGCTGATCGCGATCAGCCGGTTGCCCTCGGGCGTCAGCTCCACGGCATCACCCGGGTTGACCTGCGCCAGCTGACGCGGGCCGGCAAGGTCCGTCAGGTAGGCGAAGCCGGTCTTGCCGGTCTCCTCGACGAAGATGGAGACGGGCGCCTTGCTGCCGACCATCGCCGGGGTGGTCTTCAGGTCCGCCTTGGAGTCCTGGATCAGGATCCTGAGCCGCCCGATGTTGCGCTCGGCGATCCGGTTGGTCGGATCGAGCGCCAGGGCGGTCTGGTAGTGCTCACGCGCGGCGCCCAGCTCGCCCAGCTCCCAGAGCGACTTGGCGAGGCGGTTCTCCGCCTCCGCGTCGGGGCCCATCTCCAGGATCCGCCGATTGGTCTCCGCCGACGCGGCCCATTGTGCCGCCGACGCCTGGGCGATCGCCTGCTCGATCAGCTGGCGCTTGATGCGCGTCTGGTTCACGGCGCTGATGGGGGCGTCGATGTCAGGGAAGGTCACGCGGTCGTCCTTTCGGGCACGATGCCCGGGCTGGTAGGTCGTCGATGTGCCCATCGGGGCTCGAGGGCGCTCGAGGGCGTACGGGAGGGCAAGTGTTTCTAGCACTCCGCGGCCGTCCCGTCAAACGCTCACGAAACGGAGGCCGCTGCTGCGGCGCCCCGGGTCGCTCGCAATCGCATCAACGCCCGTTGTGCGGCCCGCTCCAAACGGTCTGCACGAGGCGGACGAGCCGACAGGTTCGGGCCGGGCGCGCGGTCGTCAGGACGCTGGCGCGTTGAAGCTCCAGGCGATGACCACCAGGGCCGCCACGCTGAGGAGGATCGCCTCCCAGATCCGGCGAACGTCCCGCTGATCGGAGCGGACCGTGGCGTGGATCGAGTCCCACAGGTAGAACACGATGACCAGGAGCGCGGGGCCCAGCAGTCGCGGCAGGGCCATCGCCCGGAGACCGGCCGCTGCGATGGCGACCGCGACACCGGCCGTCAGGGCGGACCACGCCACCTCTCGCAGGTTGGTGCCACGCAGCGCGGCGGCGCGATAGGCGAGGAGCGCCGCGATGACGCCGTCCGCCCCGGCCAGCAGCGCCAGGTTGCGCAGTCGGATCCCGGAGCTGGCGAAGAGCGCGCCGGTGGGATCGGGCAGCCCACCCGGCACGGTGGCCGCCACCCCGAGGAACCCCACGAACGCCACGACCAGGATCCCGCCCATCACGGATCGGCGGGCCCACGACGCGTCGCCCGTGGGTGACCCGAGGATCTCCGCCTCCGTCCGCAGCGTCCGGCCCAGCAGGAGCCCACCGGCGGCGAGCGCCGGGAGCAGCCACAGGCCGACGGGAATGAGGCGAATGGCGCCTGCCACGGCCACGGCGGCGGCGGCGGGGACGAGCAGCGACTCGATGGGTACGCCGGCGGTCTCGCCGGCCGGGTCAACGAGGGCCAGCAGTTGCAGCGCGGCCACGGCGACGACGACCAGCACGAGAACGGCGACGAGCCAGATCAGCGGCGGCTCCACGAGCCGCGACAGCCCGACGAGGAGCACGGTGGTGATCAGCAGCTCGCGGGTGTCGAACGTGCGCTGGTCCATCGCCGGGATGGTACGCGACCGTGCGGCGGCCACGGGTCCGCCGGGGGCGGTCACGGGTCCGCTGGCCGGGGACCCAACGGCCGCGCCCGCGTCAGTCGCACCCGCCGCAGTCGCGCCCGCCACGGGATCGCTCCCCGGCTTCACGCAACAGCCCCCGGCTGCCGGTGCGGCTCGACCCCGGCCGCGATCAGTCGTGCCTCCTTGCCCGCCAGCCACGCCAGGAGCCGCTCCGGCTCCCACGTGTTGACGACGCGGTCCGGCTCCACCCAGGCCCGGCGCGCCTGGCTGACGCCCCAGCGCACGTCGTCCAGCTCGCGGATCCGGTGGGCGTCGGAGTCGATCGCCACCAGGCAGCCCGCGGCCACGGCGCGCCGCGCGCGCTCGACCGCCAGGTCCAGCCGGTCGGGCGACCCGTTCATCTCCAGGATCGTCCCCGTCCGTGCGGCCTCGACATAGATCGCGTCCCAGTCCAGGTCGAGGTCCGGGCGACGGAGCACCTTGCGACCCGATGGGTGGGCGATCACGTCGACGTGGGGGCTCCGGATCGCCATGAGGACGCGGGCCGTCAGCTGCTCCCGGGGCTGGCGCCGGCCGACGTGGAGCGAGGCCACCACCAGGTCGAACCGGGCGAGGAGGTCGTCGTCATAGTCGAGGCGGCCATCGGTCCGGATCTCCAGCTCGCAGCCGTGCAGGAGCCGGAACCCCGGCGGCGCGGCCCCGTCGGGAAGCCGCCCTGTCCCCAGCCGCGCCGCCCTCTCCTCCGCCTCGAACCGGGCGTTCAGGGCGGCGATCACCCCGCGCTGCTCCTCCACGCGATCCGGCGCGAGGCCGTTGGCGACCTGGAGGGACCACGTGTGGTCCGTCAGCGCCTGGTAGCGACGACCACGGCGACGGGCCTCCTCGGCCATCACCTCGACGGGCTCCGTCCCGTCCGACCACCCCGAGTGGCTGTGCAGGTCCCCCTGCAGGTCGTCCAGCGACACCAGGCGCGGCAGCCGGCCCGCGAGCGCGGCCTCGATCTCGCCCTGGTCCTCGCGCAGCTCCGGCTCGATGAAGGGCAGGCCCAGGAAGGCATAGACCTCGGCCTCCGTGGCCATGGTTCGGCGCTCGGCGGCGGGGCCGGTCAACGCCTGTCCGGTCTCCGGGTCGATCCGCAGGAAGCCCTTCTCCGACAGGCTCCAGCCCAGGTCGCGCGCACGGGCGCGCAGCCGGACGTTGTGCTCCCTGGAGCCCGTGAAGTGGACCAGGTAGGCGCCGGCCTCTCCGGGCGGCATGATCATCAGGTCCACGTTGGGACCGTCTCGCAGCGAGATCGCGGCCTTGTGGCTGCCCTGGGCGATGACCTCGCGGATCCGCGGCACCGCCAGGAAGCGCTCCAGCAGGGCGGCGGGATTGTCGGTCTCGGCGAGGAAGTCCAGGTCGCCGATGGTCTCGCGGCGGCGGCGGAACGAGCCGGCCGGGACCACGCGACGGACGCCGGGGGCTTGGCGAAGGATCGCCTCGATGGACTCGATGCGCTCCTCGGCCTCGTTGAGGCGGAGGCGCTGGACCTGCAGGGCCAGGCTCTCGATGCCCGACAGGACCAGCTGCTCGGTCCTGGCCGAGATGCCACGCAGGCCGCGCAGCCGCCCCGTCTCGGCGGCGACCCTGAGCCCATCCAGCGTGGCGATGCCCAGGTCGCGGTAGATCTGGCTCACGGTCCTGGGGCCCAGTCCGGGGATCCGGAGCAGGTCCACGAGGGTGAGCGGGAGCTCCGCGCTGAGCCTGTCGAGGAACCCGAGCCGACCGGTCCGAACGCGCTCGTCGATCTTGTCGGAGATGGCCTGGCCCACGCCTGCAAGGCGGGGCGGCTTCCCTTCGAGGTAGGCGCTGGCGAGGTCCACTGGGCAGGCGGCGATGACGTCGGCGGCGCGGCGATAGGCCACGACCTTGAAGACCAGCTCGCCCTTGATCTCGAGCAGGTCGCCGATCTCCCCGAAGAGCCGGCCCAGCTCGGCGTTGGTGGGCAGATCGGCGGGGATGCCGCTGGCATCCGAAGCCGGGCCCATCAACGCCGGGCCCGCCGAATCCGCGCCGTCCGGCGCGTCCTCGAGGTCGTCGTCGTGCAGCACGCCGCGATGGTAGCGCCGGCCGCTTGCGGCGCCATCGCCGTCGAGCGGCCGCGTCGAAACGCGTTGACCCCGGCTCGCGCCCGCGGCTACACTCCGGGCGAGTCCCGAGCGCCTCTTGACCCGCGCCGGGACCAGTCTCAACCAGCCTCGGAGGAATCCTCCCCCAGTGGATGCCGGACCCAGTACCGTCGGCGCCGTGGCGCCGTCAGACCCGGTCCGTCCCGCCCTCCCGCCGGTGAGCCGCGGCCCTCGCTGAGGGTTGCCTCCCCACCCGCGCGGCGCGACGGACCGCAGCCGCGAGGTGGCAGATGCTCTACTTGAGCCAGGCGATCGGTCGGCCTGTCCTCGACCTCAACGGTGAGCCAATCGGCAAGGTGGCCGACCTCATCGTCGCCCTCGGCAGCCAGTACCCGCCGTTGACCGGCCTCGTGGCCGCCACGGACGGTCGCCGCCGCATCTTCCTGCCGTGGTCGTCCGTCGAGCGACTGGACGCGGCCGGCGTGCTCCTGCGCGGCACCACCATCGACGTGAGCTCGTTCCGCCAGCGCCCCAACGAGATCCTGCTGCGCGCCGACCTGATGGACAAGCAGATCGTGGACATCGACGGCCGCAAGGTGGTCCGCGTCAACGACCTTCGCCTCGACGAGATCGAGGGCACGCTCCGCCTGGTCGCCGTGGACGTGGGGGCCGCCGGCCTCCTCCGCCGGCTGGGCATCGAGGGCGCCTACCGGCTCATCGCCCGCAACCTGAATCTGGCCGTCCCGGAGCGCTACATCAGCTGGGAGGACGTGGACCCGGTCGAGTCGTCCGTCGCCTCCGTCAAGCTGCGGGTCCCGCACGCCGGGCTCGCGGAGCTGCACCCGGCCGACCTGGCCGCGATCATCGAGGAGCTGGCGCCGCGCGACCGGGCGGGGGTCCTTGCCTCGCTGGACGACGAGGCGGTCGCGGACGCGATGGAGGAGATGGAGCCGGACACGCAGGTCGAGGTCCTGGAGGACCTGGCCCCCGAGCGCGCCGCCGACATCCTCGAGGAGATGAGCCCGGACGATGCCGCCGACCTGGTCGCCGACCTGGACCAGGACACGCGCGACGAGATCCTCGCCCACATGGAGAAGGACGACGCCGACGCGGTCAAGGAGCTCCTCGGCTACCCGGAGGATTCGGCCGGCGGCATCATGACCACGGAGTTCGTGGCCATCGAGGCCCATCTGACCGCGGCCAGTGCAATCGACCGGCTGCGCGAGCTGGAGCCCGATGCCGAGACCATCTACTACGTGTATGTGACCGACGAGGAGGGCCGACTGATCGGCGTGCTGTCACTCCGCGACCTGATCGTCGCGCGGCCCGAGCGCCTCGTGCAGGAGTTCATGTTCCGCGAGCCCGTCGCCGTCGCCGTGACCGCGGGCCAGGACGAGGTCGCCGAGGTGGTCGCCCACTACAACCTGCTGGCAGTGCCGGTCGTCGATGACGAGCGGCGGCTGGTCGGCATCGTGACCGTCGACGACGCCATCGACACCGTCATCCCGACCGGCTGGAAGCGACGGATGCCGAGGGTCTTCAACCGGTGAGCCGGCTCGGCCCCGGCGGCGACGGCGGGCCCCGGGCCGCCCCCGTGCCGCTTCCGTCGACCACGCCCGCCGATGGACCGGCCGGCCTGCCAATCGCCCCGGGCGCCGCAGCCGCTCCGGGCTCCAGTCGCCCCTCCACCGCGACCGGCGGCCCGCGACCGCGTCGGCCGCGCGTCATCACCCCGCTCCCGCGCCTCCCGCTCTGGCGGGTCCGGATGGTGGCCGTCCTGGGCGTGCTGGGCCCGGGGCTGGTCAGCGGCTTCGCCGACAACGATGCCGGCGGGATCACGACCTACTCCCTGGTGGGGACGCAGTTCGGATACGGGCTCCTCTGGGTGATCCTGGTCAGCCAGGTGGCCCTGTTCTTCACGCAGGAGGTCGGGGCCCGGCTGGGCCTGGCCACCGGGAAGGGCCTGATGGGCCTGATCCGGGAACGCTGGGGTGTCCGCTGGGTCGCCTTTGCGGTCGTCCTGATGCTGGTGGCCAACCTGGGATCGACGGTCGCCGAGTTCGCGGGCATCGGCTCCGCCCTGAGCCTGTTCGGCATCCCGCCCCAGATCAGCGCCTCCGTGGCGGCGGTCGTGGTGGTGGTCTTCATCGCCGCGGGAAGCTACGGGCGGGTGCAGTACCTGTTCGTCGGGATCGGCATCCTGGTCTCCGTGGGCTACGCCATCTCGGCGATCCTCGCCGGGCCGGACTGGGGCCGCGCGGCCGCCAGCCTGGTGACGCCGCAGCTCACGTCGTCGCCGGCCTACTGGCTGGCCGTGGTGGGAACGGTGGGTACCACGATCACGCCGTGGGGCCAGTCCTTCATCCAGTCCTACGTGGCCGACAAGGGCCTGCGGGAGGAGGACCTTGCCGCCAGCCGGGTCGATGTCTTCTTCGGGGCCCTGCTGACCAACCTGATCGCGGCCTTCATCGTGGTGGCCTGCGCGGCCACGCTCTGGACCAACGGCCAGACGATCACCACTGCCGCCGACGCCGCGCGAGCCCTGGAGCCGCTGGCCGGGCCGGCCGCGGCCGTGCTGTTCGGCATCGGGCTGGTGGGCGCGTCGCTGCTTGGCCTGGGCGTCGTGCCGCTGACCAGCGCGTACGCCACCAGCGAGGCGTTTGGCTGGGAGACGGGGGTGGACTGGAACTGGCGCGAGGCGCCGGCGTTCTACTCGCTGCTGGCGTTCTTCATCGGGTTCGCCGCCATCTTCGTCATGATCCCGGGCCTGCCGCTGATCCAGGTGATGTTCACGGCGCAGGTGATCAACGCCCTGCTGCTGCCGTTCATCCTGGTCTTCGTGATGCTCCTGGCCGGGGACCGCAAGCTGCTGGGGTCCATGGCCAGCGGCCGGATCCTGCTGCCGATCGGCTGGCTGGCGACGGGGCTGCTGATCCTGCTCTCGGTGATCCTGGCGGTCACCAGCGTCCTGGGCGGCCCGTAGCCCCAGGGTCCAGGCCCGGGGCCGGACCTACCCGCCGGTCAGGAGCAGCTTCAGGCTCGACGCGCCCAGCCGGGCGAACCCCGTGACCCCGTACCAGCGCGGGTGCCGGCGCGCGATCCGCCAGCGCGCCGATTCCCTGTCGCGGATCCGCTGTGGGTTGCGGCTGGGGGCCGCGTGCTTGCGGTACTGGAGCAGCGGCTCGTCCACGCCGGCGCCCAGCCAGCCCGTGCTGACCATCGCCGCCCAGAGCGCCCAGTCCTCGTGGTGGTCCGCAAAGACGGCATCAAACCCACCCACCGCCTCGTACGCGGCCTTGCGGACCAGGCTGGACGCGTGGGCGAAGTTGCCGAAGCGCAGGGCGCCCGCATCGAAGGGCCGACCGGCCACCACCCCGGACTGGGTCCCGATGTAGCGCACGCCCGTGTACACGAAGCCCACGCGCGGATCCGCGAGCAACGGCCGCGTGCGAGCCACGTAGGTGGGCTCGAACACGTCGTCCGCGTTGAGCAGGCAGTAGAAGGGCGTCGCGACGCGGGCGACGCCGGCCCGGAACGCCGCGATGGCGCCGCCGTGCGGGAGCGACACCACCTCTACGCCCAGGGCGCTGGCGGTCTGGACGCTGTCGTCGTCCGATCCGTCGTCCACGACGACCACTCGGCACGGGACGGTCTGAGCCAGCGCGCTGGCGACGGCCTCCGCGATGAACGGGCCCTGGTTGTACGAGGTGACGACGATGGTGACGTCGGGCCGCGCGGCCTCGACCTGGGCGTTGGCGGCCGCGATCTCGGCGTTGGCGGCCGCCACCGGGGCCTGGGCGGCGGATTCGTTGGGCTGGCCGGCGGCCACGGGTGGTCTCCTGTGCGGGCGGTCGAAGCATACCGGGGCCGGGTGCGGGCCCCGGTCGCCGTCCGGAGCCCGCGGGGCGGCATCGGCGGTCGTTCGCTTCGGCGTTCGCAGGCGCCACAGGCGCGCACGCTCGCGCCGCAGGCGTGCACTATTCTTCCCGAGACATCTCGCCCCACAGCGGAGCCACCCGCCACGTGACCAAGCGCGCACTCATCACCGGCATCACAGGCCAGGACGGCTCGTACCTCGCGGAGCTGCTGCTCGGCAAGGGCTACGAGGTCCACGGCGTCATCCGCCGATCCAGCTCCTTCTCGACGGGGCGGATCGACCACCTCTACCAGGATCCGCACCACCCCAACGTGCCGCTCCACCTCCACTACGGCGACCTCTCGGATTCGTCGTCCCTGATGAGCCTGGTCAACCGGATCAAGCCGGACGAGGTCTACAACCTCGGGGCCCAGAGCCACGTGATGGTCAGCTTCGAGATGCCGGAGTTCACGGCGGACGCGACCGGGATGGGCAACCTCCGCCTGCTGGAGGCCATCCGGCACGCGGATCACCCCATCCGGTTCTACCAGGCGGGCAGCAGCGAGATGTTCGGGAAGGTGGCCGAGACGCCCCAGTCCGAGCGGACGCCCTTCTATCCCCGCAGCCCGTACGCCGTGGCCAAGGTCTTCGCCCACTGGATGACCGTCCAGTACCGCGAGGCCTACAACCTGTACGCGGTCAACGGGATCCTCTTCAACCACGAGTCCCCGCGCCGCGGTCCCACGTTCGTCACGCGCAAGGTGACACGCGGCATCGCGGCGATCCTGGCCGGGCGGGAGCAGAAGCTCTACCTGGGCAACATGGACGCCCGGCGCGACTGGGGCTACGCCGCCGAGTACGTCGACGCCATGTGGCGGATGCTCCAGCAGCCGGGCCCGGACGACTACGTCGTTGCCACGGGCGAGATGCACTCGGTCCGCGAGTTCGTCGAGGTCGCCTTCGACCTGGTGGGCCGCGACTGGCAGGACTTCGTCGAGATCGACGCGCGCTACTTCCGCCCCACCGAGGTGGATGAGTTGTGCGGCGACGCCAGCAAGGCGCGCGATCGGCTGGGCTGGACGCCCCGCACCACCTTCCGCCAGCTGATCGCCATGATGCTGGCGTCCGACCTGCGCGAGGCCGGCGTCGATCCGGCGCAGCACATGACGGAGATCGCCCTCGCGGCGGCCACCCCGTCACCCGCCACGAACGCGGGCTGAGGAGCAGGTCATGGGCGAATCGTCGTTCTGGGCCGGCCGGCGCGTCATGGTCACCGGTGGCGGCGGCTTCCTGGGCCAGGCCGTGGTCAAGCGGCTGGCGGACGGGGGCGCCACGGACGTCTTCGTGCCGCGCAGCCGGCAGTACGACCTGCGGACACTGGACGGCATCCGGGCCGCGCTCTCCGACGGGAGCCCGCAGCTGGTGATCCACCTGGCCGCCGTCGTGGGCGGAATCGGGGCCAACCGCGAGAACCCCGGCCGCTTCTTCTACGAGAACGCCATCATGGGCATCCAGCTCATGGAGCAGGCCCGCCTGGTCGGCGTGGAGAAGTACGTCCAGATCGGCACGGTCTGCTCGTACCCCAAGTTCACGCCGGTCCCCTTCCACGAGGACGACCTCTGGAACGGCTACCCGGAGGAGACCAACGCGCCCTACGGCGTGGCCAAGAAGATGCTCCTGGTCCAGGGCCAGGCCTACCGCCAGCAGTACGGCTTCGACGTGATCCACCTGATCCCGGTGAACCTGTACGGCCCGGGCGACAACTTCGACCCCGCCTCGTCGCACGTGATCCCCGCCCTGATCAAGAAGTGCGTGGACGCCCGTGAGGCCGGCGAGGATCACATCGACTGCTGGGGCACGGGCTCGGCGTCACGCGAGTTCCTGTACGTCGACGACGCGGCCAACGGCATCGTCCTCGGGGCGGAGCGGTACGAGGGCGCCGAGCCGGTCAACCTGGGCGTGGGCAGCGAGATCACCATCCGGAGCCTGGTGGAGCTGATCGCCCGCCTGACGCGGTTCCACGGCGAGATCCGCTGGGATCCCAGCAAGCCGGACGGCCAGCCGCGACGCGCCCTGGATACCAGCCGCGCCCGCGACGGGTTCGGGTTCTCGGCCGGGACCAGCTTCGAGGCGGGGCTCGCGGCAACCATCGCGTGGTACGAGGCCAGCGCGCGGCGAACGAGCCCGACACCCGGCCGGTGACGACCCTCCCTGCCGGCGCAGGGGATGCCGGTGGCGGCATCGGGGGCCGGATCTCCCGCTTGCGCCGGTACCTGCAGATTCGGCCGTTCGACACGCAGACCGCCGAGGGACGGTCGGCCGAGCGCTATCGCCGGATCGCGTGGTCCACGGTGCTCAGCGCGGTGGCGCGGGCGGTGGCCATCGCCATCTCGTTCGTGGCTATCCCGCTGGTGCTGGGATACCTGGGCGCCGAGCGCTACGGGATGTGGCTGACCATCAGCTCACTGATCGCCGTCCTGGGTCCGCTGGACCTGGGGATCGGGAACGGGCTCCTCCAGTTCGTGTCGGACGCCAGCGGGCGCGACGACCGGGCGGCGGCCCGGCGGGCCGTCTCCACCGCGCTCCTGCTGCTCTCGGCCATCGCCTTCGGGATCGTCCTGGTCGCGGCCCTGGCGTACCCGGCGATGCCGTGGGCCGGGCTGTTCAACGTGGCCTCCGCGGGTGCGGTCGCCGAGGCCGGTCCGGCGGCCATCACCCTGATCGTCATCTTCGCCGTCGGGATGCCGCTGGGCGTCGCCGGCATGATCCAGTCCGCCTACCAGTCGGGCTTCGTCACCAGCCTGTGGTCCATTGCCGGCAGCGCCGGATCGCTGCTGGCCCTCCTGATCGCCATCCAGGCCAACGCCGGCCTGCCGATCCTGATCGTGGCCCTCACCGGCGCGGGGCTGGTGGCGGCGCTCCTGAACGCGCTGGTCCTGTTCGGCCGGCAGCGGCCCTGGCTGGCGCCGCGCCCATCGGAGTTCCGCCGGAGCACCGCGTCGTCGCTCCTGCGCACCGGGGTGCTCTTCGTGGTCCTGCAGCTGGCCGGCCTGGCGGCGTACCAGTTGGACAACTTCGTGATCGCCCAGATCATGGGAGCCGCTGCCGTCCAGGAATACGCCATCCCGGTCAAGCTCTTCTCGCTGGCCCCCACCCTCGTGAGCTTCGCGCTGGCGCCGCTCTGGCCGGCCTACCGCGAGGCGATCTCGCGCGGCGACGCCGCCTGGGTGGGCCGCACGCTGGTCCGCTCCATCCGCCTGGCCCTGGCGATCAACGCGCCCGCGGCCGTCATGCTGGTGCTGGCCGGCCCGTTCATCCTGCACGCCTGGGTCGGCGATGCCGTGACGCCGGCGCCCATCCTGCTGGTGGGCCTGGGGGTCTGGATCGTGATCAACGCCATCAGCGGGCCGCTGGCCATGCTGCTCAACGGGGCCAACGTGATCGGCTTCCAGGCCGTGTGCGCCATCCTGATGGCGGTCTGCAACGTGGCCGTCTCGGTGTTCCTGACCTACCGGATCGGCGTGGCGGGCGCGGTCTGGGGCAGCATCATCGGCCAGGTCCTGTTCAGCCTCATCCCGTCGGCATGGTACGTGCCGCGCCTGATGGGCCGCCTGCGGGCCCGCGCGGGTCCGGTCGCCGGGGTGGCCGCTCCATGACAGGCGCCCGATCGGACACCGCCGACCCGGCCTCGTCGCGGATTGCCACCGTCCACCTGGTCTACCCGCACGGCGCGTCGGTCGGCACGCCGGACGCCATCGGCCGCAACCTGGGGGCGCGCCTGGAGCGACGATACCGGGTGGAGTACCACGACTGGACGGCGCGCGACCGCATCACGCCCGCACCCGACGCCGCTCTGGTTGGCCACCCGCATCCGCTGCCCGGCACGGTCTTCCGGCGGAGCAGCCGGGCGGCGGGCTGGGGCCGCGTGTTGATGCTGGCCCCGTTCGTGACGACGCCGGCGCAGGTCGCGTTCGAGGATGGCGTGGTTCGCCGGAGCGACCTGGTCCTGGCCATCACGGGCCCCTACTGGCTCTCCGTCCTGGGTGCCTCGGCGGTGGCCCACTGGGCGCCGCGGATGCGACGGCTGGACCTGGCCATCGACCGGGCCGACTTCCCGCCCCTGAAGGCCGGCTTCAACCCGCCCGGCCAGCGGCGCTTCGCGTACATCGGCAACAACGCCCCGGCCAAGAACACGCCCTACCTGTCGGCCATCGCCGCCCGGCTGCCCGGGACGGACCTGGCCTGGTTCGGCACCGACCGGCGCCCCATCGAGGGCCTGCGCCCGCTGGGCTGGCAGGACTTCGCCACGCCGGCGTCGCGGGCGTTGATCGGCACCTTCGACTTCCTGGTGACCGTGGGGCGATCCGACGCCAACCCCACCACCATCCTCGAGGCGATGGCCTGGGGCCTCATCCCGGTCTGCACGCCGCAGAGCGGCTACGACGGCGTCCCGGGAATCATCAACGTGCCCCTCGATGACGTGGACGGCGCCGTGGCCGTGATCGAACGCCTCCAGGGCCTCCCGGACCAGGAGCTGCGCCGGCTCCAGGCCGACAACTGGCGTGCACTCGACGAGCGCTACACCTGGGACCGCTTCGCCGACGCGGTGATCGACGCGATCGAGGCGAACGGCCGGCCGGCGCTCGGCCCGGATTCGGCCGTCCGCCGGATCCACCTGGCATGGGCGGCGATCACCTCGCCGGAGACGTCGCCGCTGGCCCTGCTCCCGTCGCTCGCCCGGAACCGGCTTCGGCGCTGGCGCAGAATAGCCCGCAGGGTTGGACCATCAGGCTCGGCGGGCAAGGGATGACGACATGACGATCGACGAGGCGATTCGCATGCTGCGGAACGACCCGGGGTCGGCCGCCCTCGTTCGGGACGCCTACCTGGGCCGGGACGTCGTCGACTCCATCGAGCGGTTCTGCGCGTCCGCGGAGTTCGCGGCGGTCCAGGCGCTGCTCGGCAACCGGATCGCTGGCGCCACCATCTTGGACCTGGGTGCGGGCATCGGCATGGCGTCGGTCGCGTTCCGGCGAGCGGGTGCCGCACGGGTGATCGCCATCGAGCCGGACGACAGCGACGAGGTGGGCCGCGGGGCCATGGCCCGGGGCGGCGTCGAGGCCGAGGTCGTCTCGGCGTTCGGCGAGGAGCTCCCCATCCCCGGCGGGAGCATCGACATCGTGTACGCCCGGCAGGTCCTCCATCACGCCCAGGACCTGGAGGCGATCCTGCGGGAGATCGCCCGGATCCTGCGGCCGGGCGGCGCCTTCGTCGCGTGCCGGGAGCACGTGGTCTCCAACGACGAGGAGTTGCGCGCGTTCCTGGCCGCCCATCCCGTCAACCGGCTCGCGGGCGGCGAGAACGCCTTCCCGCTGGACCGCTACCGCTCCGCGATCCTGGGCTCGGGACTCCGCCTGGAGGCGCAGCTGGGGCCCTGGGACAGCGTCATCAACACGTTCCCGCTGATCGGCTCTGATGCCGAGCTGCGGGCCATGGCCCAGGACCGCCTGGTGCGGCGGTTCGGCCGCGCGGGCGCCCTCCTCGCCCGGATCCCCGGCGTGCAGGCGATGGTCCGGCGCCGGATCCAGCCGATGGTGCCGGGGCGGGTGTACACCTTCCTGGCGGTCAAGTCGTGACGGCTGCCCCGGGCGGGCCCGGCGGGTGGCGGATCGCGCGGACGGCCGTCGTGACGGGTGCGGCGGGTCAGGACGGCTACCTCCTGACCAGGCGCCTCCTCGCCGAGGGTAGCACCGTCCACGCCGTGGTCCGGCCCGGATCCTCCCGGGAGGCCATCGCGGTAGACGCCGCCGAGGCGCCCCGCCTCCACCTCCACGCCATCGACCTGGCGGACGTCGCCGGGCTCGCCGACCTCATCCGGACCATCCGGCCCGACGAGCTGTACAACCTGGCCGGGCTGAGCAGCGTGTCTGCCTCGTTCGGGGACCCCCTCACCACCTGGGAGACCAACGCCCGGTCGGTGGTGACCATGCTGGAGGCCGTCCGCCGGGACAGCCCGGAGACCCGCTTCTACCAGGCCTCCTCAAGCGAGATGTTCGGCGGGCTGCCCGGCGAGAGCGTCGTCCACGACGAGACATCGCCGCTGCTGCCCCAGAGCCCGTACGCCGCCGCCAAGGCTTCGGCGCATCTCGCTTGCCAGGTCTACCGGGCCGCGTTCGGCCTGCGCGTCGCGTGCGGGATCTCGTTCAACCACGAGTCCAGCCGCCGCCCCGGGACGTTCCTGACCCGCAAGGTGGTGGACCACGTCCGACGGCTGCGCGACCTGGGCCCCGCCGGGCGCGCCGGCCTGGCGCCCATGCGGATGGGCAACCTGGGCGCGCGGCGGGACTGGGGCTTCGCCCCGGACTACGTCGAGGGCATCCTGCGGATCTCCCGCCAGGTGGAGGCACGGGCCACGCTGCTGGGCCGCGAGCCGGAGCCGGACACCGGCGCGGCGTACCGCGACTACATCCTGGGCACGGGCGAGCTCCACGGGGTCTGGGAGCTGGTGGACCGCGCCTTCGCGCTGGCCGGCATGGACCTCGACTGGGACATGACCGCCGTGGATCCGGCCGACTGGGCCGCCACGTTCCGCGATTCGGGGGCCGTGGCCGTCGCGGTGGACGCGCAGCTGATCCGCCCGGCCGACCCCATCGCCATCCAGGCCGATCCCACCCGCGCCCGCGTGGAGCTGGGCTGGACGGCCCGCCCGGGCCTCGACACGTTCCTGGCGGAGATGCTCGCCAATGGGGGCTGAGCCGGGCCCCGCGGCACGCGCCGGCGACACCGGGCGCGACGGAGCCGAGGCCGGCAACACCGCTACCCGGCCGCTCCGCGTCGCCGTCGACGCGCGGCTGGAGGACGGCCGCGCCGGCGGCGTCCAGCAGTACGTCCTGGGCCTCGCCGCCGCGCTGTGCGAGTTGGACGACGGCGACGAGTCGTACGAGTTCCTCGGCGAACCCGGCCAGCAGGCCTGGCTGACGCCGTACCTGTCGGGTGACTGGCGGTTCATCCCGCCTCTCGCGGCCGGGGCGCCGCCGCCATCCGGGGCGGCCGCGATTCGCCGGGCCGTCGGCCAGCGGCTGCCCATCGCCCGCACCGCCTGGCGCCGCCTGGCCCGCCGAGGCCGGCCGGAGCCGGTGGTGGTCGCCACATCTGACGGGACGCTGGAGGCGTCCGGCGTCGACGTGGTCCACTTCGCCTTCCAGGGCGCGTTCCGGACCGCGGTCCCGTCCGTCTACCAGCCGTGGGACCTCCAGCACGTCCACCTGCCAGAGTTCTTCAGCGACGTCCAGCGCCGCTGGCGTGACGCCGCGTACGGTGCGTTCTGCGAGCAGGCGGCGCTGGTGGTGGTCGCCAGCGAGTGGGCCCGCGGTGACGTGGCCACCCACCTGGGCGTGCCGCGCGAGAAGATCGCCGTCGTCGACGTCCCACCCGTGGTCCGCGCGTACCCCGTCCCGGACGCCGCGGCGATCGAGGCAACGCGCACCGCGCTGGACCTGCCCGCCCGGTTCGCCTACTACCCGGCCCAGGCATGGCCGCACAAGAACCACATCCGCCTGCTGGAGGCCATCGCGCGGCTACGCGATCGCGACGGGATCCGGGTGGACCTGGTCTGCTCGGGCGGCCAAAACGAGCACTTTGCCGAGGTGGAGCGGGTCATGCGCCGGCTGGGCCTCCAGGACCAGGTGCGCTTCATCGGCTTCGTGGAGCCCATCGCGGTCCAGGCGCTCTACCGGCTGGCGCGCCTCATGGTCTTCCCCAGCCTGTTCGAGGGCTGGGGGCTGCCCATCGTGGAGGCCTTCGCGGTGGGCCTGCCGGTGGCCTGCTCCAACGTCACCTCGCTGCCCGACCTGGTGGGCGACGCCGCGCTCACGTTCGACCCGCTGGACGTCGATGCCATGGCCACCGCCATCGGCTCGCTCTGGGAGGACGACGCCCGATGCGCCACGCTCGCCGAGCGCGGCCGGCGGGTGGTGGACCGGTTCGACTGGGGCGAGACCGCCCGAACGCTTCGCGCGCACTACCGCTCCATCGGCGGGCGCCCGCTGGACGAGGCCGACCGCGCCCGGATCGCCCGCAGCCTGGGACCCAACGGCCGATGACGAACCAGGAGTCGGCGGCGGCGCGAGCGGCCGGCGACCAGGCGCCGCCCACGAGCACCGAGGGCGACCGGGCCACCGCCCGGCCCACCGTGACCATCATCACGCCCTCGTACAACCAGGGCCGCTTCCTGGCCGCCGCCATCGATTCCATCCTGGCGCAGGACTACCCCGCCATCGAGCACCTGGTGCTGGACGCCGCCAGCACCGACGAGACGCTCGATGTCCTGCGCGGCTACGGGGACCGCGTTCGCTGGAGCTCCGAGCCGGATCACGGCCAGGGCGACGCGATCGAGAAGGGCTTCGCCCGGACCGGCGGCCAGGTCATCGCCTGGCTCAACGCCGACGACGTCTACCTGCCCGGGGCCGTGAGCGCGGCCGTGGCGGCCCTGGAGGCCCAGCCCGGCCTGGCGGGCGTCTATGGCAACGCGGAGTTCATCGACGCCGCCGGGGCCGTCATGGGCCCGTGCACGCAGGTGGAGCCATACGACCCGGCCCGCCTGGTCAACCAGCTCGACTACATCGTCCAGCCCGCCACGTTCTTCCGGCGCGCCACCTACGAGGCGGCGGGGGGCCTGGACCCGGGGCTGCGCTACTGCCTGGACTACGACCTGTGGATCCGGATGGGCACGCTGGCGCCGTTCCGCCTCCTGGAGCGGACCCTGGCGCAGGTCCGCATCCACGCGCAGACCAAGACGGCCAGCGGCGGGCTGGGCCGGCTGCTGGAGATCGAGCGGATGATCGCCCGCCACGGCCGCGGCTCGCTCCCCCTGGGCTTCCAGCGCGAGGCGCTCGATGCGGCGCTTGACGGCCTCCCGGGCGCGGTGCGAGCGGGTCGCTGGGGCGAGGTCTCGCAGCGAGTGTCCCTGGCGGCGCGCTACGGCGCCCGAATCGCCGGCCGGCGGCTGCGCCGGCTGGTCCGCCGGCCCGCGTGAGCCCGCGGCTGCGCCTCCCCGGCCAACGGACCATCCTCCGGGCGGTGGGCCGGGTTCGGTCGGCGGCGGCCGGGCCCGAGGTCTCGCCCCGCCGGATCCGGCAGCACCTGGCCGAGCTGCGGGACACGCCGCTCCCCCGCCTGGCGGATTCGCCGGCCACCAGCCTCGCGGTGGTGGTGCCGTGCTACGGCCACGCGGCGTACGTGCCCACGATGCTCCGCAGCCTGGCGGCCCAGACGCGCCTCCCCGACGAGGTGATCCTGGTGGTGGACGCCTCCCCCGACGACACGGCCGCGATCCTGCGCGAGGCGATAGCGGCGCTGGGCAACGGGCGGGGCGCGGGTTCCGCGGGGTCCGCGGGCTCCGCGGCGGCCGACGCGCTGGGCAACGGGTTGGGCCCGCGCTGCCGGCTGCTGGTCAACGAGCGAAACGTGGGCCAGGCAGCGTCCATCAACCGGGCCGTGGAGGCCGCGTCCAGCGACCTGGTCGCCATCCTCAACGACGACGACTACCTCCTCCACGACGCGGTCGCCACGCTCCTCGCGCTCTTCGCCGAGCACCCGGAGCTGGCGCTCATCGGCGCCCACAGCCTGCAGTTCCGGACGGATGCCGATCTTGAGGGTCTCCCGCTGACCGTGGCGGAGCAGGCGGGCGGGCGCCCCGTCCCGCTGGCCATCCGCCAGCCCGCCGAGGTCCCCGGCTACCGCCGCTACAACGACCTCAACGTGACCCATTCGGGATCGTGCTTCCGGCGTGACGCGTGGGCGGTGGCGGGCGGCTACCGGCCGGACCGGGACCGCCGGGTGGTGCCGTTCTCGGATCGCGACTTCCAGCTACGGGTCAACGCGCTCTTCCCGGTTGGGGTCTGCGCTGAGACGGCGTTCTCACTCTGGCGGGTGGGCAGCAGCGTGGACCACGGCCTGAACTCGTAGCCCGTCAGCGGCGGGGGCGCGCCACCGTCACGAACTGCGTGAAGCGCGTGTCCTCCAGGCGCCCGCGCAGGAGCGCGTTGGCGATCCGGAAGCGCATCGGGAGCCGCGGCGCCGGGTTGATCCCCTCCTGGCGGAGCACCTCGTAGCCCAGCCGTTCGTACATCGCCCGGATGCTGGTCTCCGTGAAGAAGCGCAGGTGCGTCCGATCCAGGATCCCCGATTCCTCGTACTCCCACGACTTGTGCGCGAGCAGCGCGTACAGGACCGGCCAGAAGCGGATGTTGGGGATGGAGCTGACCACCACCCCGTCCGGCGCCAGGCGGCTGCGGATGCGGGCCAGCACGTCGTACGGGTCCACCAGGTGCTCCAGCACGTCGTTGAAGACCACGACGTCGAACAGGCCGGCCGGCAGGTCGTCGATCAGCGCCGCCACGTCGCCACACAGCACGCGGTCCAGGCGGCCTTCGGCCACCTTGGCGGCGTCGGCCTCCAGCTCGATCCCCCAGACCGCGCTGCCCAGCCGCTGGCGCACGTTGGCGCCGAACTGGCCCTGGCCGCAGCCCACGTCCAGCACCGTGGCCGGGTGGGGCGGGAGGAACGCGAGGACCTCCTCGCGGGCGTTCTGGTAGTAGTTGTCGGGCTTGATGTCGGGCGGCGGGCCGTCGGGCGCGGCGGGGGCAGAGGCGGTGGGCGTCGTCGGTTCGCTGGACATCGAGTCGCTGGACCTCCCAGTCACGTCAGGACCGTCCGGCGACGGCGAGATCGGGAACGTAGCGCGCCAGGACGGCGCCGAAGCCGCCCGGGGCGGCCAACGGGTTGGCGCCCAGCCGGGCCGTGAGCCGCCGTGTGGCGAAGCGCTGGGCCTCCCCCCCGGGGATCGGCACGATCTCCGGCGAGACCCCCAGCAGCCCGTTGATGGCCGCCACGATCTCCCCCACCGGCACCGACACCCCGCTGGCCACGTTCACCACGTCTCGCGGGCGCCCCGTCGCCAGCAGGCCGGAGATGACCGCCGCCATGTCGTCCACGCCAACCAGGTCACGCGCCGCGCCGGCCTGCACCGTCACCCGACCGGCCAGGGCCTGGCGGACCAGCGCCGGGACCAGCTGGCGCTCGCTGCCCGTGGGGCCCACCACGTTGGGTAGCCGCGCGATCAGGTAGCGGACGCCGGCCGAGCGGATCACCGCCTCGCACAGCAGCTGGTGGCGGCCATACGCGGAGCGCGGCTCCAGCGGCCCACCCTCGCGCGCGGGACGGTCCCAGCGGCCGTAGATGGCGCCGCCGCCGGAGAAGTAGACGATCCGCAGGTCGTCGCGCCGGGCCTGCTCCAGCGCCCCGTACAGCAGGGCGCACTCGCGCTCGAACTCGGCCGGGCTGGTGGTCGACGAGTCGGAGACGCCGCTGGCGAAGGCGAGCGCGTCGGGGTGCCGATCGGCGTACGGAGCCAGGCTCCGCGCGATCAGGCCGTGTCCGATGATGCGCACTCGCGGGTGGTCCTCCAGGCGCCGGCCGGCGACGGGGCCGGTGCGCCGCCGGGCGGCGGCGGCTGCGCACATTCTAGGGCACGGCCCGGGGCCCACCGAACCGACCGGGGCGCCGAAGCCGACGAGGGCCGCCCGAAACCGCCCCGGCCCCGAACCCAGGCGCCCCACCCAGACGCCCGGGCCGCCGCAGGGCGCGATGCTACCTTTGGCGCATGCCTCTCGCCCAACCGGACGGCCCCGCCGCGCCCGTGACCAGCCCGCGCGTGACGGTCGCCATGCCGACCTACAACCATGCCGCCTTCGTGGCCGACGCCATCGAAAGCGTCCTGGCCCAGACCCTGCCGGATTGGGAGCTGGTGATCGTGGACGACGGGTCCACCGACGGGACGGCCCAGATCGCCCGGGGCTTCGGGGATCCGCGGATCACCGTCCTCACCGGCGAGCACCGCGGCCTGGAGCGGCTGGGCCAGGCCTACCAGGCCGTCCTGGACCACTCCACCGCCCCGCTGGTCGCCGTCCTGGAGGGCGACGACCGCTGGCCCCCCGACAAGCTGGCCCGCCAGGTGGCCGACTTCGATGACCCGGCGGTCGTGCTGTCGTACGGCGCCGGCTGGCTGATCGACGAGCTGGGCTGCCAGTACGGCCTGGTGGAGCCGTCCATCCCTGCCCAGGTTCGGACCAACCGGCCCACGGGCGCCATCGTGCCGGCCCTGCTGGGCGTCAACCCCATCCTGGCCCCCACCGTCGTGGTTCGGCGGTCCGCGCTGGAGGCCATCGGCGGGTTCTGGCAGCCGGCGGGGGTCCCCTACCTCGACCATCCCACGTGGCTGCTTCTGGCGCTCCGCGGCGCGTTCGCGTACCAGACCCAGCCGGTGGGCTCGTGGCGGCGCCACGCCGCGCAGTGGACCACGCGCACGGTCCAGGCCGCGGAGGCCAGCCCCGAATCGGCCTATCTCCCCGTGGTGGTGGAGCGCTACCGCGCGCACGTGGACCCGGCGTTCACGGCGCCTGCCGCCGACCTGGGCGCGCGCCACGAGGCGCGGGCGCGGCTCAATCGGTGGCGGCTCACGCTGCTGGCCGGCGGGCCCGGGGACGTGGCGGCCGGGTACTGGGCGCTGGTGCGCTCTCGCAGCCCGCGGCTCATCGCGCTGGCCCTGCTGGGGGCGGCGATGTGGGTGGCGGGTTCGGACCTGGAGTGGCTCCAGCGGCGGCGCCACCGAGTCTCGTGGCCGTCGCGGCGGCATCGTCGGGCGCACGCCGCCGGCCGAACGGGGAGCCCGGCGTGATCGACCCCACCAAGCCGGCCATCGAGGGCGCTTGGCCCCTGGTCAGCCTCGTCATGCCCGTCTTCAACGGGATGCCGTGGATCCCCGAGGCCGTGGATTCGGTCGTCGGCCAGGCCGGCGTGCCGTGGGAGCTGATCGTCATGGACGGCGGCTCCACCGACGGCACCCGCGAGTGGCTGACCGCCAACCCGCGGCCCGGCATGCGCGTGGTGATGGAGCCGGACAAGGGGCAGTCGGACGCCATCGCCAAGGGCCTCGCCCAGGCACGGGGCAGCATCCTGGGCTGGCTCAACGCCGACGACGTGCTGGAGCCCGGCGCCCTGGCCGCCGCGGCGGCGGTCCTGGCGGCCCACCCGGAGGCCTCGATGGTCAGCGGGGTCTGCCTGATCATCCAGGCGGACGGGGCCGTGACCGGCCGAATCGAACCTCCGCCGGACGGCTCGCGGGCCGGCCTCCTGCGCTGGCCGCGCAACCTGGCCCAGCCGGCCACGCTGTTCACCGCCGCCGCGTTCCGGGCGAGCGGCGGCCTGGACCCGGCGCTCCACTACGCGATGGACGTGGACCTGTGGCTGAAGCTGGCGCGCAGCGGCCCGGCCATCCTGCTGCGCGACCAGGTGCTGGCCCGCTTCCGCGAGCACCAGGCGGCCAAGTCCAGTCGCGCCGCCACGGCCATGGTCCGCGAGGAGCTTCGCGTCCGCCTCCGCCACGGGCTGCCGCCCTTCAGCCGCGCCGCCCTGACGCTGGTCCGCTGGGCCTACCTCCGCCCAGCCAAGCACTGGCTCCTGGCGCGGGTGCGCCGGGGCCGTTGACCCGGCGAGCAGCCCGCGGAGTCTGCCCGAGGGGTGGAGGGACGGTAGAGCACCGCGATACCGTGGTATCGTGGGACCACCGCTTCGCGATCAGAGGACGCCAATGACGATCAAGTCCCGCACCCTGCGCCTGCCTGCCGACCAGGCCGAAGCCCTTGAGGCCATCGCGGGCGTCGATGACGTTTCGGTCAACGAGGAGATCCAGCGGGCGATCGCGTCCCACATCGAGGCCCGCCGGTCCGACCCCGACTTCCGGCTGCGCCTGCAGGCCAGCATCGAACGCAACCGCGAGATCCTCGAACGCCTGGCTCGGTGACCCGCTACCTCGAACTGGCCGACTACTTGCTCATCGCCGAGGCGGTCCTCGGAGTCCCGGCCGAGCGTATCGCCGGCTTCAACCGGATCGGACTCGCGGATTCCGCGCTGGCGGCTCCGCAGGCGGGCTTCGGCGGTGTCGAGGCCTATCCAGACTTCGCCACCAAGGCGGCCGTGCTCTGCTGGCACCTCGTCAAGAACCACCCGCTGCCCGACGGCAACAAGCGCTGCGCCTTCCTGGCCACGATCGAGTTCGTCGAGCGAAACGGCGGGTCGTGGATCCCCGCGCCACGTGATCCGGATGAGACGGACGACATGATCCGGGGCATCGCCGGCGGTGAGGTCAGCCAGGTGGAGTTCCGCGACTGGATCGCCCAGCGCTGCGGCTGACCGCCCCGTCATACCGGCTATGAATGTGGGGTCGCCAATCTCGGACCTCCGGGCGTAGGCTCGGGGATACCGGGACAGGGGCGATCTGGGACACCAGCTGATGGGCAGGCCGGTTCGCTAGTGGACCTCGAGTCCGACGTC
>CAIJPD010000044.1 GCA_903822495.1 uncultured Chloroflexota bacterium | reverse complement strand
CGAAGGCGCGGTACTCGGACTTGCCCTTGAGCGCGAGGTACTTGGTGATCGCCGCGGTCAGCGACGTCTTGCCGTGGTCGATGTGACCGATCGTGCCGACGTTCACGTGCGGCTTCGTGCGCTCGAACTTCTTCTTGGCCACGTGACCGTTCTCACTCCATCTGGTGGGCGACGCTGCGCCTGGGAACCGGGTTGCCCGCGCCGGGCGTGACGGCTGGATATGGAGCCCACAATCGGACTTGAACCGATGACCTCTTCCTTACCAAGGAAGTGCTCTGCCAGCTGAGCTATGTGGGCCCGGGAAACGAACCTAGATTATTGGTGGGCAGGGAGGGAATCGAACCCCCACAGTCGTAGACAGCTGATCTACAGTCAGCAGAGCTCACCACCTGCTCAACCTACCCACTGGGTGACATTGCGCCGGGCCGAGACTGCGGTCTCGTGGTGGGCCCGACTCCCGGATCTACGGTGGAGCCGACGACGGGACTCGAACCCGGAACCTGCGGTTTACAAAACCGCTGCTCTACCAATTGAGCTACGTCGGCGCGGCGCAGGGTCGTACCGCAGGCGACCCTGAAACGCCCGGGAATGATATGGCCCGGCGGTACGATGGGTCAAGCGGGGCCGGTCGGACGCAGGTTGTCGGTCTCGCGTGCGGGAGTCGGCTGGGTAACCGGCTCCCCGGGCAGCAGGTCCAGGTCGGTGCCCACGGCATCGATCTGCGCCGCCTCCGAGTCCAGCGCGGGAGCCGACGTGGCCTCCTCGGCAGGGGTGCTCGCAGGTTGTGCCTCGGGCATCTCCTCCAGGGCTGGCGGGGGCGCGCCGGGAGTCGACGGCCGTTCAGCCTCGATAGCCCCCACGACGGCGTCCGAACCGTCAGCCGCGTCCGAACCGTCAGCCTCTGGCGGGGCGGCGGCCTCGATGGACCCCGCGACCGCGTCCGGGCCGTCAGCCGCTTCCGGGACGTCCGAGAGCGGTTCCGACGGAGGCTCGACCAGCCCGCCCGCGCGACGGACCCTGGGTCCCCCGCCGGTGTCGTCCGGGTCCCGCTGGGAGACGGCCTCGAACAGGAGGATCGATCCAGCCACGGCGGCGTTGAGCGATCCCACTGCGCCACGCAGCGGGATCCTGACGGACAGGTCGCAGCGGCGACGAACGATCGGACTGAGCCCGTGGCCCTCGGACCCGATGACGATGGCAAGCGGGCCCCGAAGGTCGGCTTGCCGAGCTGTCATCGGCGCGTCGGCCTCGGCACCGGCGATCCGGAGCCCTCGAACGCGCAGGTCGGCCAGGGCTCCGGCCAGATCGTCGACCGGTGCGAGCAGGAGGTGCTCGGTCGCGCCCGCCGATGCCTTGATCGCCGACGGCGAGAGGGGTGCCTGGCGGCGCGTCGGGAAGATGACGCCGTGGGCACCGGCTGCCTCCGCGCTCCGAAGGAGCGTGCCCAGGTTCTGTGGGTCCTCGAGCGAATCGAGGACCAGGACGAGCGGCGGCTCGCCGCGCTCGATGGCCCGGGCGAGAATCTCGTCGATGTCGGCGAAACGGCGCGGTGCAACGGCCAGGGCGACCCCCTGGTGGCCGTCGAAGCCAGCAAGTGCGGTCAGGGTGCCACCCTCGACCTCGACGACCGGGATCCGGAGGCTCGTCGCGTGGAGCACGAGGCGCTCAAGCGCCTGGCGCCGCTGCGGGACGATCAGGAGCCGATGGGCGGGGCGGCGAGCGGCGAAGGCCTCCTCGACGGGGCGGCGGCCCGCGATGAGCTCCTCCTCATCGGGCCGGAAGAGCGTCGGAGCCTGCGCATCCGCGCCGGGTGACTGGTACGGCGCCGGACCACCGTCGCGCCGATCCATGTCGGACCCAAAGGTCGGACGAGGCTGGAACGTCGGGGCAGGTCGGCCGTATGGCGGACGGCCGACCTGAGTCCGGCTGTCGAACGGTCGGTTACCAACCGGGCTCCCGTAGGGGGGACGACCCGGGCCGGGGCCGAACCGCCTTGGCCCAGCCGCAGGCGGGGTGAAGGGACGGGGACCCATCGGTGGGCGCGGTGCGCCGCCCGGCTCTGGGCCACGCTGTGCTGCGTCCGCGTCGGGTTGCCACTGGCGCTGCCCCGCGTCTGCGACGCCGGATCCCTGGCCAGCATCCCCCTCACGGGGTCGCCAGGGCCGGTCAGCGGCCGGGCCGCCGAACGGTCGCGGCGGCGGGCCGAAGGGCCGCTGGGGCGCGCGGGCACGGTCCGGAGCGTCGCCATACGGCGGGCGCGTCGGCCGTGGGCCGCCGAAGGCGGGACGTGGGCCGCCGAAGGCGGGACGTGGGCTGTCCGGGCCACGCGGCGGGCCGAAGCCGGGCGCCGGGCGACCCGGCTCGGGGCGTGGCCCGCCGAAGCCGGGGCGCGGCCCGCCGACGCCTGGGCGTGGGCCGCCAAAAGCGGGGCCTGCGCCACCGAAGGCTGGGCGTGGGCCACCGAAGCCTGGGGCCGGACGGCCCGGCTCGGGGCGCGAAGGGCCGAAGCCGGGGCGCGAAGGGCCGAAGCCGGGGCGCGAAGGGCCGAAGCCGGGGCGCGGGCCGCCTGGGCCCGCGGCATCGCCGCCAGGCCGCTGGCCGCCGCCGTACGGCGGTCGACTCGAGGACTGGTACGGCGGACGAGGACCACCCGGGCCGGACGGACGGTAGCCAGGGCCGGGTCCGCCTGCGCCCCGCGGACCGCCGCTGGGCCGTGGTGCGTGGCCGCCGGGATGACCGCCACGATCGTCGGGTGTACGGCCACGCCTCTGCTGGTGGCCATCGGGGCGGCGGTCAGGCACGATTGGGCTCCGCCGCTCGACGCCAGCGCTGGCCGTCGCGCGTGTCCTCGACCCAGATCCCGCGCTCTGAGAGCGCGTCCCGGAGCCGGTCGGACTCGGCCCAGTTGCGGCCGGCACGGGCAAGGGCCCGTGCCTCCACCATGCTGGCCTGCTCGGCATCGAGGCCGTCGCTCTCGCCGGGCAGGACGCCCAGCACGCTGTCGATCTTGCTCAGGGTGGTCTCCACGCGTCGGGCGTCTGCCGTCGACAGGGTCCGGAGGTCGATTCGTCGGTTGACCTCGCGGACCAGATCGAAGAGGGCGGCAAGGGCGGCCGACACGTTGAGGTCGTCGTCCATGGCGTCGAAGAAGGCGGTCTCTGCGGCCGCCAGCACATCCGGGAGCCCGGGGTCGTCGGGCCGATCCTCGGCGTAGGCGGCCAACGCCGCCACGAGGGCATCCAGGCGATCGACCGTCGCGGCGGCCTTTGCCTGTGACTCCTCGCTGTAGTTCAGACCCTGACGGTAGTGCACCGAGATGAGTGCGAAGCGGAGCGCCCGTGGCGAGATCCCTCCATCGAGGACCTCGGCCACCCGTGCGATGTTCCCGGTCGACTTGGCCATCTTGTTGCCACCGACGCGGAGATGGGCGCAGTGGAGCCAGGTCGCGACGAACGGCTTGCCGGTCGCTGCTTCGCTCTGCGCGATCTCGTCCTCGTGGTGCGGGAAGACCAGGTCGATCCCGCCCGTATGGATGTCAAACGACGGGCCCAGGTGCTCCATGCTCATCGCCGAGCACTCGATGTGCCAGCCCGGTCGCCCCGGCCCGATGGCGGTCTCCCAAGAGGGTTCGTCAGGCTTGGGCCCCTTCCAGAGCGCGAAGTCGCGGACATCGTCCTTGGCGTACTCGTCGGCCTCGACGCGCTCCCCTACCCGGAGCTGATCCGGATCGAGGCGGGCGAGTCGGCCATAGGCCGGCCACGAGGCGATCCGGAAGAAGACCGAGCCATCCTCGGTACGGTAGGCGTGCCCGCGCTCCAGCAGCGTGCCGATGATCGCGACGATCTGGTCGATGTGGCGCGTGGCGCGTGGCATCACGTCGGGCGTCGTCATGCGCAGAGTCTGCGCATCGCCCAGGAAGTGCTCGGTCCAGCGCTCCGCCAGCTCGCCGATCCCGGCCCCGGCCGCAGCCGCTCCCTTGATGATCTTGTCATCGATGTCGGTGATGTTCATCACCCAGGTCACCTTCAGGCCCCGGGCCCGGAGGTGGCGGACGAGGAGGTCGGCGAAGAGAAACGAGCGGAAGTTGCCGATGTGGACCGGACCGTAGACGGTGGGACCGCACGAGTAGATGCCGACATGGCCCTCGTGCACGGGGACCAGCGGCCGGATCTCCCCCGACATGGTGTCCTGGAGCCTGATGGTCATGAGGGCCGTCCCGTCGTGCTTCCGGCCCACGCCGGGATGGGCTCCACGGCCGCGATGGCGTGCGCGGAGATGGCACGCCCGGCGCCCTCGTCACCACCCAGGTTGCCCGTGGAGGCCTTGACGTTGATTGCGCCGGCGGAGACGCCGAGGATCCCCGCGATCACGTCCCGCATCTCATCCAGCCGGCCCGCGAGGCGCGGACGGGCCGTGACGATCGTGAGGTCGGCGGAGGCGGGCCGGAGGCCGGCGTCCGAGAGGCGAGCCACCACAGCGGCCAGGAGCTCGCGACTGGCGATGCCCCGGGGGGTGCGCTGGTCAGCCGGGAAGAGTCGGCCGAGGTCACCGAGGCCACCCGCCCCCAGGAGTGCGTCGGCGAGGGCGTGAAGGGCAGCGTCGCCGTCAGAGTGGCCATGGAGGCGCGGAGCCTCCGGGAACTCCAGGCCACCGAGGGCCAGGGGGCCACCCGGACCAAAGCCGTGGCGGTCCGATCCGAGGCCGAACCGGGTGGGCGGGGCGCCGAACGCCGCGGCCACCCGAGAGAGGTCTTCGGGCACGGTCACCTTGAGATTGCCTGGTTCGCCGGGGATTGCATGGACAGGGATTCTACAGGCCTCCAGCAGCGCAGCCTCGTCGGTGAACTCGCGGGTGCCTGCCGGGGGGAACTGGAGCCACGCGGCGCGCAAGAGGACGCGCCGGCACCCCTGGGGCGTCTGTGCGGCAGCGAGGTCGGAGCGGTCCACGGTGGCGACGATCTGCCCGTCGCGCACGCGCTTGAGCGTCTCCGCCACGGCCAACACGGGGACCGCGGCACCGTGCGTCGCGGCGGCCTGCGCGACGGTCGAGACAAGGGCCGCCGACACCAGCGGCCGGGCGCCGTCGTGCACCAGCACCACGCGCCGATCGACATCATCCCCCGCCGGCAGACCAGGCGCGCCCGAGGCGTCGGTCGCCTCATCGATGGCGTCGAGGGCGGCGCAGCCGAGGGCGACGGACTCCTGCCGCCGGCGGCCTCCCGGGACCACGGCCGCGACCTTGCCGGGGAGCCACGGCGCGGCCTGCAGCGCCGTGACGGCGGCGGAGCCGGTCACGAGGATGATCCGCTCGACCTCGGGCGCGGCCGCGATGGCGGCGAGCGTCCAGGCGAGAAGCGGACGGCCGGCGATTGGCGCCGACAGCTTGTCGATCCCCTCCATGCGCTGCGAGGAGCCGGCCGCCACCACGACGACATCGGCTCGCACGACCGGGCTCCGGCCGGACGGGTCGGCGGTCACTCGAGGCGTGGCTGGGCGAAGACCATGCGGCCCGCCACGGTCTGCAGCACCCTGGTCACGGTGACGCTGACGTCCCGGTCCAGGTGCCGTGCACCGTTCTCGACCACGATCATGGTGCCGTCATCAAGGAAGCCCACGCCCTGGCCCGCCTCCTTGCCCTCCTGGATGACCCGGACGCGCAGCTCCTCGCCGGGGAGGACCGCGGGCTTCACCGCGTTGGCGAGCGAGTTCACGTTCAGGACGCGGACGCCCTGGAGCTCCGCGACCCGGTTCAGGTTGAAGTCATTGGTCAGGACCGCGCGGCTGTAGCGCTTGGCGAGCTCCACGAGCTTCGCGTCCACCTCGGCGATGTCCGGGATGACGTCCTCCACGATCTCGACGGGCGTCGAGGCACCCTTCTGCATCCGGGCCAGGATCTCCAGGCCGCGCCGCCCGCGATTCCGCCGCAGGGTGTCTGGGCTGTCGGCGATGCGCTGGAGCTCGTCGAGCACGAACCGTGGGATGACGAGGGTGCCGTACAGGAAGCCGGATTCGACGATCTCCGCGATCCGACCGTCGATGATGGCGCTGGTGTCGACGACGATGTGGGGGTCGCCGGTGCGGCCCCGGGCATCGCCGCCTGCTGGCCGGCGAACGAGCCCGATCGCCTCGGCGGCGATCAGCAGGTCACCGCGCTTCGCGACCGTCAGGCCCACCATGCCCAGCCCCAGGAAGAGCGAGACGCCGAGGGGCAGCCAGGTCCCCAGCGGCGCGGGGAACGAGGCGAGCGGCAGCCCAAGGAGGAGACCCATGAGGAGACCCAGGATCAGGCCAATGACCGCGGTCACGAACTCGGCGGTCGACAGCTCCTGGACGCCGCGGATGAGCCGTGCGGCCGGGATCACGGTCAGGTACGGCAGGAGGCTGAAGCCGAGGATGACCCAGGCCACGACCCAGGCGAGGACGAGTGCGCCCGAAGCGGGCGCGGCCTCGAACGTCTCGCGCGCGCTCAAGACGAGCACCAGGCCAATCAGCCCGCTCAGCGACCCGCCCAGGACGCGGATGTAGCGAATCAAACGTCCTCCTCGCAGCCCGCCGACGTGGTGAGCCTCGCACGGGTGCGCATCAGTGCCCGTGCATTATGCGGGACGTCCCGACCGGCTTGCGAGCGGTTCATCGCCGGCCTTGGCGGAGCCATCGCGACCAGCCGCGGCGGCGACCGCTTCGCGAAGCGTCGACACCGGGATCACCTCCATGCCATCCGGCGGCCGCGGCCGCTCGGACCCTGTCGCGGCGGGCGGGCGAGCGCCTCCGGATAGCCCTGCGGCGCCGGCAGGCACGATCGCCCGGACAAACCCCAACCGTGCGGCCTCCCGCAGGCGTCGGTCCAGCCCAGAGACGCTGCGTAGCTCGCCCAACAGCCCGACCTCGCCGACCGCGATCGTGCCGGGCGGGATCGGCCAGTCGCGCAGCGATGACGCGAGCGCCAGCGCCATGGGCAGGTCCAGGCCCGGCTCGTCCACCGAGAGCCCGCCGGCAACGTTGACGTACACGTCATGCGCGCCGAGGGCAACGCCGGCCCGCCGGCCAAGGACGGCGACCAGGAGCTGGAGTCGCGCCGAGTCCACGCCGCTCGTCCGGCGGAGCGGGGTGCCGTAGCCCGCCGGGGAGACCAGCGCCTGAACCTCCACGAGGATGGGCCGGGTGCCTTCGAGCGTTGGCGCCACGACGCTCCCCGAGGCGGGCACCGCGTGCTCGACGAGGAAGGCCCGGGCCGGATCCTCGACCTCGATCAGGCCGCGCTCGCGCATCTCCATCACGCCCACTTCGTCGGTGGATCCAAATCGGTTCTTCACGGCGCGGACGATGCGCAGGGCGCCGTAGCGATCCCCTTCGACGGACAGCACGGCGTCGACGAGGTGCTCGAGCGTCTTGGGTCCGGCGAGCGAGCCGTCCTTGGTCACGTGACCGACAAGCACCACCGCGATGCCATCGCCCTTGGCGAGCTCCATCAGCCGAAGAGCCGATTCGCGGACCTGGCCCACGCTCCCCGCGGGACCGTCAAGCTCGTCGACCGTCGCGGTCTGAATCGAATCGACGACGAGCAGCGCGGGGCGGGCCTCCCTGGCCAGCTGCATGATCCTCCCGACCTCGCTCTCGGCCAGCACGCGTACGGCGTCGCCGGCAGGGCCGTCAAGCAGGCCGAGACGCTCGGCCCGCAGATGGACCTGGGCGGCCGACTCTTCGCCGGTCGCGTACAGGACGTGCCCACCGCCCTCAGCCACGAGGCTGGCCACGCCGGCGGCGACCTGGAGCAGGAGCGTGGACTTCCCGATGCCTGGCTCACCTCCCACGAGGATCAGCGACCCGGGCACCAGCCCGCCGCCCAGCACACGGTCGACCTCGGGGATGCCGACTGACAATCGGGGCACCTGCGCCAGGATCACGGACCGCAGCGGCTGTGGCAGCGCGGCGCCCGGGGTGCCCGTGGCGGGCGCCGGTCCGCGGCCACGCGTGGGCGCGTTGGAGACCGTCTCAACCAGGCTGTTCCAGGCCTGGCACGTGCGGCACTGCCCCTCCCAGCGCAGGACGGCCTCGCCGCATGACTGGCAGACGAATCGGCTCTGGACCTTGGCCATGGGCAGTCGCCTACGGGACCCGGCTGGTCGCCGGGCGGCCCGACAGGTCAGCGGGCCTCGACGGGCGTCCTGGGCTCCGCGGCATGGATGTCCAGCCCGGCATCGGGATCCCGATCGACCACGATCGTGGCACCCGGCTCGTACTTGCCGAGCAGGAGGTGCTCCGCAAGGACGTCCTCGATGGTGTTCTGGATCACGCGGCGGAGCGGCCGGGCACCGTAGGCGGGGTCGTACCCCAACTTGATGATGTGGTCCTTGGCTGCCTGCGTGACCTCGAGCAGCATCTGCTGCGCCCTGAGCTGCTCCCGGACGCGCTGGAGCATGAGGTCGACAATCTGACGGATCTCGTCGACGGTGAGTGACCGAAAGACGACGGTAGCGTCGATCCGGTTCAGGAACTCGGGCCGGAAGTTGGCCTTGAGCTCGACGGCGACCTTCTCCTTCATCAGTTCGTACGAGGACTCGGCGCGCGCGGCGTCCGTGTTGCCCATCGCCCGGAAGCCCAGTGACGAGTTGGTCTGGAGCTGCCTTGCCCCGAGGTTGGAGGTCATGATGATGATGCAGTTGCGGAAGTCGACGCGCCGACCCTTGGCGTCCGACAGCTGCCCGTCCTCGAGGATCTGGAGCAGGATGTTGAAGACCTCGGGATGCGCCTTCTCGACCTCGTCGAGCAGCACGACGGCGTAACTCTTGCGGCGGACCGCCTCGGTCAGCTGGCCGCCCTCGTCGAAGCCGACATAGCCTGGGGGCGCCCCCACCAGGCGGCTCACGTTGTGCCGCTCCATGAACTCGCTCATGTCGACCTTGATGAGCGCGTCCTCGCTGCCGAACATGAACTCGGCGACGGCCTTCGCCAGCTCGGTCTTCCCGACGCCGGTGGGCCCGAGGAAGATGAAGGAGCCGATTGGCCGCTTGGGATCCTTGAGGCCGGCCCGTGCCCGGCGAACGGCCTTGGAGACGATGGAGATCGCCTCCTCCTGGCCGATGACCCGGCCGTGGAGTGCGTCTTCCATATGGAGCAGCCGCTCTGACTCCTCGCGTGCGATGCGGGTCACGGGGATGCCGGTCCACATCGCCACGACCTGGGCGATCTCCTCCTCGCCGACGGTGGGCTCCTGACCAGCGACGCTGGCCTGCCAGGCCGCCCGAAGCGAGTCCGCCTTCTCCCGGGCCGAAGCCTCGAGCTCGCGGAAGCGCGCTGCCGCCTCGTAGTCCTGGGCGCTGATCGCCCCGTCCTTCTCCTTGGTCGCGCGGTCGAGCTCCTTCTGTGCCTCGCGGAGCGGCAGCGGAGCCGAGGAGTGGCGCAGTCGGACGCGGCTGGCCGCCTCGTCGATCAGGTCGATGGCCTTGTCGGGCAGGTGGCGGTCCGCGATGTAGCGAATCGACAGGTCGACTGCGGCGCGCACCGCCTCATCGGTGATCCTGACCTTGTGGTGCTGTTCGTAGCGCTCCCGGATCCCCATCAGGATTTCGACCGACTGCTCGAGCGTGGGCTCGTCGACCATGACGGGCTGGAACCGGCGCTCGAGCGCCGGGTCCCGCTCGATGTACTTGCGGTACTCGTCGAGGGTGGTCGCACCGATGCACTGCAGCTCGCCCCGGGCCAGCGGCGGCTTGAGGATGTTGGCCGCGTCGATCGCGCCTTCGGCCGCGCCGGCGCCCACCAGCGTGTGGAGTTCGTCGATGAAGAGCACCGCGTCGTTGGTGTTGCGGAGCTCCTCGATGATCTTCTTGAGCCGCTCTTCGAACTCACCGCGGTACTTGGTCCCGGCGACCAACGACCCGATGTCGAGGGTCAGGACACGCTTGTTGAGCAGCGTGTCCGGCACATCGCCGGCGACGATGCGGTGCGCCAGGCCCTCGGCGATCGCCGTCTTGCCGACGCCGGGCTCGCCAATGAGGGCGGGGTTGTTCTTGGTTCGACGCGAGAGGATCTGGATGACCCGCTCGATCTCCTTCTCCCGGCCGATGACCGGATCCAGCTTGCCGGCCCGGGCGGCGTCGGTCAGGTTGATGCCCAGCTGGTCGACGGTCGGGGTCTTGCTGGCGCGCTTGGTCTCGGCAGCCGGTGCGGCCGCGGACGACTGCGACAGCACCCGGATCACCTCGTGGCGAACCTTGTCCAGGTTGACGCCGAGGGACTCCAGGACGCCGGCGGCAATACCCTCGCCCTCTCGGACCAGCCCGAGGAGCAGGTGCTCCGTGCCGATGTAGTTGTGACCCAACCGGCGGGCCTCGTCGATGGCCAGCTCGATGACACGCTTGGCGCGCGGGGTCAGCCCCACCTCACCCACGACCGGTCGATCGCCCCGGCCGATGATGAACTCCACCGCGGTCCGGACCTTGGCCAGCTCGACGTTCATGTTCTCGAGCACGCGCGCCGCGACGCCTTCACCCTCACGGACGAGCCCCAGCAGGAGGTGCTCCGTGCCGATGTAGTTGTGGTTGAACCGCTGCGCCTCGTCCTGCGCCAGCGTCAGGACCTTGCGCGCGCGATCAGTGAACTTGTCGAAGCGGTCCATCAATCCGAACGCCCGTTCCGGTACGGCCCCACGAGAGGGGCGGTGAAGCCATGCTAGCACGACCCCCTGAACTGCACGGATGGGCCATTTGGCGACGAGCGGCTCCAGAAGGTCGCCCGCCGGCGCGCCCGGGCCGGGACGACAGACGGCCCGCCGGGGTCCGGCGGGCCATCTCGTGCATGCGATGGGGAGCCCGGCCGACCCGGGCGGAATAGACGCTAGGAGGCAGGCTCCTCGGAGTCGACCTGAGCTTCGGCCGGAGCCTCAGCCTGGGTCGGAGCCTCAGCCGGAGCTTCGGACGGAGCCTCAGCCTGAGCCGGAGCTTCGGCCGGAGCCTCAGCCTGGGAGACGATCTCCTCGATAGCCTCGACCACGACGACGGGCGCCGGGGCAGGCTCGGAAACGATCTCCTCGACGAACGGTGCCGGGGCCACGGGAGTGGCCTCCGACTCGACGAGGGTCTCGTCGGTGGTAGCCGCCGACTCCGCGGCAGCAACCTGCTCCCGGACCAGCGCGAACGCGGCGGCCAGGGTGTTGTCGATCCCGCCTTCGGGCTCCTGGACGGCGCCCTGCATCGAGAAGCGAGGCTCCGACCGAGGCCGAGCAGGCCGACGCGGCGCCGCTGGCGCGCTCGGCTGCTGGATCGTTGGCATCGACGCCTGGGTGGGCACCTGCTCGGGGGCCGGACGGGCCGGCGGCTCCTCCGCCTGCTTCAGGCTGAGGCCCAGACGATGACGCTCAGAGTCGAGCGAGATGATCTTGAGCTTGAGCGTCTGGCCCTCGTGGACGACGTCACCCGGGTGGGCGACGCGCTGGTGCGAGAGCTCGCTGATGTGGATCAGGCCCTCGAGCCCGTCGCGGACGCGGACAAAGGCGCCGAAGTTGACGAGCTTGGTGACCGTCCCGTCGATGACATCACCGACGTTGAAGTCCGCGACCGTGGAGTGCCACGGGTCGGGCTGGAGGCGGCGGATCGAGAGGCTGATCCGACCACGCTCGTGGTTGATATCGATGACCTCTGCCTCAACCTCCTCGCCGACGCGGTAGCCGGCTTCGGGGTTGTTGACCTTGTTCCACGAGAGCTCGCTCTTGTGGACGAGGCCGTCGATCCCGCCGAGGTCGATGAAGACACCGAACGGCGCGATGCTGCGGACGGTGCCCGTGACCTTCTGGCCGACTTGGAGGCTGCTGAAGAGCTCGTCCCGCTTCTCGCGGCGCTCCTCGTACAGCGCGACCTTCTCGGACAGGATCAGGCGATTGGCCTTGCGGTTGACCTCGAGGATCTTGAGCCGAAGACGGCGACCGACGAACGGCTGCAGCTTCTCGGCGATCTCCTGTGCGGCGTCGCGGGGCTGGTCGTTCTGCGGGCGTCGCGGGAAGTCGACGATCTGGCTGATCGGGACGAAGCCGCGAATGCCGCAGTCGACGATGAGGCCGCCCTTGTTGTGGTCAATGACCGGGGCCTCAATGATGACGCCTGTCTCGAACTGCTCCTGCATGGCGCGCCACTTGCGCTCCAGGCCTGCCCGGCGCAGCGAGAGGACGACGTGGCCCTCCGGCGACTCGGGCTGGAGGACGTACACCAGGACGATATCGCCGACGTTGAGCGCCGGCTGTGACTCGCCATGGCGACCGTACAGCTCGCGGTTGGTGACGACGCCTTCGCTCTTGGCGCCGATATCGACCAGGATCTCGTCCTTGTCGATCCGGACCACGCTGCCTTCGACCACGTCGCCGTGCTTGAAGCTCTTGATGTCGGCGTTCTGCTCCGCGAGCAGTTCCTCCATCGTGGTGGGCTCGGGGCCAAGGCGCCGCACGGGCGCCGGTGCCTCTTCCTCACCAGCCGGCGGTGCGTCAGCGAGATCAGCCTCGCTGATGGCCGCGACGGGTTCGCTGGCGGCGTCGACGTGCGGAGCGCTCTCGACGCTTTCGGCGACGCTGGACGATGCGTCTGCGGACGAGGCGTCTGCGGACGATGGATCTGCGACGGGCACACCGGAGTTGTCCCCGGCGGCTTGCTCGACTACCGGTTCCACGGCGGCGGGTGCCTCCGGTTCCGGCGCGGGCCCGCCCTGCTGCTCTTCGGTCAAGGTGGTGGTCACTCCTAGTTTGGTCAGCCCCGAGAATCAAGAACGGCCGGAGCGTGGCTCAGGCCTTCATCGAGGTCGATTGACTGGTCCGTGGTCGGCTGGGCCGCGGTCCCCTCCATCGAGTCGTATCCGGGACGAACCCGCTCTTGAGCAGTCCTGCCGCTGGGGCCGAGAGAGTCTAGCACAGGGGTTCTGCCCGCTACAATCGACGGACCTTGCCCGAACTCCCCGATCTGACCGTCGTCGCCGAGGCCTTCCACGCGGCACTGGCCGGGCGGCGCATCGAGGCCGCTTCGGCGCCGGCGCCACTCGCTGTGCGCGGAACACCGGCGGACCTGATCGCCCTGGTCGGACAACGCGTGCTGGAGATCCGGCAGCGCGGCAAGTTCCTGCTCATCGAGCTCGACGTCGATCGGGTCGTGGCCAACCCGATGCTCAGCGGCCGATTCCAGCTTGCGGCGCCCGCGGCCAGGCTGCCTGGCAAGACCGCCGTGGTCGTTCGCTTCGGCGCGCGGCCCGACCGCCCGAGCGATGCGGCCGCATGGACCATGGGCGCAGCGTGGCTGCCGGGAGATGCGGACCCATCGGAGATCCGCTTCCGCGACCCCACTCAGATGGGCAAGGTGTACCTGATCCCGGCCGGCCTCCAGCGACCCATCCCGGGCCTCGGACCCGATGAGATAGGCCCCGACGCCGACGATCCTGATCTGGACCTTATCGCGTGGAGGGACCGGATCCGGCGCCACACCGGAGAGCTCAAGGCCCTACTCCGGAACCAGGCGTTCATCGCGGGCCTGGGGAACGCCTACTCGGACGAAGTGCTGCACGCCGCGCGCCTGCTGCCGATGCGCAAGCGCGCCTCCCTGGCCGCAGAGGAAATCGACGATCTCTACCGGGCGACACGGGACGTGATCGCTGCCGCGCTACCGGTCCTCCGTCATCGCGTCCCGCCGCTCTTCGAGACGCAGGTCCGTGACTTCCTTGCCGTCCACCTCAGGGGTGGACAGCCATGCCCGCGCTGCGGTCGCAGAATCAGCGAGATCAAGGCAGGTGGATCCGTCACGTCGTTCTGCCGCGGCTGCCAGGTCTGACTTGACAGCGATCAGCCCGGCGGACTCGGAGCGGGCGTAGAAGGCGACGCGCCCGGCGGGGACAACGGCGGCGGGATCGTGAGCTGTTGGCCGATCCGCAACACCGTGCTGGTGAGCCCGTTCAGATCCATGATCGCTTTGACCGACGTGCCGAACCGAGCCGCCAGGCCGCTCAACGTGTCCCCGGATACCACCCTGTAGACCAGCACTGCCGGAGCGGGAGACTCTGGGGTCTTCGTGGCCTCGACCGACGCCACGGGGACCGACGTGGCCGTGGAGCCAGGCGTGGGTAGTGGACCATCGGTCTGATGTCCCCACGCCGTGACGACCGGAGTGGCCGTGGGAGCCAGGAGAGCGCCCGGCGCATGCACCGCTCCGGGACGGGAGCCGGCGATCACCAGGAACGCGATGACCAGAAGGCCTACGAGCCCTACCTGAAGATTCGCCCGGGGCCGCAGGATCGAAGGGATGGTGTGGCCGCGATCCGGAGCGGCGACAACGGGACTGACTCGAACGAGCCGCCAACGATTGAAGTCACTTCCTGCGCCCACCTGGGCGCCCAATGCGGATCCGAGGTCGGCGGCGGGCGGCACGGCGCGAGGCGCAACCCCGATTGTTCTCCATGCAGATCGCGCATCGGCAGCGGCGGCAAACATGGCACATGTCACATGCGCCGCACCAAGGCACAACCGACGCTGCCTGTCGAAGGGGATCGCCGCCTCCGGGGCCTGGGCACCGCAACGATGCTCACGCGAGGCAACCGCGAGACGCCACCGGGCATCTTCGACGGAGAGATGCGGACAGACGGTGCGCGGCAGATGTGCGGGAGTGGATCGACGGTCGGCCTCGACCTCCACGACGGGCGTCGCACCAAGTCCTTGGGCGCCGGAACCGCTCATGGAGAGAGTCTAGACCACCCCCGCTCGATGAACATCGATGGGGCGGCCTCCTCGGTCCGTGCGGGCCGAGCAGGAAGCCCCGGGAACGCAAAAATCCTGGCGACGACCTATTTTCCCGAAAGGCTGCCCTCTCAGTATCTTCGGCGCTGGAGAGCTTAACTTCCGTGTTCGGGATGGGAACGGGTGTGGCCTCTCCGCTAGAGTCACCAGGATTCTATGCGTCTGGACATTCGGCAGCTGGCCATCACGCGACGACGTGTCACGTGGGGCGCCAATTGATCTCTTCGATCTCTACTGAGTGATCGAACCATCATCGATTCCCAGTCTCTGACCCTTGGTCAGTGCTGGTAGAGGTCAAGCCCTCGACCATTAGTACCGCTCAGCTTCATCCGTCACCGGACTTCCACATGCGGCCTATCGAGCAGGTAGTCTCCCTGCGGTCTTACCCGGTTGACCCGGTGGGGAACCTCATCTCGAGGCGAGCTTCGCACTTAGATGCTTTCAGCGCTTATCCCAACCGAACATAGCTACCCAGCGATGCCCCTGGCGGGACAACTGGCACACCAGCGGTTCGTCCACTCCGGTCCTCTCGTACTAGGAGCAGCT
>CAIJPD010000043.1 GCA_903822495.1 uncultured Chloroflexota bacterium | reverse complement strand
GCTGCTTGTGCTCGGCCACGGGTGGCCGAGGCTGCTTGTGCTCGGCCACGGGTGGCCGAGGCTGCTTGTGCTCGGCCACCTTAGCGCGCCAGCACGCACCAACCGGACCCAGTGGGTCCGGTTGGCCACGCGATCGCGGGCGTTCCCGTGATCATCCCGATCAGCTGGCCACGGCCGCCGCGAGGGCCTGGTCGAGGTCCGCAATCAGGTCGTCCACGTGCTCCAGCCCGACGGACAGGCGAATGAGCTCCGGCGTCACGCCGGTGGTGACCTGGTCCTCGGGCTCCAGCTGCGAGTGCGTCGTGGAGGCCGGGTGGATGATCAGCGACTTGGCGTCGCCGACGTTGGCGAGGAGGCTGAAGATCTGCGTGGCGTTGATCAGCTTCTCGCCGGCCGCCTGGCCGCCCTTCACGCCGAACGTGACGACGCCGCCGAAGCCGCCCTTCAGGTACTTCTGCGCAAGCTTGTGCGAGGGGTGGGACGCGAGTCCCGGGTAGCTGACCCACTCGACGCGTGAGTCCTTCTCCAGCCATTGGGCAACGGCGAGCGCGTTCTCGCTGTGACGCGCGATGCGCAGCGGGAGCGACTCCAGGCCCTGCAGGAAGAGGAACGCGTTGAACGGCGACATCGCCGCGCCCAGGTCGCGCAGGCCCTGGACCCTGGCCTTGAGGATGAACGCGATCGGGCCGAAGGCCGCGCTGTAGCTGAGGCCGTGGTAGCTGGGATCGGGATCGACGAAGTCCTCCTTGAACCGCGGCGACGCTGCCCAGTCGAAGTTCGCGCCGTCTACGATGACGCCGCCGATCGCGGTGCCGTGGCCGCCGATCCACTTGGTTGCCGAGTGGATGACGATGTTGGCGCCGTTCTTGAGGGGCTGCGCCAGGAGCGGGGCGAAGGTGTTGTCGACGATCACCGGCACGCCTTTGGCGTGGGCGACATCGGCGATGGCCTGCAGGTCGTGGACGTCCAGGCGCGGGTTCCCGATCAGCTCGAGGAAGACGGCCTTGGTCTTGTCGTTGATCGCATCCCCGAACGCCTTCGGGTTGGTCCCGTCCACGAAGGTGGTGGTGATCCCGACCTTGGGCAGGGTGTAGTTGAGGAGGTTGTACGTGCCGCCGTACAGGCTGGAGGAGGCGACCAGGTTGTCGCCGGCGCGGGCGAGGTTGAGGATCGCGAGCGTCTCGGCCGCCTGGCCCGACGCGACGCCCAGGGCGGCAGCGCCACCCTCCAGCGCGGCGACGCGCTGCTCGAAGACGTCCGTGGTGGGGTTCATGATCCGGGTGTAGATGTTGCCGAACTCCTGCAGCCCGAACAGGCGTGCGGCGTGCGCGGCGTCGTTGAAGACGTAGCTGGTGGTCAGGTAGATCGGCACCGCGCGGGCGTTGGTGGCGGGGTCCACCTTCTGGCCGGCATGCAGGGCCTGGGTCTCGGGACGGAACTTGCTGGTGTCGAGGTCGGCCATTGCGGGTGAGTCCTCCAGGGTTGGGGCGGGCGCCGTTTGGGGTTGGTGTTCGTTGGTCAGTCAGGCGGTCAAGCTGCGTGCAATGTGCGGTCCCGGGCCCTGGGAGGGCTTGTGGTCGCTGGCGGTCACCCGTCGCATCTGCCGGAGGAAACAAGAAAGCCGCGGCATCCTTCGTGGATCCGCGGCCCCGGGACCTAGCCTGTCGTCCCGCTGCTCCGACGTGGTGCGCGGGATCTCAGGCCCCATCCTCCGTACGGCGGGGCCGCCAGCGCATACACATGGACCAGGAGAGTGACGTGTGGTTCACAGCGCGGATATGGTGCGGGACGCGGTGGCTCCACGTCAACCGGGTTCCGATTGGGCGTAGGATCGGCCCATGAGCGCCATCCCGACGACCTTCAGGGCCTATGTCGCCGAACGCCTGGGCGACCGGGTGGACGCCGGCGTTCGAACGTTGGCGCCGGCCGACCTCCCGTCCGGCGAGGTGGAGATCCGCGTCCACTGGTCCGACGTCAACTACAAGGACGCGCTGGCCACCCGCTTCGACGGCAAGGTTGCGCGGACGTCGCCGCTGGTGCCCGGGATCGACCTGGCCGGCGAGGTGATCTCGTCGGCCGACCCGGCGTTCCGCGTCGGCCAGGAGGTCGTCGCCCACGGCTACGACCTGGGCGTCGCGCGGCACGGGGGATACGCGGACTTCGCGCGCGTGCCCGCGGCCTGGGTGGTGCCGCTGCCGGCGGGGATGACCCTGCGCGAGGCGATGGTGCTGGGGACCGCCGGGTTCACGGCGGCACTCTCGGTCAAGCGGCTGGAGGATCGCGGGCTGCGGCCCGAGCACGGTCCGGTGCTGGTCACCGGGGCGACGGGCGGGGTGGGGAGCCACGCGGTCTCGATGCTGGCAGGGCGTGGCTACGAGGTCTGGGCCCTCACCGGCAAGGCGGATGAGCACGACTGGCTCCGGGGCCTGGGGGCGGCGGGGTTCCTGGGCCGGGACGATGCCCGCGCGGATGGGCCGCCGCTGGAGAAGGAGCGCTGGGCCGCCGTGGTGGACTCGGTGGGCGCCGCGACGCTGGCATACGGGCTGCGGTCGCTGCGACGGGGCGGAGCGCTGGCGCTCTCCGGCAACGCCGGCGGGGCGGCGCTGGCAACCACCGTCTTCCCGTTCATCCTGCGGGGCGTGGCGCTGCTGGGGATCGACTCGGCCTACATGGAGATCGCGGAGCGGCGCGTCCTCTGGGCACGGATGGCCGACCCGGCGGACCTCCGGCCGCGATCGCTGGGGGAGCGGGTGACGGAGGTGACGCTCGACACGCTGGAGCCCGCGATTGCCTCGATCCTGGCCGGCGGCGCGCGTGGGCGCTGGGTGGTCCGGGTGCGGGACGGGGAGTAGCGGGGCGTCCTGACCCGGGTCCGGGTCGGAGCCGTCGCATCGTGCGGAGCGTCGCCGCCCGCCCGCTCAGTCGAGCGTCAGCTCTCCACGCAGCTGCTCGAGCGTTCGCTCGAACGCGCCCTGGGCGAGGTCCGGATGCTCGTCTGCGAACGGGAGCAGCTCGATGGCGTCCTCCATCAGCATCTGCCCCGTGTTGATGGCCCGGCCCAGGCTGGCGATCAGGTCGAGCAGCGCCGCCTGGTCGCGCACGAAGCCCACGCCCGCCGGATCGCCGTGGCCAGGGACCACGGTCCACTCGCCGCCGGCCAGCGGCGCACGCTCCACGATCGCGAGCAGCGCCAGGAGCGTTCCCGGCCAGTCCAGCGGGAACCCGTCGTCGAACTGCGGCGGCGCCCCGTTCTCGAGCAGGTCACCCACGAAGACGACCCCGGCATCGGGGGCGATGACGACCAGATCGTGATCGGTGTGGCCGCGGCCAAGGTACCGGAGCTCCACCGCCCGGCCGCCCAGGTCGATCAGCGCGCTCTCGGCAACCAGGTGGTCCGGCAGGCTCGGCGTCCAGCCGGGCTCGCCGGTGCCGTGCTCCCAGGCCAGCTCGTCGGCAAGGGTCGGGTGGGTCTCGCGCAGCCACTCCCACTGGTCCGGGGCGGTCCGCCGCAGGAAGGCGGGGCAGCGGGCGTGCGCCCAGATGGCGGCGGGTCGGAAGGCGGCGTTGCCAAACGCGTGGTCGGCGTGGCCGTGGGTGTTGACGACGTGCGATACGGGCAGACGGGTCACCTGGGCGATGTCGCGCAGGAGCTCCTGGGCCTGGACCATGGTGGACCGGGTGTCGACGAGCAGCGCCTCCCGCTCGCCCACGATCAGTCCGACGGCCTGGTCGAGGAAGGCATAGCGCCGCACGAAGACGCGCTCACCGACTTCGATCCATCCGGGCATGCTCCGATGGTACTGGCGCAATCGGAATCGCACGCCACCAGCCCGGGGCAGGCACGAGTCGCCCAACCGCCCTCGGGCCGCCGGCGGCCGGTGCTAAGATCCCGCGACAACCGAATATCGCCTCCGGGGAGCGCTCGTGCGCTGAGAGTGTGGAACCGTCCCACAGACCCGCGGAACCTGATCCGGCTAACACCGGCGTAGGAAGCAGGCCAGTCGACTTGGTCGTCCCCGTTGTCATGGAGGCGCAGCGGTCGGGATGTTCGGAGGATTTCCTGGGATGAGTGGATCCAGCTTTGCGTCCGGCCCATCGGCCGGCGGTGCGTCCCCGGGCTGGCGGACCCGCGACATCGTGATCACCGCGATCATCGGCGTCGCCTTCGGTGTCGTGTTCTGGGCCTGGAGCGTGGTCTACGGCGCGGCCGAGCCCATCTTCGCCGCCGCCCCCTGGGCCAGGGACGTCCTGTATGGCGTCTGGCTCATCCCGGCGGTCCTCGCCCCCGTCATCGTGCGCAAGCCCGGTGCGGCGCTCTTCGCCGAGCTGGTTGCTGCCGGCGTCTCGGCCTACCTCGGCAGCCAGTGGGGTGTCGATGCCCTCCTGTCCGGCGCGCTCCAGGGCCTTGGCGCCGAGGTGGTCTTTGAGGCGACCCGCTACCGCAACTGGTCCTTCCCGACCATCGCCGGCGCGGCCGTGCTGAGCGCCGTCGCGGCCTGGGGCCATGACTGGCTCCTGTACTACTCCGACGTCTCGACCGATATCCAGGTCCTGCGCGGCATCGCCATGGCCGTCTCGGCGGTGATCTTCGTGGCCGGCGGCTCCATGCTCCTCGCCCGCTCCCTGGGCCAGGCGGGCGTCCTCGATGGCTTCCCCGGCGGGCCCGTCCCGCGGGGCGCCAGGGCGGGCTGACCTGGCGGTCGAAGGCGCGCCCGCGGCGATCCGGGCGCGCGACCTCGCGTTCACGTACGGCGGGGCATCGCGACCCACGCTCCGCGACGTCTCGTTTGAGGTGGGCCCGGGCGAGGCCCTGCTGATCGTCGGTGCATCCGGGTCCGGCAAGAGCACGCTCGGCCGCGCCATCGCGGGACTGGTGCCGGGCGACTTCCCGGGGGAGTGGTCCGGCACGCTCCGGGTCGGCGACCTGGACCTGCCGACGACCGAGCGCGCCGCCCTGGCCGGGGTGGTGGGCATCGTCTTCCAGGACCCCGGCAGCCAGCTGATCATGGACCGTGTCGAGGACGACGTGGCCTTCGGCCTGGAGAACCGCGCCTGGCCGGTCGAGGCGATGCGGGCGCGCGTCCCCGATGTCCTGGCCCAGGTCGGCCTGGCGGGCCTGGGGCGTCGTCGGCCCAACATGCTCTCCGGCGGGCAGCAGCAGCGCCTCGCGCTGGCGGGGGTCCTGGCCGCACGACCCGGTGTGCTGGTGCTGGACGAGCCCACCGCCAACCTGGACCCGGCCGGGACGCAGGCCGTGTTCGGGCTGCTCCACGAGATCCGGGAGCGCCGGTTGGCGACGATCGTCCTCATCGAGCACCGCGTGGAGGCGGCCTGGCCGCTGGCGGACCGCGTGCTGGCGCTGGGACGGGACGGGTCGCCGATCGACTACGGGACGCCGGACGACGTGGTCGCCCGTTCGGGCGAGCGGCTGCGCGCCGAGGGAATCTGGCTGCCGCGATCGGTCGAGACGGCCCTGTCGCGGGTGCCGGCAGCGCCCACCGCCGGGGGGCGTGGCTGGCCCGCTGGCGTCGGCAGCGCGGCCATCGCTTCCGGTTCGGGCGTCCCACTCGTCCTCGCTGACCAGGTCATCTTCGGCTACGCCCCGCACGAGCCCATCGTGCGGGAGGCGACCCTCGCGGTTCGCGCGGGCGAGCGGGTGGTGCTGGTGGGCCCGAACGGGAGCGGCAAGTCCACGCTGGGACGGCTCCTGGTGGGCCTGCTCCGGCCGTGGTACGGCCGGGTCCGCCTCGCGGGACAGGATCCGGCCCGCCTGCCGGCGCGAGCGCTCGCGCGCGACGCCGGCTACATCTTCCAGGACCCCGACCTTGGCTTCATCGCCGAACGCGTGATCGACGAGGTTCGCGCGGGGCTGCCTGCGGCGCGAGTCGGCGACGCGGAGACGATGCTGGAGCGACTGGGGCTGCCACCGGCGGCGTTTGGGCAACGCAGCCCCTACCGCCTCTCCGGCGGAGAGGCGCGCCGGCTCTCCCTGGCCGCCACCCTCGTCCGACGGCCATCCCTGCTGGTCCTGGATGAGCCCACGTACGGGCAGGATCGACGCGGCTACGAGGCGCTGCTGCAGATCCTGCGCGAGCGGATCGACGATGGGGCGGCGGTGATCGCGGTCACGCACGACGAGCGGCTGGTCGCCGACTTCGCGGACCGTCGGATCGAGATGGCCGAGGGCTGGATCGTTGCCGATGAGCCCGTCGCCGTCGCGTCGGGGCGTGACGCCACGGCGCACCAACGCCAGGCAGCGATCGAAGGCCCGGCCGTGGCCGGCGCTCGCGCCGGCGGACGGGACGGCTCGTGATCGTCCAGCTCGTGGTCCCGGACTCGCAGCTCGACAGCCGGCTGGGCCGCGTGAGCCCCGTCATCAAGCTGGGCATTGCCTTCGCCTGGCTGGCCGGCCTGGCCCTCACCACCGACGCTCGGCCGCCCATGGTCCTCGCCCTGGTCGGCGTCGTGGCTGCTGTGACCCTGGGCGCCGTGCCGGTCTCGAGGTTCGCCCGCGGCGCCGCGCCCCTCGCCATCGCCGCCGGCGGGATCGCCGTGTTCAGCGCGGTCTTCTCGACCCACAACGCCGACCCCGCGGCCGTCGTCGCGGTCGCCCTGGGTCCCCTCCGGATCACGACCCCCGCCCTGCTCACGGCCGTAGGGCTGTTCGCCCGGATCGTGGCGATCGGGACGACGGCGGTGACCTTCAGCCAGACCACCGATTCCACGCGGCTGGTCGATTCGCTCGTCCGGCAGGCCGGCGTCTCCCCCCGGTTCGGGTATGGCGCGCTGGCCGCCTACCAGTCCATCCCGCGGCTGGCCGACGACCTGGGCGCGCTCCGCGCCTCGCGGCGGATCCGCGGCATGCGCTGGACGTGGCATCCGCGGCTGCTCCTGGGGCTGCTGGTCCGGGCCATCCGGCAGGGGGACGCGCTGGCGCTGGCGATGGATGCCCGCGCGTTCGGGCTGGGGGAGCGGACCTGGTACCGCGACCTCCGCTGGCAGCCACGGGACCTGGTGGCCGCGATCGCCGGGCTGGTGCTCCTCGTCGTCGCGCTCATGCTCGCTCGCTGAGGTGGGGACCGGCACGCGATCCGCCACGGCGGGGCCGGCCGCAGGGTCCGCCGAGGCGAGCGCGCCCGATGGGCCCGCGATCCGGCGTGTGCCCGACGCCATGCGCGACGCCATCCTGACCTGGTACGACGCCCAGGGCCGATACCTGGCGTTTCGCGGCACCACGGATCCCTACGCGATTCTGGTCTCGGAGGCGATGGCGCAGCAGACTCAGGCCGCCCGGGCGGCCGACGCGTGGGGCCGGTTCCTTATCGCCTTTCCGACGTTCGCGGCGCTCGCGGCCGCCTCCCCGGCCGACGTCCTGCGGGCGTGGCGCGGGCTGGGCTACAACCGCCGCGCCCTCGCGCTCCGGGCCACCGCGACCGTGGTCACGGAGGCCCACGGCGGCGACCTCCCGCGGGACGTCGCGGAGCTGGAACGCCTGCCGGGGATCGGGCCGTACACCGCCCGGGCGGTGGCCGCGCTGGCCTTTGGGCAGCCAGTGGGCGCGGTGGACACCAATGTTCGAAGGGTCCTGCTGCGGTCCCTGGCAGGGGAGGGGGCAGCAGACGCGGCGGTGGATGCGGCAGACGCCCCTGGCGCCGGGGCCACGGCCACCAGGGCGACCTCGCCCCGCGAGATCCAGGCGATGGCCGACGCATCGGTGCCGCTGAGCCGGCCCGGTCACTGGACGCACGCGCTGATGGATATTGGGGCGGTCTTCTGCAAGCCGCGCAACCCACGCTGCGCCGCCTGCCCGGCCCTCCCATGGTGCCGCACCGGAGTGGCTCGGGCGGCAGGTGGGCGCGGCGAGACGGGTGCGGCGATGCCCAAGACGCCGCGGCCCGCCCGGACGCGCGAGGCGGCCGCCCCCTTCGAAACCACCGCCCGCTGGCTGCGCGGCCGGATCCTCGATCGCCTGCGCGACGCCGCGGATGGCGACTGGGTGGACCTGCGGGAGGCCATCGGCGGGCATCCCGCCGTGGCGGTGGCCGGCGCATTGGCGGCCCTGGAGCGCGAGGGACTGGCCCAGCGTGACCCGGCCGACCCCGGGCGAGGACGGCTCCCGCTCGCCTGAGTCGCGCAGGGGTGGTCGCCACGGGCCGTGCTCGCCTCGGCTACCCTTGCGCTCCCATGGAACCCCAACCGCCGTCGCCCGCCCCGCAGGTTGTCGCCCCCGACGGCCCGCTCCCGGCAGACGACCCAGTGATCTTCACGCTCGACCTGCGCGGGCTTCGTCGCCGCTGGTCCGGGGCAGAGGCGCGCACCCCGATCTCGGCCGAGGCCATGGCCGGCGCCGACCGTCGCGCGCAGGCCTTCGGGGTCCCTGCCCAACGGCTCATGGAGCACGCCGGGACCGCGGTCGCCGCGGCCGTCCGTTCGCTCGCCGTCGACCTGGGCCGGTGGGGGAGTGGCCCCATCCTCATCCTGTGCGGCCCCGGCAACAACGGGGGCGATGGCTTCGTCGCCGCGCGCTACCTCGCCGGGCAGGGCGCCCGCGTCATCGTCGTCTTCGTCGCCAGCGAGGCGCGCCCGCGCACCACGGAATCTGCCCGGAACTGGGACCGGCTCGACGGCCACGAGCACGTGACCAGGATGCATGCGTCCAACGCGCGCGACCTGTCGATCATCGCCCAGGGGATCGAGAAGGCCGCGGTCGTGGTCGATGCCCTGCTCGGCACCGGGACTCGCGGTTCCCTCCGCGACCCCATCCGCGGGGCGGTCGAGATCGTCTTGCGCGCCCGCGCCGACGGGGTGCCGGTGGTCGCCGTGGACACGCCCACGGCTGTCGATCTGACCTCCGGTGAGCCGTCCGACCCGGTCGTCCAGGCGGACCTCACCGTCACGTTCCATCGCCCCAAGAGCGGGCTGCTGACGCGGATTGGCGGTCGGCTGGCGGGCAAGGTGCTGGTCGCGCCGATCGGGATCCCGCCGGAGGCCGATCGGGCATGACGGCGGTCGACGGACCGACGCATGAGCCGGCCGACGACCTCGCCCCGCTGGTCCCATGGCGCCGGGCGCTGCGCGAGGTCCTGGTCATCGCGGCCCTGGTGGTCGTGGCCGTCCTGGGGGCCGCCATGGCGACCAGCGCGCTCCCCGACGACGTGCAGCGCGTGGTCTTCCACACGCCCCTCGCGATCATCCTGCTGCTGATCGTGACCGCCTGGATCCTGTGGCGGATCGCCGGCCGCCGGCCCCCGGAGGGGTGACCCTCGGCCCATCCGGTCGCGTGCGCGGGATTTCACCGACAACGTGATCGGATCGGCGGAATCCTGGCCCCGAAATCGTTCGAGAATCTCGGCGAATGGGGCTATGCAATTCTGAAATTGCCGCGTAGACTCCCGCCTCGTAACGCCTAGGGAAGCGTTCCCGAGGCTTCAGATCAGGCTTCACGTCGACTCCGACTCCTCTCACGGCTGACGCGAGAAACACGGGGACTCGCGTGGTTGCCGAGAGGAGTTTTTTCGTACCGTGTACAGCGACAAGACCCTGGCCTGTGCCGACTGCGGACAGCAGTTTGTGTTCACCGCGTCGGAGCAGGATTTCTACGCGCAGCGTGGCTTCACGGAGCCGCGTCGCTGCCCAACCTGCCGAGCCAGCCGCAAGGCTTCGCGCGGCGCGACGGGCGGCGGCGGCGGTGGCGGCGGCGGCGGTAGCAGCTACGGCAGCTACGGTGCGGGCGGCGGCTACAGCGCCGGTGGCTACGGCGAGAGCAGCGGCGGCGGCTACGGCAGCCGTGATCGCGGCCCCCGCGAGATGTTCACGGCGACGTGCAGCAACTGCGGCCGCGACGCCCAGGTGCCGTTCCGTCCCACCAGCGGCAAGCCCGTTTACTGCAGCGACTGCTTCCGGAGCATGCGCGGCGGCTGATCTCCTCTCGGTGCGGGCCCACCGGGGGCCCGCCGAACCAGCGTAGATCCCCGACCCGGGTCGTCAGCCGACTCGGGTCGATCGATTCCCGGGCGGTCTCGCGGCCGACCGCGGGGCGTCAGTCGAACACCGTGTCCATGTACTGAGCAGGGTCGACGGCCGCCTCGATGACGGTCGGGCCGTCGGCCAGGAACGCGGCGGCCAGGGCATCGCGCAGGCCCCTGGCTGTTCGGACGCCGACCGCCGGGACGCCGAAGTAGTGGCTCGGTGGCGTGCGCCGGCCCTCCACTGCCGGGCCCAGCCAGGAGCCGTACGGCGCGAGCCCGCGGCGCGCCTGCTTGACGCGGATGAGGCTGAGCCAGCGGTCGTCGATCACCACGACCGGGAGCGTGATGCCGGCCCGCCGCGCGGTGGCAAGCTCGCCGCAGGTCATCTGGAAACAGCCGTCGCCGATGAGGCAGAGGACCGGCCGGTCGGGTGCCGCCAGCTTCGCGGCGATCGCCCCGGGCAGCCCGAAGCCCATCGACGACCAGCCGTTCGTGGCCAGGAAGGTGCGCGGCTCGTGCGCGGCCCACTGGCTGGCGATCTGGTGCGTATGGGCGCCGACGTCGAACGACCCGATCCCGCCCCGCGGCAACGCCGCACGGCACGCGTCGATCACCGCGTGCGGCGTCAGGCCTCGACCAACCGGCCGGAGCGCCGCCTGGAAGGCGGCCTTGTGCCGGACGATTTCCCCCTCCTGCCAGTCGTTGCCGGGCGCCGGGCGCCGGCTCAGCCGGTCCAGGGAGTCGTCGAGATCGCCGATCACGGTGCCCGCGAGGGTCACCGATGGCGCGAGGTCCGGCGCTTCGATGTCGATGGCGAGGAGTGGACGGTCGCCGATCCAGGCCTCGTACTCCACCTCTACCGTGTCGTAGCCCAGTCCGATGACCAGGTCGCATTGCTGGATGAACCGCCGCTGTTCCTGGCGTCGCGCCCGCTCGATGCAGCCGATGGCCAGGGGGTGGTCGTCGTCGATCAGGCCTTTGGCCATGGTGGTGGTAGCGACGGGCAGGCCATGCTGCTCGACAAAGGCGCGGAGGCGCTCGGGATGCGCCATCCGCGTGGCCGAGTTGCCCAGCACCGCGACCGGCCGACGGGCGCCGGCGATGATCGCGGCGGCGCGCGTGATCTCCGCGTCGTCGGCGAGCCTCGGGGCAGCCGGGGCGGTCGTCGGGGTGCTGCGATCCGACGCCGGGGCCACGGATACGTCTTCCGGAAGGTCGATGTGCACCGGTCCGCGGGGCTCCGTCATCGCGATCCGGATTGCCGCCGCCGTCACCTCGGCCACGTTGTCGAAGCGGGCGGCGAGGCTCGCCTTGGTGATTGGCGCGAAGAGCGCGTGGTGGTCGATCGCCATCTGCACTCGCCGCCCGAGTTGGCTGGTGGGCACGTTGCAGGTGATGGCGATGAGCGGCGATCGGTCGAGCCAGGCGCTCCCCACGCCGGTGGTCAGGTTGGTAGCGCCTGGGCCGAGGGTGGCGATGCACAGCCCCGGGACACCCGTCATGCGGCCGGTCACATCGGCGGCGAAGGCGGCCGAGCCCTCATGCGCCGTCAACACGAAGTCGATGCCGCCCGCGCGCATGGCCTCGATGAACGGCAGCACGTTGCCGCTGGGGATGCCGAAGCCGCGTGTGACGCCGGCCTCCGCCAGCATCTTGACCATGAGGTCCGCGTTGTTCATGCGCTCGCCGTCCCCACTGTCGTCGTGGGCCGTCACCTGCGGGTGCGCCGGCCCGGATGCGGTGACCGTGCGTGGACTCACCACGCGGCGCCCGCCGAACCCTATCCCGCGCCGTTCCGGCGCTTGCCCAGCATGCCCAGGTCGAACTTGCGCTCCTCGTGGCGGAGCAGGCGGAGGACGTTGTCGCGGTGGGCCAGCCAGACCAGCGCCGGGCCGATCACGGCCCACGCGAGGTAGGCCGTCGGCACGGCACCGGGCGCCACCGCCCAGACCAGGAGCATGCCCGGCAGGATCGCCGCCGAGCCCAGCAGGGACCCAAGTGACACGTAGCGCGTCACCAGGATCACCCCGACGAAGACCGGTGCCACGAGCGGGATCACCAGCGGCTGGATGATCAGCAGGGTGCCGACGCCGGCGCCCACGCCGCGTCCGCCGCGGAAGCCCACGAAGATCGAGTTCGACGATCCGATCACGGCCGCCCCGGCGCACAGCACCTCGACGCCGGCGTCACCGCCGCTCGCCAGGCGAGCCAGCAGCACCGGGAAGGTGCCCTTGAGGATGTCGCCCGTCACCACGACCAACGCCCACTTGCGGCCCAGCGCGCGGAGGGCGTTGGTGCCGCCCGTGCGCCCCGAGCCGACGGTCCGAGGATCCGTCCCACCGGTCAGCCTGGCCACCAGCACCCCCATGGGGATGGACCCACACAGGTAGGCGGCGGCCGCCAGGAGCGCGATCTGCAGCGTGTTCACGGTCACCTTCAAGCCAGCGACCCGGCCGGTCCGGGCGCCACCGGTCGCGGAGTCTAGCACCGGGCCGGACCACCACGACGGGCGCTCAGCGCCCGACGGTGCTGCTCGCGGCGCCGTACAGTCGGCCGCGGCAAGGGGCCGGACGGGCTGTTGCGCCCCTCGCGAGTCGGCGCGTAGCATGGTTCCACTTCTTCCACCCGCCCCGCGGGTGTGCCGCAGCGTGGGGTTCTCCTGACAGATGGCCGCCGGTTCGTCCAACGACTTCGATCTCGTCGTGCTCGGTGCGGGCACGGGCGGCTACAGCGCGGCCTTCCGGGCCGCCCAGCTGGGTCTCCGCGTGGCCCTTGTCGACGAGGACAAGATCGGCGGGACATGCCTCCATCGGGGCTGCATCCCCACCAAGGCGCTGCTGGAATCCGCGGCGCTGGCCGACCGGATCCGCCACGCGGCCGACCTGGGCATCACGGTGGGTGAACCCGTCGCGGACTTCGCCAAGATCGCGGCCCGGCGCGACCAGGTCGTGAAGCGGATGTGGACCGGCCTCAAGTCGCTGGTCACCAAGAACAAGGTGACGTGGGTCCAGGGCCGCGGCCGCCTCGACGGGCCGGGCAAGGTGGTCGTCACGCTCGCGGGCGAGGACGGGACGCCGGGTGCCGGCGGCGAGCGGATCCTGGAAGCCACGGACGTCATCCTGGCCACGGGCTCGCGGACCAGGAGCCTGCCGGGGCTGGTCCCGGATGGCCGCCGGATCGTCACCTCCGACGACATCCTCCGCCTGGAGACGCTGCCGGCCTCCATCGCCATCGTGGGTGCCGGCGCGGTCGGCGTGGAGTTCGCCTCGTTCTTCCACGACATGGGCGTCAAGGTGACGCTCATCGAATACCTGCCCGCCATCGTGCCACTCGAGGACGACGATGTCAGCGCCGCGCTCGTGCGCAGCTTCACCAAGCGCGGCATCACCGTCATGACCAATGCCCGCTTCGATGTCGCGGGGGTTCGTTCGGACGAGGACTCCGTTCGGATCACGGTCGGTCCCGAAGGCGGGGAGGCCAAGGAGCTGTCGTTCGACCTCCTCCTGGTCGCGATCGGCCGGGCGGCGAACATCGAGAACATCGGCCTCGAGACCACGCGGATCGAGACGGAGCGCGGCGTGATCAAGGTGGACGCACACATGCGCACCAGGGAGCCGCACGTCTACGCGATCGGCGACATCGTGGGCGGGCTCTGGCTGGCGCACGTCGCGGCGCACGAGGGCCTGACCGCCGTCCATACGATCGTTGGCGACCCGGACGTCCACGGCTTCGACTACAACGCCCAGCCGCGCGCCACGTACTGCCACCCCGAGATTGCGTCCATCGGCCGAACCGAGGAGCAGTGCCGCGCCCAGTCCCTGCCGTACAAGGTGGGCAAGGTGCCCTTCCAGGCGATCGGCAAGGCGATCATCGGCGGCGAGTACGAGGGCTTCGCCAAGATCATCAGCAACCCGGAGACGGGCGACACGCTGGGGGTCCACATCATCGGCCCGCACGCGACGGACCTGATCGCCGAGGCGTCCCTGGCGTTCACGCTGGACGCCACGGCCTGGGAGATCGGCAACACCACCCACGCCCATCCCACCCTGTCCGAGATCCTCGGCGAGGCGGCGATGGCGGTCGACGGCCGGTCGATCAACTTCTGACGGCCCACGGAGGCGCCGAACCGCGAATGGACGTCTCCGCAAACCAGCCGGGCGACCTGGCGGCGCCGGGCGAACCGGGGGCGCGCTGGCTGGGTGTCGCGGCATCCGCCGGGCTGACGCGGGACGACCTGCTGGGCCTCTACCGCGTGATGGCCCTGGGACGCGCCCTCGACGAGCGCATGTGGATCCTCAACCGCTCCGGGCGCGTGGCGTTTGTCATCAGCGGCCAGGGCCACGAGGGCGCCCAGGCCGGCATCACCTGGGCGCTCCGCCCGGGCGAGGACTGGCTGGCCCCGTACTACCGGTCCATCACGGCCGTCCTCCGGATGGGGCTGACCCCGCGCGAGATCCTTCTGGGGTCCTACGCGCGCGCCGATGACCCGTCGTCGGGCGGTCGCCAGATGCCCAACCACTACGGCCACATCGGGCGGAAGATCCTGTCGGTCAGCTCGCCGGTCGCGTCGCAGGTGCTCCACGCCGTTGGGATCGCCCTGGCGGCGAAGCTTCGGGGGACGGGGGAGGTGGTGGTCACCTCGACGGGCGAGGGGTCCTCCAACCAGGGGGATGTCCACGAGGCGCTGAACTTCGCCGCCATCCACCGGCTGCCGTTCGTCTACGTCGTCGAGAACAACGGCTACGCGATCAGCGTGCCGTCCGCGCGTGAGCTGCCGGTCGACGACGTCGCGGCGCGTGCGGCCGCGTTCGGGATCCCGGGCGTGATCGTCCGCGGGACGGATGTCGTGGGCTGCTACGTGGCCGCCAGGGAGGCCGTGCGGCGCGCCCGGGCCGGGGAGGGGCCCACCCTGATCGAGGCCAAGGTGGAGCGCCTCACGGCCCATTCGTCGGACGACCAGCAGACCCGCTACCGGAGCGAGGAGGAGATCGCCGCGCATCGCGCCCTGGACCCGCTGCCGGCCTTCCGCGGGCAGCTTCGCGCGGCCGGGGTGCTCACGGCGGAGGCCGAGGCCGCCATGGCCGCCGAGATCGGGGAGGCGGTCGAGGACGCGACGCGCTTCGCCGAGGCCGCGGCCGACCCCACCCTGGAGTCGGCCTCGAGCTGGGTCTTCGCCGAGGACTGGCCCGGCGAGCGCCCACCCGCCTGGGGCGATGGGACGGGGCGCGACTGATGGCCGTCCGCACCTTCATCGAGGCGATCCGCACGACGCTGGCCCAGGAGATGCGGCGCGACCCGTCGATCATCGTGCTGGGCGAGGACGTGGGGCTCAAGGGCGGCGTCTTCCTGGCGACGGACGGCCTGCAGGCCGAGTTCGGCGAGGCGCGCGTCATCGACACGCCGCTGACCGAATCGATGATCGTGGGCGTCAGCATCGGCGCCGCAATCAACGGGCTACGGCCCGTCGCGGAGATCCAGTTCGCCGACTTCATCTTCCCGGCGTTCAACCAGATCCAGTCGCAGGCCGCCCGGATGCGCTACCGGACCAACAACGCCGTGGGGCTGCCCATGGTGATCCGCACCCCGTACGGCGGCGGGGTGCACGGCGCGCTGTACCACAGCCAGTCCGTTGAGGCGTTCTTCACGCACATCCCGGGGATCAAGGTGGTGGTGCCGTCGACGCCGCTGGATGCCCGCGGGCTGCTCCGCTCGGCGATCCGCGACCCTGATCCGGTGCTCTTCCTGGAACACAAGAAGCTCTACCGCTCCGTCCGGGGCGAGGTGCCGGACACCGACTACGTGACGCCGCTGGGCTCCGCGGCCATTACGCGGGCCGGGACGCAGGTGACGGTCATCGCCTATGGGCTGATGGCCCATCACGCGCTTGAGGCCGCCGCCCGCGTGGCCGAGGAGGGGATCAGCGTCGAGGTGATCGACCTGCGGACGCTCCGCCCGCTCGACACCGAGACGGTCCTGAACTCGGTCCGCAAGACCGGCAAGTGCCTGATCGCCTACGAGGACAACCGGTTCGGCGGCTACGGCGCGGAGATCGCGGCGCTGGTGGCCGAGGAGGTGTTCGACTACCTCGACGCGCCGGTGACGCGCATCGCCGGCCCAGACGTACCCGGGGTGCCATACAGCCACGTCCTGGAGGACTGGTTCATGGTCAACCCGGACAAGATCGCGGCAGGGATCCGCAAGCTGGCTGCGTACTAGGCGGGCCGTGCCGCCTTGGGTGCGCCCTGCCGGCAGGCTCCGCGTCGGCTACGTGGGCGTGGATTCCGTGTCGGACGTCGCTCGACCAGCGGTCCCATGCCCGGCGCCTATCATGACCCGGCCTCGACGTTGTCCCGCTACAGGCCCGCATGCAGACCATGTCACCGGACGCCCCGAACCTCACCGAGCTCCTGCGCTGGCGGGCTGCACGAGATCCGGACCGGACCGCCTATATCTTCCTGGCGGATGGCGTGGAGGAGGCCGCCTCCATCAGCTACGGAGAGCTGGACCGCCAGGCGCGGGCGATCGCGGCGCGGCTCCAGCGGGAGAGCCTGCCGGGCGAGCGGGCGCTCCTCCTGTATCCCGCCGGCCTGGACTTCATCGCGGCGTTCTTTGGCTGCCTGTATGCCGGCGTGGTGGCGGTCCCGGTCTACCCGCCCAAGCTGAACAAGCCGGACCCCCGGTTTGCCGCGATTGTGGCCGCGGCCACCCCGCGTTTCGCCCTCGCCACCGCCTCGATCCTCGCAAAGCTCGGCGGTAGCGCATCGTCAACCTCCCTCGGGGGCGTCGGCCTGATCGACACGACCGTGATGGGCTCGGCCGAGGCGGGGGAGTGGCGACCCCCCGCGATCGCCGCTCACGACCTCGCCTTCCTCCAATTCACGTCGGGGTCCACCGGCACTCCGCGCGGCGTCATGGTCAGCCACGCCAATGTCCTCGCCAACCAGCGCCAGATCGCGGCAACCTTCGGCCATTCGGCCGACTCCACGGTCGTCAGCTGGCTGCCGCGCTACCACGACACGGGCCTCATCGGAGACACGATCCAACCCCTCTACCAGGGGTCGCTGAGCGTGTTCATGGCGCCGGTCGCCTTCCTCCAGGAGCCGTTTCGATGGCTGAGCGCCATCTCGCGCTACCGGGCCCAAACCAGCGGGGCACCCAATTTCGCCTACGAGCTGTGCCTGCGCCAGGTGACCCCGGAGCAACGCGCGGCGTTGGACCTCAGCTGCTGGACGGTCGCCTACAACGGCGCCGAGCCGGTCCGCGCGGAGACGTTGGAGCGATTCGCGCGGACATTCGGGCCGCACGGCTTCCGCCCGGACGCCTTCGACGTGTGCTACGGAATGGCCGAGACGACGCTCATCGTCACGGGCAGCGTGCGCGGCTCGGGTGCGCGGGTGCTCGACGTGGATCGGGAGGCTCTCCGCGAGGGTCGTGGCGTCGCGGCGCCGTCGTCCGAATCGACGGTGCCCCTGGTGAGCTGCGGGCGGCCCGTCCCCGGCACGTTCGTGGAGGTCGTCGACCCCGACAGCGGCGTGGGCCGCGCTCCGGGGGCCGTTGGCGAGGTCTGGGTCGCCGGGCCCAGCGTCGCACAGGGGTACTGGGGGCAGCCGGACGAGACGCGGGCCACGTTCGGCGCCACGCTGGCAGGACACCCCACGCGGACGTTCCTGCGCACCGGGGACCTGGGGTTCCTGCACGACGGTGAGTTGTACATCACGGGACGCCTCAAGGACCTGATCATCATCAGGGGACGGAACCTGTACCCGCAGGACATCGAGGCATCTGCCGAGGGTTCGCACCCGGCGATTCGGCCAGGCTCGAGCACCGCGTTCGCGGTGGGGGGCGCGGCCGGCGAGCCGTCCGGCGAGCGGCTGGTGCTTGTCGCGGAGGTGGATCGCCACGTCGTCGGCTCCACGCCGGTCGACGCCATCGCGGAGGCCGTGCGGGCGGCCGTCGCCGCGGACCACGAGGTGTCGCTGGAGCGCCTCGTGCTGCTGCGCCCCGGGACGTTGCCGAGGACGTCGAGCGGCAAGCTGCGCCGCAGCACGACGCGCACTGCCCTGGCCGAGGGCGGCCTGGCGGTCATCGCGGACTGGCGGGCGCCGGTGCCCGTGGCCACCAGCGAATCGCCCGCCCTGGGCGCGGCCGCGGGCGCACCGGAGGTCGCCCGGTGGCTGCGGAATCGAATCGCGGTCGCCGCCGGACTGGACACGGACGAGGTGCAGGATGACCGGCCCTTCTTCGCCTACGGACTCGACTCTCTCGCCCTGACGCGGGTCGCATTCGAGCTCGAGGGGGCATTGGGACGGCGGGTGCCGGCGGCCCTGTTCTGGGAGGCGCCATCGATCCAGGCGTTCGCCGCCGCCCTGGCCGGCGCCGGAACCGGGCCGGAGGTTGTGGCGCGCCCGGCGGCCGGCGACGTGGCGTCAGCGACCGCCCTGGACGACGCGGCCGGCCCGCTCACACACGGACAGGCCGCGCTCTGGTTCCTCCAGAGCCTGGCCCCCGAGACCGACGCCTACCATCTCGCCGGGGCGGTCCGGATGCTGCCCGCACCGTCGCCGGATGGGTTGCGGGCGGCGTTCCTGGCGCTCCTCGCCCGCCACGACGCACTCCGGATGCGGTACCTCGACGAGCAGGGCCGCCCCCAGCAGGTGCCGGGTCCGGTCGACCCTGGCGCCTTCGCGGTCGTCGACGGCGCGGCCTGGGGAGAGGCCGAGCTGGCTGCCCGGCTGGCTGCCGAGGTCCGTCGGCCCTTCGACCTGGAGCGGGGCCCCATCGCGCGCGCCTGGCTCGTGGAGGTTGGACCCGACCGGGCGGTCCTGCTCCTGGTGATGCACCACCTCGCCGGCGACTATGCCTCGCTGGTGCTGATGATGGAGGAGCTGGAGCGCCTGTACGCCGGGCGGACCCTGCCGGCCCCCGGTCCCTCCTTCCTCGGCTGGGCTCGCGGGGAGGCGGATCGCCTGGGGGCACCGGCCGCCGAACGTGACTGGGACTACTGGTCCCGGGCGCTCGCCGTCCCGCCCCCGGTGCTCGACCTGCCGGCGGATGCGCCTCGGCCGCCAGTTCGCGCGTTCACGGGGGCCTCGCAGCGGATTGAGCTGCCGGCCGCAATCACCGAGCGGCTCCGGCGGCTCGCGCGCCACCAGGGCGTGTCGCTGCACACGCTTCTCCTCGCCGCCTTCCAGGTCCTGCTCGCCCGGTACGCGGGGCAGGACGCCTTCGCCGTTGGCGCCCTGACGTCGGGCCGAACCCGGCCTGCCGCTGCCGGCCTGGTGGGGTACCTGGTCAACCCGGTCGCGGTGCTCGCGGACGTCAGCGGAGACCAGACATTCGTCGAGCATCTCGCGCGGGTCCGCGACCGGGTCCACGGAGCGCTCGCCCACCAGGACCTGCCCTTCGCGCACCTGGTCGAGCGACTGCGCCTGCCAAGGGATGTGAGCCGTTCGCCGCTGTTCGACGTCCTGTTCTCACTCCACCAGCCCCTGGCGGATGGCCCCGGGAGTCCGCTCGCCGAGCTGCTGGCGCCGAGCCCAGTGTCCACCGGCGCGCGCTGGGCGGACCTGCTGCTTGAGCCCGTCGCGCTGCCCCAGCAGGAGGGTCAGTTCGACCTTGCGCTCGAGCTGGTGGAGGGTCAACGGTCGATCGTCGGCTGGATCAAGTACGACACCGCGCTGTTTGGCGCTGAACGAGTGGCGCGGCTGGCCCGCCACTGGTCCGTGCTCCTCGAGGACATCGTCGATCGGCCAGGCGCGCCGGTGGGAGCCCTGCGCCTCCTCGATGACGCGGAGCAGGCGCGGCTGGTCGTCGGGGTCAACGCGACGGACGTCCGGCTGCCTGACCCGACGACGCTGCGCGCTATCCTCGGCGAAGCCTTCGAGCGACACGGGGAACGGGTCGCGCTCGACGTCGACGGCACGGAGGCGACGTACGACGAGCTGTGGACGCGCGCCGCCGCCGTGGCCCGGGCGCTCGTCGCCGAGGGGGTCGGTCCGGACACGCTGGCAGGACTGTTCCTGGGCCGCACGTCGGACCTGGCGGTCGCCCTCCTCGGGATCGTTCGCGCCGGCGCGGCCTGGCTTCCCCTCGATCCGGGGTGGCCCGCGGATCGGATTCGCTGGCTGCTGGCCGACACGGGAGCGACCGTGGTCGTATCGGACCGCGCGACCTGGTCGTCGGCGGGGATCGCCGCCCCGGACGGCGTCCGCGTGATCCTGGTGGACGAGCTGGACGACCTGGGGGACCTGTGCCACGGGGTCCCGTCCGGGGCACCGGATCTGGCCCTCCGTCCGGCGCCGGGTCCCGTCCGGGCTCCATTGGTCACCGCCGACCAGCTGGCCTACGCGATCTACACCTCCGGATCGACCGGGCAGCCCAAGGGCGTGCAGGTGACCCAGCGGGCGGTGGTGAACCTGGTCGCCGCGATGGCTCGTCGCCTCGGCGTGGGTCCCGGTGACCGCCTCGCGGCGGTGACGCCAGTCACCTTCGACATCGCGGTCCTGGAGTTGCTGGTGCCCTGGGTGTCCGGCGCGCGGGTGGTCCTCGTGGGCCGGGCCGACGCCGCCGACGCGGAACGCCTCGCCACGCTTCTGCGACGCTCTCGGGCGACCATCGTGCAGGCCACCCCCGCCACGTGGAGGCTCCTGGTCGAGAGCGGCTGGCGGGGCGACCCTGGCCTGGTCGCGCTGAGCGGCGGCGAGGCGCTGGACCGAGAGCTGGCGGATCGGCTCCTCGAGCGGGTGGGAACCCTGTGGAACGTCTACGGACCGACCGAGACGACGATCTGGTCCACCATGGGTCGAGTGGAACGCGACGAACCCATCTCCATCGGCCGCCCCATCGACAACACCCGGGTGTATGTGGTGGATGACGACGGCCGCCCGGTGCCGGTCGGCGTGACGGGCGAGCTCTGGATCGGGGGGGCCGGGGTCGCGCGCGGCTACCTTGGCCGTCCGGACCTCGACGCCGTGGCGTTCGGACCCGACCCGTTCTCGATGGCGCCGGGCGCTCGCATCTACCGTACAGGCGACCTGGCCCGCTGGCGCGCGGACGGGACGCTGGAGCACCATGGCCGGGCCGACCACCAGGTCAAGGTCCGCGGCGTGCGCATCGAGCCCGCGGAGGTGGAGGCTGCGGTCCGTGCCCATCCCGACGTGGCGGAGGTCGTCGTGACCGCGTTCACCGCCAGGCCGGGGGACACTCGGCTGGCGGCGTACGTGGTGGCTCGCGCGGGCACGGCGCTGGCCGCGGCCGAGCTGCGACGAGTGGTCGCGAGCCGTCTGCCCGAGGCGATGGTGCCGGCATCGTGGACGTTCCTCGACGCCCTGCCCTTGACGGCCCACGGCAAGGTGGATCGGCAATCGCTGCCCGATCCTCGCGTGGTCTCGCCCACCGTACCGCCGAATGCCACCGGCCCGGCGGGCCGGGCGCCCGGCCCGGCGTCCACGGCCCCCGCCACGGCGTCTGCGACGGCGTCCTTCCTCGCCGCAACCTGGGCCGAGATCCTCGGGGTAGAACGCGTCGGGCTCAAGGACAACGTCTTTGAGCTCGGGGGGCATTCGCTCCTGCTGGTCCAGGTCCGCGGCGTGATCGAGACGCGGCTGGGCCGGCGCATTCCCATCGCCGCCCTGTTCGAGCATCCCACCATCGAGTCGCTCGCCGCCTACCTGGACGCCGGCGACGGGGACCCGGCGGGGCACGCCGCGGCGGCGCCGGACCGGGCGGTCCTGCGGACGGCGGGCCGGGCCAGCGCGGGGGCCCGACTCGAGGCACGGCGCAAGGGACGCCAGGGAGGCTCGCCGTCGTGAACGACGCGATGCCTCGTCCGGAGGACGGCCGAACCGGTGCGATTGATGCCGCGTGGGTCGAGCGGGGCGACCCGGGCGCGATCGCGATCGTCGGCATGGCCTGTCGATTTCCCGGGGCGCCGGACCTGGACTCGTTCTGGCGGAACCTCGCGGATGGCGTCGAATCCGTCGTGACCCTCGACGAGGCGACGCTGATCGCGGCCGGTGTCGCCCCGCACGAGCTGGCGAACCCTCGCTATGTGCGTGCGTCGGGGTCGCTGGACGACGTGACGAGGTTCGACGCGGGCTTCTTCGGCATCACCCCCCGCGAGGCGCAGCTGCTGGACCCGCAACAGCGCCTGTTCCTGGAGGTCGCCTGGGAGGCCTTCGAGCACGCCGGCCGTGTGCCCGGATCGGCGGCCGGTCCCGTCGGTGTCTACGCCGGGTCCGGCCTGAACCTGTACCTGCTTGATCACCTCCACCCCAACCTCGCCCTGCGATCCGACGTTGGAGCCTGGCGGCTGTTCATCACCAACGACAAGGACTTCCTGGCGACCCGGACCGCGTATCGACTCGACTTGCGTGGGCCGGCGGTCAACGTCCAGGCCGCGTGCTCCACGTCGCTGGTCGCGGTCCATCTCGCATGTCAGGGCCTCCTGGATGGCTCGTGCGACACGGCCCTCGCGGGCGGGGTCACGATCCGGCTCCCGAACCGGGCCGGCTACCTGCACGAGGACGGAATGTTCATGTCGGCCGACGGCCACACCCGGACGTTCGACGCGGCCGCCAGCGGGACCGTGTTCGGCAGTGGCGCCGGTGCCGTCCTCCTCCGGAGACTGGACGAGGCCGTCGCGGACGGCGACACGATCTACGCGGTGATCCGTGGGTCCGCCATCAACAACGACGGCAACGCCAAGGTCGACTTCACCGCGCCGAGCGTGGTCGGCCAGGCGGCCGTGATCCGGGAGGCGCTGGCCGTCGCCGGCATCGAGCCGGACACCGTCGGCTACATCGAGGCCCACGGTACGGCGACACCGCTGGGCGACCCGATCGAGGTGGCGGCCCTCGTCCAGGCCTATGGACCGGCGCGGGAGCGCCGCATCGGTGCCGTCAAGACGAACATCGGCCACCTGGACACGGCGGCCGGCATCGCCGGCCTGATCAAGACGGCACTCGCGCTCCACCACGGCCAAATCCCGCCCAGCCTGCACTTCGCCACGCCGAACCCGGAGCTGGACCTGGCCGCGGGTGGCTTCACGGTGGCCGCGACGCTTGCGCCATGGCCGGACCTCGGGGCGCCCCGGCGCGCGGGCGTCAGCGCCTTCGGCATCGGAGGGACCAACGCGCACGTGATCCTCGAGGAGGCCCCGGCTCCGCAGTTCGAGCTGCCGTCGGCCCGGCCGGGCGAGGACCACGTGCTCACGCTGTCCGCCGCCACGGAAGCGGGGCTCGGCGCCCTTGCCCGCCGGCACGCACGCTGGCTGGCCATTCACGGGGATGCTCCCCTGGCGGACGTGGCCGCCACCCTGCACGTGGGCCGCACCGTGCAGCCGCACCGAGTGAGCATCGCGGCGTCCCGAAGCGCCGAGGCGGCAGCCGCGCTCGACGCGGTCGCGTCCGGGGCCGAGGACGCGGAGCTGCCGGCCGTCGCGCCGCGCGGTGTCCGGCCGCCGGTCGCGTTCCTGTTCACCGGCCAGGGCGCCGAGCACGCGGGGATGGGGCGGGGCGTCTACGAGTCGTGGCCAGTGGCGCGCGAGGTCATCGACCGATGCTCCGCCGCCGTGCCCCCGGTCGACGGGCGCAGCCTCCTCGACGTCCTGTTCGGGGGCGAGGGCCCGAACTCGCCGGTGGGAACCATGACCTGGGCGCAGCCGGCGCTCTTCGCGGTCGAGGCCGCCCTGGCGGCGCTCTGGCGGAGCTGGGGCGTCTCGCCCGTCGCGGTCCTGGGCCACAGCGTCGGCGAGTACGCGGCCGCCTGGCTGGCCGGCGTCTTCGACCTGGAGGCGGCCGCCAGGATGGTGGCCGCGCGGGGAAGGCTCATGGACGGCCTGCCCGTTGCCGGTCGGATGATCGCGGTGCGGGCCGCCGTGGGCCGGGTGACGCGGGCGATCGGCGACCTCGACGATCGCGTGGCCATCGCCGCCGTCAACGGCCCGGACAGCCTCGTGATCTCGGGCGAGGTGGCGGCCGTGGAGGCCGTCGCCGCCGTCCTCGCCGCGGAGGGCGTTCGCACGACCGTGCTGCGCGTCCCCATCGCCGCCCACTCGCCGCTGGTGGAGCCCATGTTGGCGGCCTTCGCCGACGTTGCCGCGGGCGTCCAGTACGCCCGCCCGCGGATCCCGATCGTGTCCAACGTGACCGGCCAGATCGCGGACGAGGATCTCGCGACGCCGGACTACTGGGTCCGCCATGTCCGACGGACGGTGCGCTTCGCCGACGGCATGAGGACCCTGCGGGAGTTGGGCTCCGCGGTGTATGTGGAGATTGGGCCGCATCCGGTGCTCCTGGGACTGGGGCGCCTGTCCGACGACGGGCCGGCGGCATGGCTGCCGTCCCTCCGGCGGAACCGGCGGGACGGGCGGGTCCTCGCCGAGGCGGTGGGCCGGGCCTGGGCCCGCGGGGTGGAGATCGACTGGACCGCGATCGATGGCCGTCGACGCCCTCGGCTCGCGCTGCCCACCTATCCGTTCCAGCGCGAGCGCCACTGGATCGAGGCGCCGCCAGGCCCGCCGAATGCTCGCCTCGCGGCGGCAGCCCCTGCCGCCTGGCCCGGGCGGCGCATGGACCTGCCCTTCGCGGTGGACGTCCGCTTCCAGGCCGTGCTGGCCCCAGATTCACCCGCCCACCTGGCCGATCACCGGCTGGAGGGGACGGTGGTGGTCGCCGCGGCAACGCACCTGGCCTGGGGGATCCAGGCCCTGGCCGACCGGAACGTCACGGCCACGTCGCCGGTCATCCTCGAGGATGTCGCCTGTCCGCGGGCGCTGGTCTTCACGGATCCCACGCCGCGGACCGCACAACTGGTCATCGACGGCGCCGGGGAGCGCCTGGTCCGGGTCGCCAGCCGACGGGCGAATGCGGCCGTGGACGATCCGTGGGCGACCCATCTCGAAGCCCGACTTGGGGCGTCGCCTGCCGACCCCCGGCCGTCCGAGGCGCCCGCTCCCGAGCCGCTCGAGATCGTGCGTGCCCGATGCCCCGAGCGGATGGACGGGGACGCGTTCTACGCCACGCTGGGCCGGGTGGCCTACCAGGCCGGCCCATCGTTCCGGTGGATCGACGCGCTGTGGCGGGGCGATCGTGAGGCCCTCGGCGAGCTCAAGCGGCCGGCGCCCTCGGCGGCGTTGGACAACGACCTCCTCATCCACCCCGGCCTGATCGACTCGTGCTTCCAGGTGCTGGCCGGCGGCCATCGCTTCGAAGCCGACCCCAACGCCGCGGACGGCCACTTCGTCCCGTTCCGCATCGCCCGGCTCACGTTTCTCGGAACGCCGGGCCAGCTCCCGCTCGTGTGCCACGCCCGACTCCGGGAGCGCCAGGCGGACCGCCTCGTGGGCGACATCACGCTGCGCGACGCGCAGGGCCGGATCCTCCTGGAGATCGAAGGATTCGAAGCCCGCCGGGTGAGCCTGGACGCCCTCGCCAGGGCCGAGGCAGGCACGGACCGGCTGTCCTACCGGGTGGCCTGGCAGGACGCGACCCCGGCCGTCGCATCGCCGCTCTCGTCGCGTGCGAACCAGGACTGGCTCGTGCTGGCGGACGGCCAGGGCGTCGGGCAGGCGCTGGCTCGCCGGCTGCGCGAGCGGGGTGAGCGCGTCGACGTCGTGTTCGCCGGCGCTGGGTCGCCGGCCGGTTCGCGCGTCGTCGATCCCCTCGACCAGCCGGCCGTCGGGGCCCTCGTTGCCGGGGCGACGGCAGGCGAGGGCCGGCAGCTCCGGGTGATCCACTGCTGGGGGCTCGACACCGCCGAGGCAGGCGCGGCGGCCGCCATGTGCGCCGGCGCGCTCCATGTCGTCCAGGCGCTGGTTGCCGCACCCGGTTCGCCGACGCGGTCCGCTCCTCACCTGGTGCTGGTGACGAGAGGCGCCCAGGCGGCGGCGCCCGAGGACACGATCGCGGCCCCCTCCCAGGCCACGCTGTGGGGCTTTGGGCGCACCGTGTCCCTCGAGCACCCCGAGCTGGGCGTGGTGCTCGCGGACCTCGACGCGGTCTCGTCAGGCGTGGACCCGGACGTGGACGCCCGACGCCTCCTCGCCCTGCTGGACGATGCCGCCGCGGAACCCCAGGTGGCGCTTCGCGGCGAGCGGGCCCGGGTTCCCCGGCTCCATCGTGCGGGATCGCCCGCCGCGGTCAGGCCGGCTCGGGTGACGCAGGGCTCCACCGCGGTGGTCACCGGCGGCCTCGGTGAGATCGGCCTGGCCGTGGCCAGCCGGCTCAGCGCTGCCGGGCTTGGTGCGGTCGTGCTCGTGGGCCGGTCGGCGCCCCGGCCGGCCGCGCTGGAGGCGATCGAGCGCCTGCGCGCGGACGGCTGTCGGGTGGAGGTCGCACTCGCGGACGTGGCCGACCGCGCCGGCCTGCATTCCGCCCTCGCCAAGGTGACGCGCGAGCTGCCTCCGGTGCGTGTCGTCGTCCATGCCGCGGGGGTGCTGGACGAGGCCATGCTGATCCACGACAACGCCGCCCGGATCGAGCGGGTGATGGCGCCCAAGGTGAGCGGCCTCGAGAACCTGCTGCTGGCGGCGAGCGCCTGGGACCTCGACGCGCTGGTGCTGTTCTCGTCGATCTCCGGGCTGCTGGGTGCGCCCGGCCAGGGCGCCTATGCCGCCGCCAACGCCTGCCTCGATGCCGTTGCTGCGCAACGCCGAGCCGCTGGGCAGCCCGCGATCAGCATCGCCTGGGGCCCCTGGGCCGACATCGGCCTGGCCGCCCGCGGTTCCGGCGGCGAGGCGCATGCGGCCTGGGGGATCGACCGCCTGGAACCGGCGGAGGCGTTAGCCCGCTTCGATGACCTGTTGGGCGGCGGCGATCCCCAGCTGGCCGTGGCCGCCGTGAGGTGGCCCGCGTTCATGCGCCAGTTCGGAGCAGGCCGGCGTCCGCCGTTCTTCGAGGACATCGTCGGCGTCCCGGACGCCCCGGGGGAGCGTCCTGCGTTCCGACAGGCCCTGGATGGGTCGCCGCCAGCAGCCCGCCGCGGGATGCTGGCGGAGCTCGCGGCAAGCCAGGTCGCCGCGGTCCTGGGACTGGCCCCTGGGTCGCCGATCGACCCACGCCGCCGCTTGTTTGACCTTGGCCTGGAGTCGCTCACGGCGCTCGAGGTGAAGAGTCGCCTGGAGCGCCACCTGGGCGTTCCCCTCCGCTCGACGCTGGTCTTTGATCACCCCACCGTCGAGGCCCTGGCGGACGCGCTCCACGCCATCCTCTCGGGCTCCCCGGACCGCGTGGAGTCCGCCGACCGGGCACGGCAGGCGGACAGCGCCGCGACGGCCGCCGCGGCCGGCGCGACGGCATCGGAGGCTGCCGCAGCGGAGGTGGAGGGGCTGGCAGATGACCGGCTCGCGGCGCTCCTTGCGGCGGAGCTCGCCGAGCTCCGCGCGAGGCGCGGCTCGTGACCGGGACACTCCCCTCCATGCAGGAGCTGCTCGCCGGCGCGTACCAGGAGCTCCGCGCCCTCCGGGCCGAGCTCGACGTTCACGAGCGGGAGCATTTCATGCCGATCGCCGTCGTCGGCATCGGCTGCCGGCTGCCCGGCGGTGCTGACGACCCCGACGCCTTCTGGCGCCTCCTGCGGGATGGGGTCGACGCCACCAGCGAGGTGCCGCGGGATCGCTGGGACGCCGGCGCCCTGTACGATCCCGATCCTGCGGCCGCCGGCCGGATCGTGACGCGCCGCGGGGCCTTCCTCGAGCGGGTCGACGCCTATGACCCGGCGTTCTTCGGCATCTCGCCGCGCGAGGCCCCCAGCCTGGACCCGCAGCAGCGCCTCCTCCTGGAAGTGGGTTGGGAGGCACTGGAGCATGCGGGCATCTCGCCCGCCTCGCTGTTCGGCAGCCGCACGGGCGTGTTCATCGGCATCAGCGGGTTCGAATACGCGAAGCTGCTGATGGCCGACCCGGCCGCCATCGACGCCTATGCCGGCTCCGGGAGCGCGCTCAACGTCGCGGCCGGACGGCTGGCCTACACGCTCGGGCTCACCGGCCCCGCGCTGGCCGTGGATACGGCGTGCTCGTCATCGCTGGTCGCCACCCATCTCGCGGTCGGCGCTCTGCGCCGGGGCGAGTGCGACGCCGCGCTGGCCGGGGGCGTGAACCTGATCCTCTCGCCCGAAGTCAGCATCAGCTTCTCGCGAGCGGGCTTCCTGGCGCCCGATGGGCGCTGCAAGACGTTCGACCGGTTGGCCGACGGGTACGGGCGGGGCGAGGGCTGCGGAATCCTGGTGCTGAAGCGATTCGACGACGCGCTTGCGGCGGGCGACCGCGTCTGGGCCCTGATCCGTGGTTCGGCCGTGAACCAGGATGGCGCCAGCGGCGGGCTGACCGTGCCGAGCGGACCCGCGCAGCAGGCCGTGATGCGCCAGGCCCTGGCCGGGGCCCGCGTCCGGCCCCACGAGGTGCAGTTCGTGGAGGCCCACGGGACCGGCACGCAGCTTGGCGACCCGATCGAGCTGGGTGCCCTGGACGCGGTCTATGGGCAGGGCCGCGCGGCCGGCGAGCCGCTCCTGGTGGGGTCGGTGAAGACGAACGTGGGACACCTGGAGGCCGCGGCCGGCATGGCGGCGCTCATCAAGACCGTGCTGGCACTCCACCACGGCGAGGTCCCGGCTCACCTGCACCTCAACGACCCAAACCCGCACGTCCCGTGGAGCGAGCTGGCGCTCGCGGTCCCGACCGCCCAGCGTTCGTGGCCGGCCAGCGAGGGGCCGCGGCGCGCCGGCGTGAGCGGCTTCGGCTTCAGCGGGACGAACGCCCACGTCATCCTGGAGCAGGCGCCCGACCCCGGGCCCGACTCCGGACCGCTCCCGGCCGACGATGGCGCCCCCGGACTCCTCGTGCTGTCGGCCCGGACACCGGCGGCACTGGATGCGCTGGCGACGGCGACGGCGCGCCGCCTCCGGGCCCAGCCGCCGCTCCCGTGGCCAGCCGCGTGCGCGACAGCCCAGAATGGCCGCGCCGCGTTCGAGCACCGGCTCGCGGTGCTTGCCGCTGGTGGCATGGAGGCGGCGACTCGACTGGACGCGGCCCTGGGCGGCGGCCGGCCGGCAGGGATGTCCCGCGGCCACGTGGCACCCGGGGCACGACCACGGATCGGCTTCCTGTTCACGGGGCAGGGATCCGCGTGGGCCCGGATGGGTCGCGACCTCGATGCGGCCTGGCCGGCCTACCGGGCCGCGATCGATCGTTGCGCGCTGGTCCTCGACCCCATCCTCGGCCACCCGCTGCGATCCATCCTCGATCCGGCCCCGGGCCAGCCGGACCTGCTCGTCGAGACGGCCTGGGCACAGCCCGCGACTGTGGCCGTGGAGCTCGCGCTGCTGGACCTCTGGGGCAGCTGGGGGATCAGGGCGGATGCTGTCCTGGGCCACAGCCTGGGTGAGTACCCCGCCGCGGTCGCGGCCGGGGTGATGGCGCCCGACGACGCGCTGCGCCTCGTCGCGACCCGGGCGCGCCTGATGCAGGACCTCGCGCCGGGTGCCATGTGGTCGGTGCGTGCCAGCGTGGACGAGCTCGCGCCGCTGCTGGTGGCGGCCGGGCCGTCGGTCTCCATCGCCGCGGTCAACGGTCCGCACCAGACGGTGCTGGCGGGCGCATCGGACCACCTGGCGGTCGTCCTCGACCGGGTGCGCTCGGCTGGCCTCCAGGCGACGGAGCTCCGAGTCAACCGCGCGTTCCACTCGCCCCTCGTGGAGCCGATGCTGGGCCCGTGGACCGCGGCCGTCGCCGCGGTCCGGCTGTCGCGCCCCCGGATCCCCATGATCTGGAACGTCAGCGGCGAGCTGGCCGGCTCCGAGATCGCCAACCCGGACGCCTGGGTCCGCCAGGTCCGCGAGCCCGTGCAATTCGCGCGCGGCCTGGAGGCGCTGCGCGACCTGCGCCTGGACGCGGTGCTCGAGATCGGCCCGCAGCCCGTGCTCCTCGCGCTGGCCCGGTCCGCCCTCCCCGGCTCAGGGATGGCCTGGCTGCACAGCCTCCGGGCGGATCGGGACGGCCGGTCCGAGATGCTGGCGGCGCTGGGCGGGCTGTTCGCCCTTGGGGCCCCGATCGACTGGCGCGGCGTCAACGACGGGCGCCGCCCCACGCCCGTCTCACTCCCGACGTATCCCTTCCAGCGCCAGCGGCACTGGGCGGCGCCCGCCGGCGGGACGTCCACGGCGGACCGCACCCGGCCCCTGTCGGGTCCGCAACTGCCCTCGGGCCAGCCAACTGCGCCGCGCGGCGCCGGGTCGGCGGACGTCCGGCTGTTCCGGACGGCCTGGCATGAGATCGCGGCCGATCCGTCGATCGCGGCCAGTTCGCCCACCGCCCGCCCGGACGCTCATCGCGGCCGCTGGCTCGTGATCCCGGATCGAGCGGGGTTCGCCCACGAGGTCGCCGCCCTGGTTCGTGCCGGTGGGGGCACGACCGTCGAGGCGCCGACGTCGGCGATGTCGGCGCCGGGCGCCGTGGGTGGGATCACCGGACCCGGCCCGCTTGCGGACTGGCTTGCGGCCGAACTCGCCAGATCGGCCGTCGCCGGCATCCTGGTGGCCTCGCCACTGGACGCGGATGCCGTCGCCGACCCCGCCGAGGGCCTGCGCCTGGCCGCTGGCGTGCCGATCGCCGCGCTCAGGGCCGCGGCGAGCGCCCGGGCGTCGGGCGGGCCCCGTGTCTGGCTGCTCTCCCGGGGAGCCCTCCCCGCAACCGGACGGACGCCGCCCAGCGCCGTCCTGGCGGGAGCGGTATCGGGGGTGGCCCGGGTGGCCGCGCTCGAGCAGCCCGGGTCCTGGGGTGGCCACATCGACCTGGACCCGGCCGGGGAGCGCGCCGGCGAAGCGGCCCGGGTGCTCGAGGAGGTGTCCCACGTCCTCGAGGAGGACCAGCGCGCGCTGCGCGACGGCCGTCGCCTGGGGCCGGTGCTGGTGCCGGTGGAGCGGCCTGACGCGATCGCGCGCCCCCTGCGCCAGGACGGGACGTACCTGGTCACCGGCGCGTTCGGGGGCCTGGGGCGGGACGTGGTGCGCTGGCTGGCCGGGCGGGGCGCCCGCTCCCTGGCCCTGCTCGGTCGCCGTGGCGCGTCGTCACCAGAGGACCGCCGGTCGCTGGAGGACCTCGCCGATACCGGGGTCACGGTCCTCGAGCTTCGCGCCGATGTCGGCGACGAGGTGTCGCTTCGCGCGGCCCTCGCGCGGATCGCCGCGGAGCGGCCGGCGTTGGCCGGCGTGGTGCACCTCGCCGGCACGATGTCGAACCGGACGATCGAGCAGCTCCAGCCATCGGAGGTGGCGGCCGCGCTCCACGGGAAGGCACTCGGGGCGTGGCGGCTGCACGAGCTGACGCTGGGCCACGATCTCGACTGTTTCGTCGGGTTCTCGTCGATCGCCGCCACCTGGGGTTCGCTGGGCCAGGCTCACTATGCGGCGGCCAACGCCGTCCTCGAGGCCCTTGCCTGCCGACGCCACGCCATGGGCCTGCCCGCCACCGTCATCGCCTGGGGCCCATGGGCCACCGACGGCATGTTCACGGCGGACGCCGAGCGAGCCCTTGGCCGAGTGGGTGTCCTGTCGATCTCGCCGTCGGCAGCGCTCGATGTCCTGGGTCGCGTGATCGCCCAGGGTGAGGCGGTCGTCACCGCCGCCGCCGCCGACCTCGGTGCGCTCCGTGCGGCCGCGGCGTCGCGCCGCGCGCGGCCGATCCTCGCCGGGATTGGAGCCGCTGAGACAGGCGCCGTTCCGCCGCTCGTGGCCGCCCCCCCGCGTGACGCTGCCGATCCGCTCGTCCGGGCCCTGGATGAGCGGCTCGCGGGCGCGGGCCAGGCCGAGCGGACCGCCATCCTGGAGGCGCACCTGTTGGTGCGGGCCGCCGAGGTGCTGGGCTTCGCACCCGGCGACCTGCCCGATCCAAGGACCGGCTTCCATGACCTGGGCATGGACTCCCTGATGGCCGTGGAGCTTCGCCGCCGGCTTGAGTCGGACCTTGGACGGACGCTGCCGGCCACGCTTGCCTTCGACCATCCCAATGCCCGGGCGCTCGCCGTCCACCTGGCCGGTGACGGGACGGCGGCCCCGCCGGCCTCGGCTTCCGAGTCCGACGGACGGGTCTCGAGGCCGGGCGAACCCCCGGGGGAGGCGCCGAGCGTCGCCAGCGCCGAGGACCCTGCGCGACTGACCATGGACGAGGAGCGCTCGGCCCTTGCCCGCGAGCTCGCGGCGCTCGAGGGTGTGCTTGCCGCCTTCGAGCACCCGACGGAGAACGATGACTAGGCCGGACGGCGACCTGCCGGTGGAGCCCCAGCTCGCTGATGCGCTCCGGGCTGTGCGCCTGGCGCGGACGAGGCTGGAGGCGGCCGAGCGGCGGGAGCATGGCCCGATCGCCATCGTCGGCCTCGCCGGCCGGTTCCCCGGCGCCCCCGACGTGGACGCGTTCTGGACCATGCTCCGGGCGGGCTCGGACGCCATGCGCGCGGTGCCGCCCGATCGCTGGGATGCCGAGGCGCTGTACGACCCGGACCCCGACGCCCCGGGCCGCACGTACGTCCGGCGGGCGGGGTTCATCGACGACGTCGACCAGTTCGACGCGGCCTTCTTCGGCATCGCCCCCAGGGAGGCCGACGCGCTGGATCCCCAGCACCGCATCCTCCTCGAGACCGCGTGGCATGCCCTCGAGCACGCTGGCATCGGACCGGACCGGCTCACGGGCAGCGCGACCGGCGTGTACCTGGGCATCTCGAGCAGCGACTACGCGCTCCTCGCCTTCAAGGCCGGGATCTCGGGCGTCGACCCGCACGTCAGCACGGGCAACGGCTTCAACGCGGCGGCGGGACGGCTGTCCCACGCGTTCGGTCTCCAGGGCCCCTGCCTCGCCGTCGACACCGCCTGCTCCGCCTCGCTGGTGGCGATCCACCTGGCGTGCCAGGCGCTGCGCGCCGGCGAGTGCGACCTCGCGCTGGCCGCCGGGGTGAACCTGATGCTGGCGCCGGACACGACGATCGGGCTGTCGCGAATGCGGGTGCTGGCGCCGGATGGCCGGTGCAAGACCTTCTCGGCCGCCGCGGACGGCATGGCCCGCGGCGAGGGCTGCGGCGTGGTGGTGCTCAAGCGCCTGGCCGAGGCCGTCCACGACGGCGACCGCGTCCTCGCGCTGGTTCGCGGCTCGGCGACCAACCATGACGGCCCCAGCAGCGGCTTCACCGTGCCGAGCGGCACGGCCCAGCGGGCCCTCATCCGGCGCGCGCTTGCCGCTGCCCGGCTGGAGCCTCGGGACATCGACTATGTCGAGGCCCACGGCACGGGCACGTTCCTGGGCGACCCCATCGAGGTGGGCGCGCTTGCCGCCGTGTTCGGCCCCGACCGGTCGCCCGGGCGACCACTGCTCGTCGGCTCGGTCAAGACCAACATCGGCCACCTCGAGGCCGCCGCCGGGCTCGCCGGCCTGGCGAAGGTCGTCCTCGCGCTCGATCACGGGGAGATACCGCCCCACCTCCTGGTCGGCTCCCCGAACCCGGAGATTCCGTGGTCGTCCATCCCGGTCCGGGTGCCGGTGGCCGCCGAACCGTGGCCGGCGACGGATCACCCCCGCCGGGCCGGCGTCAGCGCCTTCGGGCTGAGCGGCAGCAATGCCCATGTGGTCCTGGAGGCCGCGCCCGCCGACGACCGGCCGCCCGATGGGGCCGTCCCCCGCCTGCTCCTCCTCTCCGCGAAGACTCCCCACGCGCTGCGGGCGCTCGTGGCCGCCCATGCCCACGCGCTTGCCGACGGCGACGTTCCCCGGTGGGATGACACCTGCCGGACTGCCCGCCGGGGACGTGCGCGGCTTCGCCACCGGCTGGCCCTGGTCGCCGACGAGACCACGGAGGCGGCGGGGCGGCTCGCGGACTTCCTTGCCGGCGGGGAGGCGGCGGGGGTCGTCCACGGCCCGGTCTCCGGCGGGCAGGCACCCGGTCCGGTCGCGCCGCCGCCGGCCCCGTGGGCGTCGGACCCCGAAACCCGGCGGGCCTGGCTCCTTGACCTCGCCACGCGCTGGGTCCGGGGCGACGAACTGGACTGGGACGCGCTGGACGTGGACCCGGGCGCCCGAACCACGACGCTGCCTGCCTACCCGTTCGAGCGGCAGCGCTACTGGCTCGATCTGCCGGGTACCTGGCCGTCCGCGCCCCACCCGGTGAGCGGCATCCCGACGGGCGGGGCCGACGTGGCACCATCTGCCGGCGCAGGCGCGCCAACCGGCGCGCCGGCCGGCGAGCCGGTTGGCAGCCCACCCATGCCGCGCCAGGATTCACTCCGCCGGACGCGGGAGCTCCACCCAAGGCCCCCGCTGGCGACCACGCTCGTGGGGCCTCGAACGGAGCTCGAGGCGATGCTCGCCGCCGCCTGGGAGGGTGCACTGGGCGTGGCCCCGGTCGGGGTCTTCGACGACTTCCACGAGCTGGGCGGGGACTCTGTGCTCGCCGCGCAGATCGCCACGCGCCTGCGGAACGAGCATGCGATCGAGGTGCTCCTGAGCGCCGTCCTGGACGCGGGAACGGTCGCGGCGCTTGCCGAGGCGATCGACGCGCCTGGCGAGGACGCGCCCGCCGCCGGAGCCGTCGCCGCGCCGCCCGCCGCCGCCCCAGCCGAACCCAGCCCGGCGGACGTCCCGGCGGGCGTCCAGGAGGTCGAGCCAGCCACGGCCAGGGACGTCAACGCCACGTCCCTCTCGTCGGACCAGGAGCGCCTCTGGCTCCTGGACCGGCTGCGCCCGGGCACCGCGGCCTACCACGTCCCGGCCGCCGTGCGACTCCGCGGGCCGCTCGACGCCCTCGCCATGGGGGTCGCCGTGGCCCGGGTCGTGGAGCGGCACGAGGCGCTCCGCACCGTCCTGGTCGCGGGACCCGATGGCGTCCCGGCCGCCCTCGTGCTCCCGTTCGAGCCACCGCGCCTGGCGACGTCCGACCTGGGCGCGCTCCCCGCGGCCGAACGCCCTGCGGAGGCCCTCCGCCTGGCGCGGGTCGACGCCCGCGCCCCGTTCGACCTTGCCGCTGGGCCTCCGTTCAGGGTCCGCCTTGTCCGGTTGGCCGACGACGATCACGTCCTGACCTTCACCGTCCACCACATCATGGCGGACGCGTGGTCGGCGGGCATCGTGCTCCAGGACGTCCTCGCCGCGTATGCCGGCGCCTCGGGCGGGCTGGCGCCGGACCTCGGCGCTCCGATGCGCCAAGCCACGGCCGTCCTTGCGGAGCGGAGCCGCCGGCTCCCCGAGGTGCTGGCTCGCGGCCTTCCGTGGTGGACCCGGACCCTCGCCCGGCCCACGCCGGAGCTCCGCCTTCCCTGGGACCGGCCCCGGCCCGAGATCCCCAGCCTGGAGGGAGGCCACCGTTTCGTCGCCATCCCGTCGGACCTCCACGCCGGCGTTGTCCGGGTGGCCCGCGAGCTGCACGCCTCCACATTCGTCGTGCTGCTTGCCGCCCTGGACGCGCTCCTCGTGCGGTGCTCCGGTGAGACGGACATCCTGGTGGGTGCGCCCATCGCGAACCGCCCGAGCGCGGATGTCGCCAGGACCGTCGGGTTCCTCGCGAACACGATCGTCCTGCGGGTGGACGCTGCCGGGGACCCGAGCACGCGCGAGTTGCTGGCTCGCGCTCGGCGGGCCGTACACGACGCCTACGACCGCCAGGAGGTCCCGCTGGCCGACGTGGTGGAGGCGGTTCGGCCGCGCCGGGTGGCGGGCCGCAACCCGCTGTTCTCCGTGATGCTGAGTGTCGTTCCCGTGGTGGTGCCGCCGCCGGGTCCGCTCCAGATCGAGCTCCTGGACGTGTCGCCAGGCGCCACCGACTACGACCTGTTCGTCACCGTGTGGGACGGGCCGGGCGCGGCTCGCGTGGGCTTTGGGTACAGCGCGGACCTCTTCGATGCCGCCACGGCGGATCTGCTGGCGGACGGGTTCCTCGCCGCCATTCGCGCGGTGGTCGAGCGTCCCGACGCCCGGCTCTCGGAGTTCTCGCTGCCATCCGCGCTGGCCCAACGGCTGGCGAGGCTCGACGTCCTGCCGTCCACGGCCCCGGTCGTCATCACGGCCAGCTGCACGGCCGATCCCATCGTGCCGGTCCTTGACTTCTGGTTCCGCGGGCTGGGCCTCCCGTTGGCGCCCGAGATGGCGCCCTACCACCAGGTCCTCCAGCAGCTGCTTGACCCGACGAGCCGGCTGAGGAGCAATCGCGACGGCGTCAGCATCGTGCTCCTCCGACTCGCCGACTGGAGGCGCAACCGGCCGGGCGCCTCGCCGGGCGATGCTGCGGAGTCGCTCCTGCGCGCCGAGCTGGTGGCCGCGATCGAGGCCACCGCCTCTGCCACCACCGCCCTGTTGATGGTCTGCCCACTGCCCATCGACGGCCCGGCGGAGGCGCGGGAGGCCGAGGCCGGGCTGGCCCGCGAGATCCAGGCGGTCGCCGCGCGGCACCCGCACCTCGTCGTCATCAAGGCGGATGAGGTCCTGGCCGCGTACCCAGTCCACGAGGCGCACGACGCGGCCGCGGATCGAGCTGGGCACGTGCCCTTCACCCCGGACGCGTGGGCGGCGATCGGGACCGGCCTCGCTCGGGTCGTGTATGCCCGCCGGCGGTCGCCATGGAAGGTGGTCGTCGTGGACGCGGACAACACCCTCTGGCAAGGGGTCGTGGCCGAGGATGGGCCCGAGGCGCTGGTGGTGGGGCCGGCGCGGCGGCGGTTGGGCGAACGGCTCGCGGCCATGGCCGCAGCCGGCGTCCTGGTCTGCCTGTGCACCCGCAACCGGCCGGACGACGTGTGGGCCGCCTTCGAGCGTCACCCGGAATGGCCACTCCGCCGTGAGCACCTGGCGGCGTGGCGGATCGGGTGGGGGGCCAAGTCCGTGGCCGTGCGTGAGCTCGCCGCCGAGCTGGACGTGGGCCTCGACAGCGTCGTGTTCCTGGACGACAGCCCCGTCGAATGCGCCGAGGTCGCCGCCGCCCTGCCCACGGTCACCGTGCTCCGGGTGCCCGACGACGATGGCGCCCTCGGCGCCTTCCTGGCCAACGCGTGGCCGTTCGACGAGGTCCCCGTGACGGACGAGGACCAGCACCGAACCGAACGCTATCGCGACCAGGCGCGGCGCCGGGAGGCGCAGGCGGCGGCGCCGACCCTGGAGTCGTTCCTCGCGTCGCTCGACCTGATGGTGGCGATCGGGCCGGCGGCGGCCAGCGACCTGCCGCGCCTCGAGCAGCTGATGCTCCGCACCAATCAGTTGAATACGACGGGTCGCCGCATGCGGACCGCGGAGCTCGCCGAACTGCTTGACGCCAACGGACACGTACTCGCCGTCCGCGCGGCCGACCGGTTTGGTGACTACGGGCTGGTGGGCGCGGCAGCGGCTCGGATGGAGCCCACGGCCCTGGTCGTCGACAGCCTGCTGCTGAGCTGCCGCGCCATGGGCAAGGGGATCGAGCACCGGATCGTGGCGCACCTGGGCGCCCTCGCGCTGGCGGCGGGCCTCGACCGCGTCGACGTGCGGTTCGTCTCGACGGCGCGGAACCAGCCGGCCGGCTCGTTCCTCGATGGGCTCGGTGCCACCGTCGTGCCCGACGTTGGCGAAGGGCGGCGCTATCGCCTGGCGGCGGCGGTGGCCGCGGCGACCGTCTATCGGGCGGGGGCTGCGGTCGATGGGGACCCCGCGGTCGACGCCGCAGACGGCCCGGCCGAAGGCTCCGCGGACGGCCCGGCCCAGGGCTCCCGGCCCGAGGCGGCCCTCCTGGCCCGGATTGCGTCCGAGCTGCCTGCCGCGTCACGCATCGCGGCCGAGGTCGCCGCGGTCGGCACGGGCGCGGCGGTGTTGGCGCCCCGCCCGCCGTGGGCGGCCCCGGGCAGCGACCTGGAGCGGCTCATCGCCGATGCCTGGCAGGCCGTGCTGCGCGTTGAGAACGTCGGCCTCCGCGACAACTTCTTTGACCTCGGCGGCCACTCGCTGCTGCTGGTCCAGGTGGGCAGCCGGCTGTCGGCGGCGCTTGGTCGGGACGTGCCCATGGTCGCGCTCTTCGCCAACCCCACCGTGGAGTCGCTGGCCGCCGAGCTGGGAGCAGGACAGGCCGGGTGGCGTGCGCACGGGCCGGGCGAGGCGGCGGGCGGCCCGGACCGGCCGGATGCCCTCGGGCGGGGCGTTGAGCGGGGGCGCCGCCAACGTGACCTCCTGGCCCAGCGCCGGAATCGCACGTGATGTCGGGCGAGGGCCACCAGCGCGAAGAGCAGGAGCACCAGGCGATGGACAACGGCGCAGGCGATCGGGCGCGGGTCGAGGCTTCCGACGAACTCGACATCGCCGTGATCGGCATGGCCGGGCGGTTCCCGGGTGCGCCCGATGTCGACGCGTTCTGGGCGAACCTCCGGGCCGGCGTGGAGTCAATTCGGAGCCTGTCCGAGCAGGAGCTGCTCGATGCCGGCGTGGACCCGGACGATCTCGCCGATCCCGCCTACGTTCGTGCAGCCCCGGTCCTGGACGACTTCGACCGCTTCGACGCCGCCTTCTTCGACATCAGCCCGGCCGACGCCCGCCTGATGGATCCGCAGCGCCGCCTGCTGCTCGAGTGCGGCTGGCAGGCACTGGAGGACGCCGGCACCGACCCGGGCCGCTACCCGGGCGCGATCGGGATCTATGCGGGCGTGGGCCTCAACGGCTATGCGATCCACAACCTGTTCACCAACCGCGGGGTCGTGCGGTCCGCGGGCGAGCTCGCCCTGCTGCTGAACGGCGACAAGGACTACGCCGCGACGCAGGTCTCCTACAAGCTGAACCTCACCGGCCCCAGCATCAACGTCCAGACCGCGTGCTCCACGTCGCTGGTCGCAGTCCACCTCGCGCGCCAGGCCCTGCTCGCCGGCGATTGCGACATGGCACTGGCCGGAGGGTCGTCGGTGATCGTCCCGCACCTGGCCGGGTATCGGTACGAAGAGGGTTCGATCCTCTCGCCCGACGGCCACTGCCGTGCATTCGACGCCGACGCCCGGGGGACGGTGTTCGGTAGTGGCTGCGGGCTGGTCGTCCTCAAGCGGCTCGATGATGCCATCAGGGACGGCGATACCGTCCGGGCGGTGATCAAGGGCACGGCCGTGAACAACGACGGGTCGCTCAAGGTCGGCTTCACCGCGCCCAGCGTCGACGGCCAGGCCGCCGTCGTGGCCCAGGCGCTGGCCGCAGCGGGTGTATCGCCGCGGGACATCGGCTTCGTCGAAGCCCACGGCACGGGCACCCCCCTCGGCGACCCCATCGAAGTGGAGGCGCTCACGCGCGCCTTCCGCACGGGCACCCCGGATGTCGGCTTCTGCGCGTTGGGCTCTCTCAAGCCCAACATCGGACACCTCAACACCGCCGCGGGCGCCGCCGGACTCATCAAGGCCATTCTCGCGCTCCAGCATCGCGAGATCCCGCCCACGATCAACGTCAGCACGCTCAACCCGCGGATCGACTTCGCGACCAGCCCGTTCCGCGTCGTCACGCGACTCGAGCCGTGGCCGGCCGGCGCCACACCGCGCCGCGCGGGCGTCTCATCGCTGGGCATCGGCGGCACCAACGCGCACGTGGTGATCGAGGAGGCACCTCGGACCGCAGGCCCCGCCGTGTCCTCGGCCCAGGCCCAGGCCCAGGCGCCCCGGCGCACGCTGGTGCTGTCGGCCCGGACCCAGGACGCGCTCACGTCCGCCCGCGAGCGGCTGGGCGCCCACCTCGCCGAACGCCCCGACCTGTCGATCGACGACGTGGCGCACACGCTGTGGGCCGGTCGAGCCGGCTTGGGCGAACGACTCGCGCTCCGTGCGGCCACCACGGCGGAGGCGGCCGCGATCCTTCGGGGTGAGGGGCCGTCGATGCCCTTCGAGGGCGCCACGCATGGCCGCCGGCCAGTGGTGTTCCTGTTCCCAGGCCAGGGTGCCCAGGCGGTGGGCATGGGCCGGGAGCTTCACGCCAGCCTGCCGGTCTTCCGCGAGGAGCTGGATCTCCGGCTCGACCAGCTTCGCCGCCTGGTCGGCGTCGACGTGCCCCGACTGCTCTTCGCTACCGGCGAGGATGCCGTGGCTGCCGGCGAGGCGCTGGCCCAGACCAGGCTGACGCAGCCCGTGCTCTTCGCCATCGAGCTGGCGCTCACCCGCCAGCTGGAGGCCTGGGGCCTCCGCCCGGATGTGCTGCTGGGCCACAGCGTGGGGGAGCTGGTCGCGGCGTGCGTCGCCGGCGTGTTCAGCGCGGACGACGCGTTGCGGCTGGTGGTGGAGCGCGGGCGGCTCATGCAGTCGCAGCCTCCCGGCTCGATGCTCTCCGTCGCCCTCCCGGCCGCCCAGCTGGAGTCGGACCTGGCGCCCTCGCTGACCGTCGCCGCGCTCAATGCCCCGGACCTGTGCGTGGTGTCAGGCCCTGCGATGGCGATCGACGCGCTGCGGGCCAGGCTCGACGCCGATGGCGTGGGCAATCGACCCCTGCGCACGTCGCACGCGTTCCACTCGGCGCTCATGGACGGTGCGGTTGCCCCGTTCAGCGCCGCCGTGGCGGCCGTGCCCCGCCACCTGCCAGCCGTGCGTGTCATCTCCAACCTGACCGGCGATTGGCTGCAGGACGAAGCGGCGATCGATCCGGCGTACTGGGGCCGCCAGCTCCGGGCGCCGGTGCATTTCGGCCCGGGGATCGAGACCGTGCTTCGAGCCGAGCCCGACGCCGTCTTTCTGGAGGTAGGCCCCGGGCGCGCCCTCGGGACGTTCGTCCGCCAGCACCGCCGCGAATCCCTGGCCGTCGCGGCGATGGGGGCCACCGATCGCGGGCCGGGTGAGCTGGAGCAGCTCCGCGAGGCCGCGGCGCGGCTGTGGACGGCCGGCGCGGCCATCAGCGTCGTCGCCGCGGACGGCCGGGCTGGGGGCCGGCGAGTACCGCTGCCGACGTACCCGTTCCAGCGCGAGCGCCACTGGGTGTCACCGGGTGATACCGCCGACCCGGGCGCGCGCGACCGCGACGGGGTCCTCGGCGCCGGTGACCTGCCCGGCGCCATCGCCGGGCGCAAGCGGCCGGACATCGCGGACTGGTTCTCGGTGCCGTCCTGGCGGCGAATCCTCCCGCCGGTCCCAGCCACCCCGGGGACGGCGGTTCCGCCGCGGACCTGGCTGGTGCTGGCCGACGATCCAGTCGTCGATGCCGTGGCCACGCGACTCGCGGAGGCGGGGGACGCCGTGGTTCGCGTCGCCGTGGGGGCCGCGTTCCACAGGGATGGTGACCGGTCCTGGACGCTGGATCCGGCGGCGCCGGCCGGCTACAACGCGCTGGTCGGCGACCTGCTGGCTTCGGGACTGGTGCCGGATCATGTCATCGCGGGCTGGACGCTCGGGGTGGAGGTGGCGCCGGACCAGGCCCCGGACATCGCCTCGTTCCGCGCCTTTCAGGCGCGCTCGTTCTATCCCGTCCTCCACCTCGTGCGTGCGCTGGGTCGCCACAACATCACCATGCCCATCACCATCACGTCGCTCACGGCGGGGCTCCACGACATCACGGGCGCGGAGCCGTTGCGGCCCGAGCCCGGGACGCTGGTCGGCCAGGCGAAGGTGATCCAGCAGGAGTATCACAACGTCTCCTGCCGCCTGATCGACCTGGACCCGGCGGCCATGCCCCGGCCCGAGGTGCTCGTGGGATCCCTCGTAGCGGAGCTCGCGGTGGTCGACCACGACATGGTCGTCGCGTTCCGTGGCCCGCACCGGTGGGTCCAGACGTACGAGCCGATCCGGGTCGAGGCCGCGCCCCCGGCGCCAATCCGGGAGGGTGGCCTCCTGCTCGTGTCGGGTGGGCTGGTCGGGATCGGCCTCGCCCTCGCGGAACACATCGCCGACACCTGGCGAACGCCCCTCCTCTTCATCGAGGACGCGAGCATGCCGCCCCGGGATCGCTGGGATCGCTGGCTCGCCGAGAACGATCCTCAACACATCGTGAGCCTCAGGGTCCGGGCTGCCCAGGTCCTCATGGACCATGGCGTGGCCCTGGAGGTGGTCGGATGCGGCCTGGACCAGCCCGCCTCGATCGCCTCCGCGATCCAGGCGGCGGAACGGAGGCACGGCCCGCTCCGGGGCGTCATTCATGCGGCCGCGGGGTCCTCGGCGGGCCGCATCAACACCATCACGGACAGCGGCGCCGCGGAATGCGAGCGCAACCTGGTGGCTGTGGCCCACGGGCTGCTGGCGATCGACAGCGTCACCGCGGACCGGGACCTGGACCTGCGGCTCGCGCTGGGCTCTCTGGGGTCGGTCCTCGGGGGCGTCGGGTACGTGTCGTTCGGGGCGGCCAGCGCGTTCATGGCCACGTTTGCCCAGTGGAGCGGCCGCCGGGCGGGCCGGGACTGGCAGGTCCAGAGCTGGGACTCGTGGCGCCTCGAGTGGACCCTCGACGAACGGATCATGACCCTGATCCGCGACAACCTCGTCGAGCGGATCATGCCCACGGCGATCACGCGCGAGGAGGGCCTGGCCTGCTTCGGGCGATTGTTCGGCGTCCACGCCCCGCAGGTGGCCATCTCCGCGACGGACCTCCAGGCGCGCTACCGGACCTGGGTCCAGCTGGCGACCGTCCGAGGGCCACGGGAGGAGGCCCCGCCCGAGGCCAAGGCGCGGCCCGCCCTGGCCCGCTCCTACGTGGCGCCACGCAATCCCACGGAGGAGGCGATCGCCGCCGTCTGGCAGGAGATGCTGGGGATCGAACCCATCGGCGTCTACGACAACTTCTACGACCTCGGCGGCCACTCGCTGCTGGCGACCCAGGTCGTGTCGCGCCTGCGCAAGGTGCTGGAGACGGACGTCTCGCTGGCGGCGATGTTCGAGGATCCGACGATCAACGGCCTGGCCAACGTGGTGTTCGCGCGGCGGACGGTCGCGGGGCTGCTCTCCGCGCATGAGACCCGCGCGGTGGGGGAGAGCCGTGCCGCCGGCGCCACCGAACCATCGTCCGAGTGAGCGACTCGCTGCCGGGTCCGTGGGTCCTTCGCCCGCGGCTCGACCCGCACCCCCGTTGCCGACTGGTGCTGATCCCGCACGCCGGCGGCGGCCCATCGGCCTACCGCTCCTGGCTGACCGACCTCCCGGCGGGCCTCGAGGCGGGGCTCGTGGCGCTGCCGGGCCGCGAGGGACGCCTCCGCGAGGCACCGGTGACGAGCATGGCCGACCTCGTGGCGAACCTGCTGCCGCGGCTGCTCCCCTACCTGGACCGCCCATTTGCCGTGTATGGCCACAGCATGGGGGCACTCGTCGCGTTCGAGCTCGTCCGGGCCCTGCGCGAGGTGGGCGGCCCGATGCCGATCCACCTGTTCGCGGGTGCCGCACCCGCGCCCGACCATCGCGCGGCCGGCGACGAGCTGCATCGGCTGCCCGACCTCGCGCTGCTTGCGGCCGTCCAGCGCCGCTACGGGTCCATTCCCCCGGAGATCGCCGCCGACGCCGAGCTCCGGGCCCTCCTCCTGCCGGCTCTGCGGGCCGACCTGACTATCCTGGAGACGTACACGTTTGCGGCCGGGGCTCCGCTCGCGTGCCCGATCTCAACGTTCGGCGGGACCGACGACCCCACGGTGCTGCCCGCCGAACTGGAGGCCTGGCGATCGCACTCGACCGGCCGGTTTGTCTGCCGGATGGTCCCCGGCGACCACCTGTTCGTCCGGTCAGCACGGCCGTTCCTGATCTCGTCCATCGCGCGTGACCTCGCGCCCTGGCTGACTGCCGGCGGGCCGTGACGCCAGACCGGGCACCCGCCACCCCTTCGTCCAGCGCTTCGCCGGTCCACACCCAGCTGCACGCCTGGCTGGTCGCGCTCGACCTGCCCGATGACCAGGTGGCCGGCCTGGCCGGCCTGCTCGATGCGACCGAGCTGGCGGCCGCGAATCGGTTCGCCTTCGAGGCAGACCGGAGGCGCCACATCGTGGCCCACGCCGCCCTCCGCGACATCCTTTCGCGCTACACCGGCATCCCGCTCGAGGCGCTGGCATTCGAGTCGGGTCCCCAGGGCAAGCCGTTCCTGGCGGAAGGCCTGTCGCCCGTGCCTCCGTCCTTCAACCTCGCCCACGGTGGCGAGCTCGCGCTGGTGGGCGTCGCAGCCGCGGGCGACGTGGGCGTGGACATCGAGCTCCGCCGGCCGATCCCGGACCTGGATGCCTTGGCGAGGCGGGTGCTCTCCGCAGCCGAGCAGGACCAGCTCGCGAGCCTGTGCGCTGGGGACCGCCTGGACGGTTTCCTGGCGGCGTGGACGCGCAAGGAGGCGGTCGTCAAGGCGATCGGGGTGGGCCTCCAGCTGCCCCTCGACGCCTTCGACGTCCGACTCGATCCGTCCGGCGCCGCCGAGTTGCTGGCCATGCGTGCGCCCGAGGGACAGGGCCGCTGGTGGTGCGTGGCGTTCCGGCCGGACCGCGGCTACCACGCGGCGGTCGCCGTGCGTGGCGCGGTGGTCTCGGGCTGGCGCGTGGTTCGCTGGGAGGGACCCGGCAAGCCGTCGTCGGTGGACGGCGTTGACATGACGCTTGCGGCCGGTTGATCAGGGTCACCGGGCGTTCCGGATACACTGCGGCCATTGGCGACTCGTCAGTATCGCCGCACCGCAGGGAGACCTCATGGCACTCTCGGAGTTTCGAGCCCGCAAGGTCGCTCACCTGTTCGATGCCTACGACGTCGACGGAGATGGATTCATCGATCACGCCGACTACCTCCGCTTCTCCGACAGCCTGGCAGCGGCCGGGGCCATCGACGCCGCCGGCAAGGCCAAGCTCGACTCGGAGACCACCGCCCTCTGGAACCAGATCCGCGAGCATGCCGACACCAGCCGCGACGGACGGGTGAGCGCGTCTGAATGGACGGCCTGGCAGACGTCGCTCGACGACGCCGCGGGCGCCGGCGGCGGCGCGTTCCCCCTCGAGAAGTACATCAGCGCCCTGGTCGACGTCCTCGACACGGACAACGACGGCAAGGTCTCCCTCCGGGAGTACGACGCCGGAATCGCGGCATACGGCTACAAGAACGTTGACGTGGCCGGCAACTTCGCCAAGTTCGACACGGACGGCGACGGCTTCCTCAGTCGCGAGGAGGTCATCGCGGTCAGCGCGGCGTTCTGGTTCAGCGAGGACCCCGACGCCGCCGAGAACTACATCTACGGTCCCTTCTGACCGACGTTCCCATCGGTGCTGATGACAGCACCTGCGTAGCGCGATACCAGGAGCCGGGCGCCATTGGCGCCCGGCTTCGTGTTCTCCGCGACGGCGATCATCGGCCGGGGTTCTTCACCGGGGCCTGCAGCAGAGAGGAGCGCGTCCCATGCCGGGAGCCGACCTGCCGGATGTCCACGAGCGACTGCGGGCGATCCTCCGCAGGCACGGCGGGTCGTTCGCCAGTCGGGAGGGCGACAGTGGCACGGTCCTTGAGCTGCCGGAGGCGGTGGGCAAGCCCTGGGGCTTCGTCGCGGGCACCCGCCTGGGCAAGCGCTACGTCAGTTTCTACCTCATGACCGTCTACGCGCGACCGGAGTTGCTGGCCTCGATCTCACCCGAGCTCGCAAAGCGGATGCAGGGCAAGTCGTGCTTCAACTTCAGCACCGTCGACGAGCGCCTCCTCGCGGAGCTGGACGCGCTGGCCGCCACGGTCCTGGCCCGACATCGCGAGATCGTCGCGCCGCAGCTGGCAAAGCGCGGGCGCTGACGAGCGTCATGCTGGTGGGCGGCCCGCCTCGATGAGTCGCGCTGGCGGAGTGGCGGGGGATGGGCGACACTACGCGCAACGAGGCGCCGGGCCCGGCCCGGCCGCCAGCAGCAGGTTCGATCCGCCCAGGAGGTCTCTTCGTGGCCAAGGTGACGATGCCCCAGCTCGGCGAGAGCGTGGCCGAGGGGACAATCGGGAAGTGGCTCAAGAAGCCCGGTGATCACGTAGCCAAGTACGAGGCGCTGCTGGAGGTCATCACCGACAAGGTCAACGCCGAGGTCCCGTCGCCGTTCGAGGGCACGCTCACCGCCATCCTGGTCCAGGAAGGCGAGACGGTCCCGAACAACGCGGAGATCGCGGAGATCGAGGAGGCCGCCGGCGCCACGGCTCCTGCCCCAATCCCGGCGGCACCAGCGCCATTCGTGCCGATCACGCCGATCGCAGCCGCGCTCGTCCCGGCCCCCGCAGCCCCAGCCCCCGCGGCCATGGCGAGCACCGCCGCGGCCGCGGCGGCCGCCGCCGGCGATCCCGACGCCCGCATGAGCCCCGCCGTGCGTCGCCTCCTGCGCGAGAACGGCCTGTCGCCCGAGCAGATCACTGCTACCGGCGGAGGCGGCCGCCTCACCCGCGACGACGTCGAGGCCTACCTGGCCGCCCGCGCCACCGGTTCGCTGCCCGCCGCCCCGGCCCCCGCCGCACCAATGGCGGCCGCCCCCGCTCCCGCGCCGTCTTCGTCCCGCCCGGCCTCCCAGCCCGGCGCCCCGGTGACATTCGCCGCCGGCGAGAACGAGCAGCTGATCGCCTGGTCGCAGATGCGCAAGGGCGTGGCCACGGCCATGGCCCGGAGCAAGGGCACCGTCCCGCACGCCGGGACCATGGTCGAGGTGGACGTCACTGGCCTGGTGGCGCTTCGCGAAGCCAACAAGTCGGCGTTCCGCGCCCGCGAAGGCGCGAACCTCAGCTATGTGCCGTTCGTCATCAAGGCCGTGGTGGAGGCACTCCGCCGCCATCCCCGGATCAACGCGCATTGGACGGAGGGCGGGCTCCTGGTGAAGCGGCGCGTCAATGTCGGTATCGCCATCGCGGTCGACGACGGACTGATCGTCCCGGTGATCCAGGATGCGGACCAGCTCTCGATCAGCGGCCTGAACCGCGCGGTGGTGGACCTCGCCGAGCGCGCCCGCTCCAACAAGCTTCGCCTGGCCGACCTGCAGGGCGGGACCATCACGGTCAACAACACCGGGTCGTTTGGCTCCGTCTTCAGCAGCAGCATCATCAACACGCCGGAGATTGCCATCGTCAATCTCGAGGCGATCGTGAAGCGGCCGGTGGTCCTGGAGACCTCGCGGGGTGACGTGATCGCGATCCGCTCCATGATGAACGTGCCGGTGGTCTTCGACCATCGCGCCACGGATGGCGCCCAGGTCGGGCGGTTCATGGGTGACGTCAAGGCCTGGCTCGAGGCCGTGGGTCCGGACACCCCCATCTACTAGGCGTCGCCGGCAGGCAGGCACCGGCCGCCAGCGTCAGCGATCCAACCAGGGGGCAACGAACCACCGATGGCACGCGACCTTCCCATCCTCCAGCCGGGCGGGCACGCCGGCGGGCACGGCCATGAGCCGTACCAGCCGCTGAGCATCGCGATGGGCGGGGCCGGAATGCCGGGCGGCGACGCGGTGGTCCGCCGTCATCCGGACTGGATCAAGGCGAAGCTGCCCGGTGGCGACAGCTACCGCGACATGAAGGGCCTGTTGGCCGGCCTCAACCTCAACACCGTGTGCGAGGAGGCACGCTGCCCCAACATCGGGGAGTGCTGGGACGAGCGCACGGCCACCATCATGATCCTGGGCGACACCTGCACCCGCGCCTGTGGCTTCTGCGCCATCAAGACCGGCCGGCCCACCTGGTTCGACGACGACGAGCCGCGGCGCGTGGCCGAGGCACTCCGCAACCTTGGCCTCGAGCACGTGGTGGTCACGTCCGTCGCCCGCGATGACCTTCCGGACGGGGGCGCCCACGCGTTCGCCGAGACCATCCGCCTGTCCCGCGAGGCGTGCCCCGGGATGGGAATCGAGGTCCTGATCCCGGACTTCAACGGCGAGGAGGCGCCACTCCGCGAGGTGATGAGCGCCGGGCCGGACATCCTCAATCACAACCTGGAGACGGTACGCCGGTTGCAGAAGCCGGTCCGCAAGCGCGCCCGCTGGGACCGGACGCTGGGCGTCCTCTCCCGCGCCAAGGTCTACGCCGCCGAGCTGGGTCGCGTGGCCCATACCAAGAGCTCGCTCATGGTGGGCCTGGGCGAGACGCGTCCCGAGATGAGCGAGGCGTTCCTGGCCCTCCGCGAGGTCGACTGCGACATCCTGACCATCGGCCAGTACCTGCGGCCGACGCCGGCCCACCTCCCGGTGGAGCGCTACTACCACCCCGACGAGTTCGCGGAGATGAAGGCGGAGGCGCTGGCAATGGGATTCAGGCACGTGGAGTCGGGGCCGCTGGTCCGCTCCTCGTACCACGCGCGAGGCCAGGTGCCGGGCGCGGAGCTGAAGGCGCTGCGCCGGCAGGCGACGCTCGACGCGCAGGGCCGCGTGGTCCCGGGGACGCTGGCCGGCTGACGCCCCTCGGTCATTCGAACGCGGCTGGCTGCCCGGCCGGGCCGACGCTAGAGGATCTTCGAGAGGAAGGCCCGCGTTCGCTCGCTCGTGGGGTGCGAGAAGAACTCCCCGGGAGGTGCCACCTCCACGATCTGGCCCTCGTCCATCATCACGACCCTCGTCGCCACCTCGCGGGCGAAGCCCATCTCGTGGCTGACCAGGATCATCGTCATCCCCTCGGCCGCCAGCTCCTTCATCACCGCCAGGACCTCGCCGATCATCTCGGGGTCCAGCGCGGAGGTGGGCTCGTCGAACAGCATCAGCGACGGCTTCATGGCCAGCGCGCGGGCAATCGCCACGCGCTGCTGCTGACCGCCCGACAGCTGGGCGGGATAGGCGGCCTCCTTGGTCCCGAGGCCGACGCGGGCAAGGAGCGCGCGGCCCATGGTCTTCGCCTCCTCCTCCGGGATGCCCAGGACGTGGACCGGCGCCTCGATGATGTTGCCGAGCGCGGTCTGGTGCGGGAAGAGGTTGAAGCGCTGGAAGACCATCCCGATCTCACGCCGTTGGCGGGCGATGCTGGCATCGCGGTCCTCGATCAGCTTGCCGTCGCGCTCGCGGTAGCCGATCGTGTGCCCGTTGACGAGGATCCGGCCCGCCTGGATCTTCTCCAGGTGGTTGATGCACCGGATGAACGTGGTCTTGCCCGACCCGGACGGGCCACAGATCACCACCACCTCGCCCCGCCGCACGGTCAGCGATACGCCCTTGAGGACCTCGTTGCGGCCGAACCACTTGTGGACGTCCGTGGCCTCCACGACGACGTCGCTGGAGCCGGGCGCGGGACGGGCGCCGGCGGTGCCGATGATCTCCAGCAGACCGGGCTGGTCGCTCATCAGCGAACCCCCCGCGTCCGGGCGTCGGGCTTGCCGCCTGTCCCCAGGAGCCGGTCCAGCAGTCCCCGGTCCTCGTCGCGCCGGTCGCCCTGGCTCAGCCGCCGCTCGATCCTGGCCTGCGCCAGGCTCCAGATCGTGGTCAGGAGCAGGTACCAGACGGCCGCCGCCAGGAAGAGCTCAAAGGGGTGGAAGCTGGTGGGCCCGCTCCCGTTCTTGCGCGAGAACGTGACGTACAGCTCGGGGACGTTGCCCAGGACCACCAGGAGCGACGTGGTCTTGAGCATGTTGTTGAACTCGTTGCCGAGCGGCGGGATGATCACCCGCGCCGCCTGCGGCAGCACGACCCGGAGCATGGCCAGCCGGTAGGTCATGCCCAGCGAGCGCGCCGCCTCCAGCTGGCCGCGATCGACCGCCAGGATTCCGGCCCGCACGATCTCCGACATGTAGGCGCCCTCGTTGACGCCCAGCGCGAAGACGCCGGCCTGGATCTCGCCCGAGATCGAGAGCCCGAAGAGCTCGATCGGCGGCCACGTGTAGATCTTCGCGACGGACAGGCCGAAGAAGAAGAAGGTCAGCTGGACCAGGAGGGGCGTCCCGCGGAAGAGCCAGACGTACAGCCCGGCCAGCACCCGGAGCGGCAAGAGTCGCGCGGTGCGCCCCAGCGCGCTGAAGACGCCCAACAGCACGCCGATCATCTGCGCGACCACCGAGATGATGAGCGTCAGCCAGACGCCGGTCAGGATCAGGCCGTCGGGCCGGACCACCGCGTCGACGAAGATGCTCCAGTCGTAGATGTACGAGCCGCTGCCCGAGCAGCCGGCGAGCATGAGCGCCGCGAGTGGGAGGGTGGCGAGGACGCGCCATCCTCCCACGGCCATGGGCCGTGCCACGGCGTCGCCTTGCGGGCCCTGGACGGGACCGGGGTGCCTAGGGCTTGACGTCCGTCGCCTTGATGGCGCCGGCGTCGATCTTGTACTGCTTCAGGATCGCGAGGTAGCTGCCGTCGTTGATCGAGGCGACCAGCGCCTTGACGATCGCGTCGCGCAGGCCGGTCTTGTCCTTGGGCAGCGCGATGCCCTGGACCTGGCCCTCGAGGGCGGGGATCGGCGCGAACTCGAACTGGGCGGCCTTCTCGGTGGCGTAGTTGGCCACCACCGGGACGTCGCCGAAGTAGATGTCGATCTGGCTGGCCTGCAGCGCCCCGACCGTCTCGGAGTCCTTGGAGTACTCCTTGAGCGTCGGCGCGGCCTTGCCCTTGTCGGTGCAGGCCTTGATCAGGCCCTTGCCGGCGTACGCGTCGGTGCCCTTGACGTAGGCGGCCTCGGTGGTGCCGCTCTCGGCGCCGATGTTCTTGCCACACAGGTCGTCGAGGGTCTTGAAGGCCTTGGGGTTGCCCTTGGTCACGAGGAACGCCTGGCCGGCCATGAAGTACGGGATCATGTCGAGCTGCTTCTGGCGGTCGGGCGTGATCGTCATGGCGGACATGATCACGTCGCACTTGCCGCCGGTCACGGCCGCGATGATCGTGTCGAACACGGAGTTCTGGATGTCGGCCGTCAGGCCCAGTCGGGCGGCGATCGCCTTCGCCATGTCGATGTCGGCGCCGACGGGGTTGCCCTGCGCGTCAAAGAACTCCTGGGGCGGGTACGGCATGTCCGAGCACACGACGAGCTTGCCCTTGAACAGCAGCTGGTCGTCCGGGACGGTGGCGACCTGGCTGGCCTTCGGGCCCGATGAGGGTGCCGGCGTCGCCGACGCCGAGCAGGCACCGAAGACGAAGAGGGCCGCGGCCGACAGGGCCACGAGCCGTGAGCGTGCTGAATTCATCCGGAACTCCTCCATAGCGTCACGCACCTGCGGGGACGCCGCGTTGGTCCCCAGTCTACGACGGCGCCGGGGTCGCCAGACGCATCCAATCTGCACGTCCGCCGGACCAGGAACTCGGGCCGTCCGAGCCGGAATCGCGGCCTGGTCGAGCCCGGCTGGCTCGCTCCGCGTTCGGGTATGCTCGGGCCATGGGCCGCCTGCTCTCCCGCTCCATCCCCCTCGCCGAGCTCCACTGCCACCTGGGCAGCGCGGTGGCCCCGGCGATCATGTGGGGCATCGCCCACGCCCAGGGGATCAAGCTCCCCACCAAGGACTACTGGGCATTTCGGGAGATGATCACCGTCTCGAAGCGCTCGCAGAGCTTCGACGGCTACCTGCAGCTCTTCCATTGGACGGAGCTGATCCAGAGCTCGCCGCTGGCGGTGGAGCGCAGCGTCTACGAGGTGGTCGGCGGCGCCTACCGCAAGAACAACGTCACCACCGTGGAGCTCCGCTTCAACCCCATGAAGCGCAACCGGAACGGCGAGCAGGACCTGGACCACATCATCGCGGCGGCCGTGCGGGGCATGGACCGGGCGATGCTGGAGTACCCGGTCAGGCCCGGGCTGATCTTCTGCCTCGATCGCTCGTTCCCGTTCCAGCTCAACGAGATCATCGTGGAGAAGGCGATCGCCTGGCGCGATCGCGGCGTGGTGGGGATTGACGTGGCCGGGCCCGAGTCCGCGATGTTCCGCGTCGCCGACTACCGGCGACTCTTCCAGCGTGCGCGCCAGCACGGCCTGGGAATCACCGTGCACACCGGCGAATCGGGCCCGATCGAGGAGGTCGCGCGCGTCATCGAGCTGCTGGAGCCCGACCGGATCGGCCACGGCGTCAAGGCGGCCTACGACCCGCGCGCGATGGCCATGCTGCGAGAGCGGGGGATCGTCCTGGAGATCTGCCCCAGCTCCAACCTCCACACCAAGGTGGTGTCCGGCTGGGACGAGTTTCGCTGGATCTTCGACACCTTCCGGCGCAACGAGGTCCGCTTCACGATCAGCACCGACGGCCCCGAGATGCTGCGAACCTACATCCGCGACGAGATGGCCACGCTGGGGCGGCTGGGCATCCTGTCCGTGGACGAACAGGAGCAGGCCGCCGCGACCGCGATGGCCGCGTCGTTCGTCCGGAATGCCGGGGACGTGCCGTCCTTCCGCGTCCAGCCCGCCACGCGCATCAGCGTGGAGCGCGAGGAAGCCTGACCGGCCGCCGCTCGCGCGGAGGCGTCAGTCGGGCGTGCTCACCCGGTAGGTGCAGCAGCGGTCGCCGGCCGCGATGTGACTCTCCCGCACCACGTCGCCGCCCAGGATCTCCCGGAAGAGCGCGAGCTCCGCCGCACAGACCGCGGGTGCGCCGTTCGCGACGCTGTAGACCGCGCAGTTGCGCTCGTGCAGGCGGATGACGCCGTCCGCCCCAAGCTGGACCTCGGACAGGTAGCCCTGCTCGTCCTGGATCACCGCCAGCTCGCGGACCTTGTCCACGATGGTGGCGTTGGCCGGCAGCCGCTCGGCGAGGAGGCCCTTGACGCGGTCGCTGACGCGCCGGCGGTGGTCGGCCAGCACGCGGTCCATGAGCTGGTCGCCGCCGACCGAATGGATGGCCAGGAGCAGCCCGTTGGCCAGCCCCGAGTAGTTGGAGGGGAAGGTCTTCTGGGCGGCCGGCGTCACGTCGTAGCGGTGGCGAGGCCGGCCCACGCCGTGGCGTTCCGTCACGTGACGAACCAGGTCCGCGCTCTCGAGGGTCCGCAGCTGCTGGAGGACGCCCGTGCGGCTGGCCCCGAGGGCCGTGGCCAGCTCATCAGGAGACGCGGGTCCTCCCTGGCGGAGGCGGATCAGGATGGCCTGCCGGAGCCAGGACGCTGAGGAGCCGGCCTGGCCATCGGTATTGGCCAGCGGCGCATCCTCGACGGGACCGGCCGAGGTGGGGAGCTCGGACATGCGGGACACACTAGTGCACGTCCCCGATTCGTGCAGGATGCCGGCACCGGCCGGAGGCGCCTGCGTCAGCCGGCCAGCACCAGGCGGACGAGCAGGCGGAGCTCGCTGTTGGAGCCGTAGCAGGTCTGGAGCGTCATGCTGGGGACCGGCTGGCTGGCAACCGCCCAGGCCGTCTGGTCGGGACGGACCAGGCGCCACGTCGTCACGCGGTAGGTCTGGACGGCGCCGTCCGCGCCCGTGAAGGTGGCGAGCATCCCAACCTGGAGCTGCCCGGCGGCGTACGCGTCGTGGAGCGGCGCGAAGACCGAGTAGGCGTGGCCCAGGAGGTACAGGTTGTTGCGTCCGGCGCAGCCCCACTGGTAGACGAAGTTGTCGGGGGGCTGTGATCGGTCGCACGGGAACTGCCGGATGGTCTGGCTGATCGCGAGGGAAGGGATCCGGAGGCGGTTCGGGACGACGGCGGCCGCGCGGCCGGCTCCGGCCAGCCCACCGGCCGCCGCCGTCGTCTCGTCTCCGGCATCGGCCGGCGGAGGGTCGGACGGCGCCTCGTCCGCCACGGGGGCGGGCTCCACGGACTGGAGCTGTTCGAGGGCCTGGGCGGCGCTGCGCGTCGCCTGGAGGAAGCTGGGCTCCTCGGCCGCGAGGCGCAGCCAGGGTGAGGCGGCACGCGGGATGCCGGTCTGGTCAGGTGTCGACGTGGTCTCCTGGGCCGCCTCGGGGGTGGGAGCCACGACCGCCGCGGTGGGGGCCATGACCGCCGCCGGCGCGGCAGCCATGACCGGCGCGGGCCTCGTGCCGAGGCCGGTCACGGGGACGGCGCCGGGAATCCTGGCCGGGGTGATCGCGAGCGCGGCCGAGACCGCCGACGTTGCGATGACCTCCAGGGTCACGAGCACCACAACGAGCGCGGCGGCGACCAGGCCGAACGGCCGGCGCCGGCGCGGGTGAGCCGGGTTGGAAGCGGAGGAGTCCATGCCGAGGAGCGTGGCAGCCTGCATCCCTGGCGACGACCGCCCGATCGTCGTCGGCATCGCCATCCGGTGGAACGGTCCGGCCCGGACCCCCCTGACCATCGGTTGGACGGGACCGGACCGGTCGGTCAGCAAGGCCGATCCGGGCCGGGTCGCATGGTGCGGTCCTCGGCCGTTGGGGCCCGCTGGGGGTCCACGGATGGCCTTGGGGGTGGCTCTCACGGTTGCGGTCGGCTCGGCTGGAGCGAGGTGTGGTCGGACTCGGTTCGGCCGAGCCGCACGGGGTCCGGTCCGGGTCCTGTCCGGTGCAGGCGGCGCGGTTGCGGAGAGAGCCGGATCGGTCGGGTTGGCTGCGGCCGCCACGGGAGCGTTGCGGAGCGGGGGAGCGGCCGGTACTACCGGGTAAGCCCCGGGCAGCCGGGTTGCCGTGCCGGGTCAGGGCTGGGCGGCCGCCTCCCGAAGGGAACGCTTCACGGTTGCCGCGAACGTCGTCGCCCAGGGCCCCTGGCCGACGAGGACGAACGGCGCGGCGTCGACCACCTGCAGCTGGGCCGAATCGGTGATGTATGAGCGGGCACACACGTCGACCGACTGGCGGCGCTTGTCGTAGGCGGCCTGCGTCCCGAAGATGTAGATCCGGGCGGTCACGGGGGTGGGCTGGTCGGCGCCGGCCAGGGTGAACCGGATGGCCGTTCGGGCCAGCTCGACGTCGGGGCAGCCGGCATCCCCGGACGCGATGCTCTCCACCCTGATGCCGTGCTGTCCCAGGACGCTGGCGATCCCCGGGAAGTCACCGGGCGTGGGGGCCGGTGCGGTCTCAAGGACGCGCGCACAGCCGGCGGCCACCAGGGTCACGACGAGCAGGAGCGCGAGGCGCACGGCGGCCAGGGGGCGGCCAGGGGAAGGGCTGATCATGTGGTCGAGGCTACCACCCCGCCGAGCGACCCGCCCTGGGCGACCGGCCGGGTTCAACGGCGGGGATGCAGGCGATGCACCGGGACGTCCGCGGCCGCCGGGTTGGGCAGCTCCTCCATGATGGCCCCGGCCGTGTTCTCCTGCTCATCGGGACTCCCGACCTCGCCGGGACCGGCCTCCCGGTGTGTGGCTCGAGACGGCTGGAAGGCCACCAGCGCGGGCGGCTCTCCGGGCTGCGGGGAGGTCGCCCGGGCTGGCGACGAATCCGGGCCCCATCGGCGCCACCCGGCGATCAGGCCGGGCGCCACCGAGTCGCGGGCCGCCAGGGCGGCGCGGTCCGCGAGGTGCAGGAGGACGCTGAACAGGGCGAAGGCGCCACCCAGCACGGTCAGCGCGAGCGCCGCGCCCAGGGGCAGGAATGGGAACGGCATCTCGCCGCCCTCCGGGGTCCAGGCCTAGCCCTTGACGCCGCCGATGGCCAGGCCGCCGACGATGTATTTCTGGAAGAAGAAGAACACCACGGAGACCGGCGCCGCGAACAGGATCGAGAAGGCCGCGAAGTCCGACCAGGGTGTCTGGCCGAACGCGCCGACCATCTTGTTGAGCGCCAGCGAGAGCGTGAAGCCCTGCGACGGATCGTTGAGGAAGATCGAGACGAAGTAGAACTCGGTCCAGCCGGAGACGAAGCCCAGGAACGCGGTGACTGCCAGCGCCGGCATCGCCAGGGGCAGGACCACCTGGAAGAAGGACTGGTTCCGCGTGGCGCCGTCGACCGCGGCGGCCTCCTCCAGCTCCTTGGGGATCGTGTCGAGGTAGCCCTTGAGGTTCCAGATCGCGAACGGCAGCGCCCCGGAGATGACCGCGAAGGCCACGCCCACCAGCGATTGGCGGAGGTTGAACTGGCCCAGGATGGGCAGCTCGACGCGGACGCTGTTGAGCATGATGAAGAGCGGCGCGATCGTGGCCACCGCCGGCAGCATCAGCACGCCCAGCACGGCGATCATCAGCGCCTCGCGGCCGCGGAAGCGGAGGCGTGAGAACGCGTAGGCCGCCAGCACGCCGATGAGCACCGAGAAGAGCGCCACGCTCGACGCGAGCACGAAGCTGTTCCGCGCGAGCTCGAGAAACCCGATCTCGTCGGACGTCGGCCGCGCAAGAACGCGGGCGAACGCGGCCAGCGACGCACCCGGCGGGATCAGCCCGTCCGGCCGCGAGATGTTCCGCGGATCGAGCGCCAGCGCGAAGATCCACAGGATCGGGAAGAGCACGGTCAGCGTGATGAACACGCAGGCCAGCTGGAGGGCGATCTGGGTGCGGAGGGGCAGCCGGGGCTCCGCCTCCTTGATCTCCTTTGGCTTGCGAAGCTGATCCCGAACCTGGCTGAGCGCGGTCATGACCGCACCTCCCGTGTCGTGCCGTGCTCCAGGTGCCGTGTCGCGTTGTGCATCGTCAGTGCCTCAGTCCGCATAGCTCGCGGTGGCCCTGGCCAGCCGGTTGGTGATGAGGGTTAGCACCATCAGGATGAAGAACATGTAGACCGAGAAGGCGGCCGCGACCCCGTACAGCTGGAAGTCGTTGACCAGCTTGTAGGCCTGTGTCACGAACAGCTCGGTCCGTCCGAACGGGCCACCCCCCGACATGAAGAACGACAGGTAGAAGAGGTTGAACGTGATCACGAAGCCGTAGATCGCGTACGGCACCATCGCGGGCCGGAGGAACGGGAGCGTCACCGTCCGGAACTTCTGCCACCGGTTGGCGCCGTCGATCTCGGCGGCCTCGTACAGGTCGGGCGGGATGCTCTGGAGGGCTCCCGTGGCGACCACCGAGTTCATCGGCCAGCCGAGCCAGGTGTTGGCCGCCAGCAGGGCGAAGTAGGCGAGCGGCAGCGGGATGAACGAGAACGGGTCGTCGGGCTGGCCGAGCCAGTCGATCTTGAACGCGTCCGGCGGGATCTTGAACAGGACGCCGATCCCCGCGAGGACCATGTTGAATGCGCCGTTGTCCTGGTCAAAGAGGTTGCGCCAGACCGTCGCCACGATGATCGGCGGGATGATGACCGGGAGGATGAACAGGGCGCGGTAGATGCCGCGGAACTTGAGCCCCTTGGTGTTCAGGATCAGCGCGATCCCGACGCCGAGGATGACGTGGATCACGACGTTCGAGAACGCCCAGAACAGGTTGAAGAAGAGCAGCCGAAGGAACTCGAAGTTGGGGATGTTCAGCTCGCTCTCGGCGATCCGCACGTAGTTGTCGATGCCCACGCCGTTCGGCGCGATCTTGCCCGAGAGGTTCTTGAGCCCGAAGTCCGTGAAGGACATCCAGGTCTGGAAGAGCAGCGGGTAGAAGGTGATGATCCCCATCACGGCGAACGCCGGCGCCAGATAGAGGAGGGCCGTCCTGGCATCCGGGGAGAACCGGCGCCGGCGCCGCCCCGGGGCGGCGGCTGTGATCACGGGTGCGCTCATCCCAACCCTCGTGGTCATTGGTGGCTGGCGTCGTGGGCCGCCGGCTGGGCCCGCTGTCGGCCGATCATGAGTATCCGGCCGGGCGGGCCCGGCCACAAGACGGATAAACGAAGGAGGCGCCGGCGGTGCCGGCGCCTCCTTCGTGGTCGCTACTTGATGTTGTTGGCCTTGTTCATCGCGGTGCACGCGTCGGTCGCGGCCGTCTTCGCATCCGTGTTCTTCTGGATCACGAGCGCGAGGGCGTTGTCGAAGTTGCCCCAGAAGTTGTCGAGCGCCGCGATCTGCGGGCGCGGGAAGCCATTCTTCACCGCTTCGCCGAACTTCAGGGTGATGGGGTCGCTGATCTTGATGGTGGTGTCGGCCGGGATGTGGCCGGCGGTGTCGACGAAGACCTGCTCGTTCTCGGCCTTGACCATCTCGAGGGCAAAGGCGATCGCGACGTCAGCGTTCTTGCTGTTGCTGTTGATGTACCAGCCGTCGACGCCCGTGAGGGGCTTGCTGGGGCCCTTGGGGCCGGCCGGCATCGGCGCGACCGCGAGGTTGTCCTTGAGGGCTTCCTTGTAGCCGCCGGAGGCCCATGGGCCGTCGACGATCAGGTTGATCTTGCCGGACTTGAAGTCAGCGGCGAGGTCGTCGTACTTGTCGTACCACTTGGCGCCGGCTGCCTGGAGGTCCTGGAAGTACTTGTAGGCGTCCGCGACACCGGTGGTGTCGGCGGTGCACTTGCCGCTGGCGTCCATCAGCTGGCCGCCGAAGGCCGCCCACCAGCCGAAGCTGTGGTACGAGCTGTGGGCGTCGAAGCCGGCCTTGACGGTCCCGGCCTTGACGGCCTTGAGGAGATCGTCGGTCGTGGCGGGCGCGGTCGTGACCTTGCTCTTGTCGTAGTACATGGCCACGGCCTTGAGGGACTCGGGCACCATGTAGAACTTGCCATCGACCTTGCTGCCGTCGATGGAGACCTGCGAGGCGTTCGGGAGCTTGCCCGTCAGCTGTGCAGTGATGTCCTTGAACAGGCCGGCGCGGGCTTCCTTGCCGAGGCTGTCGTTGGGCGCGATGAAGAGGTCGGGCCCGCCGCCGGAGGCGGCCTCGAGCTCGAACTTCTTGAACAGGTCGTCGAACTTGACGTCCTGGATCGTCAGCTTGAGGTCCCCATTGGCCTTGCTGATCTTGTCGGTCACGGTCTTGAGGGCCGCGGCCTCGGTGCCGGCACCGGAGCCGTACGAGTGCCAGACGGTCAGCGCGCCCTTGAGCGCGGCGGCCGCCGGAGCCGACGTCGGCGCGGGGGTGGCGCTGCTTGTACACGCTGCGAGAGCGATGGCGGCGGCGGTGGCCAGAGTGATGAACTTGCTTCCACTATGCATTGTCTGGAGCTCCTCCTTCTTCCGCTGATCTTCGGGCGACGCGCGCCGGCGAGTGCCTGGACGACACCGCTGACCGGCATGGTCACCGGGGTGACTGGATCGGAGCCACCTCCTTTCGCGCGCGGGGCGCAGGTGCGCTCGACGCGCGAACGATGAGGTGGGTCTCCAGCCGCAGGGACTGGAGCTGGGTGCCACCACGTCCCGAGAGGCCGGCGAGGAGCAGGCGGGCGGCCTGCTCGCCCTTCTCCCGGATGGGCTGGTGGATGGTGGTGAGGGGGGGATCGACGAGGGCCGCGAGTTCGATGTCATCGAAGCCCACGACGCTGAGGTCCTCCGGGACGTGGAGGCCGAGGCGGCGCGCCGCCTGGATGACTCCGATCGCGATGCCGTCGCTCATGGCGAGCACGCCCGTGGGGCGGTGCCCGGCCGACCAGGCGGCGAGAAACGTGGAAACGCCGCCGTGGATGGAGGCCGGGCTGGTCAGGACGGCCGAGTCGGGCAGCTCAACGCCCGCCAGCGCGAGGGTGGCCCGGTAGCCGCGGAGGCGGCGGCCCATGACCCCTTCGGGGTCCAGGCGAGTCTGTTGGTAGGGTGGCTCCACCGCAATGGCGAGGAAGTCGCGATGGCCAAGGCCCAGGAGGTGGGCTGCCGCCTGGCCCGCCGCGTGCTCGTCGTCGATGTCGATGACACCCTGGCCGTCGAAGGCCGAGGAGTCCACGAGGACCATGGGCAGCCCGGCCTGGCGGATCTGCTCGATCTCGGGATGGTCGCCGGACAGGCCGATCGCGACGACCCCGTCCACCGTCGCCCGGTTGACGGCGCGCGCCAGTGAACCCTGGACCGGGGAGATGAAGTGGAGGCCAAAGCCCTCGGCTTCTGCGACCCTGGCCACGCCCTCGCTGAAGCTGCCGAAGAAGGGATTGGCGAACATGGAGGCGAGCGGCTGGGGCGTCAGCAGGCCGATGGTGTAGGTCCGCCGCTGCGCGAGCATGCGGGCGACAGGATGCGGCTCGTAGCCCATCTGGCGGGCCACCTCCCGGATCCGCTCAACGGTCTCCGGGGCGACGCGTTCCGGGCTGTTGAACGCGAACGACACGGTGGTCTTGGAGACTCCCGCACCGAGCGCCACGTCCGAGATTCGCGTTCGACCCGTCCGCTCCGCCAACGACAACCTCGCCCTTCCAGCAGCAGTCCATGTTCACGCCGGGCAACGCGCCGGCAAATCCATACACCGCACAAACCGGTTTAGCAAACCGGTTTGCACAAGGTACGGGCCGGGCTGTGCTGTGTCAAGACCCGTGCGGAGGCGCCGGGCGTGACCGGTCGGCGATCGGGTCGATCTCCCCGGCAGCCGCCCTTGACTTGCTACGATGCGCCCGTCGAGCCGGTCTCGCGTATGGGGTCCGTCCAGCCAGCCCTCGTGGCCGGCAGATACAGGGACCCGCGCCGAGCCGGACGGCCGAGAGGGAGTGCCCGCGATGGCGACGGTCAGTTTCGAGCATGTCAGCAAGCTGTACGGCCAGGTCAAGGCCGTCGATGACGTCAGCCTGGAGATCCAGGACGGCGAGTTCATGGTCCTGGTCGGCCCGTCGGGCTGCGGCAAGACAACCTGCCTGCGGATGATCGCCGGGCTCGAGGAGATCAGCCTCGGCACCCTGCGGATCGGCGACAAGGTCGTCAACGACGTCGCCCCCAAGGACCGCGACATCGCGATGGTCTTCCAGAGCTACGCCCTCTACCCGCACATGACCGTGCGCGAGAACCTCGCCTTCGGCCTGAAGCTGCGGCACACCGCCAAGGACCAGATCGACAAGCGCGTGGCGGATGCCGCGGCCATCCTCGACCTGGGCCCGTACCTCGACCGCAAGCCCAAGGCCCTGTCGGGCGGGCAGCGCCAGCGCGTCGCGCTGGGCCGGGCCATCGTGCGCGAGCCCGCGGTCTTCTTGATGGACGAGCCGCTCTCCAACCTCGACGCCAAGCTGCGTGTCCAGACCCGGGCCGAGATCGCGCGTCTCCACCAGCGCCTCAAGACGACCATCGTGTACGTCACCCACGACCAGGTCGAGGCGATGACGATGGGCAACCGGATCGCGGTCATGAATGCCGGCCGGCTCCAGCAGGTGGGCACGCCCCAGGACTTGTACGACTTCCCGGTCAACCGCTTCGTGGCCGGCTTCATCGGCAGCCCGTCGATGAACCTGATGGACGTCAGCCAGCGGGCGGACGGTGGCGGCCTGGAGGCCCAGGGGATCGGCATCTCGGTCCCGGCATGGGCCCGCGAGGCGATCCGCGGGCGGAGCGTCGTGGCCGGCCTCCGTCCCGAACACTTCGAGCTGGGGGAGGCGACCGGGCCGACCGGGGCGACCGGGGCCACCGTCAGCGGCATCGCCGAGGTGGTCGAGTACCTGGGCAGCCAGGAGCTGCTCCACGTCAAGGTGTACGAGCGCGACCTGGTCGCCATCGTCGATTCGTCGGCCAATGTGAAGCCGGGCCAGAACGTCACGCTGCGCGTGCCGCTCGACAAGGTGTACCTGTTCGACGCCGACTCCGGCCTCTCGCTGGCGGTGCGCCCGACGGCGGCCGGCTGACGCGATCGGGATCGCCATGGTCGCGACCCCACCGGCCGGCCGGTGGGGTCGGCGCGGATCTCGGCCGTGATCGCCGCCGAGGAGGCGTGGGGCCCACGGCTGTCGTAGGATGGCGGGGTCCTGAATTGCCCGTCCGCGCGTGCGTGCGCAACGACCCAGCCGGGAGTGTCCGTGCCGCAGATTCGCCCGTTCCGCGCGCTCCGCTACGCGCCGGACGTCGTTTCCGACCTGTCGCGGGTCATCGCGCCGCCCTACGACGTCGTCTCTGCCGAGCAGCGCCGACGCCTCGTTGAGCGCGATCCCCGCAACGTCATCCGGGTGGAACTGCCCATCGACGAGCAGGGCGACCAGCCCGATGATCGCTACCGCCGCGCCGCACGCCTCCTCGGGGAGTGGCGCACCACGGGCGTCCTGCACAGGGACCCCCGCCCCGCGCTGTATGTGTATGAGCAGACCTACACGGTCCCGGGAACCACGGTCGAGCGGACGTCCCGCGGGTTCTTCGCCCGGCTGCGCCTGGAGCCGTTTGGGCCCGGCTCAGCGGTCCTCCCGCACGAGCGCACGCTGTCCGGTCCCAAGGAGGACCGCTACAAGCTGCTGCGGGCCACCGGCGTGAACATCAGCCCGGTCGTGGGCCTCTACTCGGATCCCGCCGGCCGCGCGGCCCAGATCGTGGCCGAGGCGACCCAGGGTGCCCCGGTCTCGGACGTCGTGGACGACGACGGGGTCCGCCATCGCCTCTGGCAGCTGGTGGACGACGGCACCCCGGCGGGGTCAGTCGCGGAGCTGGTCCGCATCCTCGGCGGAACCACTGTCACCATCGCCGACGGCCACCATCGCTACGAGACGGCGATCCGCTATCGCGATGAGCGCCGGACGCCGCGCTCGGGCGAGGAGGACCCCGCGTTCGACTTCCTCCTGATGCTGCTCCTGGAGACCACCAGCGGCTCGCTCACCGTCCTGCCAACGCACCGGGTGGTTCGCGGCGTCGGTGATGAGGGTGTGGCCCGGGTCGTAGCGGAGCTTGGCTCGCTGTTCGATGTGCAGACGGGGATCCCGGCCGAAGAGCTCCGCCGGGTCTTTGGGGCGGCCGGTCTGGCCGCAGGTGGCGCGGGCCGTTTCGGGCTGTGGACCCGGACCGGCGGCGCACTGTTGACCGCGCGCCGCGAGGCGTTCGAGGCGATCCTCCCCGTCGGCGGGGCTGCGCTCCGGCGGCTTGACGTCTCCCTCCTGGCCGCCGCGCTGGACAAGCTCTTCCGCATCGACGCCGCGGCGCTGGCCGGCGGCGAGCGGGTCTCGTACACCAAGTCCGCCGACGAGGCGGTCGGCTGGGTCGATGCTCGCGTCGACGGCGCCGACATGGCCTTCCTGCTGGAGCCCACGCCGGTCCCGGACATCGCCGCCGTGGCGCAGGATGGCGACGTGATGCCCCAGAAGTCGACGTACTTCTACCCCAAGGCCCTCACCGGCCTCGTGGTCAACCCCCTTGAGTGGTGATGGTGTGACGGATACGACCCCCGAGCAGATGCTCAACCGGGCCCGCTCGACGGTGGGCGATGGTCGCCCGGTGCGCAAGGACGAGATCGAGATCGCCGAGCGTGGCATCTACGTGGAGTCGTGGTTGCCGGAGCGCCGTTCGCGCCGCAAGCCGCTGCTGTTCGTCCACGGGGAGCTCGGGGGATCGTGGCTCTGGGAGCGCTACCTGGGCTACTTCGCCGGCCGGGGCTGGGAGGGTCACGCGCTCAACCTGCGTAACCACTACTGGAGTCAATCGGCGTCCGGGGGCGAGCTCTCCTTCGACTCCTACCTCGAGGATGTCGCCGCGGTCATGGCCCGGGTCGGGCCGACGGTTGTGGTCGTCGGTCACGGGATGGGCGGCCTGCTCGCACTCAAGGCCGCGGAGCGGATGCCAACCGCGGGTCTGATCCTTCTCTCCGCCGAGCCGCCGCGCGACCTGCGCGTGCCTGCACGCATCCATGAGCTCCGCGAGATTCCCGAGTTGTTCGGCAAGGCGATGATCGGCTGGGAGACGCTTCCGGAGAAGTTGCAGCGCGACCATCGTGACCTGAGCCTCGCGGATGTTCTTCGGATCCAGCACCTGCTGGGCCAGAAGCCGTTCGAATCGGGCGTGGCTCGGCGCCAGGTGCTTCAGGGCATTTCCCTCGATCGTCGGGTGCTGGAATCGGTGCCCAAGCTGGTGATCGGCGCCGGCCTCGACCAGTACGTCCCGGAGTCCACGTCGGCCCAGCTTGCCGCCTTGCTCGATGCTCAGTACGAGCCATTCGCCGCCCACTCGCACTACGGGCTGGTGATGGCCGAATCGGGCTACCAGCAGGTGGCGGAGGTCATCCGGGCCTTCCTGGAGACCCACCGGCTCTAGCCCGGGCGCGGCGTAGCCGCTGACCGGCGCAGTGCTCCGGCGGTTTGCCGGGGCGGGCCCGACGCTGGTATCATCCGGGGCCGATCCCCCCACGGTCAGGGCGGAATCAAGGATCTCGCCGCATTCGTCTAGAGGCCCAGGACACCGCCCTCTCAAGGCGGAGACCACCGGTTCGAATCCGGTATGCGGTACCAATGCCACTCTCGCCAGGCGCCTCCGGGGTCGTGGACCTGCGGGGGCGTTCTGCTTTCCGGGGACCGATACGGGGTCCCCGTGGACGCAGCCCGGCCTTGTCGCACGGCCCGCGAGGGGTGTGGATAAGTTGGTGGACGAGATGGTGGAGAAACCCCTACCCCGGCTCCCGCCACCCACCTACCATAGCCTTTGTTGGTCGCCGACCCAGGAGCGGAGTGGACGCACCGACAGCCCAAGCACCCCCGCGCCCGGCGCTCGGCCCACCCTGCCAAGCCCCACCGGACTGGTTTGTCACGCCCACGATCAGGAGGCAGTCAGTCCATGAACCCCGTCCGCGGCGCCCACGACTTCGACCCCGCGACGGAGGCCATGGAGTTCGTCCGGTTCTGCTATCAGCGCCGTCGCATCGGCTGGCCGGAGCTGTACGACGAGATGTGCGCCGTTGCTGCGCGCGGGCTGTACAAGGGCTGGACCTCGACGGAGCTGGCGACCGTGGGTATCGGCCTGACCCTGTTCGAGATGCCGGCCCTGGCCGCCCTCACCGTCCGCGTCGTCGCCGAGAGAGGCGCTGAACGCCAGCCTGAGCCGGCGCGCGTCCGGGCTCGACCCTCAGCGCGTCCGGCAGCCGCAGGAGCGTAGGGCTGCCTCCCGCCTCCCGGCTCCCGCCTCCCGCCTCCCGCCGCCGGTCGCCGGCGCGGTGACCACCTGTCCACCTCGCCGCTTGGCCGGTATCCCGGGCCATCGAGGCGGCATCCGTCGAACCGGCCGTCGCGGGCCGGGCGGTCGATCTAGAATGCGCCCATGCAGCAGATGTACGACCCGGGGGACCTGGCGGCCATGGATCCGCTGGTCCTCATGAAGAACCTCGACCATGTCCGGATGACCAGCCGGCGATTGAGTTACATCCTGCAGCAGCAGGTGCACCTCTACACGCCGGAGGCCAACCAGGTCCGGGTCGAGATCGACCGGTATGTCGAGGCCGAGCGGCAGATCGAGGGCGAGATGGCCCGGCGGAAGATCCGCGCGTAGTTCGGGGACGCCAGCCAGCTGGTCGCCCCAGTCGCCGCGCCCCGCGGCCTCGCTCACGCCCCGGGCGGGGCCGCGGTCAATCACGCGCCGTAGGTCAGTCCGGCACCGCGGACGATCGCGCGCGGCGGTCAATCACGCGCCGTTGGTCAGTCCGGCGCAGTTTCTCCAGTACGTCCACTGGGTGAGCACTATCGTGCACCCCTG
>CAIJPD010000042.1 GCA_903822495.1 uncultured Chloroflexota bacterium | reverse complement strand
TGATGGTGAGGGCGGTGGAGCCAGCCACGACCTTCGCGTCGTCACCGTGCTCCGCGAGGAGCGCCGTGGCCTCGGCGATCGACTGGGGGCGAAGGAAGGCAAGCTCGCGGGTCATGTTCTCCCTCGTGATGGCGCCGCCGACCGGGAGCAGTGTTGGTCGCGAGCCGCGCCCGATCATACGGTTTGGACGCGGACATGGTCAAAACCGGCTCCGGCGGGGAGGGCGACGGGCGGGCGGCGTGCGGACCGGGCGGCCGCTCGCCGTGGGCTGACCGCCGGCCTCCGCCCGTCCGGAGTGCCCCCGGCGTCTCGTAGAATGGGCGACGTCGCGATCATGGCCAGGCATGGGCACCCGCCCGTCGGCCCCGCCGCCGGGCGGCCGCGATCGTTCACGGGAGGGCTCGCACGAGATGCCCAGCATCGCCGCCACCCCCGGCCGGGGTGCCATCCTGCGTGTTGGCCTGATCGGCTTCGGCTCCATCGGGAAGCCCGTAGCGCAGGCGGTGCTCGACGGCGTCATCGGCCCCGCCGTCCTGACCGGCATCCTGCGTGCACGGCGCACGGAGCCCGGCACCCCGGCCGGCGTTCCGGTCATGACCGGCATCCAGGAGCTGCTCGCCACCAATCCTCACGTCGTGGTGGAGACCGGTGGCCACGCCGCCCTGCGCGCCTACGGCGAGTCCGTGCTCCAGGCCGGCTGCGACCTGATGACCATCAGCGTGGGCGCCCTGGCGGACGACGCCCTGCTGGCCGCCCTCGAGGCGGCTGGTGCGGCCACCGGCGGCCGCCTCCTCATCCCGTCCGGGGCCATCGCCGGGCTGGACATGCTCAACGCGGCACGCCTGGCCGGCCTGGAGCATGTGCGCCACACCGTGCGCAAGCCACCCGCCGCGCTGCTCCCGCCCGACGAGGCCGCCGCGGTCATCGCGTCCGGCCAGCCGCGCGAGCTGTACGAGGGCGGCGCGCGCGAGGCGACCCGCCGCTTCCCGGAGAACGTCAACGTGGTGGCGGCCGTCAGCCTCTCGGGGATCGGGATGGACCGGACCATCGCGCGGGTCGTCGCCGACCCAACCGTCACCCACAACACGCACGAGGTGGAGGCGTCGGGCGCCTTCGGGACCCTGCGGATCGAGGTCAGGAACGTCCCCGGGCCCAACCCCAAGACCGGCGTGATCGTGGCTCCCAGCGTGATCCGGGCGCTTCAGCGCCTGCGTGCGACGGTGGTGCTGGGCTGAGCCCACGGCCATGACCGTCCCCAGGGAGCGCCTCTATACGCCCCGGTTCGTCGGCGTCCTGGGCACCAACCTCCTGGCGTTCACCCAGTGGTTCTCGCTCCAGCCGGTGATCCCGCTGATCGTCCTCCAGCTGGGCGGCGACGCCACGATGGCGGGCGTGGCGTTTGCGGTCTTCGCGCTCCCGTCCATCACCATGCGACCCATCTTCGGGCGACTGATTGACCGGGTCGGAATCCGCACGATTCTGCTGGCGGGAACGCTGGGCATCGGCCTGCTGAGCCCCCTCTACCTCGCGGGCTCGCTCGCCCTCCTGGTGGCCCTGCGCGCCGTCCACGGCATGGCGTGGGCCGCCGTGATGACCGGCGTTGCATCGCTGATGGCGCGGCTGGCGCCGCCGACCCGACGGGGAGAGGCCGCCGCCATCTTCGACCTCATGCCGGGGACCGCCCAGATGGTGATGCCGGCCGTGGGCCTGCTGGTCTTCCACGCGACCGGGATGACCGGCATGTTCGTGGTCGCCACCATCGTGGGGCTGGCGGCGGCCGTGGTCGTCGGGATGACCGCCCCCAGGGACCCGCCGCGCCCGGTCAACCAGCCAGGCGCGGGCACCCGGCCCAGCGGCGGGCTGCCGCTGCTGGAGCCCACCGCGGTCCTGCCGATGTTCCTGCAGATGCTGTTCATGTCGGGATCGCCGCTGTTCGTGGTCTACCCGCCCATCCTCGCCGCCCAGAACGGCATCCCGCTGTCCGACCTGGCCATCTACTACCCGGTCTACGGGCTGCTCCTGGTCGGGTCGCGCCTGTTCATCAGCCGACGGCTCGACACCGTCTCCCGGAGCCTCCTGGTGGGCGGATCGGCGGTGGCCGCCTGCGTCGCCCTGCTCCTGGCGACGCAGGCCACGTCCATCGGGCCACTCCTCCTCGCGGGCTCCATCTTCGCGATCGGGTGCGGCATCTCCGTCCCGGTGGGAACGGCCATCGTCATCGACCGCTGCCCGCCGGCCCGGATGGGCTCGGCCATGGGGACCTACACCATCGGCTTCCAGCTGGCGAGCGGCCTCGGGGCTGGCGTCTGGGGCATCGTCATCGACCACGCCGGCTTCGCGGTGGCCTATGCCGCCGGCGCCGCGGTCCAGGTGGTGCTGGTGGTGGTCGCGATCGTCTTCCGCGCGGGAATCGAACGACCGCTGAGCAGCCCGTCCACCCCGGAGGCCCGGCCGGGCTGACGGCGCCGACGTTCCTCGGCGCCCGGCGGCGTCGCCGCGCTAGTCCGCCGCGATGTTCCGGGCCGCGATCGAGCCCACCAGGTTGGCCGTGAGATTGGTCGGGGCGTGGGGAATCACCGGGATCACCGACATGTCCGCCAGCCAGAGGTTGTCCAGGCCATGGACCCGCAGGTCCGGCCCCACCACCGCCATGGGGTCGTCTGCCTGGCCCAGCCGGCAGGTGCCCGTCGCGTGGTTGTACGTGATGTGCGAGCCCACGGCGTGCTCCTCCCAGCTCTCGCCCTCGCCCGGCGTCACCAGCTCGCCATAGAACTCCGCCATCCGGGGGTGGCGCACGAAGTCCGCCAGGAGCTGCATCCCGTTGAGCATGGCCGTGCGGTCGGTGGGATGCGACAGGATCCGTGGGTCGACGGCCGGAAGGTCCGCCGGGTCTGCCGAGCTCAGCCAGACGCTGCCGCGGGCGCGATCCTCAAGCAGACGGATGGAGACCGGCAGCAGCGGCGCCATGCCCGGCACCCGGATGGAGGGGTGAAGGAGGATGTGGAGGTCCCCGTGGTCCATCCCCGGCGTGCTGGCCACGAAGAGCCGGACCTTGGGGATCAGGTAGTCCTCGCGCAGGCCCGCCGAGCCGCTGAACGTCATGTACACCACGGCGTGGTCCTGGAAGTTCTCCCCCACCCCGTCCAGCCGGTGGCGGACGGCCAGCCCCACCCGCTCGATCTTGTCCGCGGGCCCAATCCCGGAGAGGAGCAGGAGGTGCGGTGTCTGGTACGCGCCCGCGCAGACCACCACTCGCCCGGCCTCGATCCGCTCGGGCCCGTCCGGGCCGGCGACCTCGACAGCCGTCACGCACGAGCCGTCCAGCATCAGGCGCGTGGCGCGGGTATTGGCCTGGATGGTCAGGTTGGGCCGCCCGCGGGCGGGATCCAGGAAGGCATTGACCGCGGACTGGCGCTTCCCGTCGACCAGGTTGTAGGGCGACGCGCACAGCCCGTACGGCTCGGGGACGGCCATGTCCTCGCAGCGCGGGATCCCCAGCTGGTCCGCGACGGCCATCATCGCCTCGACAGGGGGGTCCGACGGGCTGTCGAACTTCCACGCGCGGTTGAGTCGGAGCGGGCCGCCCTTGCCGTGGAGCGGCGAATCCGGGAAGTCCGGGTCGTCCTCCAGCGCGATGGCGGCGGACAGGAGCGATTCGTACGACCAGGCCGGGCCGCCGAAGCGGGCCCAGGCGTCGAAATCGCGCTTGAGCGGGCGCATCACGCCCAGGTTGTTGACCGAGGAGCCGCCACCCAGCACCCTGCCCGAGATCAGCGGGAAGGTGCTCCCGTCCGCGCGCTCCGCCTCGTACAGGCGAACGAAGTCCGATTCCAGGATCAGCTCACCCTGGCGCCTGGGGTTGGCGATGATCTCGGGGATGGGCCGGGGATCCTGGCCCTCCTCGATGAGCAGGACGCTGCGCGCCGGGTCCTCGCTGAGGCGGGCCGCGACCACGCAACCGGCGGATCCGCCGCCAACCACGACGACATCAAAGCGACGCGCGGTCACGTGGCGGCCTCCGGGGCCCCCGCGGCTGCGGCGCCGGCGGGCGGCTCCAGCCGGACCTTCAGGCACTTCACCAGCTCGCTGATCATCATGCTGGCCGTTGCCCGCAGGATCATGTCGCCCAGGATCGCGAGGCGGCCCTTGACGTTGAGCGTCGCGGTGTAGGCCAGGCGGGTCCGGGACTCGCCCAGGATCTCCAGGGACGTGGTCACGGTGGCGAGCAGCGTGCTCTTGGTCACCGAATCCGTGCCGGTCATCTGGACCACGAGCGCCGACGGGAAGTCGCTCTGCTCGATGACCGCGCTGAAGTCGAAGTGGCCCTCCATGGGGCCCACCGCCGCCGTGATGCCGCCGCCGAAGGTCCGATCATCGATCTTCCGCACGTCCTGGACGCCGGGGATGCAGGCCGCCAGGCCAACCGGGTCGTTGATCGTGGCCCAGACGCGCTCGGCGGGGGCGGCGATCTCGATCTGGCCGGCCAGCTTCATGCCTTCTCCACTCGGCGTCTCCCCGCCCGAGCCAACCAAGTCGCGTGCTCCACGGGGTGGCTTCGAGTATAGGCAGGCTGGTGGGCCACCGCGCCCCGGGAGCGGCGCCGTGGCACACGTCGCCGCGGCAGGGCACGGCCCATCGGGGCGCGCCGCAGCCCATCGATCGGACTACCCTGTCCCTCGGCCACGCTGGCGTCCATCGTTCGTTCCGGCAACGCGCGGGGCGAGCGACGGCACGGTTCGGCGTCGACGCCCGCGGCATCCGGTTGGGGCCAGGGCGACGGCGGATCGACGGCGGATCGTCGGCGGCCCGGAGGACATGATCGCGGACGCGGCAAAGGAGCCGACCGGCCAGGAGAGCCGATCGTCCCCGCGCTCACCGCCCGCCGCCAGAATCGGACCCCTGCCCCGGCCCCGCCGGGCGGACCAGCACGAGGAGCAAACGGTGCCTGAGCGCGTCTGGGACAAGTTCCTGTCGGAGAGCGACCGCCGGCGCGCGGCGCGTCAGCCTGCCATCCAGAAGGGCGCCGGCAAGAAGCCCGCGCTGATCCTGGTGGACGTCTATCGCGCCGTCTTCGGCGATGAGCCGGCCACGATCGAGCAGGGGATGGACCTCTGGCCCGCCACCTGCGGCATGGCCGGCTGGAATGCCCTGCCCCGCATCGCGCAGGCGCTGGCCGCGGCCCGCGAGCACGGCATCCCGGTCTTCCATGTGACGGGCTTCAACGACCTGCCCAACTGGCGTGACGCCAGGAAGGGCGCGGCGCCGCAGGACGATGCCGCGAAGGCGCGGTTCGCTCGACGCCACGACATCATGGACGAGGTGGCACCCGTGGACGGCGAGCTGGTCCTGCGCAAGACCGCGCCCAGCTGCTTCTTCGGGACCCCCCTGACGGCCCTGCTGGTGCGCGAGGGCGTGGACACGCTGATCGTGGTGGGCGAGTCCACCAGCGGCTGCATCCGCGCCACCGTCGTGGACGGCAAGGCGTTCCGGTTCAAGGTGCTGGTCCCGGAGGAATGCGTCTTCGACCGCGACGAGGCACCGCACGCGATCAACCTGTTTGACATGGAGCAGAAGTACGCAGACGTCATCCCGCTGGAGCAGGTGCTCGGCTACCTCGACGAGGTCGCGCCTGGCGCGCGGGCCGCGCGCTGACCTGGGGCGCAACCGGCGGGCCGATCCGGGCGGGCGCGGCGCGGCGCCGGGTTCGGCCGCGGCTTCGGGACGCCGCGGCCCCGCTGGGGGACAATAGCGGCGTGAGCAACGAACCAAACCAGCCGGCCAGCCAGCCAACCGCCCAGCCGCCGATCAACCGGTCCCTCCCCGCGGACCCCGAGGCGTACGACTCGCCGCGCGCCGCGCTCGCTCGCCAGCGCGGGCTCTCGGCGCCGTACATCGCGGGAGGGCGTGACCCACGGCCGGAGGATGGCGCCCGCCAGGACCGCTTCTACGGTCGGATCCTGCTCATCATGGTCGTCGTGCTCATCCTGGCGGGCTTCGTGCTGGGGATCATCGCGAACCTGATCACCGGCGGCGGCTGACGCCGTGGATGCGTCCGCCTCTCCCCCGCCCCGCCGGCTGGAGGCCGACGCGGCAGCCCGTGCCCACGCGGAGCTGGTCGAGACACTCCGCGCGCTGATCCGCATCCCCAGCGTCAACCCGCCCGATCCGGCGCGCCCCGGCGCGGAGATGGAGGCGGCCCGCTGGATCGCCGCCACCCTGGCCGACGCAGGCATCCCGTCGGAGGTGCTGGAGCCCGTGGCCGGCCGTGGCTCCGTGGTGGCCAGGCTCCGGGGCGATGGCACCGGTGGTGAACCACTCCTCCTGCTCTCCCACCTGGACGTGGTCCCCGCGTCGAGCGGCGCCTGGACGCACGACCCGTTCGCCGGCGACCTTGCCGATGGCTACGTCTGGGGCCGCGGCGCCGTGGACATGAAGGACCTGGTGGCGATGGAACTGGTGGTCCTCCGGCTCCTCGCAGCGCACGCGCGCGCGGCGGGGTTGGACCCGGCCACCGACCCCATCCCGGGGCTGCGCCGCGACATCCTGTTCGCCTGCACCGCCGACGAAGAGGCAGGCGGCCTCGAGGGCCTGGGCTGGATCGTGGACCACCGGCCCGACCTGGTGCGCGCGGCCGGCGCCCTCAACGAATCGGGCGGGATCGCGACGCGCGTCGCCGGGAAGACCTTCTACCCCATCCAGGTCGCCGAGAAGGGCTTTGCCGTCTTCCGCGTGACGGTCCGCGGCACGTGGGGCCACGGCTCCATGCCGCGCGACGACAACGCCGTGGTCCTGGCCGCGGAGGTCATCCGCCGGCTCTCCAAGCCCGGCGCGCCGCGCCAGTCGGCCACCATGCGGGCCTTCATCGATGGCCTCATGGCCGAGCTGCCTGGGGCGGCGGGCCACGCGGTGCGCGCCATCGCGGGCGGGGACCCCCGGGTGGAGGCCGCGGTGCTGGAGCGGATGTGTGACCCGTCGCAGGCACGCGCCCTGCACGCGCTCCTGCGCGACACCATCAGCCCGGACGTGATCCACGCCGGCGTCAAGTACAACGTCATCCCCGGCGAGGCCGTCCTTGAGCTGGATTGCCGCGTCCTGCCCGGGACCACGGCCGAGGCGATGCGCGGGCAGCTGCTCGACCGATTGGGCGACATGGCGGACCGGTGCACCCTCCACCTGGTGATCTTCGGCCCACCGGTGGAGACCGACGCGGACACGCCCCTCTACCGGATCCTCGAGGCGACCATTCGGGACCACGACCCGGACGGCCTGCCGCTCCCCGTCATGGCGCCGTTTGCGACGGACGCCAAGCACCTCGCCCGCATCGGCGTGCCGTGCTACGGGTTCTCGCCGCTGCTCCTGGAGCCGGGCGAGCGATACCTGGAGCGCTTCCACGGGGTCGACGAGCGGGTGGGGCTCGAGGCGCTCCGCTGGGGGCTGCCGGTCTTCTACGACGCGGTCATGCGGTTCTGCGCGGGCGAGTAGCGCGGCGGCTTGGGTCAGTCCCTCGGCGCTTTGATCAGCCGGCCTCGGCGCGAGATCGCGTGCGTCGCCAGCGCGGCGACCCCCATCGCCACGATGGCGCGCTCCGGTGTGGGCAGCGGCCGGACCGCCGTCAGGAACTGGTCCGCGCGGCCGCGATCCACCACGCGCAGGAGCGCATGGCCGCGCTGCGTGAGGTGGAGCGTCCGCTGCCGGCGATCCTCGACCTCCTCGTGGCGCTCCACCAGCCGGCGCCGAACCAGCCCGTCCACCAGCCGGCTCGTTGCCGACGGCGAGCGGCCAATCTGGTCGGCCAGCTCACCCGTCGTGGTGGTCGCCCCATCGGCCAGCACGTACAGCGCGGCGAGCTGGGTGAAGCCCAACCGCAGGTCGCCCAACTGGTAGGCGAACCCGATCACCAGCTCACGCCAGAGCGCGCGACCCATCGCCACGCGCTCCGAGATCTGCCGGACATTCCGGATCCGGGTCCCGGCGGCGGCCACGGGTGCCGACAGGTCGGCCTCGAAGCGGCGGGCGATCTGGCGGGTCGGCGCGGCGCGGCGGCGGGCTGGTCGTTCCTCGGTCATCATGCAGAGCCTACAGCGGGGAGGGCCAGATCGTTGCACTCCCGCACAGATTCTGAGCGTCCGCGTGCACGCGGGTGACAGGATCCGACCGAACTTGATGCGCGGGAGGTCGGCCGCGCCGTCCAGCGGACCCGGTCGCCCACCCCGGAACCAGTAGCCCACGGGAGTCCATGGCCACCATCGCATTCGTCTTCCCCGGCCAGGGGTCACAGTCCGTCGGCATGGGCCGAGCCCTCGCCGAGGCCTCGCCCGCAGCCGCCGCCGTCTTTGCCGCCGCGGATGCCGCGCTCGGCGAGCCCATCAGCCGCCTCGCCTGGGATGGCCCGGCGGACCAGCTGGACCGCACGGAGAACGCCCAGCCCGCGCTGCTCGCGACATCCATCGCCTACCTCGAGGCGCTCCGGGAGCGGTGGGCCCGCGAAGGCATCGCCGCGCCCACGCCGCTCTTCGCGGCCGGGCACTCCATGGGCCAGTACTCCGCCTTCGTGGCCGCCGGGGTGATCTCGCTGGCCGACGGCGTGCGCCTGGTCCGGGAGCGCGGACGACTGATGCAGGCCTCCGGCCAGGGCCGGGACGGCGCGATGGCCGCGATCCTGGGCCTGGACGATGCGGCCATCCCGGCGCTCGTCGAGGCCGTGTCGCGGCACGGCGTGTTTGGCGTCGCCAACCGCAACGCGCCCGGTCAGTTGGTGGTCTCCGGCGAGCGCGCCGCCATCGACGCCACGGGCGCCATCGCGAAGGAGCTGGGCGCCCGCAAGACCATCGTGCTCCCCGTCTCGGTGGCCGCCCACTCGCCGCTGATGGCGGAGGCGGCCGAGGGCATGCGGGCGCACCTTGCGACCATCGCATTCGGCGACCCGTCAATCCCGCTCCTCGCCAACGCCGACGCGCGCCCGGTCCTCACGGCAGACGCCTGCCGGGCGGAGCTGGTCGAACACCTGACCGCCGGCGTCGACTGGGTCGCCGCCGTGCAGCAGATGGCCGCCGACGGCGTGGATACGTTCATCGAGGTCGGCCCGGGCAAGGTCCTGGCCGGGCTCATCAAGCGCATCGCACCCGATGCCACCGTCATCAGCCTCGACGACCCGGCGGCTCCCGACCGCCTCGCCGTTCCGTTCAAGGAGTAAGCCCCGTGCGCAGACCCGACTACGCCCGCCGCGTCGTCGTCACCGGCCTCGGCGTCGTCAGCCCCGTCGGTAACGACAAGGCGACCGCCTGGGACAACCTCATCAACGGCCGCTCCGGCCTGGGCGAGATCACCAGGTTCGATACGACACCGTACGCCCAGAAGTGGGGCGGCGAGATCCGCAACTTCAACGCCGCGGACTGGATGGACGCCAAGGCGGCCCGCCGAAGCGAGTCCAGCATGCACTTCGGGGTGTCGGCCGCCAAGCAGGCCATCGCCGATTCCGGCTTCGAGATCAACGATTCAAACCGCACCGAGGTCGGCGTGATCTTTGGGTCGGGGGCGGGCGGACAGGCCCTGATGATCGACAGCTACGCGATCCTCCACGGGAAGGGGCCCAACCGGGTCGCGCCCACCTTCATCGCCAACGCGCTCGTGGACTCGTGCTCCGGGATGATCGCCATCGAGACCGGCGCGATCGGCCACAACATGGCCATCGTCACGGCCTGCTCCACGGGGACGCATTGCGTCGCCGAGGGGGCCGAGGCCATTCGGCGCGGTGACTGCATCGCCGTCATCGCCGGCTCCACCGAGGCGCCCCTGATCGAGGTGGCCCACGCCGGCTTCGGCAACATGCGCGGCCTGGGCAGCCCGAGGCCCGGCGAATCGATCGCCAGCGTCTCGCGTCCATTCGACCGCACCCGCGACGGCTTCGTCCTGGGCGAGGGCTCGGGCGGCCTCTTCCTGGAGGACCTGGAGCTGGCCAAGGCGCGCGGCGCGCACATCTATGCCGAGGTCGTCGGCTACGGCTCGGCCGCGGATGGCTGGGACATGATCCAGCCCATCGAGGGCGGCACCGGCTCGGCACGGGCCATGAAGATGGCGCTGGAGCGGCGGGGCGTCCCGTTTGACGAGGTGGATGTCATCAACCCGCACGGGACCTCCACCCCGATGGGCGACAAGCGCGAGACCGAGGCCATCCGGGCGGTCTTCGGCGACCACACCAGGAAGATCGCCATCAGCGCCACCAAGTCCATGACCGGCCACCTGATGGGCGGCGCCGGGGCCTTCGAGGCCTTCGCGACCGTCATGACGGTCGCCGAGCAGTGCGTGCCGCCGACGATCAACTACCGTGACCCCGACCCCGAGTGCGATCTCTGGATCGCGACCGAGGCCCTCCAGATCCCCGTCCGCCACGCGCTCTCCAACAACATCGGGCTGGGCGGCCACAACGGAGCCGTCATCTTCAAGCGGTACGACGGCGACTGACGCCCCGGGTCGCCGGGACCGGCGTCGGCCGGCCTCGCCCGCTCGCGGCGACGCGGGCTGGTACCCGGGCGCCAGCCCGCGACCGCGCACCCGGTGCGGTCGCTACAATCCGGCGAGTGCCGACCCGACGCCGAGGTGTAGTCAATGCCCAGCAGTGACCTGTCGCGCCGTGCCGTGATCACCGGCCTCGGTGCGATCACGCCAATCGGCAACGACGCGCCCACGTTCTGGTCAAACCTGCTGGCTGGCGTCTCCGGCGCCGGTCCCATCACCTCCTTCGACGCGACCGCGTTCGACGTGCGGATCGCCGCCGAGGTCAAGGACTTCGACCCCAGCAAGCACATGGACCGCAAGATGGTCCGCCGCATGTCGCGCTTCATCCACTTCGCGGTCGCCGCCGCGGCGGAGGCCATCGCCGACTCGGGCATCGACTTCAGCACCTGGACCGAGGAGCAGCGGGACAGGGTCGCCGTCGTGGTGAACACGGGCGGCGGCGGCATGGAGGCCGTCATCGACGGCAACAACACGCTCCTGGCCAAGGGGCCCGGGCAGGTCTCGCCGTTCGCGGTACCCGCCCTCTCGGGCAGCATGGCCGGGGCCCAGATCACCATGGCGTACGGGCTGACGGGCCCGCTGATGACCCAGGTGGCGGCCTGCGCGTCGGGCGTCATCGCGTTCCAGGACGCGCTCCGGCTGATCCAGTCCGGCGAGTGCGACGTGGTGATTGCCGGCGGCTCCGAGGCGCCGCTCCTGCCCATCGCCTTCGCGGCCCTCAGCAACATGGGCGCGCTCTCCAAGCGGAACGACGATCCCAGCCGGGCGTCGCGCCCGTTCGACCGCGAGCGCGACGGCTTCGTCTTCGGCGAAGGTTGCGGGATCTGTGTCGTCGAATCGGCGGAGCACGCGCTCCAGCGCGGCGCGCCCATCCTGGCCGAGATCATCGGCGCGGCCCTGACCGCGGACGCGTTCCACATCTCCGCCCCGGAGCCCACCGGTCGCGGCGCCGCGCGGGCAATGACACGCGCGATGGCGCACGCCGGCGTGGGCCCCGCCGACATCGACTACATCGTGGCCCACGGCACGTCCACCCCGCTCAACGACGTGACCGAGACCAAGGCGATCAAGCGGGCGCTGGGCGAGCGGGCCTACCAGATCCCCATCTCGTCGCCCAAGTCGATGGTGGGCCACCTCCTGGGCGCCGCGGGAGCCGTGGCCGCAATCGCGGCGATCGGCACCATCCGCGACGGATGGATCGCCCCGACGGCCAACCTCGAGAACCCGGACCCCGACTGCGACCTCGACTACGTGCCCCTGGTGAAGCGCCAGGCCCGGGTGGACACGGCGATGATCAACGGGTTTGGGTTCGGCGGCCAGAACGCGGTGGCCATCTTCCGGCGTTTCGAGGCCTGACCCGGGCCTGACCCCGGCCGAGCCGGGGGCCCTTCGCGGGCGCGGTACGATGACCGCGATGGGTGAGATCCGGGTCCCCACCTGGCTGCGCCGCGCACTGGAGGCCATCGTGGTCGCCACGGCGATCGCGGCCGTCTCGCTCCTGGGCGGGCGGGTCTCCACGGCCCAGGTCGTGGCACTGCCGGCCGGTGCCGCCGGTGCCCTCCTCCTTGCCCCCTCCGTCCTGGCCCTCGGCGTGCTGCCGGCGGCCTGGCCGGCCGCCATGGCAGCCACGCGCTCCGACGCGCTGTTCGGCGCCATCGCCGCCTTCCTCATTGCCGCCGACGCGACCGTCATGCTGGCGGGTGGCCCGGTGGCCCTGGCGACCCGGGATCAGACCCTGCCTGCCGGCCTGCTCGCGGTCCTCCTGGCCGGCGGCCCCGGCCTCGCGGCGATCGGGGCGGGACAGCTGGGCAGCCCGCTGGGGTTTGGACGACGCGCGGGGGCCTGGAGCGCCGCCGTCGGCGCGGTCGCCGGCACCGCGGTGCTGGTCACGCTCGCGCTGCTGGGCTGATCCCGGGAGCGCGGCCAAACTTCGTCATTCACCGCCTGGCCGAACGCCGATACACTGCGCGCCATGACCCCTGCCACCGTCCCCGTGGCCGCTCCGTCGATGTTCGCGATCTTCCGGAAGCGAGACTTCTCGCTCCTGTGGGTCGCGCAGCTCGTTTCCACCATCGGGTCGTCCCTGACCGACCTGGCGGCCGGGATCCTGGTCTTCCGGCTGACCGGCTCGGCCCTCAACGTGGGCCTGATGCTGATGGCCACGTCGGTGCCCACGCTGGTGGTGGGGCTCCTCGCGGGCGTCTTCGTTGATCGCTTCGACCGCAAGCGCATCCTGATCGGGTCCGACGTCCTGCGCTGCGTCCTGGTCGCCAGCATCCCGTGGGCGCTCGGCGCCTTCGGGATCGTGTCCCTGTACGTCATCGTCTTCATCGCCAGTGGCGTCAGGCAGTTCTTTGACCCCGCCAACGATAGCGTCCTGCCGGAGATCGCCTCGGACGAGGAGCTGGCCTCGGCCAACTCGTTCCTGTCGATCAGCTCGTTTGGCTCCACCGCGGTGGGCTTTGCGGCCGCCGGCTTCCTGGCGTCGAGCGCCAACATCAACGTCGCCTTCTGGGTGGACGCGCTGACGTTCATCTTCTCGGCGACGTGCATCTTCTTCGTCCGGATCGGCCCGCTCGTGGTCGAGGAGCGGACCACGGTCGGCGTCGTCTTCCAGAACCTGGTTGCCGGCCTTCGCTACCTCGTCTCGACACCCATCCTGCGGTCCGCGGTCATCGTCAACGTCCCGGTGATCTTCAGCTTCGGCCTGTGGAACGTCCTGTTGCTCCCGTTCTCGCTGCGGATGCTGAACGCTACCGAGTTCGAGTACGGCCTCCAGGAGGGCCTGACGTCCCTCGGCTTCGTGTTCGCCAGCCTGATCATGGCGAAGATCGCCGACCGACTCCGCGAAGGGCAGTGGATCGTCATCAGCGTGCTGGGGATGGGAATTGCCGGCCTCGGCTACGCCACGGCGACCAACGTCCCATTCGCCATCCTGATGGTCATGATCTCGGGCTTCATGAACGCCCCGCTGGGGATTGCGCGTCGGTTGATCTTCCAGCGCAACACCCCGCGCGAGATGCGCGGACGCGTCTCGTCCGCCTTCTCCGTGGCGCGCGACCTCGTCTTCGTGATGGGGATGGCGGCGGCCGGCCTGGGCGACGTCATCGACCTCCGGATCCTCGTGGTGTTCGCGTCGGTGATGCTCCTGGTCGCCGCCTTCATCACCCAGGCACTGCCCGGGTTGGGCCAGCCCGCGACCGAATGGCGGCGGGCGGTGGCGCTCCTGCGGGCCGCACCCATGGCCACCATCACCGGGACGGCGCGCCGCGCGAACGCATCGGACCTGGACGAGCTGATTCGCGTCCTTCCGTCGCTTGGGGCGCTCGACGCGCGACGCCGGGGCGACTTCATCGCGACGGCGTCGGTGGCCAGCCTCCCGGCAGGCACGCCGATCATCCGCCAGGGCGACATTGGCGAGGCGGCCTACTTCATCCTCGAGGGGCGCGCGGTGGCCGGCATTCCCGCCGCGGACGGCGGGGTGCGCGCCCTCTCATCGATGCTGGCGGGAGACTTCTTCGGCGAGATCGGCGCGCTCACGGGCAGCGTCCGGACGGCGAACGTGGTGGCGGAGGAGGACAGCCGGATCGTCGAGGTGCCGGCCGCCACGCTCCGGGAGATGATGTCGGTGCCCGAGGTGAGCACGCTGATCCTGGGCAAGCTCACGGAGCGCCTCACGCGAACGGCCGCCGGCGACCTGCCGCGCCGGGGCGGCATCGGGCAGGCAGACCTGCGCGAGCTGCGTCGCCCAAGCAAGGGAACGGCCCTGCCCAGGACCTACGCCGAGGGCGAGACGCCGGCGGGCTGATCCCGCTGGGCGATGGGCCGGACCGCCGCGGGCGTCAGCTCCGGGTGATGGGCCGCATGGGGTAGAGACCCACGACGATGGGCGTGGGCGGGTCCATGGACAGCTCGTAGCCGACATCGCCGCCGCGCAGGAGCTCGCCGAGCAGGCGGCCTTCACGCTCCGGCAGACCGACGAAGATGTGGCCGCCGCCCACCCTGACCGGCGTGACGTCGTCGTCGCCGCCCTCGATCAGGAAGCGCCGGCGGAGCTCGTGCATGGGCACGTAGACGCGGCTCTTGATGAAGCGCTTCAGCTGGGGCGCGGTGCAGCCACTGCCGGGGCGAGGTCCGGCCATGGGGTTGAGGGCCGACCCAGCCGGCACACCGGCCGCGGGGCCGTCGCCGCTGGCGAGGGCGCCGGCGGCGACATTGGCGCCGGCGGCGACATTGGCGCCCGTGGGGCCGTCGCTGGCCATCGCCGGTGAGCCGGCAGGCCCGTTCCCATTGGCCGCGAAACCCCGTCCGGGCTCGCCGGCTCGGGGACCCGCACCGCGAGGTCCGCCGGGCTGGCCTGCGCGGCCTCCCGGGCCTGCGCCACGGGGTCCGCCGGGCTGGCCGCCACGGCCTCCCGGGCCTGCGCCACGCGGGCCGGCTGACTGGCCGCCGCGCGGGGCGGCGGATCGACCGCGGTCATCACGTCGCTCCACGACGCCCGCCGAAGGGCCGGAATCGGCGGGCAGACCCGACTCGCCCGGCGACGCCGTGGACAGGTCCGCCTCGGGCGCGGCCACCACGACCCTGGCCACCCGTTCGCGCGCGGGAGCCTGGCCGGCCACCGGCGATGCGATGGCGGCTTCGAGGCGGCCCGTCTCGGCTCCTGCGGCCCCTGCATCGGCATGATGCGGGTCCACGGCAGCCGCCGAGAGCCAGCTGGGGATCCCGTCAGACGGGGCCTCGAGCGCGCCATCGGGCGAACCGTGGGCGTGCGCGTTCCCGGGACCGCCGTGGTGCGAACCCTCAGGGCGCGGCGGAGGAGCGCCGCCAGGGTGGGGCCGTCCCCCGCGATGGGTGCGTCGGCTCATGCGCCGGTGGCGGCGGCGCCGGAGCGCCGCATCAGGTCAGTCATGTCAGGCCAGGTGAGAGGGGCCGTCGGACGGACGGCCACAGTGCCCGATGATATCGCTGGCGCCGATCCGGCGTGTTGCGGCGCGGCGTCAGCTCAGCCGGGAACCACGCGCAGGTCACGCGACGATCGGTTCAGCACGATTGGGCCGTCCTCGCCGCAGACCACGATGTCCTCGATCCGCGCCCCGTAGCGACCCTCCAGGTAGATCCCCGGCTCCACGCTGAACGCGTAGCCCGGGCGCAGGAGCTCGCCGTTGCCGGCGACCAGGTACGGCTCCTCGTGGGTCTCCAGCCCGATCCCGTGGCCAACCCGGTGGATGAAGTGCGGCCCGTGCCCGCCCGCCGTGATGATGTCGCGCGCGACCGCGTCGATCGTCTCGCAGGCGATCCCCGGTCGAACCGCAGCCGTCGCCTCGGCCTGGGCGCGCTGCAGGACGGCATAGAGGGCGAGGAACTCCGCCGTGGGCCCCTTGGCCGGGTCGCCGCCCGTCACCCAGAGGGTGCGGGTGGTGTCCGAGCAGTACCCGTCATATGCGCCGCCGATGTCGAGCACGATCGGCTCGCCGGCCGCGATGACCCGCTCGGATGCCTCGTGATGCGGCGACGCGGAGTTTGGTCCGGAGCCCACGATCGCGAACTCCGCCAGCTCGTGGCCCTCCGCCACCAGGCGATCACGGACCTCGCGGCTCACGTCCGCCTCCGTGCGACCCACCAGGCGTCCGGCCGCGATCTGGTCCACGACCCGGTCCGCCGCGAGGGCGGCCACCAGGAGTCGGTCCACCTCCGCCGGGTCCTTGGCCATGCGCAGCTCCCGGAGGACGGCCGTGGCAAGCCCCATCGGCGCGCCGGGGAGGGCTCGCTGGAGCGCCAGGACATGCATGGCCCAGGCGCGCTCGGACACCGCCACGGTAGGCGCCGCCACGGTAGGCGCCCTGGCGCCCGTCCTCGTGTCGGTACCGGCCGTGCCGGCACGGACCAGGGCCGCGACCATGGCCGCGGCATCATCCGTCTCGTCCCAGGGCAGGATGTCGAAGAGGCCGGCCAGGGCGGCGGGTGCCTGGCGCGCGGCCACCGCCTCCAGCCTGGGCGTGACCAGCGTCGCGGGACCGTCCGCGGGGATGACCAGCATGGTGAGCCGCTCCAGCGGCAGCACGATGTGGCCGGTCAGGTAGCGGAGGTCCGCCCCAACACCGATCAGCAGCGCGCCGAGGCCCTGCCCACGCGCGACGGCACGGGCGCGCTCCAGCCGCGCAGCAAAGCGCTCCACCGGGATCGCCGCGTGTCCGCTCATGCCCGTTCATCCTCCGGCTGGTCTTCGTGTGCGGACGGCGCGTTCGCGCCGTCGAAGTCGCCGGCCAGCCAGCGCGTCAGCGTGGCGGGCCCGTCCTCGAACAGCTTCTGGTAGGCAAAGACGCGGTCCGCGCCGGCCGCCAGCGCCGCCTTGCGCCGTGCCAGGTCGTCGTGCTGGCCCACGGCCAGCACCCGGAGTCCGGCGGCCCGGGCGGCGGCCACCGCGGCCACGCCGTCGTAGGCCCGGCCCGTCAGGTCGACGATCGCGCGCCGCGTGCCGACAGGCGCCCGGCCAACGCCAGCGGCGTCGCGCGCGGAGAACGGCTCCGCGCCGGCGGCGCGCAGCTGCGAGGCGAGGCGCGTCGACCAGATGAGGTCATCTGCCAGGACGACCACGACCACGGGCGAGGCCATGGTGCCGGCGGGCTGGGCTGGATCCCGGTCAGGCCGAGGCGGCTACTTGACCGTCCAGGTGTCGTTGCCGCTGAGCAGAGCCTGCAGGTTGCCCTCGCCGCGTGCCGCGATGGCCTCCTCGATCTGGTTGGTCACCAGCTCGTCGTGGGTGGGCCGGCGCACGTCGCGGATGACGCCGACCGGGACGGGGAAGTCCGGCCAGTAGAGCCGCGAGAGCATGAAGGCGATGAGCGGGTCCTGCTCGTCGTGGACCAGGAGATCCTCGACGCGGAAGTCGTCGCCCAGCTTGACCACCTCGGGCTGGTAGCCGTTGAGGCGGAGACCCATGTCCCGGTCCTTGCCGAAGATCATCGGCTGGCCGTGCTCCAGGACCAGCATCCGGTCCTCGCGGACGTCGCGGTCCGTGAACTCGCGGTGGGCGCCGTCGTTGAAGATGTTGCAGTTCTGGAGCACCTCGGTGAACACCGAGCCCCGGTGGAAGCCGGCGCGGGTGAGCGTCTGCTGGAGATGCTCGGTGTGCGTGTCCACGGATCGCGCGATGAAGCTGGCCTCTGCCGCCAGGGCGATGGTCAGCGGGCTGATGGGGTAGTCCACCGTGCCGAGGGGGGTGGACTTGGTGACCTTCCCGATCTCCGACGTGGGCGACGCCTGGCCCTTGGTCAGGCCGTAGATCCGGTTGTTGAACATGATCACGCGGATGTCGACGTTGCGCCGCATCGAGTGGATCAGGTGGTTGCCGCCGATGGACAGCGCGTCACCATCGCCGGTGATCACCCAGACCATCAGGTCCGGCCGGGCCGCCTTGAGGCCGGTCGCGATGGCGGGGGCGCGGCCGTGGATGGAGTGGAACCCGTACGTGTTCATGTAGTACGGGAGCCGCCCCGAGCAGCCGATGCCGGAGATGAAGACGATGTTCTCCTTCGGGTAGCCGAAGTCGGGCATCACCTTCTGGGTCTGGGCGAGGATGGAGTAGTCGCCGCAGCCCGGGCACCAGCGGACCTCCTGGTCCGACACGAAGTCCTTGCGGGTCAGCTGGATGATCGCCGCATTCTGGGGGCTGAGCGCCGGCTGCCCGCCGGGCGAGAGGGTATCGGTCATCGGGACGCTCCTCGGAGCTCGGCGATGAGGCGCTCGGCCTCGGCCTCGATCTCGCTGATCCGGAACGGCTTGCCCCGGACCTTGTTGTAGCCCTGCGCATCCACGAGGTAGCGCGCCCGGATCAGCATGGAGAGCTGGCCCAGGTTGATCTCCGGGATCATGACCCGCTTGTAGGCCTTGACCACGTCGCCGGTGTTGCGCGGGAAGGGGTTGAGGTAGCGCATGTGGGCGTGGGCCACGGAGTGACCCCTGGCCTGGAGGCGCTCCACCGCGCTCCGGATGGAGCCGTACGTGGAGCCCCAGCCCAGAATCAGGAGGTCCCCTTCCGCCGGGCCGTTGACCTCCAGCTCCGGGATGTCGTTGGCGATGCCGGCGATCTTCGCCTGGCGGAGCTCCTGCATCCGGTGGTGGTTCTCGGGGTCGTAGCTCACGTTGCCCGTGAGGTCGGCCTTCTCCAGGCCGCCGATCCGGTGCTCCAGGCCGGGCGTGCCGGGGACCGCCCACGGGCGCGCAAGCGTCTGGGGGTCCCGGTCGTACGGGCGGAAGCCGGCCTTCTCGGTCCGGTTGGGGACGGAGATGTCGGGCAGGTCATCGACGCTGGGGATGGGCCACGGCTCCGCGCCGGTGGCCAGGAAGGCGTCCGACAGGAACACCACCGGTGTCATGTACTTGAGCGCCAGGCGCCACGCCTCGAAGGCGTACCAGAAGGTCTCGCCGGGGGTGGCGGGGGCGACGACCGCGACCGGCGAGTCCGAGTTGCGCCCGTACAGGACCTGGAGCAGGTCCGCCTGCTCGTTCTTGGTGGGCATGCCTGTGGAGGGGCCGGCGCGCTGGACGTCCACGACGACGAGCGGCAGCTCCACCATGACGGCCAGGCCCATCGCCTCGCTCTTGAGAGCGATGCCGGGGCCCGACGTCCCGGTCATGCCCATCGCGCCGCCGTAGCTGGCGCCGATGGCCGACCCGATGGCCGCGATCTCGTCTTCCGCCTGGAACGTCTTGACCCCGAAGGTCTTGTACGACGCCAGCTCATGCAGGATGTCGCTGGCCGGCGTGATGGGGTAGCTGCCGTAGAAGAGCGGCCGGTTGGCCTTGACGGAGGCCGCGACGAAGCCCAGCGCGGCGCCCTCGTTGCCGGTCAGGTTCCGGTAGGTGCCGGGCCGCTGCGGGGCGCGCGGGACCATGTACCGGCTGTGGAAGATCTCGGTGGTCTCGCCGAAGGCGTAGCCGGCGCGCAGCGCGCGCTTGTTGGCGTCGGCGAAGACGGGGCGCTTCTTGAACTTGTCCCCGATCCACTGGAGCGTGGGCTCCATGCTCCGCTCGTAGAGCCAGAACATCACGCCGAGGGCGAAGAAGTTCTTGGTGAGGTCCATCTGCTTGCTGGTCATCTCCAGCCCCTCGAGCGCCCGGGTGTTGAGCGTCGAGATGGGGATGGAGAACACGTTCCAGTTGTGCAGCGAGCCGTCCTTGAGCGGGTTGCTGGCGTAGCCCGCCTTGGCCAGGTTGGTGGCCGTGAAGGCGTCCTCGTTCACGATCAGTGCCGCGCCGGCGGGCAGCTCGCCCAGGTTCACCTTGAGGGCCGCGGGGTTCATCGCCACCAGGACGTCCGGCTCGTCGCCGGGGGTATGGATGTCCGTGCTGGAGAAGCTGATCTGGAAGCCGGACACGCCGGGCAGGGAGCCTGCCGGGGCGCGGATCTCGGCCGGGAAGTCGGGCAGGGTGCTCACGTCGTTGCCGAAGACGGCCGACGTCCGGGTGAACTGGGTCCCGGTGACCTGCATCCCGTCGCCGGAGTCCCCGGCGAAGCGGATGGTGACCCGCTCGAGCTCCTCCATCGGGATCTCGCGCTCGTTGGTGGTCGTCACGCGGCTTCAGGCTCCTCGTGGTGCGTGCCGGACTGGCGGATGACCGAGCACCTCCCGAGGGACGCGGCAGATTGCCGTCGGCTCCCATCAGCTCGGCCGTGGCGACAAGTGTAAACGAAGAAGCGCCGACGGCCGGCCAACGGGCCGGCGGACGGCGGCAGTCGCCGGATAGACGAAGGCCCGGGATTGCTCCCGGGCCTTCGGTTCCGTGCGACGGAAGGGTTACCGACGGCGGCGAGCCGGCGTCAGAACCATCAGGCCGGCCAGGGCCGCGGCCATCAGCATCAGCACGAGGCCGAGGCTGTCAGACACGTTGGCGATGCCGCCCGAGCGATCGGTCGGAGGAAGGGTGGGCTGGTCGGTCACGCCGCCGGCGCCGCCCGTGAAGCTGGGGACAGGGGTGGGCGACGGGGCGAGCGTCGGGGCTGCCGTCGGCGCGCAGGTCGGCTTCGGATGCTCGGTCTCTTCCGGCTCGTGGCTCTGCTGCGAGGCGGGGGAGATCGTGGCGGGGGCAATCGAGGCGCACGGGTCGCACGCGTCGCCGTCGTGGCCGCCGTCATTGCTGACCTGAACCTGATCGCACGGATCGCAGCTGGCGATCGGGGTCAGGAGGCTCGTGGGGAGCTGCGTTGCGCACGGGTTGCTGTCATGGGCGGAGACCGCACCGACGGACGATCCGAACGCGGCGAGCGCCAGGAGGGACCCGACGGCGAGCCAGGCGAGCTTCTTGTGGATTGCACGCTTTGTCATGGATGATCCCTCCGGGTTCCGTATTGATGACCGAGCTTGGACTATATCTTCACCGATGTATCGACACCCCGGCGCGGTGGGCGCTGCCGCATCGGCACTTGCCACATTGTGCTGCAGGGTGGGCACCCTGTCCAGTACTTATGGGCGCGGGCCGTATGTGCCCAACCGCCCCCGTGCACCCTTCTCCGACCGGAGAGTCCACGTTACGGTGCCCATCGGCACCGGCGAAGGTCCGCAACCGTCCCGGATCGGGCCGGACTATGGTCCCCTCGCCACCGTCACCGCAGTGTACACACCGCCTCCGGGATTGGCTGTGGCGGTCGATCGACCGTGCCCGGCGTCTCACCCACGCAGGCGCATCGATGCCGCGCCGGGCCATCAGAACGGCTTGGCCACCATGCACCAGGTGATGGCCAGGAGGCCCATGCCGCCGGAGAGGGCCAGCTCCTCGGCGCGGGGCGCCGCGAGCAGCCGCCGCAGCAGGTCCGGGGCGGCCGGCGGGGCGGGCCGATCCGGCGGGTCGCCGTAGGCCCGCAGCCCTGCGGCATGCCGAACGCGGACGTAGTGGATGGTGCCGCGCTGGCTCATGTGGACGGCCACGCCGAGCAGGACCGCCAGCGCCAGCCACGGCCAGCCGTAGCGCCACCAGCCATGCCAGATCGTCGCCCAGACGCCAGCCAGCAGGAGGAGGACCAGGCTCCCGTAGACCACGCCGACCGTCGAGGCCGAGAGGTCCAGCAGGGCCCGGACCCGTTCGAGCTCGCGTTCCCGGCGCAGCCGGAAGGAGACGAACATGCTGACCCCGTGCGCGAGGGCAAACAGGAAGGCCCCGGCGACGTGCACCACGACCAGCAGCGGATAGAGATCCTCCATCACCACGGCCCTCCTCCGGCTCGGGGTCCGCACCGACCCGCGATCGACGTCAGGGTACGCAGCCAGTCGCGCCGCCGCCAGAGGTGATGGCATACTCGCCCGGACCTGGGGGAACTCGAGGAGGGCGGCATGCAGACCACGGACGTCATGGATCACCTGCGCGTGGGCCTGGAGGCCCTGCAGGCGCAGCGCGCGCGCGTGGAGGCGGCCGCGCCGTACCCCACCAGCGACAACATCCTGCACAACGTGCCCGAGGCCATCTGGTACCCGCCCGAGGTGCTCGCCCACCTCACCGAGATGCTGCCCTTCTGGTTCGGCGAGGTCGAGCGGATCATGGCCGGCAACGGCGTCGACCCGGTCCCGTTCGGGCGCGTGGCGGCCAACGAGCTGCGGATCGGGGTGATCGCGCGTGATCGGAGCCTGCCCCTGCGCGAGCTCTACGCGCGCGTCGAATCGCTGGTGAACCGGGCCATCGCCCGGTTGGGCGAGATGACCGACGCCGACCTGGGGCGCCAGGGCCTCCGCCAGGGCCGCGGTCTCGTCACCATCGGCCAGATCATGAACGACTCCATGGCCGGGCACCTCGTCGAGCACGTCCACCAGATCGACGACCTGCTCGCCGGCTCGCCCAGGCCCTGAGCCTCCCCTGTTCATCCTGTACGCCATCCCGATCGGCCTCCTGATCGGGGCGCTGGCCCGGGGTCGGCTGGAGGGCCTCGCCGCCCTCCGCTTCCGCTGGGGCCCGCTGGCGCTGGTCGGCCTGCTGGTGCAGGTCGTCCAGTTCGACCGGGTCGGCGGCGCGCTGGTCGGCGACGCCGGGCCCGCGCTCTACGTGGCCTCCACGGCGGTGGTCCTGGCGGTGGTGCTGCGCAACATCCGGCTCACCGGCCTGCCGATCGTGGCGGCGGGCGCCGCGCTCAACCTGGCGGCCATCATCGCCAACGGCGGCTATATGCCCGCGGATCCCGGGGCGCTGGCGGCAGCCGGGCTGCGACCCGCGGAGGGAGCGACCAACAGCGTCGTCCTGGCGCAGCCGGCCCTGGCGCCGCTGACGGACGTCTTCGGGCTCCCGTCCGGCGTCCCATTCGCCAACGTGTTCAGCGTGGGCGACGTGCTGATCGGCCTCGGCGTGGCCGTCGCGATTGCCTCGGCCATGCGGACGGCGCGGCCCAGGGGGAGCTGAGCCCGCGGCGGGATCAGTGCCGGGGCGCGGGCCCCGTGTCCTTGGCGAGGCTGGCCTCAAGCTGATCGCCCAGCTCGACCGTCCGCCGGAACGACGCCCAGACCGCGTCCGACAGGACCGTCCTGAGCCGGCCGGATTCCAGCTCGTGGAGCGCGGCGGCCGAGGTGCCGCCGGGCGACGTGACCATGTTCCGGAGCTCCGCCGGATGCATGCCCGACTGCTTGGCGAAGACGGTGCTCCCCTCGAGCGTCTCGATGACAAGGTCGTGCGCGATGTGGCGCGGGAAGCCGAGGTGGACGGCGGCGTCGATGAGCGCCTCCATCACCAGGAAGACGTACGTGGGGCCCGAGCCGGAGACCGCGGTGGCCATGGCGACGAACTTCTCGTCGTCAACCTCGATCTGGGCACCCAGCGCGCCGAGGAGGGCGCGCGCCTGCTCGCGCTGCTCCGGGGTGGTCTCGGGCGTCGCGTACCAGACGGTCATGCCGCGGCCCAGTCGGGCGGGCGTGTTGGGCATGCTCCGGACCACCTGGTCGTGGCCAAGGATGCCGGTGAGGGCCCGCGTGGTGGCGCCGGCGATCACGGACAGGACCAGCTGACCGCGCCCCAGGTGCGGGCCGATCTCCTTGCCGACACGCGCGAGCATCTGGGGCTTGACGGCGAGCAGGATCACATCGGCCCCGGTGACGGCCTCGATGTTCCCGGCGACCGTCCTGATCCCGAACTCGCGCGCGAGGTGCTCGCGGCGCTCGGCCCGCGGGTGGCTGGCGATCAGCTGCTCCGGGGCGACGAGGGCGCCGCGCAGGAGGCCGCCGATCATGGCCTCGGCCATGACGCCGGACCCCACGGTGGCGATGGTGCTCTTCGAGAGGGGCGACATGGCCGCGAGTATAGCCGCCGCGATTCGCCGGCCGGCACCCCCGCGGGCCGGGGGCTCAGGCCGAGGCGCGGACCAGGACGAAGAAGCGGCCGGTGGCCTCCGCTCGGACCGCCGTGAAGCCCGCCGCCTCGAGCGCGGCTGGCAGCGCGCCGGGTTGGTGCACGGGTCCCGCCTGCGCCGGCGCGGCGACGGCACCGCCGGCATCCACGAGGGCATCGGGCAGGGGGTCGATGACGGCCAGGAGGCCGCCCGGCTTGAGCCAGCGGTGGGCCAGGGCCGCGAAGGGCGCGAGGCGGACGGCCGGGACCTCGGCGATGCCCGGGCCCACGAACAGCGCGTCCACCGGGCGGTCCGGCTCCACCCACCGATCGCGGACGTGCAGGTGGGCGCGCAGGCGATGGGCCACGAGCCGATCGCGGGCACGGTCGAGGCGGGCCGGCGATTCGTCGTAGACCGACAGGGTCCCCTTCCCCGCCAGGAGTGCCGACCACCAGCCCGTGCCGGCGGCCAGCTCCACGATCTCGCCGGCCATGGGCAGGGCGTCCAGCCAGCGACCGGCCGCGTCCAGCTCCGCGTCCCAGGCCGCGTCGTGGATGGGCCCGCGGGCGAACCGGCCACGGCGGAGGTAGCGGTCATCGACGTCGTCGGGCGGCTCGGCCTGGGCAACCGGCAGGGGACGCGCGGCGCCAGGCTGGGCCCGCGACACCGGCGACACCGGCGACGCCGGCGACGCCTGCGAGCCGTCAGCCCGGCTGCGCTCGGTCAGCGCCTGGCGCAGCTTGAAACCCAGGAACGGATTCTCGCCCGCGCGCCCGACGCAGGCCGGGCAGAGCTGTGCCCAGCCCTCGATGTCGGACGCCGACCGTGTGACGTGCGGCGCGGCGCACCAGAGACAATCGAACGTGGGACGGAACGACATGCCGAGCGTCAGGCGAGGTAGAGGGGTGTCCAGCTCCCGGGCGGCGACGTCTCGACGAACGCGTCGGGGTCCAGGACTTCCGCGAGCAGCTCGATGCCATCGATGGCGCGCGGGCCCGGCCGCGAGAAGTACGGCGAGTCGAGCAGGAAGACCTGGCCGCTGCGGACCGCGGCGATCTCATCCCAGGCGTCGGGCTTTGGGGCCCGGTCCCACAGCGTGCGCGCCACGTTGATCCGAAGGTCGGCCGGGATCAGGAGCAGGATCTCCGGATCGACCTCGGCGACGGTCTCCCAGGTGGACGGGGTGGCAGGTCCGCCGGCCTCGCCGAGGATCTCCCAACCGCCGGCGCGCCGGATCTGCTCCGGCAGCCAGTGACCGGCCGCGGCCGGTGGCAGGAGCCGCTGGAGGGCGACGACGCGGCGGGCGCGGCGGCCCGACATGCGCCGGCGCTCCACCGCCTCCTCGATCACGCCCAGGCGGATCCGAAGCGATTCAACCAGGTCGACGGCCTCGTCCTCGGTCTCCGTCATGGCGCCCACGGTGGTGATGGAGTTGAGGATGCCCTCGATGGAGGTGGCCTCCAGGTCGAGGAGGGTGACCTCCGACCGGAGGGTGCCCGGCGGACCAACGGGGCGAACGAGCACGCCGCACGCGCGGCAGCGCGACTGGGTCACGACGAGGTCCGGGGCGAGCGCGGCGATGGCGGCGGGATCCGCGACCAGGCCCGGGACGATGCCATGGGTGAAGGCGATCAGGCGGGCCGACCCGTCGAGGGCGGCGGCCGGGTCCTGGTCCACGCGGGTCACGTGCGGGATCTCGCGCAGATCCGAGGGCCAATCCGAGTCGGCGCTGATGCCGACCAACTCGTCGGCCAGGCCGATCTCACACAGGATCTCGGTGGCGACCGGGACCAGCGAAACGATGCGCATCCTGCCGCTCAGGCGGGGTTCGTCCCCGGCGCCCGCAGGCCCGGGGACGTGCCGTGGATCAGCGCGGCTTGGCGGCGTCCACCGCTGCGCGTGATGCCGACTTGTCGTGGAACCAGGTCGCGTCGATCTTCACGAAGCGCGACCACTCCGCGGGCACCGACTCCTCCGGGAAGATGGCGTTGACCGGGCACTCCGGCTCGCATGCCCCGCAGTCGATGCATTCGTTGGGGTCGATGTACAGCTTCCGGTCGACGCCCTCGTCGTAATGGATGCAGTCGACGGGACAGACCGACACGCACGAGACGTCGAGGACGTCGATGCAGGGCTCGGTGATGACGTAGGCCATTTCGACTCGACTCCTGTTCTCCGACCAGCTCCGTGGCCGCCGGGCCCGTCGGCCGGGGCAGGGCGACAGGGTACCATTCCGCACCCTCCGGGCGGTGGAGCACGGTCACCGCGCCGAGTGGCGCCGAGGCCGTCATGGCGTGGCCGAGGGCCCGCCCGGGACGGTCGCGAGGAATGCGACCGGGACGACCATGCCCTTCTCGAAGTGGCCCGGGATGTGGCAACCCACGTACCACTCGCGGGTGGTGGTCCCGGAGCCGTCAACCGGGCGAGCGGCATCCGCCGGCACCGTCCACTCCACGTCCACCCGCCGACCCGACGCCACGAACACCCGGACCCCGGCGACGCCCGGTGGCACGCTGACGACGGGGGTGGGCCCGGGCGGGTGCGTTGCCGTGACCGCCTCGACCTGCTCCCATGCCGCCTGGACGGCCGCGTCACCAATCACCGCCTCGTGCGGCTCCAGGCCGCCGTTGACCACGTGGATCAGCACGGTCTCACCGGGGAAGACGGCCACCACCGACGGGATGAAGGCATAGTCGCTGGCGATGAGGTTGAACTCCCGCGGGCTGGCCGGCGTCCCGGGGAGGAACGACGCGGGGGCGCTGGGCGCCGCAACGCAGCCCCCGGCCGCGATGGCCAGGCACAGGAGGGCGATCCGGGACGGGGAGGCAGTGCGACGCACCGCCGGGATGCTACCGCCATGGCGCCCCGGGCGCCGGCGAACCCGGCGCGGACGGGGCTCCGATGCCCGGGCCGGGTGCGGCGGGGGCGGGGTGGCGGCCTGCCCCCGCCCCGTGCGGAGGAGCGATCCTGCCCGGCCGGCTCAGGCCCATCGACGGCCGGCGGCGAGTGCGAGGATGGTGGCGACGATCGCGAGGAGCGGCGACCAGGCCCTGAGGCGGTCCGCGACCACGTGCAGCGGATGCGGCATTGGATCTCCAGGCTGCGAGACGTCCGTGCCTCCCGATGGGCCGGACCGATCCCGGCGCGCCGCGGGCCTGCCCGAGGCGACACCACCACGCATCCTGGCGGCCGCCACGTATCGGACACTCAACCGCCACTTATCCGCGGCTCACGCCTCGGCCCGATCGGGCCGGAAACGGCCGGACGGCCCCGGTGTCGGCTCCCCCGGCCCCGGTGTCGGCTCCCCCGGCCCCAGCGCCCCGTCGGCGGCATGGCCAGCGCCGGCGTCGGCGTCCTCGGCGTCGGCGTCCTCGTCGTCCTCGGCGTCGGCGTCGTCCTCGGCGTCGGCGTCTTGTGTCGTCGACGCCCGGCCGGCCAGGCGGCCGGCGAGATCCGCCTCGCGCGCGCGGATGGAGGTGCGCGCGAGATCCGAGCGACGCTCGGCGGCGATCGTGTCGCGTTCCTCGCGGCGTGACCAGTCCCAGACCAGCCCCAGGATGACCGCCAGGAAGAGGAGGTCACCCCCCAGCCACATGATCCCGGCGGCCAGCTGCTGATCGGTGAGCGGGTCCGGCAGCCAGGGCGCCGAGATCGTCGCGTAGTGGGCGTACAGGACCCTGGGCGCATACAGGATCGCGACCGCCAGGAAGGTGTTCTGGGGCATCTGGAGGAACGTGTACAGGATCCGGACCGGCGGGGAGAGCCGGTACGGGCTGGGGTCCAGGCCCAGCGCCGGCCACCAGAAGAGGAGCGCCGCCACAAGGAAGAGGAGGTGCTCCAGGTCGTGGGCGAACCGGTCCTCCAGCGCGTGGTCGAAGAGCGGCGAGAAGTGGGTGCCCCACATGACCGCCCCAAACAGGAGCGTGTCCACCACGGGGTGGGCCACCACGCGCAGGAACCGCGAGTGGAGGACGGGCAGGATCCAGCGCCGGCGATCCTCCGCGCCGGCCGCCCGCAACAGCAGCGTGATGGGCGCCCCCAGCACCAGGAGTGGCGCCGCCACGAGGGTCAGGAGCAGATGCTGGACCATGTGGACCGAGAAGAGCGTGGTGTCGTAGCGCTCGATCCCGGACTGCAGCGCGAAGGCGATCGCCAGCAATCCCGCCAGGAAGGCGCCGCTGCGCCGACGCGGGACCGGGTTGTCGGGGTGGGCCCGGTTGACGCTCCCCACCAGGCGGAGCCAGACCAGCGCGGCGGCCAGCGTGGGCAACGCGAGGAGCGGTTCGAACGACCAGCCGAAGATCAGCGAGATGGCGCTCGGCGGGTCGTCGGGGACCGATCCGTGGCCGAGGACGGTCGGGGCCGCACCCAGCACGGCGACCGCGGCGGCGATCACGACCGGGACAACCACCCTGGAGCGCGACGGGGCGCCGCCCGGGAGCGGGAACCGGCGAGCGGGCGGGTCGATCACGATCGCATCGTCCCACGAACCCGGGCGACCCGGGCCGGTGCGACGAAAGCCCATGGCAGGGGGGCGACGCCAGCCCGTGGCCGTACGCGCGGGCTGGCAGGTCGGCGGGCGGACCGCTAGGCACATCCGCAGATCCTGCGCAAGAGTCGATCGCAAGGTTCAGGGCTGACGAGTGGTCGGACTCCGGGTATCATGTGCCGGCTCCGGCCCGGGAGGGACCGGTGTCGTTCAACGTCCAACGCGGCGTCCCCTTGCGTCCCATGACGCCGGGCCGTCGTGACCCCCCAGCGAGGAACCCCGATGTCGAGCAGCCCCAGGAAGCGATCCACGTCCGCGGTGCGCGCCATCGCGCTGCTGGTGATCGTGGTCGCAGCCTTCTGCGCCGTCTTCTTCTACGCCGGCTGGTGGGACGCCATGTTCCCCGTGAAGGCGGTCACCAGCCAGGCCCACCAGGTCAGCGAGCTGTACACGGTGATCATGGCCGTGGCCACGGTGGTCTTCCTGCTGGTGGAAGGCCTGATCATCTGGAGCATCCTGCGCTACCGCCGGCGCCCCGAAGACACGGAGCTCCCGCCCCAGATCCACGGCAGCAACGTCCTCGAGGTCATCTGGACGGTCATCCCCACCGCCGTCGTCTTCGTGCTCTTCGTGATGTCGCTCAACACCCTCAACACGGTGGACGCGGTATCCAAGACCCCGGACGTCCAGATCCGGGCGGTCGCCGGGCAGTTCCAGTGGCAGTTTGACTACCTCACCCCGGACGGGAAGACCAAGCTGTTCACGGAATCCACGCCGCTCGCCGCCAACGGCGGCGGCCTGGTGGTCCCGGCCGGTCTGAACGTCCAGCTCTCCCTGACCAGCCCGGACGTCATCCACTCGTTCTACGTGCCGCGCTTCCTGTTCAAGCGCGACGTGAACCCGGGGATGGTCAACCGCTTCGAGTTCACCATTGATCCCACCGAGGCCGGGCAGACCTACCGCGGCCAGTGCGCCGAGCTGTGTGGCATCGGCCACTGGACGATGCAATTCGACGTCGTGGTCAAGCTGCCCTCCGACTTTGCTGCCTACGTGAAGGAGAGGACGGCCGCCGCCCTGGTCACGCCGGCCCCGCGCCCCAGCGGCTCGGTCGCCCTGGAGCTGAAGGCCAAGGACATCCAGTACGACAAGAAGGACCTCTCGGTCGCCGCCGGCCAGGCGTTTGCGATCCACTTCACGAACAGTGACCCGGCCGGGCTCGCGCACGACGTCGACATCCGCCAGTCGGATGGCACCACCGTGCTCCAGGACAAGCCCACGACGGACGGTGGCAAGGACGTCACGTACGACTACACCGCGCTCAAGGCGGGGACGTACACCTTCATCTGCTCGGTGCACCCACAGAACATGTCCGGCACCCTCACGGTCAAGTAAGGAGCCCCGAGATGGCGACCACGACGATCGCACCCGCGACCGCCAGCACCTATCGCGGCGGCCTGTACGAATGGCTGACCACCACCGATCACAAGAAGATCGGGATCATGTACATCATCAGCTCATTCATCTTCTTCCTGATCGGGGGGCTGCTGGCCCTCGGCGTCCGGACGGAGCTGGCCCAGCCCGGCCTCCAGTTCGTGAGCAACGAGGGCATCTATAACCAGCTCTTCACGATGCACGCGACGGTGATGATCTTCCTGTTCGTCATCCCCATGCTCGCGGGCTTCGGGAACTACGTGGTGCCGCTCATGATCGGCGCGCCCGACATGGCGTTCCCGCGGATCAACGCCCTCTCCCTCTGGCTCCTGCCCCTCGGCGGGATCCTGCTCCTCTCCAGCTTCCTCCTGGGCGGCGGCGCGCAGGCCGGCTGGACCAGCTACCCGCCCCTCTCCGAGGACCGGCCGCTGGGCAGCACCGGCTACGGCCAGGACCTCTGGATCGTCTCGCTGATCCTGATCGGCACCAGCTCCATCCTGGGCTCCATCAACTTCCTGGTCACCATCTTCAAGATGCGCGCGCCGGGCATGACGCTGTTCCGGATGCCCATCCTGGTGTGGACGGTGCTGGTCACCAGCGTGCTGGTGCTGATGGCCACCCCCGTGATCACCAGTGCGCTGATGATGCTGTTCATCGACCGCAACTACGGCGGCCACTTCTTTGACCCGGCCACGGGCGGCAGCGCGGTCCTCTACCAGAACATCTTCTGGTTCTACTCGCACCCGGCGGTCTACGTCATGATCCTGCCGGCGATGGGCATGATCAGCGAGATCCTGCCGGTCTTCAGCCGCAAGCCGCTCTTCGGCTACAAGGCCTTCATCTTCGCGACGGCCGCCATCGGCGCGCTGGGCTTCTCCGTCTGGGCGCACCACATGTTCACCACCGGCGCGGTGTTCCTGCCCTTCTTCAGCCTGATGACGTTCCTCATCGCGGTGCCCACGGGCGTCAAGTTCTTCAACTGGATCTCCACCATGTGGCGAGGCCAGCTGACCTTCTCCACGCCCATGATCTTCGCGCTGGGCTTCCTGACGATGTTCCTCATCGGCGGGATCAACGGGGCGTTCTCCGCCTCGGTCCCGGTGGACTTCGCGCTGCACGACACCTACTGGGTCGTGGCCCACCTGCACTACGTGCTGTTCGGCGGCTCGGTGATGGGCGTCTTCGCCGGCCTGTACTACTGGTTCCCCAAGATGTTCGGCCGGATGCTCGACGAGACCCTGGGCAAGGTCCAGTTCATCATCATGTTCATCGGCCTCAACCTGACGTTCTTCCCCATGCACATGGTGGGGCTGGCCGGGATGCCGCGCCGCATCGCGGACTACGCGAACAGCGGCTGGACGGACCTGAACCTGCTCGCCACCATCGGCAGCTTCACGATCGCGGTGTCCATGCTGCCGTTCATCTGGAACGTCTTCGTGTCGCTGCGCAGCGGCAAGATCGCGGGCGACAACCCGTGGGAGGCCAACACCCTGGAGTGGGCCACCAGCTCGCCGCCGCCGCCGTACAACTTCGACCACCTGCCGGAGATCCGCTCGGAGCGCCCGCTCTTTGATCTCCGCCACGGCAAGACCGGGCACTGATCGGGACGGGGGAGACACCAACGTGACTGCCGACAGCCACGCGCTGACGACCACCGGACACGGCCCCGCGGCCGGCGCCGACCACGGGCCGGCCACCGCCGGCCATGAGAGCCGGGGCGGGATCAGCAACCCCATCCTGGGGATGCTCCTGTTCATCACCTCCGAGGTGATGTTCTTTGCCGGGCTCTTTGGGGCCTACTTCTCCACCCGGGCCGCCCACTCCCCGTGGCCGCCCGACAAGTTCGCCGGGACCCTCAACCCGCTCGGGCTCATCCTCATCGCCACGATCATCCTGGTGATCAGCTCGGTGACCTGCCAGCTGGCCGTGAACGCCATCCGCCGGGGGGACCGCAAGGCCTTCATGCGGAACATCACGGTCACCTTCATCCTGGGCATCGTCTTCCTGATCATGCAGATGTACGACTACAGCGTCCTGTTCGGCGAGGGCCTGACGATGGACGCCGGGCCGTTTGGCACCACGTACTTCACGCTGACCGGCTTCCACGGCGCTCATGTGTTCGGCGGCGTGATCATGCTGGGCGTTGTGCTCTACCGTGGCACCGCCGGCCAGTTCTCGGCGCGCCACCACGACGCGGTCGAGGCGGCATCGCTGTACTGGCACTTCGTGGACGTGGTCTGGATCATCCTGTTCTCCGTCCTCTACCTGCTGCCCTAGCCCGAGGAACCGATGGACGTCATCCGCCGCCCGAGCAAGCCCCTCGCCATCGCGATCCTCTTCGCCGTCATCGGCCTGAGCTATCTCGCCCTCGCCGAGCCGGTCGGCTACCGGATCGAGTGGGCCGGCGTCACGATGCTGGTCGCGCTGGGCGCCGCCATGGGCCTGATGGCCTACGTGCTCATCGCCGGCAGCCCCCGCGACTGATCGGGACTGCTGCTGACGATGGAGGAGCTCTGGCACTCCCTGCTCAAGCTGATTGAGCCGGTCATCATCCCGGACTGGGCGGCGCTCATCTCGCTGCTGCCCGTGTTCATCGGGATCCTGATCCTGCTCTGGATCCTGTCCACCATCCGGCGCTTCGCGCAGGCCGGTCCGTCGCATCGGGTCAAGTTGCGCGTTGCCCCGGTGACCCCGGCGGGCCTGCACATGCCGGGTCCGTCATGGTCGCCCGCCCTGGCCGCCGCCGGCCTCTTCCTGCTCATGTTTGGCCTGGTGGTCGGCGGGCTGCTCCTCTGGGTTGGCCTGCTCGCGCTGGTGCTCTCGCTGCTCTTCTGGCTGAGCGAGGGGCTGCGCGACTACGACAGCGTCGAGGCCACGGCCACCCGGCTCCCCGCGGTGGCCCACGCCGGCCCCCCCGCGGGCGTCCACATGCCCGGCCCCTCCTACCAGCCGCTCCTCGCCTCGCTGGGCCTGGCCCTGCTGGTCGCCGGCCTCGTGTTCGGCGGGCCGGTGCTGCTGGTCGGCGCGCTCGCGCTGATCGTGGCGCTCCTGGGCTGGCTCCGGGATGCCCGCGCCGAGTACGTCAAGACCGAAGCGGCCGACACCACCGGCCACCTCGAGAACATCGCCGCCCCCGCCTCCCCGGTCCGCCTCGTGGCGATCTTCGGGATCCTCACCGTGCTGGCGGTCCTGGTCAACGCGGGCATCCTGCCGCCGCAGACCGCCACCCCAAGCGCGTCGGGCAGCGCCAAGCCTGCGGCCGCCGGCCCGGTCATCGGGGACTTCACCGTGACGGCGGCGACGCTGGCGTTCGACAAGAAGGCCATCGAGGCCCCGGCGGGCAAGGCATTCACCATCGCCTTCATCAACACGGACCCAAGCGTGGTGCTCCACGACATCGACGTCCGCGAATCGGGCGGCAAGGTCCTCAGCAACCAGGCCACCCTGGCCGGTGGGCAGACCGTCGTGTACCAGTACGACGCGCTCCCGCCGGGCACCTACCAGTTCATCTGCTCGGTGCATCCCATCCCCGCGATGACCGGAATCCTCACCGTCAAGTAGGTCGCTTCCCACGGCTCGCTCGCCACGCCGAATCGTCCCCCGGCTGACCCTCGTCCTGGCCATCGCCGTGCTCGTCTCCGCCTGCGCGGCCGGGGGGACCAGCCAGCCCGTGGCGCCCGGGATCACCAAGGGCCAGCCGGTGCCCACCTTCACCGGCACCACGCTCGACGGCGCGGCCTTCAACCTGGCCGACCTCAAGGGCCGCCCGGTGGTCCTCAACTTCTGGGGGCCGTCGTGCGTGCCCTGCCGCAGCGAGTTCCCGCTCCTCCAGGCCAAGCTGGTGCAGCACGCCGCCGAGGGCCTCGCGATCATCGGCATCCTCACTGACGACCCACCCGTGCCGGCGCGCGACTTCGTGCGCGACTTCGGCGCCACCTGGCCAACGGTCCAGGACCCGGACAAGGCGATCAAGACGGCGTACCGCGTCGCCGCGCGTCCCCAGACCTACTTCATCGATCGGACCGGGATCCTCAGGGTGGTCCAGGTGGGCGAGCTCACGGACGCGGACTTCGAGCGCGAATACGCGCTGATCAGCCAGTGACCGCGGACGCCGCCGTAACCAACCGGGACGCGGCCGTCGCCATCGCGGGGCTGGCAAAGCGCTACGGGGCCCGGACGGTGCTGGAGGGCGTGGACCTCCAGGTGCGGGGCGGCGAGCTGCTGGCGCTCCTGGGCCCAAACGGCGCCGGGAAGACCACGCTGGTGGAGATCATCGAGGGCTACCGTCGCGCGGACGGGGGCACCATCCGGGTGCTGGGCCGCGATCCGTGGGGGGCGGGTCCTGCCCATCGGAGCCGCCTGGGCCTGATGCTCCAGGAGGGCGGCGTGGACCCGCGGGCCCGGCCGCTGGAGGTGCTCCGCCTGTACGCCGCGTTCTACCGTGACCCGCGCGACCCCGGCGAGGTGCTGGACCTGGTCGGCCTCCGCGCCGCCGCCGGCACCCGCTACCGGCGGCTCTCCGGCGGGGAGAAGCAGCGCCTGGCGCTGGGACTCGCGATGATCGGCCGGCCGGAGCTGCTGCTCCTGGACGAGCCCACCGCCGGCATGGATCCGGCCGCGCGGAACGTGACCCGGGCGCTGATCGGTGACCTGCGGCGCGCGGGCGCCACGATCCTGCTGACCACCCACGACCTGGGCGACGTGGAGCGCCTGGCCGACCGGGTGGCGATCCTCGACCGCGGCCGCATCGTGGCGCTGGGCACGCCCGCGGAGCTGACCGGCGGCATGGCACCCTCCCTCCGGCTGGGGCTCGCCGCGGTGCCTGACCCGGCCCAGCTGGGGGCGATCCGGCTGGCCGCCGTGGGCGCCGCGCCCCAAGCCAGCCTGGCCGTCGACGCCGCGGAGGGCCCGTCGTCGCTGCGCGTCTTGGGCGCGCTGCCCGGGCCCGCCCTCATCGCCGCCATCGCCGCGGCCTGCGCCACGGCCGGTGCCCAGATCGTGGAGCTGCGGACCTCCGGGGGGACGCTCGAGGAGCGCTACCTGGAGCTGACGGGCGACGCGGCCGTGGAGCGGGCCACGGCCCGGGAGACGGCGGCATGAGCCAGTCCCCGTCGGTCCCGTCGTCGATGCTGCGCTCCACCCTGGCCCTGACCGCCATGGAGCTGCGCCTCACCCTCCGCCGCGGCGAGAACCTGCTGGTGACCGCGGTGATCCCGGCGGTGGTGCTGCTCTTCTTCGCCAACGTCGGCATCCTGGGCCCGCTGACCGGCCGAGCCGTCGACTTCCTCCTCCCGGGGTCCATCGCGCTGGCGGTGGTCGCCACCAGCCTGGTCAGCCTGGGGATTGCCACTGGCTACGAGCGCTCCTACGGCGTCCTCAAGCGGCTGGGCGGGTCACCCCTGCCCCGCGGCGGGCTGGTCGCGGCCAAGATCCTCTCGGTCCTGGTGGTGGAGGCGGCGCAGGTGCTCCTCCTCACCCTGCTGGCCATCGGCGTGCTGGGCTGGCAGCTACCCGCCGGCGCCAACCTGCCGGTCCTGGTGGCGGCCATCCTGCTGGGCAGCCTGACCTTTGGCGGGCTGGGCCTGCTGATGGCCGGACGCCTGCGCGCCGAGGCCACCCTGGCGCTGGCCAACGGGCTCTTCCTGGCCTTCCTGTTGCTCGGCGGGATCATCATCCCGATCGATCGCCTGCCGGCCGGCCTGGCGGCGTTTGCCCAGGTGCTCCCCGTCAACCCGCTGGCCGAGGCGCTCCGGATCGCGCTGGCCACGCCGGGCGCCGCGGCCGACCCCCTGGGCCCGCTCTCCGCCCTCCTGGCCTGGGGCGTGGTGTCCGCCGGGCTGGCGTCCATCACCTTCCGCTGGGACTGACCAGCCCGGGCCAACCCGGGCCAACCGTCGGCCCCGCATCCAGCTTCGGCCCCGCCCCCGGGCTTCGGCCCCGGCTTCGTTAGGGACGTTCGGCCCCGAAATGGCGCATCCGATGGCGCCTTGTCATCCGCGCCCCGAGGGTCCACGCTGGACGTCAAGGCAGCAACCCCAAGGAGGTCGCCGTGGAGGCACCTGCAGCAGCCCTGGCAGCCCACGAGGGCGCACGAACCGAAACCTTCGTCCTGGTCTGGATCGACGCCCGTGCGGCGACCGTCGCCCGCTGGGTTGCCGGAGAAGTGACCCTGGAGCGCCTGGAGTCGGACGTACCCGCCCACCACAAGTCCACCGGCCACGTCGGCCACGACCCGTCCATCCGCCACGGTGGCGGCGGGCGACAGCAGAACGCGGTCGAGATGCAGCGCCTTGAGCATCTCAACCGGTTCGTGGAGGAGGTGGCCGCGCGGCTGCCCGCCACGGACACCGTCGCGATCCTGGGTCCCGGCACGGTGCGCGATCACCTCGAGCGCATCGTTCGCGACGACGACACGCACCACCATCGCCAGCGGGTCGTGACCTCCGAGGCCGCCGCCCGCCTGACGGAGCGGCAGCTGATCGCCCGTGTCCGCACCCTGGCCGGCGACGCCCCGCCGCGCCACACGGTGGGCGCCTATCGCCAGGCCGCGGAGCCGGCCGAGCGGAGCTCCGGCGCGCCGGCGGGTCCCCCCGAGCGATTGACCAAGAAGCCGGCCCGCGAGAAGGTCCGCCTGGCGGACGAGCTGGCCGTGGTGGACGACCTGGCCGCCAAGCCGTCGGACGACGATGCCGAAGCCGCCGACCTGTTCGACGACGACGATGTCGAGCCGTCGGACGACGATGCCGAAGCCGGCGAGGTCTAGCGGGGCCGAAACGGCCTGCCGGGCCGAAACAGCGCGCCGGGCCGAACGCGGCCCGACGCGCGACGGGGCCTGATCCAGGGGGTGGACGCGTGATGGAGCCGGCGCCCGGGCCCTCCCGCTTTACCGGCCTCTCGGAGGCCGAGGCGGTGGCGCGTCGCCGGGCCGGCCAGGGCAACCTGGTCCAGCCCAGCGCCGGGCGCTCCTACCTCCGGATCCTCGCCGACGGCGCGTTTGCCCCCGTCAACCTGGTCCTGTTCGCGACGTGCCTGGTCCTGGCCTGGCTGGGCCTGGTGGTGGATGCGGCGGTGACCTCCATCCCCGTCCTGCTCAACGTGGTGGCGAGCGTCGCGCTGGAGGCCATCGCCAAGCGCCGGCTGGACCGGCTGGCCATCCTGTCGCGCCCCCTGGTCCTGGTGATCCGTGACGGCCGCGAGCGCGCCGTGCGGCCCACGGAGCTGGTCCTGGGCGACCTCCTGGTGGTGACCCGCGGCGACCAGGTGATGCTGGACGGCGTCGTGGAGGACGGGGCGCTGGAGCTGGACGAGGCGCTGCTCACCGGCGAATCGGACCCGGTGGCGCGCGGCGCGGGCACGCCCGTGCTCTCCGGGAGCGCGTGTGTCGGCGGGCACGGGCTGGTGCGCGTCACCCGCGTGGGCGCGGCCAGCTACGCCAACCAGCTGGTCCTGCGGGCGCGCGAGACCAGGACGGAGCGGACGCCACTCCAGCGCGACCTGGCCCGCCTGGTGGGCGGCAGCGCGGCGCTGGTGCTCGTGGTGGGGCTGGTGGTGGCCATCGACTTCTGGGGCGCCGGGGCGCTGATCACGCGCGAGGCGGTCCAGGCGGCCGCCGTGCTGGTGGCGATCGTGCCCCAGGGACTGGTGATCATCGTGACGCTCCTGTACGCCTCGGCCGCGGTCTCCATCAGCCGGTCGGGCGCGCTGGTCCAGCGGATCAACGCGGTGGAATCGATGAGCCGCGTGGACACGCTGGTCCTGGACAAGACGGGGACGCTCACCACGGGGCGACTGAGGCTGGCGCGGATCTGGGCCGCGGGCGCGGACGGTGACACGGGGGGCGACGTCGACGCCGCGGCGGACGACGGCGCTGCCGCGCATGGCGACGCCGGCGGTGCCCACCGCCTCCTGGCCGCGATGGCGGCCGAGCCGAGCTTCACCGATCGAACGACGCTCGCGATCCGGGCCTGGCTGGGCGCCACGGCCACCCCCGCCCCGGCGCCCGGGGTCACCACGAGCGTGCCGTTCTCGTCGGACCGGCGCTGGTCCGGCGTGCAGACCTCCGGGGGCGCGGCCATCCTGGGCGCGCCGGACGCGCTCCTGGCGGCGGACGCCGCGGAGGCGCTCCTGGCGGCGGACAGCGCCGCCGCCCGGTCGATCCTGGCGCGCGCCGAAGCCTGGGCCGCGGAGGGCCTTCGGGTCCTCCTGGTCGCCGCCGCACCGGGCCTCCCCGTGACGCCGGGCGTCCTGCCGACCGGGCTCCGGCCGGCGGCGCTCCTGGGGTTCCGCGAAGAGCTGCGGGGCGATGCCGCGGCCACGCTCAAGGCGCTGACCGAGGCGGGACTCCGGCTGAAGGTGGCATCGGGCGACCATCGATCCACGGTGGGCACCATCGCGGCCTCGGTGGGGGTGCAGGGCGAGGCGTCCGACGGGCGGGCGCTGGCCGACCTGGACGACGCGGCCCTCGGCGAGGCGGCCGACCGGGGGACCATCTTTGGCCGGGTGGAGCCCGCGCTCAAGGCACGGCTGGTGCGGGCGCTCCGGGCGCGAGGCCACGACGTGGCGATGGTGGGCGACGGGGTCAACGACATCATCGCGCTGCGCGAGGCCAACCTGGGCCTGGCCATGGAGAGCGGCAGCGCGGCGGCACGAGCGGCCGCCGACGTGGTCCTCCTGGGCGATTCGTTCGCCGTGCTGCCCAAGGCCGTGGTGGCGGGCCAGCGGATCGTGGAGGGCATGCGCCTGGTGGCCTGCCTGCTCTTCACCCGGACCGTCTACGCGCTGCTGCTGGTGCTGGGGGCGTCGATCTGCGGGCTGGACTTCCCGTTGACGCCGCGGACCAACTCGGTGCTGGCGCTCATCACCGTGGGCATCCCCACCCTGGTCCTGGCCGCCTGGGCGCCGGCCGGTCGCAGCGGGACCCCGCTCTTCCGATCGGCGCTCCGCTTCGCGATCCCGGCCGGCATCGCCGTGGCGGTGTTTGGGCTGGCGGTCTTTGCCGCGTGGTCGGGCTCGGCCGGGGGCATCGCGGAGGCGCGCACGGCGCTCTCGGCCGTCACCGTCTGGTGCGGGATCCTGGTGATCCCCCTGCTCCTGCCACCCGGCCGCGGGCGGGACGCGCGGCCCACGCTGCTCGCCGTGGCCATGCTGGTGCTGTTTGCCGTGGTCCTGCTGGTCCCCGGGCTGCGCAACCTCTTCGACCTGACCACGCTGCCGCCGGCCGACACGGGCGCGCTGGCGCTCCTCACCGCGGCGTGGGGGTTGGCGGTGTTCAAGATCCGGTCGATGCGGCTGGTCGCCCGACTCCTGGTGGCCGTGCGGCGCCGATGAACGCCTGCGCGACCGAGCCTCAGGTGGTTCCGGGTCGGTGGGCCGCACCCTGGAGCGTGCGTAGCCCGGCGGCCAGCGCGCCGAGCACCAGCAGGAGCCCGATGACGCCCGAGAGCAGCCCCCGACCGCCGGCGGCCAGCGCGGCCGCCTCGGCAGTGCCGGAGCCCGGGCCGCCTGCCGCCTGTCCGACCGCCGGCGATGGAGAGCCCACGGCCGCCGGGCTGGGGCCGCCCGGCGCCGGCGAGGTGGTGCCCGGCAGGGCGGCGCCACTGGACGATGGGGTCACCACGACGCGGCCCAGCATCTGCGGGTGCACCGCGCACAGGTAGTCAAAGCTCCCCGGGGCCGCAAACGTCCAGGACCAGTCCGCGCCGGCGTTCATGATCCCGCTGTTGAACCCGCCGCCGGTGGCGGTCACCGTGTGCGGCGCGACACCCACGTTGGTGAACCTGACGGTGCTGCCGGCCTCGACCGTCAGCGTTCCCGGCTGGAAGTCGAAGTCCAGCACGCGGACGACATCGGGCGGTCGACTTGGGAGGGGCGTGGGCACGGCGGCCGGGGGCGGGGTGGCGCCGCCCGGTCCGCGCACGCTGATGACGCCGGTCATCTCCGGGTGCAGCGTGCACAGGAAGTTGTACGTGCCGGGCGTCGCGAACGTCTGCTGCCACACGCCCCCGGGCGAGATGAGCGGGCTCCCGAACGAGCCGTCGCGCGCCGTGACCGTGTGCGCCGCCTGGCCACGGTTGGCGAACGTGACCCGCGAGCCGGCGTCGACGGTGAGGCCCAGCGGGCTGAAGGCAAAGTCCAGGAGCAGCACGTCGCCGGGCTGCGGGGGCGGCGTGGGTGCGGGCGTGGGGGTTGGGGCGGGCGGCGGGGCGGTGGCGCCCGGCGCTCCCAGCACGGTGACGGTCCCCGTCATGCTGGGGTGGATGAGGCACAGGAAGGGGAAGGCGCCGGCCGTCGGGAAGGTTCGGCTGAAGGTCGCACCCGGCGCCATGACACCGCTGTCGAAGGCTCCGGCGGCCGTCGCGGTGTGGCTCTCCTTGTCGTTGTTCTGCCAGGTCACCTGGCCGCCGACGAGGATCGTGACCTGGGATGGGCCAAAGGCCCGACCGGCCATCCCGATGACCGCCGGCCCGGTCGGTGTCGGCGCGGGCGTCGGTGTCGGCGCGGGGCCTCCGGTGGGCTGGGGCGCCCCCACGGCGACCGTGACGGTCCCGGCATAGGCGGCCAGCCCCTTGTTGCGGTCATCCTGATAGGCGTACGTCCCGACCGCGGCGAGCGTGACCGCGAACGACTGACCCGGGTCGAGATCGCCCGAATCGAATTGGCCGGGACCGCCCGTGGTCCGGATGCGGTGGCGCTGCTGGTCGTCGTTGCGCCAGGTGACGGTGTCGCCGGGGGCGATGGTGATGGCGGCCGGCTCCAGGGTCGTCGTGATCCGCACGAGGCTGCCGGCGGCGGCCAGGCGCCCGGGCACCACGCCAAGGCCGGCGAACAGCGCCAGCGCGGCCACGAATCCAGGCAAGAGTCGCGCCCGCACGGGTTCCCCCTCCGTCCAACGCCACGGTGGAGCAAGCGCCCCGTCCAGACGATGCGGCATGGCGCAC